>CAMAUZ010000093.1 GCA_945861535.1 Akkermansia muciniphila | reverse complement strand
TGGCGACGAGCTGGGGCATCGCCAATCATCCGCCGCTGGAGATTCTGCGGGCGGAGGGGTGACGGGGAGGCGCCTTGAAGGAAAGCTTCCGTCGAATGGCTGCGAACCAAGCCCATGATGCCAAAATCAAGAACTGACCCATTTCCGCGAGCGAATCCAGTTCTACCCTACCTCCAAATAACTTCTAAGCTCTCTGCGGTCGCGTTGACGGCTCGTGGATTACAATGAAAGCGACGGCGTTGTAAAAGAGTAGTAACCACGCACCATGTTGGTTCGCTAGTTCCAATTGCCTCCAGAAACGGAATTCGCTGTGGTTGCCACGCCCGTCTTCCTTGCAATATTTCATGATTATTGCGCGTAACTCATTTCCCAGGTCCGACACGCCAGGACGCGGCTTCGCAACTGTAACTTCCTCCGCATGGAAACGTTGAGAGCGATAATCGAACTCTGGGTGGAAATGATAGAGCAGGCCTTTGACCATGTTTTTTACCAGCGACACTACAGGTGCTGCATCGGTGCTTAGATAGATGACTTCTTCCGTGCCTTGAGGCGTGGCAACTTTGGCCAGCCTTATCGTCGGCGCGAGCGCCTTGAAAAACATCGGCTGCCGGAGCTTCTTCATCGTTGAACCGAAAACTTTCTCCACCCCGATTTTGCGGCCGGCATCGTTTGTTCCAAGCTGAAGCGCGGTAAGTACGCGGAATTGTTCGTCGGCATCAGAGTGCTTGTTGTTGCATTCGTAGCAGCAGGGAACCGTGATTAGATTCGAGGGTTTCGGTTCGCAGAACAAGCCATCGGGCGGGACATGGTCTCTGGTTTCATGCTTCGGCAGCTTTCTCCCTTGGTGACCAGATGGTATCGGAATCATTTCAGTGCCGCAAAGGTAACAACGCCGCGGGGTATTCATCTCCGTAGGTCTCGAACAATCCGATCGAGGATGCATCTGACAAAGAAACGAATGCGGGGAGTCTTTGAAATGAATTCCGCTGCGCGCGGGCCAAATCTGTAATAGGTAGCGATGAAAATCCTTCCCGCACGGTGTCTCTGTAGCACTTCATCGCGGAATGCCCTGAGCGTCTGAAGGGCGTCGTGGTTCTCATCGCCGTAACATGCGGTCGCAACAAAGCATTTTGCCGAAACCTTCTTGCTGTCGTCCGGCTGCCCGACCGCATTTTTTTTGATGGTAACTGTGGTTTTGGATGAATCCGAGATGTGCTCCGTCTTCAACTCGTATCCAGAGTTGTCTTCCATATTCAAGAGGCGGGCAGCCTGAATGGTGTCTCCGACTTTTTCCCGCATTCCATCGCGCTCAACTCTTTGTTCAGTTTGTTTCACCTGAATTCGCAGAAGTTCATCGGCAGCTTTTCCTTTCAACTCTTCAACCTTTTTCTTGGGCAGATCTTT
Organism: Akkermansia muciniphila; assembly: GCA_945861535.1. Taxonomy (GTDB): domain Bacteria; phylum Verrucomicrobiota; class Verrucomicrobiia; order Limisphaerales; family BJHT01; genus BJHT01. The sequence goes on along the minus strand of CAMAUZ010000093.1, from coordinate 28,730 downwards.
GACCAATTCACTGAGTAGGTCAGCAGGGTTAGAAATTGCTACCCTGTCGTCCCTTCGAGGTACAAGTTCTTTTCCGGCCTGACTATCTTTTTCTTCTGAATTACCCATAACTGGTTGCGTTGGTTCTCCGGGTCGTCTGTTTCGCACTTCGATCACCACCTGCGCGAACGGCAAATTGAAACGAACATGGCCTGTAAACTCACCATGTTCCAGACAGCGGTTAGCCGCCGACTTTAACTCTTCGACATGTTCAAGCAAGCTGTTTCCTACAATGCGCGATTCGGCATCTTCGAGCTGCCTCAGACATTCTTCGATTGCCTGTGAATCCTCGTCATACAGCCAGGACAACCTTTGTTTCACCGATTCCGGGATTCGATTGTTCAAAGATTCTTCGATTCGGTTGGTCAAAACCTGCACAAGGCCATCAAGATTGCTGTCAGGATGAAAGGTGAGATAAATTGGAGGCTTCCGATCATAATTTCGCCAGAGTTTTTGCACCAGACTGAATTTTTCCTCGGTAGAAAGCACTTTTGGAACCAGTTGGACCAAATGCACCGCCTTAGGGCCGGACATTTGCACGGTTCCGTCACGCCATTTAGCAAAGGTCTTCTCGGCATATTTCCGGGCCTCGGAGCCGCTACTCTGTTCGAAGAGGGTGAACACGAGGTTGAGTTTCTCGGGGCCGAGCGCAAAGAAGATCGTTTTGATTTCCGGAATGAGTAATGATTCCGCTCGATATTCAGCGGGCAAAACGAGCGCTGAGGCTTTTTTCCGAGGCGACGTTTTGCGAGAAGGCGAAGTCGCCCAATATCGAGCCTTACTGTACGGTCGCTTGCGTCGATAGTATCCCATTACACAATGAAAATTGAAATTGAGATTTCGGAGCGCAGTAGGCGCCGGCTACGCGGGATTTTTCTGAGCGTAAGCATACTTGGTGTCTGCCTAGCGGGTGTGGTCATGGTCGGCAAATGGCGCGACCAAGATTCGGATGTTAATCCCCGACCCCAACACGAAAACAGGCATACTGGCGGCATCGTAACGGATGTGGTGGACGGGGACACGATAAAGTTTCGGGACACGAATTTTGGGATCCTGACATTACGTTTATTTGGGATAGACGCTCCTGAGCATAACCAACCATTTGGTCCCGAAGCAACCGCGTTTACTCGCGGAGCAATCATCGGCAAGGAGGTTGCGATAACTGTCCGGTCGCGAGACAGATATGGCCGTTTTGTGGTTGTGGTTGTGTATGATGGCGACCGAATCTTAAACGAAGACTTGCTCAGCGCGGGATTCGCATGGTGGTACGAACGGTACGCGAACAGCGAGCTTCGTTATCGTGAACTGGAGGTTCAGGCACGATCACGAAAAGTTGGACTTTGGCGTGACGACAATGCGACAGCGCCTTGGATATGGCGAGCGCAGCGACGAGAAAGTGATTAGTTGGCGTTGGCCGCCCCGGCGCTTCCGTGAAGGGGGGCAGTTCTTGAGATTGGCAACTGATCAATTGCAGCACAGCTGTGGCCGCCGCCACGCGATGAATTCTGCGTGGCGACGGACGGCATCCCGCAGTGCCAAGGCAACCCCCCGCCGAAAAAACTCGCCCACGAATGACTTCGAGCCAGCCCCAGGATACCAAAATCAAGAACTGATCACTTCTCGTGCGTCCCCGTTTGGAGTTCGGCGTCCACGCGGGCGGAGGCCGTCTGGAGGCGGGACGAGGAACGACTCTGAGCGCAGGCATTCAGAGGGTAACCTGCCGGTCCGGCGATCCGACTCGCGCGCGAAGTTTCCGGGCGCTTTTCCGCTCCTCATAGCACCTCTTGTCCATGCGGCGCTTGTCCGGGAATCAGGAATGTTTTTACCAACTCACCCTCGCCGCAAACAATCATGCGCGGGAAGCGCTTGAACCATTCGAGATCGGGGACTTCGGGATTCGTGTCGCACCATTCAGCAAACAATCCCATCTGATCGAGGCTGATTTCCCGTTGCCGGATGCGGAGTGCGAGATGCTGGATCAATGCGCGGGGCAGCTTCTGGCGGCGAATTCGTGGCATGGGGGCTATTCCTCGCCGTAGAAGCCCTTTACCAACGATGCTTGAAGCCGGTCAGCTTCGGCGGGATCGCTGGCGTTCACCATGCGCCGGGCCAGTTCGGTGAGTTCTGCGCCCGAGAACGGGCGGCGTTGCTCGAGCAGCTTCGTGTGGCGCACGACCTCGGCCAGTTCCGTAGGCGGCAGGCAGTCAATCTCGTGGATGATCTCAGCGGCTGTCATAAGGCCAAAGTAGAGAGTTCCACGGCGACGGTCAATTCTGCGAGGGCGGCATTGGGAAGGCGCGAGAAAGGGGCAGTTCTGGATATTGGCAACTGCCCAAGTTGCTGCAGGGCCGTGCCCGCCACCATGCGATGAACTCGGCGTGGTGACGGACGGCTTCCCGCAGTGCCAGGTCAAGTCCCCGTCGATGAAACTCTCCGGCGAATGGATTCGGGCCAGACCCATGTCGCCAAGCTCAAGAACCGCCCTCTTTTTGCCGCCTTTTTTGGGAGGCGGCGACCTCGATGGTAGGTTCGAGGAGCATGGCTGGCGGTCAAAGGGAGCGAAAACCTTGCACAAAGGTTTGGAAGCTTGGCGACGTGTTGCGGCTGGCTTCCATGTACACGGCCATCTCGCGCGCGACTTCGATCTTGGGTATGCCGCCACCGTAATATCCCGCTCGCTGCAACACCCGCTCCAGCGCCTCCCAGGTTCCTCCGGCGATGGCGTCGGGATTACGATAGGCGGCTTTCGCTCCGAGGGTTGGTGAGACTCCGGGAAATGCAGTCGCCAGGGCGAGCGGGTCGCCGAAGAACCACGCTTCCAATTCTTCCACCGCGATTCGATTCAGCACCACGAACCGGCCACCAGCGGCCGCAGTCTTCGTGATTAAACCAGCGGCGGCGGCGGCTTCCATCCGGGCTTTCAACCGGCGGCAGTTGGCGCGGTCCTCGTCGATCAAGACCACGATTCGCCAGTCGGCAGGCATCCATGATTGGTAGCCTTTCAACCGCCGCTCCAGGTTGCCGAGGAGATCGGGTTTGCCCTGAAAGACGATCGGATTCCAGGTGGTCCCGCCGGGCATCAGCTTGGGCAGGAAGCCTTGCAAAAAGGCCTCCGCCGATGGCTCCTCCAGAAACACCTCGAGGTGCATGGGGCAGCGGGACTGCGTGGATGCCAGGGCGACCGGCCGTTTCTCCGCACCGGAATTGGTGAGGGGATCGCCCACTTCGAAGTGGCCTTCCATCCAGAGCTGACCCAGCAGCGCCCCCTCGGCCATGAATTCCTTGATGCCCCGCATCTCCGAGGCACGGCGGGCCTGTGTGAATCCCAGCTCGGTCCGGTAGAGCACCCACACTTCTTCGGGTCGCAGCGGGTTGACGAAGAATGGCGAGTGAGTGGTGACCATCAATTGCGAGGCGGCGGCGGCGCTCCGGCATTCTTCCGCCAATTCCGGCAACAGGCGCGGGTGCAATTGTTTTTCTGGCTCTTCGATGCCGATCAACTGCGGCAGGTCGGGATCGTGCAGCAGTGTAAGATACGCCAGCATTTTCAAGGTCCCATCGGAGGCAAACCTGGCCATGACGGGTTTCTCAAACGGCGCATCCTTGACCTGCAGCAACAGCCGCCCGTCGGGCATCACTTCCGCAGCCACCTTTTCCAGCCGGGGCACCCGGGCGGTGAGTTTTTTGAGGATGAAATCAAGCCGCTCGCCGTGCTGTTCCTTCAGATATTGAATGACGTTCGGCAGATTGTCGCCGGTCGTGCTCAAGCGTTCCTGTGGACCGGCCTCGGGCACGCCGCGCGTGCTGTCCGCCGACAAATACGAGAGATACCAGCCACTGATAAAACGGCGCAGCGCTCCGACCCGGGGATGTTTGGCCAGTTGCCCCAGCGTGTTCACCGCCAGAAGCTCACGCGAGTCGAGGCGCTCCGGCGTCCGCGTATCTTCTTGATCGGGCATGTCTCCGGTGACGACTTCGCCCTCGCCGCGGTTGAAGTCGAGAAAGTTGAACGGCCGGCCATGCGAGCCTCGTTTCCAGCTCAGGAACTCACGCGCGACAAACGGTCCTTTCCCGTCTTCATCGATCTCCAAGTGATAAGTGATGAGCGGGCTTTCCTTTTTCTCCCGATACTTGACCTCAAAAATAATCGGTCCCTCGACGCCGCGAGTTCTCAGCTCCTTGAAGCGGCCCCGCTTATCCCACGCCTTGCGCAGTCCGACTCCGAAACTTTCCGACAGGAAGGCGAAGACGTCGAAGATGGTGGATTTGCCGCTGCCGTTCGGCCCAAGAAAAACGGTCAGCGGCGTCAACGCCTTCAATTCGAGGTCCCGCAGGGCGCGGTAGTTTTGCACGCGCAGATACTCGATGCGCGGACGGTCGGTGTGCCGTGTCTTCATCGCGGGAGGTTATTGGAAAGCTTGAAGGATGTCCGCAGTAATTGCGTTCAAGTGCCCGCTCTGCAGGTGCGGCAGCAGACTCCGTAGCGAGGGAGTTCCAAGTACGGATGGTTTCCCATCACGCGGGTTTTCCGCGGGAGCGCGGAAAACGGCACCCGGGGGGCGCGCGCTGGCGGACTGGCGGGCGGGGGGGCGGGCGCGGTTTTAGGTCGTCGGCTCGGGGATGGCGGCTTCGAGGGCGGCCAGGGCGCTGACGGCGGCTTCCCAATCCTTGGTGGCGACGTCGAGTTCGGACTGGGCGCCGAGGACTTCGCGGTTGAGGTGCATGGCGCGGCCGGCGGTGTTGTAGGTCTCGGGTTTTTCGAGTTCGTCGGCGAGTTCCTGCAACTGGCGTTCGAAGTCGGCGATGGCTTTTTCCAGCTTCTCGACGAGTTGCTTTTGCTCGCGGAGGAGGCGGGCGCGGGTCTGGCGTTCTTCGGCTTCGCGGCGGCGTTGTTCTTTGGAGATGCCGCCGGATTTTTCTTTTTGGACGGGCTTGAGTTTGAGCGGGGCGTCGCCGGCGGTGAGGGCGGCGCGTTCGGAGACGGCGGCGGTTTTGTCGAGGTAGTATTGGTAGCCGCCGGAGTAGTGGTGGAGCTGGCCGCTCTTGACGTGGATGACGTGGTTGGCGAGGGCGCGGATGAAATAGACGTCGTGGCTGATGAACACGACGGTGCCGGAGAACATTTTCAGCGCGCCGATGAGGGCGTCGATGCTGCCGATGTCGAGGTGGGTGGTCGGCTCGTCCATGAGCAGGAGGTTGGGCGGATCGAGGAGGAGCTTGACGAGGGCGAGGCGGCTTTTTTCGCCGCCGCTGAGGACGCTGATTTTTTTGAAGACGGAGTCGCCGCTGAAGAGGAAGCAACCGAGGACGGTGCGAATTTCCTGTTCGGTGATGCGCTGGGGGGTGTCGAGGGCTTCTTCGAGGACGGTGCGCTGCGGCTGGAGCATTTCGACGCGGTATTGGGAGTAGTAGCCGGTCTTGGTGTTGTGGCCGAGTTCGCGCACGCCCTGTTGCACGGGGAGGACGCCGGCGAGGACTTTGAGGATGGTGGATTTGCCCGCGCCGTTGGGGCCGACGAGGACGATGCGTTTCTCGCGTTCCACTTCGAGGCTGACGCCGGCGTACACGACTTTCTCGCCGTAGGCGTGGTGGATGTCGGTGAGGCGGATGGCGCGCTGGCCGCTGCGCTGGGGCTGGGGGAAATTGAAGCTGACTTTTTTCGCCTCGCTGGCGGGGGCCTCGATTTTCTCCATGCGCTCGATCTGCTTGAGCTTGCTCTGGGCTTGGGAGGCTTTGCTGGCTTTCGCGCCGAAGCGGTCGGCGAATTCCTGGAGGCGCGCGATGTCGCGCTGCTGGTTTTTGTAGGCGGCGAGGAGCTGCTGCTCGGCGGCTTCTTTTTGGACGAGGTAGTCGTCGTAGGTGCCGCGGTAGCGGGTGAGCTTGGACTGGCGGATTTCGAGGATGCCGTCCACGAGCTGGTTCAGGAACTCGCGATCGTGCGAGATCATGAGGATCGCGCCGGGGTAGTATTTCAGATAATCCTGAAACCAGAGGAGGGCCTCGAGGTCGAGGTGGTTGGTGGGTTCGTCGAGGATGAGGAGGTCGGGTTCCTGGGTGAGGAGGCGGGCGAGGTGGGCGCGCATGACCCAGCCGCCGCTGAGTTCGGCGGCGCGGCGGTCGAAGTCGCTGTCGCGAAAGCCGAGGCCGTTGAGCATTTGCTTGGCCTTGGCCTGGATGGTGGAGCCGTCGAGTTCATCGAAGCGGGAGCCGGCTTCGTGGGCTTCGCCGGAGTCTTCGTCGCCGGCGGCGGCGAGGAGGCGCATTTCGCGCATGACGCGGATGAGTTCGGTGTTCACGGAGCTGGCCAGCTCGACGACGGTCTCGTCGCCGATGGGCGCGCTTTCCTGCGGGAGATAGCCGATGGAGGTGCCGCGCTGGAAGTTGATGGTGCCGTCGTCGGGGGTTTCGTCGCCGAGGATGATGCGCAGCAGCGTGGTCTTGCCCGCGCCGTTCGGGCCGACCAGCCCGATGCGATCGCCGCGATTCACTTGGAGCGTCACGTCCTCGAAAAGGACGCGTCCGCCGTACGACTTGGATAATCCGCCAATGGTCAGCATAAAGAACCGCGGATGCTGGGGGCTGTGCGCGGAGGAGGCAAGCGGGGATTCGGGAAATTTCGGTGGGCAGGGGGAGCGGGCCGGAAAAGTTCAAAGGATAAAGCTCAAAGCTCAGGGGATGGGCCAAGCTACAAGGGGCCTGGCGGAATTTTTTCCGCGGAGTGTCGGTCGATGGTGGGGCGAGGGGAGATCTGCAAACGAGATCGGGATTGGTTGCGGGGTGATTGGAGTTTGGAACTGGGGCTTTTTTGAGCTTTAGCAGCTTTAGCCTTTGAGCTTTGAGGCTCGCCGAGGGACCGAACATTACAACGCGGCGAGCACTTCGGCGGCGTGGGCCTCGGGTTTTACGAGCGGCCAGATTTTTTGGATCATACCGTCGGGGCCGACGAGGAAGGTGACGCGGTGGATGCCCTGGTATCTGCGCCCCATGAAGGATTTTTCACCCCAGACGCCGTAGGCCGTGACGATGGCTTTGTCTTCGTCGGCGAGCAGCGGGAAGGGAAGGTGGAATTTGGCGACGAATTTGTCGTGGGCCTTGACGGTGTCGGCGCTGACGCCGAGCACGACGGCGCCTTTTCTCTGAAATTGCGCGTAGGCATCGCGAAAGGCGCAGGCTTCCTTGGTGCAGCCCGGCGTGTCGTCGCGCGGGTAGAAGTAGAGGATCACGGGTTTGCCGGCGAAATCGTGGAGTGCGATGCGGCGGCCGCCGTTGGTGGCGGCGGTGAAGGGCGGGGCGGGGTCGCCGATTTGGAGTTTTAATTCGGGTGTTTTTGGCATGGCGTGGAGAGCGGGCGAATTTCCGCCCGACGGGGGGGCAGGTTAGCGGCGAATCCAAGGACCGCAATGGCGGCGCGCGGGTGGCGTTGGCAAGGGGATAGAACGGACCCTGAAATTGGCGCGGTCGCACATGGATTTGTCGCTCTGGAAAACAGTTTCTACTCGACAACGCCGCGAGCATTCGGTCTAAACGACATTCCAAGGCTGGTGCCTGTTGTGAAGGGTTGCGGGCTGGTTTCTGGATCGGTTCTGAGGGTGGTGGGCTGGGTGCGTGGACGGATCGGTTGGTCAGCCATCGCCCTCAAAGACTGGCGGTGGCCGAAAAGGTCTGGCGGTGGCGATTCGCTCCAGAACCCCCGCATCATCGCGAGGACCGCCGTCAGAACGTGACTTGCACGCGAGCCGAAACAACAACAGTATCTGCCGAATCAAAATGAAACGATCCATTGTTGGTACCCCCAAAAGACCGTCCAAAATCTTGCTGGCCTCCACGAGCCTGCCCGTGGCGCTGCTCATTGCCAAAGGCCTGATGAGCAGCGGAACCGCGCCCGGTTGGAGTCAGAACAGCGATCTGGACGTGCCGACGGGGCAGACGCGACCGTCATCCGCCCAACCCGGCAACCCGGTCTTCCCGTCCGCTTTTCCAGCCAGCCCGGTTGGCTCGACGCCGCTCGACAGCCAAGTGCCCGTGCCATCGCCTGCGGGCGACGGTCTGGCCCCGGTGCCGTTGCCGGCGTCGGAGGTCTTCACGCCGGTCGGCAATGATCCGTCGAACCTGCCCGACGCGCCGACCGGCCAGTTTTCGCCGACGGGTGCGGTTCTGCTCCCGGTTGACGTGCCGTCCGCTCAAGGGGCGGCGACGGCGGACATTGACAGCGGCCTCGGGGTTCTCAGCCCGCTCTATTACACCCCACTCAACGATGGCGGGGGTTTTGGTCGCTCGGTTTTCACTCCCGCTTACCTGCCGTCGTATAACCCCAGTGCACCCAACCCGGGGCGGTACAACCTGAGGGTCGGGCCGTTGAAAGCCCGGCTCTACGGGAACGCGGTGTTTGAATACAACGACAACATCAATCTCGGCGACCATGGCAACCGGCTGAGTGATTTCTCGATCACGCCGACCGCGGGCGTGGGGATTAGCTGGATTCCCGCTTCGGGGAAACAGTCCGTCGAACTCAACGTCGGGGTGGGTTATCGCTGGTATCTCAGACACTCGGAACTGAACTCCGTCATCATCACCCCGAACACCCGCGCCCAGTATAACTTCGGGATCGGCAAGGTTAAGTTCAACATCCACGATTCGCTTACCACGGCCGTTGACCCGATCACGCAGGGTCAGATTGGGGTCACCACCGTCAGTCCCAGCAGCCTGCTCAACTACCGGCGGATTATTAACACCGTCGGCATCCGCGGCGACTGGGAGGCCTCCTCCAAGATCGGGGTCGGGGCGGGCTACGATTTCCTGGTCGATCGCACGCTGTCCGACCAGTTCAAAGCGCTGGATCATGACGAGCACACTTTCAGCGGAGGAATTTACACCAGGCCCACCCCCCGGTTGCAGGTGGGTCTGGCCGGCACTTATACCATCATCAATTACTCCCAGAACCTTCAGAACAGCGGCACGGTGTGGACCCTCGGGCCGAACGCCCGATTCCAGGTGACCCCGACTCTCAGCGTTCAGGGATCCGTCGGCTACACCGCCTCGTCGTTCGACGCACCCACGGCAACGAGCAACCAGGACACCTCCAACTTCCGCTCCGTCAGCTATGAGGCGGGCATCCGGCACCAGTTTCTCAAACGGTGGGAACATTGGCTGAGCATCACCCGCGGGGCGAGCCTCGGGGTGGACAGCAACTTTGCCGATTACACGGCCCTCAGCTACAACATCGGGGGCCAGTTCAACGATCGGCTCGGCCTGGCGGGTCAGTTGCGGTGGGAGGATTTCAAGGTTTCCGGTTCAGGTGGTCAGCATGCCAACCGATACCTCCTCTACTTGGGTGTCCGTTATCTGCTGTCGCAGTCGTGGAATTCCGGCCTGGGCTATTCCTATGCCCTCAACGAATCCAACCAGCTCGGCCTGGATTATTACCAGAACCGGGTCATTCTTGACATAACGTATCAGTTCTAACCGGCATGAAAAATCTTCTCGGTCTGCTGTTCGCCGTGCTCCTGCTGGGAGTCACGGCGGAACGGGGTCGCTCCCAGAGTTCCAGTTCCGCGCCGCCGACCGACCAGAGTAAGTACCGGCTGATGCCCAATGACCGGCTCGCCTTTCGAATCGAGGAAGATCCGGTCAAATCCTCTGACCCCACCGCCGTGACCGTCACTCCCCTCGGCGAGATACACTTTCAGGTCACCCGCGGTTCGGATATGTCTGTCGTGGTCGTTGCCCGGGGAAAGACCATTGCGGAAGTCAGAGCCGAACTGAAAGCCCGCCTCGACGCCGACTACTACCAAAATGCCACGGTCTCTCTGAATGTGCTCAATCACTCGGTGCAGCAGGGTAAAGTCCTTTTTGTCGGACCGGCCATCATGGGCACCGTTCCGCTGCGACCGGGGGAAACCAAAACGCTGGCGGAAGCCATCATCCAGCTCGGCTATAATGACTTCGTAAATCTCAAGAAAGTCACCGTCGAACGTCTCGATCCCGTCACCAGGCAGCTAAGTACCATTGTTGTTGATGTGGATGGTGTCATCCGTCTGAAAGACCGCTCCAAAGACATCCTGCTCCAAGATGGCGACCGCGTGAAGACGGTGAACAAGATCTTTAACCTTTGACACTGAATGGCCACGTCGCACGCCAGTCTCGAACTACCGCCGCCCAACCAGGGCACTTCCTTGGTGGACCGGATCAACGTCTCGATCCATGTCCGGCGGTATTTCAAAATCATCTCCCGCCGCTGGTGGATACCCTTTCTTTTGGTGCTGGTCGGCACCGGGATCTCCCTTTATCTGGCACTGACCACGCCGAACAAATACCGCGCCTATTCGAGCCTCGGTTTCGCCAGCCGGGTCGAGACCGGCGTGGGCGGCAAAGCCCAGGTGGTGGAGCTGGCCGACGGTTTCATCGATCACCAGCTTGGCCTCATGAAAAGCCAGCGCGTCCGCACCAAAGCCGCGGAATACATGCGCGATATCGACGCTGCGCTCACCCTCCGCCCCGAGCTGGAATCAACGGTGAGCAAAGGCAATGGCGCCCTGTTTGTGATGACCGTGGACAGCACCGACCTAGACTACTCCCGGCGCTATGTCAGCAACTGGGCGCGCGCTTTTGTCACCTATAAGAACGAGATCAACACCGAACTTATCGAGAAAAAATTCGGCCAGACCCGGCAGGAGGTGAAGCGTCACGAGCAGAACCTCGACAAGGCCCGCGAGAGCACCCTTCTCTTTAAGAAGAAACATAACATCGGGGACATCCGCGACGCCGGTCTGGCCGCCCAGGAACGCCTTAATCGTCTGACCTCCGAGCTCGACGAAATCGTCCTCTTCCGGAAGCGCTTGGAGAGCTACACGAAAGATCAGTTGCTCGAAGGTAAACTGCCCGACGCCCTGTCCAAAAACCCGCCGAAAACCCCTTCCTCGGGTAATTCGAGCCCCGACAAGTCCAAGACCGCCAATCCGCTGGCCACCTTCCAGCAAAATTCCTACACCGAGCTCAAACTCCACCTGAAGGCCCGCGAAGCCGATCTCTTCCGCTACCAGGCCACCCTGAAACCAAAACATCCGTTCCTGGTCAATCTTCAGAACGAAATCCAGCGCACCAAACAGGAGCTCCAGTTCCAACTCGACAACATCGAGGAACGCCGCCGCGCCGAAATCGAAAAACTCATCAAAGATGAAGCCGGCCTCCGCCCCCGGGTCGAGGAGATGCGTCGCGAAGTCTTCGAGAAAAGCACCGTCCTCAATGAGTTCGAACGGCTGAAGAAGGAAGAAGACTATCTCGAAAAAGAGCTCGACCGCCAGAAGCGCTCGCTGCTCGCCTTGGAAAACACCCCCACCAACGAGGAAACCATCATCGCCTTCGAGGAGGGGGTCGGCATCGAAAAACCCGTCGGCCCCAACCGCCCCAAGATTATTCTCATCGGACTGCTGCTCGGTCTCTTCTCCGGCATTGGGATTGTGTATGTCCTCTACCGGCTAGACGACCGGCTGGACCTCGCGGAAGACATCGAGGAGAGCTTGCAGGAACCCGTGCTCGGCCAGATTCCAGCGGTTGAACGCAAACTCCTCGGCGATGGCCCGCTCCTCGCCACCCGGCTCGAAACCAACAGTCTCTTCGCTGAATCCATCCGCGGCGTCCGCTCTGCGGTCATGTTCGGCACCCAGAGCAAAAAGAAGCAGGTCATGGTTATCACCAGCGCCTTACCCGGGGACGGCAAGTCCACCTTTAGTGTCAATTTCGCCAGCACACTCGCCAACGCCGGCCTCAAAGTCCTGCTCATCGATTCCGACCTGCGTCGCGGCACCGTCAGCGCCTACTTCAACCAGCCGCGCACCCCCGGCTTCAGTGAAGTGCTCGCCGGCGAACGGCCGTGGCAGCAGTCGGTTCGCGAAACGCCCATCCCCACGCTGCATCTTCTCACCTCCGGCCAGTTGATTGCCAACCCCGGCGAACTCCTCATGGGCCAGGTCGCCCACAATGTCATCACCGAGGCCCGCCAATTCTACGATCACGTCATCATCGACTGCCCGCCCGTCACCGCAATTGACGACACCTTCTGCCTGATCCCGATCACTGACGGTCTGCTCTTCGTGGTCAAATCCGGCCAGACCTCCATGCGCTTTGCCAAGAGCGCCCTCGGTGCCCTGCGTCACCGCGGCGCGGAAATCTTGGGCATCGTCCTCAATGGCATCACCTCTGACAATCCGCACTACTACTACAACAATTACTACCACGCGTATTACGGCAAGCAGGCCCAGCACGCCGCCACCGCCCCGACGCCGGTCCCGGCCGCTGTCCATCGCACCACCCTTCCCAGCCGCCCCATCACCCTCGCCGTTGCCACCGCCGCGCCGCCCAAATCCGCCGCGGACTTCAAGCTGCGCCGCGCTACCCAGCGCCAGGCCAACCTCACCCTCCCGGGTGCCGCCGCCGCCCGCCCGCCGCGCGATGCCACCGTCACCCGCCCCTAGTTCAGCGCCCGGCATGAACCCACCGCGTCGCCGGAAACTCTCCGTCGGCTGAACGCCCGCAGCCTCCCATGTCGCGACACCACCCGTGGTTGCTCGGGCTGCTTCTGGCACCGCTGTACTTCGGCTCCGTAACGGCCGAAGGGCAGGTGCTCACCGGCGCGCTCTGCTGCACGAGCCTGCTTCTCCTGGTCGGTCGCCTCGAGAATCCGTCCAGCGGCCTCGCGTGGGGCTGGATCGCCCTTATCGGTGTGTCCCTGCTGCTGCCGATTATCCCCCTGCCGGCCAGCCTCGTCGGTCTGCTCAGCCCCGATCGGCTGGCCCTCGCCCGGGCCTTCCCCTTGGAGGGCGACACCGTGCCCGCCCTGCTCACGCTCTCGATTTCCCCGGCTGCCACGCTGGCCCGGTTGTGGAACCTCCTGCTCGCCGCCACCGTGTTTTGCCTCGCCCGGGCTGCCGCCCGCGAGCCGGATGGGGCGCGAACGCTAACCCTCTACCTCGCCTTCGCGCTGTGCCTCCTCGCGATCCTTGAGGCTTATCGCCGCGTCACCGGTCAATCCCTGCTATTTGATTCCGAATACATCGTGATGAACCGCGGGGCCAGCACCTTCGCCAACCGCAACCACTTCGCCGGCTGGATCGCCATGGCCTCCCTCTTTGGTCTCGGCTGGATTCTGCGCGCCTGGCTGCCCTTGCAATCGGCCCGCAGTTTTCGTTCGAGCACCCGCTCGGGAGGCCGTGCGGAAAGCCTTTTTGTCCTGGTCTGCGTCGCCAGCGGTCTCGCCGTCGCCATCTATTCCGGTTCCCGCGGCGGCGCGCTCGCGCTGGCCGTCGGCCTCGCCGTCTGGATGGCGTTGCTGATCTACCGCTCCAAACGCCGCTCCCGGCTCATGCTGATCTTCCTTGTTCTGCTCGGTCTGCTCTGCCCGCTCCTGCTCCTGAGCGGCAACCTGCTCGATCGCCTCGCCGCGACGTCGTCCGACCTCGCGCGCGGCTATCCCAAACTCGCCCTGTGGCAGCAGGCGTGGATGATTTTTCTCCGCTTTCCTATCTTCGGCATCGGCTGGGACTCCTTCCGCCCTGCCTTCAGCCATTTCAAAAATTTCGCCGGCGACCTCACCTTCTATCACGCGGAAAATGAGTATCTCCAATTCCTCGTGGAAACCGGTCTCCTCGGTCTGGTGGCCGGTGTCGCCTTGCTGCTCCACTTCAGCCGCCGCGCCCTCACGCTTGCGCTGCGCGTCCGTTGCGCCGAACCGGAAGCCGCCTTTGGGGCGCTCGCCGGCCTCGCCGCCTTCGCCACGCTGGCAGGTGTTGATTTCGTCACCCAAATCCCCTCCACCGCCTTGCTGGCTGCCGCCCTCGCCGGCTTCGTCATCGGCAGTGCCGACCCGGGATCCGCTGTCGTCCTCGCCCCGTCGTCCACGCGCACCGTCCCCCTCCCGGACCGTGCTCAAACCTTCGCTCCCGACCATCCCGACCACGAGCCGGAAATTGAGTTCCCACACGCCACGGCGACTGTAACCGCGACCGCGACCGCGACCGCGACCGACGGCGACCCGTGCCCGCCGCTCGCGCGCCCACGCCTTGTCTTCAATTTCGCCTGGGCCCTCGCCCTCTGCCTTCCCCTCCTCCTTCAGGCCGTCGCCCTCGGACATTTTATTGGCGCTTACCGTGCTTCGACTTGGGAGAGCAAGGCGCGTCATTATCGCAGCAGCCTGAACTGGTGGCCCTCGGCGACCTATCAGCTTCCCCATCTCATCGCCGCGGAAAAGCAGGTTTTTTCCACCCTGCCCCAATCGGAACGCCCGGCCGCCGCCGCCGCGGTTCGTGACGAGATCAACCGCATTCTGCGCCTCGATCCTTACAACGCCAACCTGCGCGCCGAACGCGCCGAGTTCGATCTCGATCACTTCACTGACACCGCGCGCGCCAGACGCGAAATTCGCGACGTCTGCCGACTCAATCCGCTCGATGAGAGTATCCCCCTGCGCTTCGCCAGACACACCGTCACCAACGATCCCGCCTTCGCCCTCGAACTCATTCACAACGCGCGTCGGACGGCGCCAAACCTGCCCCAGTACCTCGCCCTCGCCTGGCAGGCCAACCCCAACACCGCCAGCCTCTGGCCGCTCGTGCCCACGAACGTCGCCGGACTCAGCGCCCTGGCCGAATTCGGTCTCGAGAAAAAACTGCCCTTCCTCGCCGCCAACGCCTGGCTGCGTCTCACCAACCACCTCGCTCCTTCCGTCCTGGCCGAAAAACTCCTCATCGGCAAGCGCCCCGATCTCGCCTTCACCCTGCTGCCCCGCCTCTCCACCACTCGCGCCGACCGCCTTCTCGCCCTGCGGATCAATCTGGCCGACAAAAATTACGAAACGGCCATCCGGGATGCCGAAGCTCTCTGGCTTGCCGGCGAAGCCTCCAAAACTTTCCGCGCTCCCTACCCCGCCAGCCTCGCCCTCGAGATCGCCCATGCCGACTGGCTCGCCGACCAGGCCAACCCCATCGCCGCCCGCCGCCTCGCCGAAAAAATCTTTCAGCAACCCCTCGCCAACCGCGACCTCAATCTCCTCCGCACCCTTGCCGGCACCTTTTCCCGCGACCTGCGCCTCACCTGGATGCTTTTCTCCACCCTGCGCGATCTGGAAAAATATCCCGAGGCCGCCACCAACGCCGTGAGCCTCGCCATCCAAGCCGCGCCCTTCGATTAGCCGTCGCGCGACGAAGCCGCCACCGATGCGGACCGGGATCGGACCGCGGTCGCCGCGGTCGCCGCGGTCGCCGCGGTCGCCGCGGTCACATCGAATCCTCGTCTGCCCGGTTTTCCTGCCGCGTCCGCGCTTCGGTTGCTGCTCCGCCGCTCCTACCGCAAGCAATGAACACGGGGCAAGCCCCGCTCACTCGACCGCAAACGGGGCCGAGTTGGCCACGACCTGCTACCCCTTCTTTTTCTGAAAGTGCGGCGCGAGCGCGGCGTAGGATTTTCGGGCGGCCGCCAGCGGATCGTAGCCTTTCTGGTTGAAAATCAGGCCGCTGACTTCGACGACGACGGGGCCGCGATAGGGAGTTTCCTGCAAGCGGGCGGCGTAGCGGGCATAGTCGATGCGGCCTTCGCCGGGCAGGAGAAATTTGAATTTGTCGGCGGTACCTTCGCTGTCTTTGACATGGATGAACGCGGCGTGGGGCGCGAGATCCTTGAGCGTGGCGGCGAGTTCGTAGCCGCGCAGTTCGTAGTGACTGAAGTCGTAGGTGAGCTTGATCCAAGGATGATTGACCGCGCGCAGGAGCCAGAGCGCGCCCTCGGGGGTGTGCAACGCGCCGCCGACGTGGGGCTTCACGGCGATGATGGTCTGGTGCGCGGCGGCGACGGCCCCCCACGCCCGGAGACGTTCGGCCAGCGGCTCGCGCACGGCATCCCATTGCTTGGGATTGCCGCCGAGGACGGTCTCGATGACGGGTTGCGCGGCGGGGGAAAGCTCGCGCCCAAGAATGGCGGCGGCGGCGAGGCGTTCGAGATTGCGCTGGTGATCGGCTTCCGTGCCGAGCGGCGAAAGGTTCTCCATGAGGGCCGACAATTTCAGGCCGAGTTCGCCAAGTGTGGCGGCGATTTGTTTGCGGTCGGCGGCGGAGAGGAGTTTTGGCTCGGTGGGCCAGCCGGGCATGAGGGCAAACTCGACATTGTCGTAGCCAATCTCAGCGCAGGTTTTCAATGCGGTGGCGACCGGCAGGGTCTTCATGCCGTAGAGGCTGAAGCCGAGGCTTAAATGTGCTGGAGCCGCAGCAGCCGCGGCGGGCGCGGAGGCGGGTGCAACCGGAAGCGTCAGCGAGCCGAGGACGGCGGCCCCGACGGTTGCGCCGGAGCGGCGCAGGAATTCGCGGCGGGGCAGGGGAGGGTTCATGGCGGGCATGGTGCGAAGCGTGGGTGCGCGGGTGACTGCGTGGCGATCACCGCGCGCAATAGTCCTTCAGCATCCGCATGAACTCGCGCATGAGCACCGAGTTGTCGTGCCAGGTGCGGGCGCTGATGAGGTTGCCATCGATGACGAAGGGTTCGTTTACGTATTTCCCGCCGCCCTGCTCGACGTCGAGTTTGCACTTGGCGACGGTGGTGAGCGTGCGGCCCGTGATGACGCCGGCGGCGGTGAGAATCTCGATGCCGTGACAGACCATCGCGACGGGTTTTCCGGTTGCAAAAAAATGGCGCGTGAGCCGGAGCAAGTCCTGGTCGTAGCGCAAATACTCGGGCGCGCGACCGCCGGAAACGAAGAGGCCGCAGTATTCATCGGGGTTCACGTCCTTGAAGGCGACCGTGGCGCGGACATGATAGGCGGGGCTTTCGCGCGTGATGTCCCACTTCGGTTCGCCCGTGGCCGTGGGCGGAATCTCGTGCATGACGCCGTGGTAGAGCCGCGCCTCGGGTCCGGCGACGATGGCCTCGAAGCCATCTTCCGGCACGCGGAAGATCGGGTAGAGCGTGTCCATGACTTCCGTGGCGTCGCCGATGGGGATGAGGACTTTTTTCGGAGCGACGGGTGCGGGCAGAGTTTTCGGGGCGGATTTTTTGGCCATGCGTGGAAGCTAGCGGTTTGGCGGCGCCGGGTTGAAGGGAAAACTGCGACCGAAAAAAAGTTCCAAGGATAAAGTTCAAAGCTCAAGGGAAGGGCCAAGGGCCAACTCCGCTGCGTGCGCGACAGTGGCAAAACATAAGCGCCCACCGCCCTGCCCGCGGATCGCAGTTTCGTTGCCGAGCAAGCCTCGGCCACCACAGCGACCCTCACTGCCCAAACACCTCCGCCGCTGCACCGACCAATTCCGTGTTGCATATGCAACACGAAATTGGTCGGGCCGGTTTAGGTCATGGATTGCAATTTGGTGGTGCGGAATCGGGGCCTGCGGGGTGAGCGGGTGGTAGGCGTCCCGGGTCGTTTGGCGCGATCGCTGCGGGTGGGCGTTTCTGCGGCGTGAACGCCGCGCTCCGGTCGCGCGGCGATTTGAAGCTTGGCGCTTGGAACTTCCCTTGAGCTTTGGGCTTTAAAATTTGAGCTTCGCCCGCCGCCCCCCGCTCACGGCATCACCACGACCCGGTAGAAGCGGCGTGCCCCCGCGAGCGGCGCGGTGATCCGGAACTCGTTTCCGCCCGTGATCGTTTCCAACACGGCGGTCGGATCAGCAGTGTACGGTCCGCCAATTTCCGGCGCTGATTCGGCCACCACGCGCCCCGCCGTGCCGCCCGTCAGGCCGATGTCGAACTGCACCTGGTTGCCCGTCGGCGGACGGCGCGCAGCCAGTTGCACCGTCGGCGCGGGGACCACGACGAAATCTTTCGTGGGACCGAATCCCAGCCACCGCGTGCCGATCTGCGCCTGCACGCGAAACGAGCAACCCGTCGTGTTCGTCGGGCTGAACACGAATGCGGTGCCGCTCGGAATCTCCGTCACCACCGGCGACACGACTTCTTGGGCGTCGCTGATCGCGATGTCGTCCACCAACAATCCCACCGTCGCGTCGGTCTGCGGGAAGAAGGTGCCGCCGGTAAACATGTAGGCGAACCGCACCCGCGCATTCCGCCCCGCAAAGCCCGCGAGCGAAACGCTCCGCGTCACCAAGCGCGCATCGCCGCTGTCACCCGTCCCGGCCTGCGTCCAGAGATCCAGCCAGGTGACGCCGTCGTCGGGCGAGAGTTGCGCCCGGGCAATCTGTCCGGACGTGGCCCAGTTCAATCGGCTGGCAAAAGTGAGCTGGCTGTTCGCTCCCAAGCGCAGGATCGGGCGCAGCGTGAGGAACTGATCCTTCGCCACCGGCATCGCCAGATGAAAGCTCGCCGCCCCGCCCGCATGAATCGCCGTCGTGATCACCGCGTAGCCGGCTGAAATTTCGGCGACCACGCCATTGGTCCCGTTCTCCGCACCCTCCACCGCCGCATACGGCACCAACCGCGTTTGCTCGACGCGATAGCCCGTGGCCGCGCCGACCGGCGAGAAACTCAGCACATTGCTGCGATTCAGAAACGCCGCGTTGCCCCCGCCAATCACCGGGGGCGCGTAGGTCGGCACAAAGTCGGCCTTCACATTCAGGCCGCCGGCGACCACGACGGTCCGCGCCGTCACCGGCAGGCCCGCGGCGGAAAAGGCCACCGTGAACGTGCCGTCGCCCGGCAGCGGCACCGTGTAGCCGCCGGAGTTGGCGGTGACGGCCGAGAAATTCGCGCCGCTCACCGTCACCGTGACGCCGCCGATACCCTCGCCCGGATCGTAGAATCCGTTGGTGTTGAAATCGTAGTACGCCACGCCGCTCAGCAGCGGCTTGTTGCTCGCATCCGCCCCGAAATCCTGCGTCACCCACTGCGGCCCGACGCCCCCGTTGGAGCCGAGTACGACGCCGATGCCGATCTCGCGGAACCGCGGATCGTGAATGCTGTTGCGATGCCCCGGCGGGCTTTGCATTCCGCCCGTCGCCGCGCTGCCGCCCCAATCGACCTCGAACGCCGCGTGCCCCGCCACCACCGATGCGGCATTGGAGTAAACATTCTCGCCCAGCCGCTGCCACGCATAGCCCTGTGCCGTCGCGCGCTCGCTCAGCCCGCGCCCGTCGGTGCCGGTATGCGCCTGAAACGCGTTGGTGAACATGTCCGCGCTGTGACCGCGCGCGGCGGTCAGCAGCTTGAGATTGAACGCCAGCGGCGGGGCCGGCGCTATGCCGGCAAGCTGACTCGCCATCAATGCCAGGTTCACTCGAAAAAAGTCGTACGCGTTCACTACCTGCGGGTCCGTCGTGGCCTGCAATCGCAGTCCCTCCGCTGCGGGATTGGCGCGGGCGCGATTGATGAATTCCAGATATGCCTGCTCCTCATCCGTCGGCTCGCCAATCGAGTAGCGATTCGGTGCCTCGTTCTGTGGGGTTCGCCATCGCAGCGCCGCCGCGGGGCGCGTCGAAACCGGCGGGGCCGGCGGTGGCGGCGTCAACGTGGACCATGTCAACAACGGCAGATAGGACTGACCGAAAACCGCCGCTGAACCGCCCGCGAGACCGCTGCAACACAACGCCAAAACGCACAGCACGCGCCGATGAAGGAGCGCTCTGCCGCTGCGAAAAATGCCGCCGCCACTTGTCATTCGTTCAGCAAAGTACTCAGCGGCCGGACCCCGCGAAAGTCCAAACTGCCTGCGCGCCGGGCGCATGCTTTTGGAGTTTGGACATTGTCATTCGGCCGCCACCCGCGCTCGCCCTGGCTTGCCTCGGCATCGTGCCGGAGGCACGCAAGAAATTAGCCAGTGATGAAGCGCCGCGGAACCAGCCGGCCCGGCGGTCTGGCCCTGCCCCAGATGCCGCCATTGAGTTCCGCAAAAATAACGACCGGAAAAGCTGCTGAAGCGTCGGCGTGGCGAGGCGCGACGGCGGGGTTTCGCGGCCCGCACGCCCCGCCGGGCCGCAACACTCTTCGGTGGGGTGGTTCCGGTGGTTCCGCGGCGCTCCACCACCGCCTCCTTTCTTTGAACCCGCCGGGATCATGCTGCAGAACGTTTCACCGTCTCGTCGTTACGCTCACCCGCCTGGCGCGGGAACACGTTGTGGCGGAGTGGTGCTGGGTGGGGTCTTGCAGATTGGGAGCGATGGCTTCACCAGATGACCCGACCACCTCCCATCCCGCGTCACCCTCACGCCTACCGCGTCCCACCTCACCGCCCCTTCAACTTGCTGCTGTGCCGCGCGCCCGCGACGAAAAGTTGCAACCGCAGCCAGGCGCTGCGCAGGCCGAGCGCGGGCGGCGTGTTCCGGGGTGTTGCGTGCGGCGCGAGCGGGCCAAGATCGTGCGCCACCGCGCCGTCCGGGTGGCCGGTTGCCGAGGTCGTCGTTTGGTTAAAACGGGGCTTCATCCGTGATTCCTCATGCGCCCGGGATTCGTCACTGCCGCGCCTTCGCTGCGCCGTCGCCGGGGTCCCGTCAATCGTGGCGGCGCTCCGTCGGTTGGGTGAGGCGGGCGTAGTACCCGTGGCTATCCAGTAAGTCGGCGGGCCGCCCGATTTCCTTAACCCGCCCGGCCTCGATCACGAGCACTTTGTCCATCTGCTGGATGGTGCTGAGCCGGTGCGCGACCACCAGCGTCGTGCGGCCGCGCATCAGCTCGTTCAAACTCGCGACCACCAGCGCCTCGCTCTCGCCATCCAGTGCGCTCGTCGGCTCGTCCAGCAGCAGGATCGGCGCGTCCTTGAGAAACGCCCGCGCCAGCGTGAGCCGCTGCTTCTCGCCCACGCTCAGCCGCGCCGCGCCATCGCCCACCACCGTCTCGTACTGCCGAGGCAGTGTGCGGATGAACGCGTCCGCATTCGCCCGCCGCGCCGCCGCCTCGATCTCCGCCGCCGACGCCCCCGGCCGTCCGAACGCGATGTTTTCCGCAATGGTGGTCGGCAGCAAAATCGGCTCCTGAAACACAAACGCGATCTGCTGCCGCAGATCTTTCAGGCGGAGTTCGCGCAGAGCCACCCCGTCCAGCTTGATGCTTCCCGAACTCGGATCGAAAAAACGCGGCAACAAATACAGCAATGTTGTCTTCCCCACGCCGCTCGGCCCGATGATCGCCAGCGACTCGCCCGGCGCGACCGCGAAGCTGATCCCGCGCAACACCGGCCGCTCCGGCGTGTAGCCGAACTGCACATCCGCAAACTCGATTCCCCCCGTGCTCGGCACGCCCGCGGCGGTGCTGCCGCCCGCGCCCGCGCTGGCCCCGGCGCGGGCCCGCCCCACCACCGCCCGCGCGCCCGGCGCTTCGGTCACGTCGGTCGGCGTGTCGAGAATTTCAAACACCCGCTCCGCATTCGCGCCCGCGCTGGCCACCGTTGCGCCGACATTCGAGAGCTGGCTCAACGGCTCGAAAAGCTGCGCGAGATACGCGAGAAAAATCAGCAACTGCCCCGTCGTCAGTTCGCCGCGCAAAACCTCCTGCGCGCCCCACCACACCAGCGCCGCCGTCCCCACGCCGAACGCCAGCAGGATCATCAACCCATACAAAACCTCCCACCCGTGCTGCGACAGCCGCGCTCCCTGCGCCAGCGCCGTCTGCGCGCGGAAGCGTTCGTTCGCCGCGTCCTCGCGCGTGAAGCTCTGATTGAGCGCCACCGCGCTGATCCCCTGTTGGATCAGCGTCGTCACCTGGCTGTCCGCGCGCTGTGCCACCGCGCTGCGTTTGCCCATCTTCTTGCCGAAAAACTGGATGCTCAACACCAGCAGCGGCACCGTCGCCAGCGCCACGCCCGTGAGCGACACGTTCAGCCGCCACATCACCCACACCATCAGCACCAGTGAGAGCGATGCCGCCAGCAACGTCACCACGCCCTGCTGAAACAAGGTCTGAAACGCGAACGTGTCCCACGCCGCGCGATGGATGAGTTCCCCCGTGTTCTGGCTCTGATGAAACCGCAGCGACAGCCGCTGCAACCGGTCGAAGACCTCGTTGCGCACCCGCGCCAGCCCCCGCAAACCGATCCTGATCGAAATGAAATTGTGCAGCGCCGTCAGTCCGCCCTGCACCGCGTGCAAGCCAAACACCAGCAACGCCAGCGCCGCCACCTGCGCCGCCTTGTCCTCCGCCGGCAACCAGCGTGCGAGCCACGCCGGCAGCGGCTGCCCGCCGAGCACGCTGTCCACGATCAACGCCAGCGGCCACGGCTTCAGCAGATTCGCGCCCGTGGCCAGCACCATCAGCAAGAACACCCCGCCCAACAGCGGCAGTTCCGGCCGAAAATAATGCAATGCCCGACGCAGGGTTTTCACAGCCGCGGGACGCTAGCGGCCCACTCCCGGCGACGCGACGGAATTTCCGGGGTCGCCGGTTCGCCGGGCGCGCCGGTCCTGTGGGGCAGGCTTCCAGCCTGCCAGTTGGCGGGGCATCCTTGCCCCGTCTTCCTGCCTTCGCCGCCGCACCTGTCCGCCGTTGGAACGGGCGGCAGGGATGCCGCCCGAACTGGCAGGCAAGGATGCCTGCCCCACATCCGCGGCGCGAGAGCCAGTCCGCGTGCAAGAAACTGCGATGCGCCCGTGCCCGCAACCCCGCGAACAAAAACCTTCCCGGCTCTGGGCGGGCCGGTATCGTCCCGCCCTCATTTCCCAAATTATGAAAACGACTTTGCTCCTCTCCTCCCTGCTCCTGCTGGGTTCCCTCGCGCTGCGCGCCGACGGTCCCGGTGACAATCTCGCCGACAAGGTCCGCCGCGTGCCGCCGCCCGGCGTGAAGATCACCGACGCCGACCGGGCCGAGTTGGAAAAAGGCGTCGCCGCGCTGGGCAAGGAGATCGAGGGCCTGCGCAATTCGCTGAAGGGAAAACCGGCGCTGCTCGACTTGCTGCCGGACGTGCAGGTGTATCACAAGGGCGTCGAGTGGGCGCTGAAGTATGACGAGTTTTTCAAGACCAACGAGGTCGCCGCCGCGCGCAATCTGCTGAAAACCGGCGGCGAACGGGCGCTCGCGTTGCGCGAAGGCAAGGCGCCGTGGACCACGCAGACGGGCCTGGTGGTGCGCGGGTATCTCTCGAAGATCGACGGCTCGGTGCAGCCGTATGGGTTAGTGATTCCGACCGGCTACGCGACCGGCGCGACGCGGCCGGCGCGGCTGGATTTCTGGATTCACGGACGCGGCGAAACGCTGAGCGAACTGAGCTTCATCGCCGGGCGCTCGACTTCGCCGGGCGAGTTCACGCCACCGGGCGCGCTCGTGCTGCATCTCTACGGGCGCTATTGCTGCGCGAACAAATTCGCGGGCGAGATCGACCTGTTCGAGGCGCTCGAGCACGCGAAGAAGAATTATTCGATTGATGATAACCGCATCGTAGTGCGCGGCTTCTCGATGGGTGGCGCGGGCTGCTGGCAGTTCGCGGCGCATTATCCGAGCGTGTTTTGCGCGGCGGCTCCGGGCGCGGGTTTTTCCGAGACGCCGGATTTTCTGAAAGTGTTCCAGAACGAAGAGGTGAAGCCGACCTGGTTCGAGAAGAAGCTGTACCACATGTACGACTGCACCGATTATGCGGTGAACTTCTTCAACCTCCCGACCGTGGCTTACAGCGGCGAGACCGACAAACAGAAGCAGGCGGCTGACATCATGGAAAAGGCGCTCGCCGCCGAGGGCCTCAAGCTCACGCACATCATCGGACCCAAGACCGGCCACAGCTATCACAAGGACGCGAAGGTCGAGATCAACCGCCGCATCGACGCCATCGCCGACCAGGGCCGTGACCCGCTGCCGGCGCACGTTCGTTTCACGACGTGGACACTGCGTTACAACACCTCGCACTGGGTCACGGTGGACGGCATGGCGGAGCACTGGGAGCGCGCCCGCGTGGACGCGGACATCGACGACGCGACCGACAGCTTCAAGGTGGCGACGAAAAATGTGACCGCGCTGACGCTGGCGATTCCCGCGGGGCGCTATCCGTTTCCGCTGAACAAGAAGGTGCAGGTCATCCTCGACGGCAAGAAACTCGACGCGCCGGCGGCCGAGACGGACCGCTCGTGGGCGGTGCATTTCCGCCAGGGCGCGGCGGGCTGGGAGGTTGTGGCGAGCGCGGATGACGGCAGCCTGCGCAAGCGCCACGGCCTGCAAGGGCCGATCGATGACGCCTTCATGGACAGCTTCGTGATGGTGCGTCCGACCGGCCAGCCATTGAACGACAAGGCCGGCAAATGGGTCGCCGCCGAGCAGGCGCACGCGCTGGATCACTGGCGTCGGCAGTATCGCGGCGAGGCGCGCGTGCTGGATGACACGAAGGTGACTGACGCCGACATTGCCGCGCACAACCTTGTGCTGTGGGGCGATCCCGCGAGCAACCAGGTGCTCAAGCGCATCGCCGACAAGCTGCCGATCAAGTGGGACGCCGAGCTCGTGAAGGCGGGGGCGAAGAGTTTCAGCGCGGGCGGTCATGTGGCGGTGATGATTTATCCGAATCCGCTGAACCCGAAGAAATACGTCGTGCTCAACAGCGGCTTCACGTTCCGCGAATACGACTATCTCAACAACGCGCGGCAGATCTCGAAGCTGCCCGACTGGACCGTGGTGGACATCAGCCAGCCCGTGACCGCGCGCCTGCCCGGCGGCATCGCGGCGGCGGGATTCTTCGGCGAGCAGTGGGAATTGAAGCCGGCGCAGGAGTGATCGCGGGGCGCGGGCCGGCCAGCAAGCAATGGCCGCAAAGAACGCAAAGAGGCGCAAAAATTCGGTGGGGCGCGTCTGTCCTCAGCGCGCCGTTGGGCATTCGCACGGTGCAGCGGCGCGGGTGATTCCCCGTGCCGGCGGCACGAGAGAAATTAGCCGGTGGTGAAGCGCAGCGGAACCACCGGATCGCCGCCCGCACGAGCGCTGCGCCCCGGCGGGGCGCGAGAGGGGTGCCATCGCTCCCGATCACGGCACCGCCCCGGGCCTTCATCATTCGGGAAATCTCCTGTTTTATCGCGCCTTCTCGCGCCACCTCCGGGGCGCACGGCCTTTTTTGTCGGGCGTTTCCGGTGGTTCCGCTGCGCTTCACCACCGGCTAATTTCTTTGATCCCTCCGGGATCAGGGAAAACGCGTCTGTCCTCAGCGCGCCGTTGGGCATTCGCACGGTGCAGCGGCGCGCTGAGGACAGACGCACCCTACCCACCGCCGCACTGCTCCCGAGCCGGGCGCACTCCGAAGCTCCCGACTTGGAGCATGAGCCTTGGGAGCTTCCCTTGAGCTTTGAGCTTTAAGCTTGGAGCTTTGCCCCACGCTATTTCCCCGCCTTCGTCACCCGCACGCGCTCGATCTCCGCGCCGTCCTCATCGATCTGCCGCAACGTGAGCGTGTCCGCGTCCACCGCGACGCTGGTGAAGGAGTGGCGGTCGGAGACGGTTTTGGCGGTGAAGGGTGCCCAGTTGTCTTTGTAGGCGTCGCGGGCGAGCGCGTAATTTTCCAGCGGGTAGTTGTAGAGGTCGGCCCCGCCGCCGCCGCTGACGATGTAGATGATGCCGGCGGGCGTGGTTTTTTTCACGCCGTCGAATTCGTTGTCGATCGTGAACTTGCCATCCACCAATCCGCGCTCGGACCATTTGTCACTCGCCACGGGCTGGAAGCGCAGCGGCCGGGATCGTTGGTAATTGTGGATGTGCCCGGAGAACACGACATCCACGCCGCACGACTCGAACAGCGGCGCGAGCAGCCGCATTCGCTGATCTTCGTAGTGCATCGCGCTCGAGTGGAAGCCGGGATGATGGAAGAACACGAATTTCCACCGCGCCTTGGTTTGCGTGAGGCGCTGGCGAATCCACGCGTGCAGCAGCGGGTCGGTGGGGTTGGTGTAGCTGTTGGCATCGAGACAGAGGAAGAGCGCGGGGCCGTTCTCGAACGAGTAAAAGCAGAGGCCGGGATAAGTGCCGCCCGCGGCCGCCTTGAACGCCTCGACCTGCCCTGGCGGACCGGTGACCGGGAGAAAACCCGTGATGGTATTGGTCCACGCCCGCGCGGACATCGAGAACTCCAACGAGCGAAACTGCGAGATGTACGGCGACAGCTTCTTCGGCCCGTTGGCGGGCGCGTGGAAGAAGTAAAACGCGGCCAAGCCGTCGGGTTGGTGGCTGAGGTTGTGCGACCACACGTCGTGATTGCCGAGCACCGCGTACCACGGCACGGACGCCATTACCGGCGCGCCGCGGGCGGGGTCGGCGGTCTCGGTGTTGTTGTACTCGTTCCAAAAGTGGTGGAGGTATTCGCTGATCGTGCCCGCGGGGTACACGAGGTCACCGACCACGAGCATGAGGTCCGGCTGCGCCTTCGCGATTTCGCACGCGATCTTGCGCTGGTCGGGCTGCCCGTCCGCCATGTCCCCGGCGACGGTGAAATGCAGGGAGCGCGCGGGCGATTTGCGCGTGGCGAAGGAGTTGGTCCGGAGGGTTTCGCCGCGCAGGGTGACGCGGTAATGCACGCGGGAGTCGAGCGCGAGATTGGTCAGCACCGCCGTGTATTTGAACAGCTTGTGGCCGGTGGGCGGCGCGCGAAAAAAGAACTGCGACGGCGGCGGTTCGGCGATGTTGATGGACGCGCGCTGCGGCGTCGCCCGCGACACCGCCGCTGCGGAACCGGTGCGATACTCGACGGCGAACTCGCCGGGCACCTGGTCGGTGAACCACACGAGCTGTTTCTGGTCGTTCGGGCCGCCGGTGCCGTCGTCGGCGGGTTGCACATAGGGTTTTACCAGCACGGTCTGCGCGTGCGCCGGGACCAGCGCGGACAGCCCGGCCAGCGCGAGAAGCAAATGGAACATTGCGGCGAGCATAGGGAGCGGCCGCGCTTTGGCAACCCGCGCGGAAGGCCCGCCGGTGGGTAAGGCGCGTCTGTCCTCAGCGCGCCGCTTGCGGGTACGCACGGGGCCGCGGCGCTGAGGACAGACGCGCCCTACCACCTCACTTCTGTTACCCGCTTGCAAACACCCGCGCACACGCCGTCGCCGGGGAGAATCGTTTTGACCACCCTCCGAGCTAATCATAGCTTGCCACCATGAAATCCCCGCACACGCACTCCGAGCGTCATGCCTTTGTCTCGTTGAACGGCCGCGTGCGCGAAGGCCTCACGGTGTTCAGCCGACGCGGCATGTTGAAGGCGGGTCTCGCAGGCATGGCCGGGCTTTCGCTGCCCGATTTGCTCCGCGTCCGCGCCGAGGCTGCATCCAGTGGCCGCGCGATGAGCCGCGGCAAAAGCGTGATTCTTCTCTGGATGGCCGGCGGCCCGAGTCACATCGACACCTGGGATCCCAAGCCCGACGCGCCGCGCGAGATTCGCGGGCCGTTCGGCACCATCGCGACGAAAATCCCCGGCGTGCGCCTTTCCGAATACCTGCCCAAGCAGGCGGCGATGCTCGACCTGATGACGATCATCCGCTCGGTGGATTGCCGCTTTAGCAATCACCAGCCGAACACCGTGATGCAGACCGCCAATCCCGAGGCCGAGCCGCGCCTCAATCCGCTGGCCTCGCGTTTCCCGGGATTTCAAGCGGTCGTGGCGAAACATCACGGCGCGAACCAGCCCGGCCTGCCGCCCGCCGTTCACCTGAACGTCCGCGACAAAACGCATTTCGCCTGGTCGGGTTATCTCGGAAAACGTTACGAACCCTTCATCGGCGACAACGTCGGCAAGCTCCTCGAACTGCCCGGCGGCCTTACGCTGGACCGCTTGCAAAACCGCCAGTCGCTCGCGCAACAGATGGACAAGCTGCGGCGCGACCTCGACACCAGCGGCGCGATGGAGGCGATGGACCGCTACGGTCAGCAGGCCTACGACATCATCGCCGGCGCGCGGGCGCAGGCGGCGTTCGACGTGACGCAGGAACCGGCCGCGGTGATCGCGCGCTACGGTGACCACGAATGGAGCCAGAAGGCCCTGCTCGCGCGTCGGCTCGTCGAGGCGGGCGTGAGTTTCGTGACGATTGATTTGAGCAATCATTCCGCCTCCGGAACGTGGGACAACCACGGCGACAACATCCCGCCCTACGGCGGCATCTGGAACGGTCTGCGCCCGCTCCTGCCCGTCTTCGATCATTTGCTCACCACGCTCGTCGGGGACCTCCGCGAGCGCGGAATGCTCGACGACACGCTCGTCATCGCAATGGGCGAGTTCGGCCGCTCGCCGCAAACCGGCACGCAGGGCAGCACCGACGGCCGCAATCACTGGCCGCACGTCATGTCGATGACCCTCGCCGGTGGCGGCTTCCGGCACGGCCAGGTCATCGGCGCGACCGAGCGCGACGGAGGGCAAATCGCCGAGCGCCCCGTGACCCCGGGCGATCTCGCCGCGACGATCTACCACCACATGGGCGTGCCCCTCGACACGACCTACCTCGACCACCAGCAACGCCCGCGCTACGTCGTCGAAAACGGCGCGCCAATCCGCGAACTGCTCGGCTAGTTTGTAGGAGACGACGTGAGGAGGCTCTAACCCTTTCCGCGCGATCAACATGCTCGGGCCATAGAAGGTCAGAGCTTGCCAACGTACGATCCCTCCGTATCCCCCCGTTCCGGCCCGCCGCGCGGAATTCACAAACCATGAAAGCCCTGTCAACAGCAGGCTTTGCAAAACTCTGTGTCGTGGTGCGATCAAAACTGGAATGCCGGTGCGATCAAAACTGGAATCTCAACCGGCAACCCCCGCTGGGACCGAACAACCGAAGGCGTGGCGGCCCGGCTAGTCCTGGCCGGTATCAGCTTCAATGCGAAAAATCCAATGCCAC
>CAMAUZ010000092.1 GCA_945861535.1 Akkermansia muciniphila | reverse complement strand
GACAGCATTCTGGCAAGCAAAAACTGAAAGCAAAGACGCAGAAAAACTGGCGAAAAGTTCAAATCGCTCACACCCTGATGTCAACGCACTCCGCTGCGGACCAATGCGTTACGACAGGCACCTATCACAACATCCGGATGCTACTGAATTGAAATACACGCACAATCACCCGATCGACACCATCGCCACCCGTTTGCAGCGAACCGAGAACTCGATCTGGCAGGCGCTCTTCCGCCTTCGCGCCCAGCTCCGCGAGTGCATCGAACGCAAACTCCGCAACCCCGCGTAAACCCTCCACCACCACCCAACTTCTCGGCCCGTCGCTGTCCCTCCGCCAGCCGCCACCCGCCTGCATCGTGATCACTGACGACCAGCTCATCGCCTACCTCGCCGGCCGGCTAACCGCCGACGAAAAGGCGCGCCTCGAGTCCGCGCTCGCCGCCGATCCCGCCGCCCTCCGCCGTCTGCTCGAACAGGAACGCCTCGACTCCGTCCTGCGCCTCCTCCACGCCCCCGCCGCTGAACGCCTCGCCGTCAAAGACTCCATCCTCGCCGTCGTGCGCAGCCAGTCCCACCAAGCCACCGTGCGCGACGTGATGGCCTCCCTGCGACCGTCCGCCCGACCCGCGCCTGCTCCATCTCCCTTCGCCTGGCTCGCACGCTTTTGGCCTCAGCCCGTCGCGGTTTCCCTCGCCCTCGCCGCCGTGGTTGCCTTGCTCCTGTTTCTCCGGCCATGGAAATCGGCGAACCCCGACCTCGCCAACCAGCCACCCCCGCCCACGCCACCATCCCATTCTCCTCCCGCCATCCCCGCCGTCCCGCTTCCACAGCCCCGGCTCGCCGCCCAATGGCCGTTCGCCCCCGACAGTCTCTGGAACACGCCCATCGGCTCCGCCGCCCGCTTCGTTCCCGTTCTCGGTGCTGCCGACCTGAGCACCGGCATCCTCATCGTGAGCGCCCAGGTCGCGCACCCGATCGTGCTCGCCTCCACCAACGATCCGCTCGCCGACTTCTTCACCGCCGGCCAGTCCGCCCCGTTCATCACCACCCACCTCCCCAAAGCCGTTTTCACCACTCCCTCCGCCTCGGGAACCACCCTTCTCATCCTCCCCGACGGCGTCACGCTGCTCGAACTCAATCGCTTCCGCCCCGCCGGCGCCAATCTCCAGGCCGAAATCATCCATCGGGCCGACCTCCGCGGCCCGGGCATCCCCCCGCAACTTCCCTCCGCCACCGCCTCGGGGCTGTCCCAGCTTGCCGGCAGCCTCCGCCACCAGGAACTCGCCACCCGCATTCCCCACGTCGTCGGCGCCGTCATTCCCCGGGAAATTCTCGGCCGCAAATCCGACGGCACCGCCCACGTCTGGCCCGCCCTCCGGTCCATCGCGGAAAACCCCAACCTCGCCCCCCGCCTTGATCCCACCGGCAACCTCCATCTCGGCACCCTCCTGGCCATCCCTCCGTCCATTGACATCAACCAACACGCGCCGCCCGGCACCCCCGCGCACGCCCTCGCCCGCGCCCTCCAAGACTACGGCCTCCTCATCAAAGACAGCTTCAACGGCTTCGGTTTCGGCGAATGGGAAGACGCCGGCCGCCCCCATCTCGTCCTCTGCGCTGACGATCCCTGGGCCAGCGGCGATCCCCGCGAACTCGCCCGCCAACTCGCCCCGCTCATCCGCGAACTTCGCATTGTCGAAAATCACGGCCCCAGCCATCCCGGCGGTGGCGGTGCTCCCCGCGTGCCAGTCGTGATCCCGCCGTTCGGCAATCCCGGTCCGCCTGCCCCCAACCGGCGTTGACCGCAAAACCCCAATCCCCACCCTCAGCCGTAACCATGCACCCGAAGCGCGGGCTTCTCGTCCGCTTGGCGCTTTCTCCGAAAGCGCGGTAGCGCGCTGTTCACCGCGTGAACTGGTTGCCGAAAAGTGAGCCGAACCCTGCGTATTCGCCCATCGTTTCCGCCCTGCGTGCGCCGCGAGCGGGCGCGACGCCCGCGTTCCGGTCATGGAATAGTTGCGGCTCAGAGCGTGTTGGAAAACCCTGGTGGGGATTTCTGCGTTCGCAGGGTTCCGGCCGTGCTCCACCGGTGGGCCGCGTAAACGCGGAACTTCCAACCCAGTCCGTCGCGGCTCGCGCGACCTCTCAAACCGGCTCTCAGACCCAGAAGCTCAAAAAACCGCCCCGCCGTCACCGGCTCTTTCATATTTGCCAGCCGTAGGCTCGTCGAATTTTCCACCCTCCACTCCGTCTCGGTTCGGGATGCAAATCCGTTCCAATATTGTCCCCGCGCGTGTTCAACCTGGATTCACGCTCATCGAGTTGCTGGTCGTCATCGCCATCATTGGCATTCTCGCCAGCATGCTGCTACCCGCACTGAGCAGCGCCAAAGCCAGGGCCGTGAGCATGAAGTGCTTGAACCAACTCAAACAGATCGGTTTGGCCTACAAACTCTATGCTGACGATTACGAGGGGGTCCTCGTGCCGTTCGATTCACCGGGTACCCCCACCGCCCCCGCCTTGGTCGTGCGCACCCCGCCCACCGCCAATATTTGGTGGCCGGACAACCTGAAGTACTACACCGGTGCCTACTACACCGGTGCCGACCGGACGCTCTTCCAATGTCCCAAGCAACCCAAAAGCTGGGTTTCCAATGATTTTGGCATCGGCCTGAGCACGCCACAACTCGGCTGGACCGGGACCACCAGACTCAATGAAGCCAGCGTCAGAAACCCCAGC
This sequence comes from Akkermansia muciniphila, assembly GCA_945861535.1. GTDB lineage: Bacteria > Verrucomicrobiota > Verrucomicrobiia > Limisphaerales > BJHT01 > BJHT01. The sequence continues at coordinate 27,572 of CAMAUZ010000092.1, read as the reverse complement.
GATACCGTGGTTCTGGCAGATTCCGCTTTTGGCGTCCCGGCATCATGGGCAACCGAGACCGACCCGGCAAAGTGGCAGGGCCAACAAGGTTCGGCCACGAATCCCAACGAACGAATCAGCTTTGACACCCCGGCCCCGGGTTCAGCTTTTTCCCAACCCTGGTCGCGCCGGGTGATCAGCCGCCACGAAGGAAAAACCTCCACCGGATGGGTGGACGGCCACGCGGAGATAACGCTGACCCGAACCTTGGGCTTCCTCGTGGCCGGCACCGCCACACCGAATTCTGTCGGAGCCCCGGACGCCAAGTGGGACTTGGAGTGATTTCATCGGTTGCGTCCGGCGTAGCCTTGAATGCGGGGGGGGCGAGGCGGTGTTTCAGCCGCGAAAAAGCAGTTGAGACCACGAAAGACACAAAAAGGGAATGCGTTACAGCAAGCTCACGTTTCCACCGGCAGGTGTTTTTTTTGATACCGCAGTAACCCACTTGCAGCCCTTTTTTCGTATGTTTCGTGGCTCATCTCAACTGCCGTTTTCAGGACCAACGGATCTTGCCATCGGTTGCCGATCAGAAGATCGCGGGGCGCACCGTCCGGTGGCAGCATGACCTGCCGGAACCGGCCCCAACCGCCGATGCCGTGGTCATCGACGGCAGCGAGGTTCGGGGTGGCAAGGTCAGATCGGTAATCGCTCCGGCCCAACCCAGTCAGCGGCTACCAGTCGTCGAAACGCGCGCCCGAAAGACCAACGAGATTCCCACCGCGCAAACGCTGATCCGGCGCCCGGACCGGACGGGCCGCGTGGTGCAACTGGAAGCCACACCCCGCAGCCCCCAACCAGCCCCCAATTCCCCTGCGCCCACCGGGGCGACTGCAGCTTGAACGCGACGCGAACCACCGTGGCGAGCTTGTCCGCCCGACCACCTGGCCCGTCAGCCCTTGAAACTTCACTCCGAAAAACTCAACTCCGACCGCGCTCACAGCTTTTCTACTGAGCTTGACGCAGCCGTGCCCGCCACCGTGTGCGCGGAAAAATCCTTGCGGAAATGCCGCTTCCGCCTCACATTCTTGCCCCATGGGCCGGGCCTTTCGTGGCCACGCCAGCCCGGCAACTGTTTGCCACAGCGCCTCGTTGAATCCATTCACTATGAAAACATCCCGCCCCCTTGCCTCGCTACCAACCCGGGCGCTGCTGATTGCCAGCACGCTCCTCACGGTTTCCCTCCTGCCGCTCCCATCCGCACACGCCGCCGACGTGCCGGTAAACCAGTCCTGGTCCGGCACCTGGAACAATCGAAAATACAACACCTCCGGCGCCCTCATCTGCACCATCCAGGGCGAACAAAGCGGCCAGTGGATTGCCAAGTTCACCGGCACTGCGCTCGGCAAACCCATCAGCTACACCGCGCTGATGACGCCAAAAGTGAGCGGCGCGAACACCGCCCTGTCGGGCACGACCAAGGTGGATGGATTCGCCTACCAGTGGACCGCCGTCCTCAGCGGCAAGACGCTCAACGGCAGCTACACGGCCTCCAATGGCAACAACGGCGAGTTCAAGCTCGCGGGCAAGTAGCCCGCTGTGGAGTGCGGCGGCAGAGCGCAGCGCCGACGCCGCTTTCGAACGTGCCGTGGCGCGCGAACCACCATCCTGGTCCGAGCGCACGAAGACCTTCCGCGATGAACCCTCCAGCCCGTCAACCCACCTCCGCATCCAACACCGCGGGTAAGCCGGTCCGCACCGTGACGCCGAAAGCGGTGTCGCCGCTGCGCTCTGCCACCGCACTCCATGCGCTTTCAGAACTACAGAAAACCCCTGAGACTCCACCGCGTAAGTATTCCCCGTCCGCCGATATACCCCTGCGAATGAAGACACTATTTTTCTCCGACCGCCGCGCCCTGTGCGCCTTGCTCCTCGTCCTCCTCACGTTCCCCGCCGCCGCGCAGACGCTCCCGGCGCATTACCGCCAGACGAACAACATTCCCTACGTCACCGGCGGGCAGTCGCGCCAGTGGCTGGACCTCTATCACATCCCCACCGCGACGAACCCCACGCCCGTCGTCGTGTGGGTTCACGGCGGCGGCTGGCTCACCGGCGATGAGAACTCCCCCCGCGCGCTCGCGCTGACGAACCACAACATCGCCGTCGCTGCCATCAGCTACCGCTACACGACGAACGCCGTCGGGTCCGGCTATCCCGCGACCCTCCCGCACCCCGCCCAAATCCAGGACGTGAAGGCCGCCCTCCGCTGGCTCCGCGCCAACGCTGCGCAGTTCAACCTCGACCCCGCCCGCATCGGCATCTGGGGCTATTCCTCCGGCGGTCATCTCGCCGCGCTCGCGGGCACGACCGGCCACACGAACCTCTTTGATGTCGGCGAAAACCTCGGCCAGTCCAGCGCCGTGCTGGCCGTCGCCGACATGAGCGGGCCGGCCAACATCGGCCTCGCCACGGCGAATCAGGCGACCGAAAATTTCTTCACGCTGCTGCTCGGCGCGCCCGCCGCAAGCAACCCGTCCACGCTCGCCACGGTCAACCCCATGTCGCATGTCCGCCTCGGCGCACCGCCCTTCCTTATCATCCACGGCGAGTCAGACCCCTCGGTCGCCATCGCGCACAGCGAACAGCTTCACACCGCGCTGACCAATGCCGGCGTCTCGTCGCTCTTCGTGCGCCTGCCCGGCATCGGCCACACCATCCCGGCGACCCAAGACCCGCTCACCGCGCAGTGGCTGGCGGACAGGTTGAACAGCATCGGCGCGACGAATCCCCCGCCCGCCGACACGCTCCGCGCGCACGAACCGTTCGCCGCGGCGGCGGGAACCTTTCTTCACGGGCAAAACGGCGGCACCGGCTTCGCGGCGGCGTGGACGGTGCTGGGCTTTGACTCGAACGCGAATCAGTTCCGCAATGCCAGCGCGGCTCCGCTCGCGTCCGGGAATCTCCTGGCGAGCGGCAACTACGGGATCGGCGGCTACAACAACTTCACCGCCAACCGCCGGCTCGACGTGGCCGGCGCGTTTGCGACTCACGCCGTCGTCGGCAGCAACCCCGCCGTCATCGGGCGCGACGGCACGACGCTCTGGCTCGCCGCGCTCGTGCGGAAGGACAGCAACGACGATGTGCAACTCGCTGTCACGCTCGCGAACGGGGATGACATGGGCAACGTGAACAATCTCCGCGTTGGCATGGGCTACTACGGCACGCCCTCGAACAACGGCGGCCAGCGCTACTGGACGCTCCTCGTGAACAACCCCGGCGTGGACAACTTCACCTTCGTGCGCGGCAACGTGCCCATCACCCCCGGCGTCGCCGCGCTGCTCGTGGTGCGGATTCAGTTCGGGGCGACGGACCAGATTGACCTCTTCGTGAACCCGCCGCCCGGCGGGTCCGCGCCTGTCACCCCGAATGCCACGCGCAGCACCACCGGCGGGGCGAACATCCTGTTCCGCACCGTCGCCTTCTGGTCGTCAGCAGGCCAAAACAACGCCGCGCTGGACGAACTGCGCCTCGGCGACACCTTCGCCGCCGTCACGCCCACGACCGCGCCCGTCGCCACGCCCGGCACGCTCCAGTTCAGCGCCGCGACCTACTCCGTCACCGAGAACGCCGGCACCGCCACGATCACCATCACTCGCGCGGGCGGCACGAGCGGCGCGGTGGGCGTGAGCTTCGCCACCAGCAACGGCAGCGCGACGGCGGGCGGTGATTACACGGGCGCGAGCGGCACCTTGAGCTGGACCGCCGGTGACGCGGCTAACAAGAGCTTCGCCATCACCATTGCCAACGACACGGCCGTGGAAGGCGCGGAGACGGTGAATCTTTCCCTCAGCAACCCGACGGGCGGCGCCACCCTCGGCGCGCCCGCGAGTGCCACCCTCACGATCAACGATGACGACTTGCCGCCTTTCACCGACGACCTCGCGGTGCTGTCCGACGAGTTCGACAGCGCCGCGACGCTGGGCGACTACCAGCGCGTGAACACGGTCGAAGGTTGGAACGCGGACAAGCTCGAAGCCCGCGACATCAACACCTCGCGCGCCGGTCGCATGACGATGCTGCCGCGCACGGGCGGCTGGTTTAACGACTACATCGGCGAACTGACCTTCCGGCCCGTGAGCGGGGATTTCGTCGTCACCACCGAGGTCATCCCGCGCAACCGCGCCGGCACCGCCGCTCCGAGCGGCGAGTATTCCCTGGCGGGCCTGATGATGCGCACGCCCACGGGGCACACGACCGGCGCGACGGGTTGGCCGTTGGGCCAGCAGAACTATGTCTTCCTCTCGATGGGCGCGGCGAACAACCCGGGCACCTATCAGTTCGAGGTGAAGAACACGGTGAACAGCGCCTCCGGCCTCACCATCTCCAGCGCCCCTTCGTCCCAGACCGAATTGCAAATCGCGCGACTCGGCGGCGCGGTCATCACCTTGCGGCGCGACCTCGGCGGGCAATGGCTCGTGCATCGGCGGTTCGCGCGCGCGGACTTCCCAGCGGCGGTGCAGGTCGGTCTCGTCGCCTACACGGACTGGCTCGGAATTCAGGCGCGCTTCCCGATTGCCCAGCCCGGCAGCTACCTCGCCCAAAACTCCAGCGTCATCACCGACCAAAACCCCGGCCTCCGCGCCGAGTTCGAGTATCTCCGTTATCACCGTCCGCAAATCCCGGCGAACCTCGCCGGCCGCGATTTCTCCAACCCCGCGCAAGTCACCGACGCCGAGCTGCTCGCCTTTCTCGGCGCGAACGCGAACGCGCCGGGGACCAACGCGCCCGTGACCGTCGCCCCGGCCCTCACCACGCAGCCGCAGAGCCAGACCGTGGACGCGGGGGCAAACGTGACATTCTCCGTCACCGCCACCGGCACGCCGACGCCGCAGTTCCAATGGCGGCGCAACGGCACCAACCTGCCCGGCGCCAACGCCGCGAGCCTCTCGCTCACGAACGTCGCGACCAGCGACTCCGGCGCCGTCTTCAGCGTCGTGCTCACCAACAGCGCCGGCACCGTCACCAGCTCGAACGCCACGCTCACGGTCAACGCTCTGCCGCCCGGTTCGCTCGGCGGCTTCCCCAATGTTACGCAGGTGCCGGGCCGCCTGCTCACGCCCCTGCTCGCCCCGCAGCAGGGCCGCACCGCCGTGCTCGCCTTTCACAATCGCTGGCTTTACTCCGTGCCCGAAGCGCCCTCCAGCCAGCCAAACTCTGATTTGCAGGTCCGCCGCTGGAATCTCTCGGACCTCGCCAACGTGCGCGAAGTCGAGCAACTCGGCGTCACCCAGCATCCGGTTATGGCCCATGGCTACCTGTTCCTCGGCCCCAACCTCGTCCTCGGTCCGAACTGGCCGCCCGCCGCCCCGTGGTCGTTCCGCGCGCAATTCCCCGGCGTCAACGTCCGCACCTCGACCCCGGAGATGCAGGGCGTTTTCGAGCGCGGTCACCTCTATCAGCCGTGGAACATCAGCCCGACCTACTGGAGCTACGCCAGCAACGATCAGCAGGGCAACGCGACGCTCAGTTACGATGGCCAGCCGCTCGCGACCTTCGATCATCTCGGCCGGACCGGCGGCCTCATCGGCCATCCCTTCATTGTTGGAAACATCCTCATCTACGCCTCCGACCAGAGCCGCACCGGCGTGGCCACCTACGACATCAGCGACCCGCGCAATCCCGTCCTGCTCGACGTGCTCAAGACCGGCGGCGCGGGCGGCTACTGGCCCGAGCTGTGGGGCGGCGATGGCAAGCTCTACGTCGTCTTTCCGTATCGTGAACCCGGCAACGGCATGAGGGTCGTGGACGTGACGGACCCGGCGCATCTGCGTTTCGTCGCCGACGTGCCGCTGCCCGGCTCCGAGTGCATGTACGTGCAGTTCCAGGACGAATTCGCCTTCCTCGGCAGCCACAAGGTGGACATGCGCACGCTGCGCTCGGTGCTGACCTTCGATGCCCGCGGACAGCGGCCCGACACGGCGAACGTGGACACCAGCCAGTTCGCGCTGCCCATCGGCAACCTCCTCGTGACCGGCGGTTCGGGACCGTATCAAGGCATGGCCGTCTGGGCGCATCAGGCCGGACCGGACCTCCGCGGCCCCAGCGTGAGCTATCACATCCCGCGCGCCAGTCAGGCGAACTACCCGACCAGCGCGCCCATCAGCCTGCTCATTCACGAGACCCTTCGTTCCGAATCCATCGAGTTCGGCACCAACCTCATCGTGCGCCCGCTCGGTGGCCAGCCCATCTCCGCGCGCTGGGTGCTCGCCTTCGATGACACGCTCACCATTTCGCCCGACGGCGGATTGCTCCCCAACACCACCTACGAAGTCATCGTGGTCGGCGGTGGCATCAAGGACGTCGCGGACAACGGCATCGAACCTCTCGCCTTCACCTTCTCCACCGGTGGCAATGTGCTCGGCAACCGCGCGCCGGTCGTGGACTCGTTCACCGTTTCCGCTTATCCGGCGGCGACGAATCAAGTGCTCACCTTCACGGCGAGCGCGTCCGACCCCGATGGCCAGACCCTGGAATACCGCTTCGACTTCGGTGACAGCACGCCGCGCACGGCTTGGAGCGCAAACCCGACGGCCACTTACAGCTACGCGACCAACGGCCATTATCCCGCCACCGTGCAGGTGCGCGACCCCGCCGGCTTGATGGTCACCCGCGCGCTGAACGTGACGGTCCTCAGCGGTCCCGCGCCCGGCCTCGGAGCGCGCAGCAGCGCGCCGATCGCGCTCCATTCCGCCAGCCGCCAGGTGTGGGTGGTGAACCCCGACAACAACACCGTGCAAACCCTCCACGCCGACACGCTCGCGCGCGGCACCGAGCGCGGCGTCGGCGCGGACCCGCGCGGCGTCGCGTTCGACGCGGCCGGCAACGCCTGGGTGACGTGTCACAAGGCCGACCGCATTGACATCGTGTCCGCGGGCGGCGGCGCGGTGCAGTCGCTTCCCGTGCGCTACGGCAGCGCGCCGTTCGGTATCGTGACGTCGCCCGACGGCGGCACGGCCTACGTTTCGATGTATGGCAGCGGCGAAATTGTGCGCTTCAACACCGCCACGCGCACCGCCACCGGCACGCTCGCGATTGGCCCCACGCCGCGCGCGCTGGCGTTGAGCGCGGATGGCTCGCGGCTATACGTCACGCGGTTCCTTTCGCTGAAGGACGATGCGGAAGTCTGGGAAGTGGACACCGCGTCCCTCACGCGGCTGCGGACTTTCCGCATCCACAAGTTCGGCGGCGACCCGCACCGCGACACCTCCGCCGAGGGCATGGGCGTGGCGAACTACCTCGCCAGCGCGGTCATCACCCGCGACGGCACGCGCCTGCTCATCGCCGCGACCAAGCCGAACACGGAGAAAGGCACCGCCCGCGGCGCGGACCTGGACGACGACAACACCGTGCGCAACCTCGTGTTCTTCATCGACCTCGCCACCGGCGCGGTCGTGCGCACGCTCGACATCGACAACAGCGATTCCGCCAGCGGCCTCGCGTTGTCCCCGCTCGGCGATTTCTTTTTCACCACGCTCCAGGGCAACAACGACCTCGCCATCTTCGACGCCTTCCGCACGGAAAGCTCCGCCGGCCTGGGCGGCCTGCTGACGCGCCGGGGCGTTGGGCGTGCGCCGCAGGGTGTGTGCGTGGACCCGGTCACGCGCCGCGCCTTCGTGATGAACCTGCTGAGCCGCGACGTGTCCGTGCTCGAGCTGGATGGCTTTCTCAGCACCGGCGCGCTGAACATCGCCTCCACGAATCTCGCCACCGCCGTCACCGAGTTGGTGCCGCCCGCCGTCAAGCGCGGGAAGGAAATCTTCTACCACGCCGGCGACCGCCGCATGAGCGCCGAGGGCTACATCTCGTGCGCCACCTGCCATGTGGACGGCGGGCACGACGGCCGCGTGTGGGACTTCAGCGGTCGCGGCGAAGGGCTGCGCAACACCATCACGCTCCACGGCCGCTCCGGCACCGCACACGGGAATGTCCACTGGTCCGGCAACTTCGATGAAATCCAGGACTTCGAGCACGACATCCGCAGCGCGTTCGGCGGCACGGGCTTTCTCACCGCCGCGCAATTCGCCGCCGCCAGCACGCCGCTCGGCGCGCCGAAAGCCGGCATGAACGCCGACCTCGACGCCCTCGCCGCCTACGTGGCGAGCCTCGGGAACGAGACTTTGCCGCGCAGCCCGCACCGTGCGGCGGACGGCTCGCTCACGTCCGCGGCGCAGGCGGGCGCGGCGGTCTTTGCGGCGCAGAACTGCGCGAGCTGCCACGCCGGCAGCACGATGACCGACCGCCAGTTGCACAATGTCGGCACGCTGCGCGCGACCTCCGGCCAACGGCTGGGCGCGGCCCTCACCGGCATCGACACCCCCACGCTGCGCGGCGTCGCGAGCACCGCGCCGTATTTCCACGACGGCTCGGCGGCGACGCTGGCGGACGTGTTCACCATCGCCGGCGGCACGCTCCTGCCCGCCGAACTGGCCCTGCCCGCCGGCGCTTCCCAAGTGGTGAGCAACGACCTCAACTACTACTTAAACTTCGACGAGACCGCTTTCGGCCACGCCTTCGTGGGCTTGGGCAGCGGCGGCACGCTCACCTTCGCCAACGTCAACGGCGGCCCCGGCGGCATGGGCGCGATTGAAATTCGTTACGCTACCGCCTACCGGCCCGCTCCGCTCAGCGTGCGCGTCAACGGGACCAACTTCTCCGCGACCCTGCCGCTGCCCTTCAACGAGCCGGCCTGGCGCATGGTGAACTGGCTGACCTACCGCCTCGAAAACATCCCGCTCCTGCCCGGCCCCAACAACACCCTCGTCCTCGAAGCCAGCACCACCGACCTGGTCGTGGACCACCTCGTCGTCTCCACGCCCGACGACCTCGCCCTCGCCGCGCCGCACCGTCGCGTCCTCGCGCTGCCGCCGACCGACCGCGACAACCTCGTCGCCTACCTGCGCGAACTCGACGGCTCGCCGTTGCCCGGCCAGCCCGACCCGCCGGTCATCACCGCGCCACCCGTCAGCGCGCTCGTCCTCGCCGGCACCAACCACACCTTCAGCGTCACCGCGGCCGGCACTCCGCCGCTGACCTACCAGTGGCTGCGCAACACCGTGCCGCTGCCCGACGCCACCAACTCGACACTCACCCTCGCCGCCGTCACCCGCGCCAGCAGCGGAAATTACGCCGTCCAAATCACCGGCCCCGGCGGCACGAACACGAGCGCGCCCGCGACGCTGCGCGTGCTGAGCTTCCCGCAACTGTACCAGCCGCAACGACTCGGCGACGGCACGCTCCGCCTCAGCTTCCACGATCGCCACGGCGTCCTGCTCACGCTCGGCGACGCCCCGAACTTCGAAGTCTGGGTCAGCCCCGACCTGCCCGGCACCAACTGGATCCGCCTCCTTCCCCCTCTCACCCTCACCAACGGCATCCTCACCCTCGACGACCCCGACGCCCCCCTGCATCCCCGCCGCTTCTACCGCGTCCTCGAACGCTGAGAACCCGCCGCGCCCCCGGACCGCGGCTGTGTCGCCGCGACCAGCCGCAGCACACCCAACCCGCACGAGGGCGGTGGAATTGTTCGGGGCCGTCCTTCCCGCCGCGGCCGCTGCGGCTGATCCCGCTCGGCGCGGGACCCAGCCGCGCTCCGCCCGAGCGCGCGCCCCCGGAGCGCGGCTGTGTCGCAGCGACCAGCCGCAGCGCGTACCCACCTGGCGGGGGCTTCGATATTTCCCGGGCCGTCACTCCCGTCGCGCCCGCTGCGGCTGATCCCGCCCGGCGCGGGACACAGCCGCGCTCCCGTTCAATCTCCCACCTTCGGGAACACGGCTGACAACCGCCCCACCGCTCGCTACGATCCCGGCGAAAATCATGGCATCGCCGACCAATTCAGGCGCGGAGGCACCGTGCGAGAATCTCCCGGCCCTGTTGCGGTCTGCGCTGTTGCTCGACTTGGAGGTGTCCCTTTCCGGCAAGATTCTAAAACTCGGCGCTGTGCTGGGTGAGGCGACGCTCTTGCGCTCGGGTTCGTTTGCACTGGCAGAGGCGCTGGCCGCGCTCGCGAAACTCGCCGAAACCGCGACCTGTGTCGTCGGCCACAACATCGCGACGCACGATCTCGAGCGGCTGCGACACGTCGCGCCGGACCTCCGCCTGCTGCGCCTGCCGGTGATCGACACGCTGGTCTTGTCGCCCATCGCCTTTCCGCAGCGTCCCTATCATCATCTGGTCAAGGATTACAAATTGGTCCGCGCCAGTGTGAATGATCCCGTCGCAGACGCGCGCCAGGCCGGCGTGTTGTTCGCCGACGAATGCCGCTCCCTCGCGGGTCTGCGCCAAACGGAGCCGCGGATGTTCGCGCTGTTGCACTACCTGTTGGCGACGCCCGACGGGGCAGGGGAGCCGCTCGCCCAAGGTCTGGAGCTTTTCTTCACGGCGCTCGGCGGAACCCGGCCAGCCAAGGCCGAGGCCTTGGAAATCTGCCGCGAACTCTTCGCCAAGTGGGCCTGCCGCAGCGTTCCCGTCGATGCGTCGATGATTCAAACCTCAGCCCAACGGCTCGCGCTCGCGTTCGCGCTGACGTGGCTGCGCGTCTCCGGCTCGTGCTCGGTGCTGCCGCCGTGGGTGCGGCTGGAACATCCGCAGAGCCTCCGATTGATCCAGCGTCTGCGCGAGGTGCCCTGCACGGCGGCGGACTGCGCCTACTGCCGCAGCGTTCACAACGCCCGCGAGCAGTTGCACAAGTTTTTCCAGTTGGATGATTTTCGTCCGGTGCCTGCGAATGCCCGCGGCGGCAGCCTGCAACAGGACATCGTCGAGGCCGGCTTGCGCGACGAATCCCTGCTGGCGATCCTGCCGACGGGCGGCGGAAAATCCCTGTGTTTCCAGCTCCCGGCGCTGGTGCGCAATCACCGCCGCGGCGTCCTCACCATCGTGATCTCGCCGTTGCAGGCGCTGATGAAAGATCAGGAGGACGGACTGATCCGCCGCACTGGGACGGCGTTTGCCGCCGCGCTTTACGGAATGCTGACGCCGCCGGAGCGCGGCGATGTCCTCCGCCGCGTGCGCATGGGCGACGTGGCGTTGCTCTACGTGTCGCCCGAGCAACTGCGCAACCGTTCGTTTCACGAGGCCATCGCGCAGCGCGAGATCGGGTGCTGGGTGTTCGACGAGGCTCATTGCCTCTCGAAGTGGGGCCACGATTTCCGGCCGGATTACCTCTACGCCGGGCGGTTCATGCGCGAGTTCTCCGACCGGCAGAAGTGCGCCATCCCCGCCATCGCGTGCTTCACCGCCACGGCCAAGAACGATGTCCGCGACGAGATCATCGCCTACTTCAAAACCGAGACCGGGCGCGATCTCGCGCTCTTCGAGGGCGGTGTCGAGCGGCACAATCTGGACTTCGAGGTGCAGACCATTTCCGGCCACGACAAGCTCGGGCGGGTGCATGACCTGCTCTCGTTTCATCTGCCACCGGGACAGGGCGGCAGCGCGATTGTGTTCCGCTCGCGGCGCAAGGAAACCGAGCTGTCCTCCGAGCATCTGCGGGCCAAGGGCTGGAAGGCGGCGCATTTCCACGCGGGCCTTACGCCGCCGGAAAAGAAGCGCATCCAGGACCAGTTTCTCGCGGGCGAGATCCAGGTCATCTGCGCCACGAACGCCTTCGGCATGGGCATCGACAAGGATGACGTGCGGCTGGTGATCCACGCCGACACGCCCGGTTCGCTGGAGAATTATTTGCAGGAGGCCGGCCGCGCGGGCCGCGACGGCGGGCAGGCCAAATGCGTCCTGCTCTACGACGAGGTGGACTGCGAGACGCAGTTTCGGATGGGCGCGTTCTCGGAATTGAGCCGCCGCGACATCGCCCAGATTTTGCGCGGGCTGCGCAAGGCCACGCGCCGCAGCGAACTCGACGAGGTGGTGATCACGTCCGGGGAAATCCTGCGCGACGAGGATGTGGACACGGACATCGACAGCCAGGATCGCAGCGCGGACACGAAGGTGCGCACGGCCATCGCGTGGCTGGAGCGGGCCGAATTCCTCAAGCGGGAGGAGAATGTCACCACGGTTTTCCAGGCGCGCCTGCTCGTGCGCGATCTGGTGGAGGCCGAGGCGAAAATGGTTCCACTCAATCTTTCCCGGAGCGAACGCGGCCTGTGGCTCGCGATTCTCGGCGAGATCATGAATCCCGATTCCGCCGAGGGCCTGACGGTGGATCGCATCGCGCTGCTGCCGGAGCTGATTCAATATGCGCGGGCCGGGGCCGGGGCCGGTGCTGGCGCGGGTGGGAGCGCTCGCGGCGAGTCGGAGTCGGCGGCCCGCGCGGTGTTCCGCGCGCTCGGCGGCATGGCGCAGGCGGGCTTGCTGAAAAAGGACACGCTGCTCAACGCGTTCGTGCGCTACAAGGTGGCCGATCATTCGCGCGTGCGCCTCGACCGCATCCTCGCGGTCGATCGCAAGCTCGTCGATGTGCTCGCGGTCGAGGACCCCGATCCGGAAGGCTGGCTGCCGCTGTCCCTGCGGCTGCTCAATCAGCGGCTCGTGGACGAGGGCATGGAATCATCCACCGAACTGGTGCGCTGCCTGTTGCGCAGCCTGAGCGAGGACGGCCGCGGCTTCGGCGGTTCCAAGGGCAGCCTCGAACTGCGCTACGTCGCGCGGGATTCTTATCGGGTGCGCGTCGGCCGGTCGTGGTCCGCGATCAATGAACTCGCGGAGAAACGCCGCCGCGTGGCCGCGCTGGTGGTTGATGTTCTCCTCGCCAAGGTCCCGCCGGAGACGCCGCCGCGCGCGGATTTGCTCGTCGAGTTTTCCTTCGAGGAATTGCGCGCCGCGGTCGAGCGCGACCTGCTGTTGCGCTCGGATCTCAAGGACCTCGATGCGGCCTTGGAGCGCGCGCTCATGTATCTGCACGAGCAGCGCGTGATCGTGCTGCAAAAGGGCATGGCGATCTTCCGCGCAGCGATGCGGATTCGGATGCAGCCCGGCGGCAAAGGCGAAAAATACCAGGCCAGCCACTACGAACCGCTCAAGCATCACTACGGCGAGCGGGTGCTCCAGGTGCATGTGATGAGCGAGTACGCGCGGCGCGGCATGGAGCGCATTCGCGAGGCGCTGGACCTGGTGCTGGCTTATTTCACGATGGACAAGGAGGTGTTCATCCGGCGCTTTCTCGCGACGAAACTCGAACTGCTCGAACACGCCACCACCGCGCAGTCCTATCAGCGCATCGTGACGGACCTCGGCAACGCGGCGCAGATCAAAGTCGTCACCGCGCCGCCGAGCCACAATCTCCTGATCCTCGCCGGCCCCGGCTCGGGCAAAACGCGGACGGTGGTGCATCGCTGCGCCTATCTGCTGCGGGTCGAACGCGCCCGGCCGTCGAGCATGCTCGTGTGCTGTTTCAACCGGAACGCCGCGCTCGAACTGCGCCGCCGTCTGGTCGGGCTGGTCGGCGACGACGCGCGCGGCGTGACGGTGCTCACCTATCACGGGCTGGCCATGCGGTTGCTCGGGTATTCGTTCACGGACCGGGTGGAACGCAGCGGGCAGGAGATTGATTTTGAGGCGCTGATCGCCGACGCCGTGAAGCTGCTGCGCGGCGAACGCGTGCCGCCGGGCGTGGAGGCGGACGAGGTCCGGGACCGGCTGCTGGCGGGCTTTCAATACATCCTCGTGGACGAATATCAGGACATCGACGCGCCGCAGTACGAGCTGATCAGCGCGCTGGCCGGACGCAAACTGGACGATCCCGATCTCAAGCTCTCGATCCTCGCGGTCGGCGACGATGACCAGAACATCTACGGATTCCGCGGGGCGAACGTGGAGTTTATCCGACGGTTTCAGCACGACTACCAGGCCGAGCCGCACTACCTCGTCGAAAACTACCGCTCGACCCGCCACATCATCACGACCGCCAACCGCCTGATCGCCGCCAACACCGACCGGATGAAAACCGCGCACCCGATCCGCATCGACCGGCGGCGCGAGAAGCTGGCGGCCGGCGGCGACTTCGGACTGCGGGACCAACTGACCGGCGGCAAGGTGCAGGTCATCTCCGTCGCGGACGACGCGGCGCAGGCCTTCGCGGTGGTGCGGGAAATCCAGCGGCTGCGGGAACTGGGCGCCGCTTCGTGGTCGGGCATCGCCGTGCTCTCGAGCACCTGGCAGGACCTCGCGCGCGTGCGGACGCTGGCCGAGCTGGAAGGAATCCCCGTCCGCTGGCCCGCCGTGCGCGGGGCGTTGCCGCCGTTCCATCAGATTCGCGAGGTGCGGCAGTTCCTCGACCGAATGGCGGAACAACGCGCGGCGCTGTGCCGGGCCTCCGAACTCGGCGCGCTGGCGACGACGCTCTTCGCCGGGCAGCCCGACAACCAATGGATTCAGTTCGTTCAGCAGCTCCTCGAGGCGTGGCAGAGCGAATCCGGCGACGCCGAACTTTCCGCGCAGGACGCGTTGGAATTTTTCTACGAAGCCTGCGCCGACTGCCGCCGCGAGTTCAGTCACGGCGACGGCGTGGTTTTGAGCACGGTGCATTCGGCCAAGGGTACCGAGCACGATCACGTCCTGCTCGTCGGCCCGTGGCCGCTGAAACCCGAGCGCGCGAAACAGGAGGAAGATCGCCGCGCCTTCTACGTCGGCCTGACCCGCGCCCGCAAAACCCTCGCCGTGTTTGATCGGCAGGATTTTCGCCCCTCGCTCCCCGGCACGTTGAGCGGCCCGACGATCTTGCAGCGCGATGGTCCCCGCCCGTCGCCCGAGCTGGAAATCCCGCGCGTCGGCTACACCAGCCTGGGCCCCGACGACCTGTATCTGGGCTTTGCCGGCCGCTTCCCCGTCAAGCACCCGATCCACGCCGCGCTCGCCCAGCTTCAGCCCGGCTCGCGACTGACGCTGGCCCGGGTCGATGAGGCCAACCTGAACCTGCTCGACCCGCACGGAACCGCCGTCGCGCGGTTGTCCCAAAAAGCCGCGGCCACCTGGCGGCTGCGCCTGGAATCCATCCGGGAAATCCGCGTGCTCGCACTGGGCCGGCGCACCCCCGAGCAAGACCCGGATGAAGAACGGCGCAGCCGGTATCAAGTGGCGTGGTGGGAAATCCCACTTGTGGAAGTGGTCTTCGGCGAAGCCGCGGCGACCTCCCGCGCGGTCGTCGTCCGCGGCGGCGTGCGTCGCGAGGGCGAGAGCAGCGCCGCCTGAACTTGCCGCCGCTCCGCTCTGGCTCCTGATCTCATCGGACGCAGCGGTGTTTAGCAAACCGACTCGCACGGCCACGCGAAGCGACCGTGCCGGACTGATGTTTCCGCAACTACACCGTGCCGCCATTCGGTTGGCCGGCCCGCATCGGAGGTCGGAGTTTTCAGGTTTCCTCAAAGGAGCGGCCAACCCCGCTCGCCAAAATCTGCCGCCTTGCCCGGAGACGGGGCGGGATGTTCGGATGCGCCTGTGTTCACCCGCATACCGACCATCCGCTCCGTCGCCAGTGCTGTGCGATGCCGGCGCTTCACACCCCTGCTCTATTTGGCGGCAACGTTCATTTTCAACCACGCGCCCACGCCAGCGTCTGCCGCGGACGCGCCGGCCAGCCCCGCGATCCGCCTGTTGCTCCTCAGCGGCGCGAACCCTGACGGCGGGCGACAAACCGCCGCGCTGCTCCAGAAAATGTACGAGGCGAGCGGCCGGTTCCGGGTCGAGGTTTGCACCAACGTGCCGGCGCTGACGGCGGGGGATTTCGCCAGACACGATGTCATCGTCAGCGACTGCACGACTGCTTCCGGCCACCCGGGCCAGCGCTGGCCGGCGAATGTGGAGCAGGCGTTCCTCGACCATCTTGCAGCGGGGCACGGCTTCGTGGTGTATCACGGTGCGATCACAGCGTGGAACGACTGGCCGGCTTTTGCCGATCTCGTCGGGCAGTCGTTTCAAAACGGTGGCGGACCCGTGATCCTGCACTCCTTCGCGGTGAACATCACCGCCCCCGAACATCCGGTGACCAAGGGAATGCCCGACTTCCAACACGTGCCGGACGAGCTGCGGCACGGGCAGTCCTTGCGGCCGTCAGGCCAGGTGCTGGCGACCGCATCCGTCGATCCGCGCTTCTCCGGCAGCGGACAGAGGGAACCGGTGGTCGTCGTCATCGAGCGCGGCAAGGGGCGCACCTTTGGTTGCAATCTCGGCCATCCGGAAGCGATGCACGGCCCGGGCTTCCAGACGCTCATGCTGCGCGGGACCGAATGGGCCGCGACGGGTCGGGTGACGATTCCGATTCCCACGAACTGGGTCGCGGTGGGCAGCCCGGCAGCGGAGGCGATGACGAAGGCCAACGCGCCGCGCACCCCGCCGGTCGCGAACGCCGCCGGCAAGATCAAGTTCCGGCTGGAGACCATCCGCCTCGATGGCTTGCGCGGGCCGCCGGATGGCTTGGTGTCCGTCGCGTATGAGTTTTGCGTGCCGGCGGAACCGGCGGCGTACGAGGAGGTGCGGCGCATTGATCCCACCGTGCAGATTTCCCCGGGCAGCCGCGGGCGCATCGGGTGCTCGAAGCAGCAGGCACTGTGCATTGGCAACACGCACCAACGCCACTGGCGCGAGGTGTTGGCGCGCCTCGCGGCGTTACCGTACGTCGCGGAGATTCGGGAGTGCTTCTTTGAGTGAGCAGGCAGCCCGCCGCCGTTCGCGCCGCGAATTGAAATGGTCAGCCGAACCACGGGTCGCTAGCGTCTGCCATTGCCAGTTCCCAAATGAATCTATTCCTCCGCCCGGTCCTGTTGTTCCTCCTGGCCGCTCGAACCGCGAGCGCCGCAGATTTCGCCACCGAGGTGGTGGCGGCGACGTTCAAGCTTTTCCATCCGGATTCCACGGCGACCTGTTTTCTCGTGCGTCGCACCGCGCCCGATCTGGCGCTCTATCTCGTCACCGCGGCGCACGTGCTCGAGCGGACGAAGGGTGCGACCGCGATCCTCGTCCTCCGCGAGGCGAAGCCGGATGGCTCGTACGTGCGGCGCGATCACACCATTCGCGTCCGGCGCGAGGGCGGGCCGCTGTGGGTGCGGCACGAGAAACAGGACGTGGCGGTGCTGCGGTTGGTCGAACCGCCGCTGCTCGCGGTGACGCCACTGCCCGTGGCGCGGCTGGCCGATGAAGCGCAACTGACGGCGGCGGGAGTCCACCTCTGCAGCGCCCTGTTTGTCCTGACTTATCCCGAGCGCTTCGAGGCCAACGGCGCCGGCTTTCCCGTTGCGCGACAGGGCATCTTTGCGAGTCCGCCGCTGCTGCCGGTGAAGACGCATCCGGTGTTTCTGGCGGATTTCACGACCTTCGCCGGCGACAGCGGCGGGCCGGTGTTCATCTCCGGGAAGGATGAGCATCCGCTGGTGGTGGGCGTGGTCCTGGCGAAACATTTCCACGAAGAACGGACCAAGGGGGAACTGGAGGAGCGGATCATCCGGCATCCGCTCGGCCTCGGCTCGGTGCTCCACGCGCACTATGTCCGCGAGACGATCGAGGCGGCGGCCCAGTCGGATGGAGCGGGGACCAAGTGACCGGAGCCGGTTTATGCTGCAAGTCAAAGACACCCTGCGAGCCACGGTCCATCTGAGTTTCGATGGCCGGGTGTGCAAGACGTACCACGGGCCGGACGCCCCGCAGCGGTTCGCGCAGGAAGTGAAAATCCTGCGGCATCTCGAGGCGAGCGGCTGCACGTTTGTGCCGAAGTTGCTCGAGGCCGATGCGGAAAAACTCCGCATCGTCACCACCAATTGCGGCACCCGGGTCGAGCATCTGGACGCCGAGCGGACCAAATCCTTGTTCGCGGAACTGGAGCCGTTCGGGGTGCGCCACGACGATCCGGACATGCGCAACGTGACCTACCGGCAGAAGGACGGACGGTTTTGCATCATTGATTTCGAGTACGCCACGCTGCTGCCGCACGCCCGGCAATTTTTCACCCACGACCCGCCATGAAGAAAGCCGCACCGTCGAAAACACCGCCGCCCGCCGCCCCGCAACTGCTGAATTGGTCCGGTTGGACCGACCGCGGCCATGTCCGCGCCAACAACGAGGATGCGTTTCTCGGGCTCCAGTTCGACGGGCGCGAGGTCCGGCATCTGGGCCGTTTGGGCGAGGCGTCGTTGGCGAATCAGGATTTCGCCTTCGCCGTGAGCGACGGCATGGGCGGCGCGGCGGCCGGGGAATACGCGAGCCGGATCGCGGTGGAGAAGATCACGCAATTGCTGCCGCGCTCGTTTCAGCAAACGGCGGCCGGGATGACCGCCGGCTTCGGCGATGTGCTGTCGGAACTGTTCACCCAAACCAACCGGGCGCTGACGTATCTCGGGAGCAGTTACGAGGAATGTCGCGGCATGGGGGCGACGCTGAGCCTGTGCTGGTTCACGCCGGGCTGGATGTATTTCGGGCACATCGGGGACAGCCGGATTTATTATCTCTCGGCGCGCGACGGGAGCATCAAGCTGGTCACGCAGGACGACACGCATGTGGGCTGGTTGCAGCGCATGGGGCAGCTCAACGAGCGCGAGGCGCGGACGCATCCGCGACGGCACCTGCTGCAAAAGGCGCTGGGCGCGGGCAGCCAGTTCGTGGACCCGCAGGTGGGCGCGGTCGGTTGCGAGCCGGGGGATATTTTCCTGCTCTGCACGGATGGCCTGACCGACGGGCTGTACGACCAGCAACTGCTGGAACTGCTGCGCTCGTCCGAAATGGCGGCGGGCGATGGCAACGCGGCGCAGCGATTGGTGGACGCATCGCTGGCCAGCAGTGGACGGGACAACACGACGGCGCTGGTCGTGCGGATCGGGAGCGCCGCAGAAAAATCCGCGCCCAAAAAACTGCGCCAGCAAAATGGCGGCAAGAAGTGAGGGCTGAAAAAGGTGGGGCCGAAGTCTGACCGGCGCGTGTGCAGTGCTGTGCGGTTTCTTGCACCTCTCATTAGCACCCGGCTTCACAGTCTGTGTGAAAACCCGCGTAGGGGAGCTAGCCGCCGACGTGAGGAGAACCCGAACGCCGAAATGGTGCAGCAGAGGGCATCGTACCCGAAAACGGAGAGGGGTGTTGGCTGGTGCCGCCCGCGCTGCCGCGGCGGATTCCTCCCGCAGATTCAGGGAGGCCCACAGATGGGGGACTTTACTCTGTGGGCCTTCCTGAATCTGCGGGAGGCCTTGTGAACAGGGATGGAAACGTATCACCGACAGTCCCTGTCGCCCTGCGGTGAGGGGAACCCGAGCGCCCAGACGGCGCAGCCGGGAGCCAGCACAGCCGGAAACGGGAGGGTCCGTTGGCGGGCGGATTTCCCCGCATTTTGTGCGTGTTCCGTCCGCCTCCTCACGTCGGCGGCTTCAGGGAAGCAACGGAGTACTCACACAGTCTGTGAAGCCGGATGCCAATGAGATGGGGCACCGGTTGCAAGATGCAGCGATGCGCCTCCGGCCCAACCTTCATCGTCCGCTCCTTCCCTTCTTCCACGTTTTACCCCCTTCATTTTGTGCCAGCTCTCGGCCCGGAAAACAAAACCGCCGCGCCAGGGGCGACCTTGCGGTCGCGGGGCCTGACGCGGCGGGCGTGGGGAACGGCTGCTCAGCCGTGGTAACCTTCTTCGCCGTGTTCCGAGAGGTCGAGACCGACGGTCTCAACTTCCTCAGTCGGACGCAGGCCGACGACGGCCTTGACGATGTAGGCGATGATCACGGTGCCGACCACCGCGAGGACGATGGTGATCGCGACGGCCTTGAGCTGCTCCATCAAGAGCGGCTGGAAGAGCGTGTCCTTCACGTAGTCCTTCAGGTTCGTGGCGAGGTTGGCGTTGGCGCTGTTGCGGGCCAACATGCCGGTGAGGATCGCGCCGAGCGTGCCGCCCACCGCGTGGACGCCGAAGGTGTCGAGCGCGTCGTCGTAGCCGAACATCTGTTTCAGCTTGGTGCAGGCGAAGAACGGGATGATGCCGGCGAGGATGCCGATGACCATGGCGCCGCTGGGGGTGATGAAACCGCACGCGGGCGTGACGACGACCAGGCCGGCGACCGCGCCGGAGCAGAAGCCGAGCACGGAGGGTTTGCCCCGGAGCATGTATTCCAGCATCGCCCAGACGAACGAAGCGACCGCCGCCGCGATGGTCGTGGTGGTGAAGGCGTTGGCCGCGACGCCGTCAGCGGCGACCGCCGACCCGGCGTTGAATCCATACCAGCCGACCCAGAGCATGCCGGTGCCGATGGCGCACATCGTCATGCTGTGCGGCTGCATGGGCTGCTTGCCGAAGCCCAGGCGCTTGCCCAGCAGAAGGCAGAGGACCAGGGCGCTCCAACCGGAACTCATGTGCACCACGGTGCCGCCGGCGAAGTCGATCGCCTTGATGCTGGCGTCGGCGTTCCACACGCCGTTCATCGAACCCTTGATGCCCCAGACCCAGTGCGCGAGCGGGAAGTACACCACCGCCATCCACAACGTCACGAAGAGCAGGACGGCGGAGAATTTCATGCGCTCGGCAATCGCACCGATGATCAGCGCCGGGGTGATGATGGCGAACATGAGCTGGTACATGGAGAACACGTTCTCGCTCACCCAGTAGCAGTAGTCCGTGTTGGGCGCGCCCGTGACGCCCTCGAGGAGCGCCTTGAGCTTGAAGTCACCGACCCAGGCGCTGGCACCGTCGCCGCCGGCGAAGATGAAGCTGTACCCGAAGACATACCAAAGGATCGTCACCAAGCCCGCGATGCCGAAGCATTGGGCGATGACGGAGAGGATGTTCTTCTTTCGCACCAGACCGCCGTAGAAGAGGAACAGGCCGGGCAGGGTCATGAACAGCACCAGCGCGGCGCAGACCATCTGGAAGGCGTTGTGGCCGGGGCCGGCGACGCCCACGGAGGGCGTCGTCAGGTCCTTGGGCACTTCATCCACTTCCTTGCCGTCCTTCTTGACCTTCACCTTGAGCGGCGCGGTCGGGTCGGTGTTGCCGATGTAGGCCTCGAGTCCGGCCACCCGTTGTTCGAGGGTCGGATCGGGTTTCTTGGGCGGTTCGGCAGCCTTGGGCGCGGCGGGCGCGGCGGGTGCGGCGGCCGGCGGGGCTTGGGCGAGCAACGGGGTCGTCAACAGGCCGAGCAGCGTCAGGGAGAGAATCAGTTTCTTCATGGGCTTTGAGTTGTTCAGTGGGGAGTCGATGAGTTCGGGGCGGGGTTAAACAGCTTGCTCACCTTTTTCTTCGGTGCGGATGCGGATGGCGTCCTCGACGTTGGAGACAAAGATTTTGCCGTCCCCGATCTTGCCGGTCTTGGCGGCCTTGATGATGGCGTTGACCGCCGGGGTCACCTGCTTGTCGGCGACGACCAGTTCGAGTTTGATCTTGGGGAGGAAGTCCACCGTGTATTCGCTGCCACGATAGATTTCCGTGTGGCCCTTCTGGCGGCCGAAGCCTTTGACTTCGGTGACGGTCATGCCCTCGATGCCGACTTCCGCCAGGGCGTCCTTAACTTCCTCCAGCTTGAATGGTTTGATGATCGCTTCGATTTTTTTCATGTTTTCCGATGGTTGGTTACTACCGACTGCCCGGCGCACACCGCCCGCCCACCCGGCGCAAATCCCCGCGCCGACCGGCCTGAAAAGCGGTGCCCAAATCCGAACAACTGGTGCTACGCACAACGCGCATACGGTCTTAGCAACAGCGATGCCAAGGCGGATTTTACAGCGCCAGGAGCCGGACAAACCGCCTGTTTACAGGGACTTGAGCGGTGGGATTAATTTCATGCACTGAACGGATGAGCGAGCCGGTGGTTTGTTTTGACCAGCGGCGAGGTTTTTCGCCAGCGACGGGGGCGTGATGCGTGATCCGTGATGCGTGATCCGTGAACTCGGTTCGGAGCCTTCGTGATTGGCGGGGGAGATTGGATTTGAAATCACGCATCATGCATCACGCATCACGCTCCACCCTGAACCGCGCCCGGCTGCCGCCAGCGCTTGCCTTCGTGCCGGTGGGCGGCAAGCTCGCGCGCTTGCAAGCTTGGTTTGATAAACACCAGGGCCGGATTCGTCTCGCGCTCGCCCTCGTGGCGGGACTGCTGCTGGCGGCGGCTTTCCCGCGCTCTTCGATTGCGGGCCTGGCGTGGATCGGGCCGGGGCTGCTGCTGTTCGCCGCACTGGGCACCGGGGGAAAACGCGCGTTCGGACTGGGCTATCTTGGCGGTCTCGCATTCTGCCTGCCCACGCTCTACTGGCTCCTGCACATGCCGGTCGGCTGGGAAAAAATCCTCGGCTGGCTCGCGTTGTGCGCCTATCTCGCGGTCTATTCCGGCGTCTGGGTTTGGCTGTGCTGGCGGCTTTTTCCCCGCAACGTGGCGGGCAATTCCACGCCGGGAACTCCTGAACCCGAACGGAGCGCCGAGCATCGCTCGGCCGGACTCGAGATCGGCGGTCAAGGCCGAGCAATGCTCGGCGCTCCCCTCGCCACGCCGCACTTCGCCTCGCTCGAAGCCTTCGCCGCCACGCCGCGACTCGCGCGGCTGCGCTGGGCGCTCCTGTGCGCGGTGCTCTGGGTTGCGCTCGAGATGATCGTCGGCCGCTTGTTCACCGGCTTTCCGTTTCTGGCGCTGGGCGTGTCGCAGTACCGCATGTTGCCCGTCACGCAGATCGCGTCGGTCACCGCGGTGTACGGCGTGTCGTTTCTGCTCGTGTGGTTCTCGGTCGGGCTGGCGGCGGCGCTGCTGCTGCTCGTGCGGCAGCCGCAGCAACGCGGCCTGGCGTTCGGCGACATCGTGGTGCCCATGCTCGGCGTCGCCGCCGCGTGTTCCTTCGGCATGACGCGCCTCGCCGCGCGCGCCCCGGCCGAACGTGAAATCAAAATCGCCCTCGTGCAGCCGAGCATCCCGCAGCGCCTGCTCTGGGATCCTGGCACCGCCACGAATCGTTTCGAAAAACTCCTCGCGCTCTCCCGCACCGCGCTCGCCACGAAACCCGATCTGCTCATCTGGCCCGAGGCCGCGGTGCCGGGGCTGTTGCGCTACGACCAATTCATCAGCGACGCCGTGAGCCGGCTCGCCGCGGAAAACCAGGTTGCGATCATTCTCGGCGCGGACGATTTGGAACCCGACCCGACGGCGACCGATCCCAAGGCCGTGCGCGAATTCAACAGCAGCTTTCTCATCAATCGCGCCGGTCGCCTCGTGGCGAAATACGACAAGCGCCACCTCGTGATTTTTGGCGAATACATCCCGCTGGTGAAATGGCTTCCGTTTCTCAAATGGGTCACGCCCATCGGCGGCGGGTTCGCCACGGGCACGACGGTGGTGCCGTTCGATCTCGAGCACCCGCGCGCCCGCACCGCGGTGCTGATTTGTTTCGAGGATGTCCTGCCGCACCTGGCCCGCCAGTATGTCAGCGACGACACTGATTTTCTTGTGAACCTGACCAACGACGGCTGGTTCAGCGAAAGCGCGCAGCAATGGCAGCACGCCGCCGTCGCCGTGTTCCGCGCCATCGAGAACGGCCTCCCGCTCGTGCGCTGCACCAACAACGGCCTCACCTGCTGGGTCGATGCCTGCGGCCGGCTCGACGAAGACTATTTCCGCGCGGGTCGGGACATCTACGGCGAAGGCTTCAAGACCGTCCGCCTCCCGCTGCTGCCCGAGGGACAGAAGCGGGCGCTGACGTATTACACACGGCACGGCGATGTGTTCGGCAGGGCGTGCGTGGCGCTGGCGGCGCTGTGGGTGCTGCCCCTCGCGCGGCAAAGCTGGCGCGAACGAAAACGCCGGACGGATCCCAGCCGGTGACGGACGCCTCGGAGCGGGGGAACGGTCTGCGGCACGTAGGTGTTAAGCCGTGACTGTTCAGTCGAGCCAAGTCGCTTGGACCCCGAGAACACGATGAATCCAGGGCGGCGGAGCCGCAACCCAAGGAGCGCGGCTGTGTCCGCCGAGGACCAGCCGCAGCAGCCCCGGAACGTCGTGGGCGCCCGTGGAAATCAGACGCTTCCCGTGCGGTCAACCTGCTGCGGCTGGTGCTCCGCGCACACAGCCGCGCCCCGGGCGAAATCCTCGCGGCGCGCGAGGATTTTGCAGGGTTGTAGTACAGCGCGGCGAAGCTGCAACCCACGGAGCGCGGCCGTCCCGGCCGCAGCGGCATCATCGGAGCCGGGGCGTTGGAAATTTGTGGCGTCCTCGCGGGTGCGTAGCTGCTGCGGGCGGGACGCCCGCGCTCCGGAATCCTCGCGCTCCGCGAGGAATTCGGAGCGCGGAATCTATGCCGTTTAGCGTGGGAGGTGTGGGCATGGTCGGACCCGCGACGACTTTCGGAGGGTGAAGGGGCGTAAACGCCGCGCTCCATGGGTTGCGTCTCCGCCGCTCTGGGTTCGTCGTGGCTCGGTAGTTTTCTTTCCCATTCCAACTGCATCGAAACGGCCGAGATGCGCCCCCAGACCACACGGACGAGCGAACCCCTGGCCGGGCAGGGATCGTCCTTCCCACCGGGAGTTACCCTGCGAGAATTCGGGTCGGTGGCTGGCGGACTCGCCAACGCTGTCGGTCATGGAGCACCCAAGACGCGCCCTTCGCTCGTGGGCGCATCTCAGTTTCTTGCACGCGGCTTGGCGTCGGCGCCAGCCGGGTGGGGCAGGCATCCTTGCCTGCCAGTTGGCGGGGCATCCCTGCCCCGTGTTCCCGGTTCGCGGGGGTGCTCGGCCATGGAAGCGGGCGGCAGGGATGCCGCCCGAACTGGCAGGCAAGGATGCCTGCCCCACCCCGCCCGCGCGCGTGCCGCCGCAGGTTTCCTCGACCACACCACCCGTGCCTGCCGAAGGTTGCAGGAAACTGAGACGCGCCCTTCGCTCATACCCACCGCGCAACGCGTTTGACACCACCTCCACCCGCTCCCAAAGTCCCGCCGCAAAAGCCGTCGCGGGCCACGATCCGCGAGTCGCGTCAGTCAACAAAAACAACTTCTCCAACCCCATCCCGCTCATGGTTTCCATCACCGTTGTCCTCGAAATTGATCCCGCGCGTGTGGACGAATTCCTCACTGTCATGCAGGCCAATGCCGCGGCGTCGCGCCGGGAGCCGGGCTGCACCCGCTTTGAAATCAGCCGCGCCTTCGACCAGCCCAACCTCTTCGGTCTCAGCGAGGCCTATCACGACCAGGCCGCCATCAAGGCGCATACCGAAACCCCGCACTACGCCGTCTGGCGCGACCTCGCGGCGACCGGCATCGTCCTCAAACGCATGGCGGTGCGCGGCAATATCATCGACGCGTGAGCCGACCGACGTAGGCGCCAGCGCGAGGAGAACCCGAGCGCCATAAAAAGGACGCAGCATCGGGCCAACGTATCCGCGTGGGGCGTGGCGAACGGGCAGGCCGGGGTAGCGCAGGCGAGACGCCTGCGGTACGTTTGCGCGGCCGTAGGTTGGCAGGCGGAGCGGGTGCCCGTGAGCGCCGGCGCGCACCGCCCCCGCCGCGCGGGTTTCCAAACCTGCTGTATCGCTGATTTCTAAATCGGCCGCGGCCGCGGGGCTTCGGGCGCGTGTGCCGAACCGAGGCGCTCCGGGTGGCAGGACCCACGCGGGTTTTTAAACCCGCGATACAGCGGGACTGGAAGTCGGCGCTACGCCGCGGGCAGCGCCCGGATGCGCCCGCGCCGGACGGCACGGTCCAACCTTCCTGCCAGCCCTCCGCCTCCTCACGTCGGCGGCTACCCAGCGCTCACCGCTGAGCCGCGGGCTTTGCCCCTTGGCGCATCCGTTTGACCAGGAACGGCAGGGCGATCGCCGTCACAAGCAGCGCCACCCCGAGCACGGGCCGATACACGATCCACGCCACCGCCACGGTCACCAGCGAGATCACGCCCGCGAGCAACAGGGCGATCAGCCCGGTCCCGAATTCGATCACCGTGCCGATGAACGGCACGATGTCGCCCAGCACTGCGAGCGGCTTGGCGATGAGCATGAAGCCGATCCACATCGCGATGAATCCGCCGAGCCGCAGTGCCCACGTCAGCCACGCATTTTCCGCCTCGGCGCGTTGGAACATCGCGCCTGCCGAGAATTCGCCGACCTGCAACAACTGGATCGTCCCGCCGTTCTTCGTGGTGTAAGGCTCGAAGGTGCCCTTGACCTGCCGCGCGATCAGGCTGACCACCGCCGGGCGGGCGATCTGGAACCCGATGCGCTGATCGCCGATCTGCGGTGACGCCGGGTCCGCGCCGAGGAAGATGCGGCGGTCCTGCAGTTTCGCTTTCGTCTTCAGCGGCGCTGGCAGGCTCTCGGTCTGCTCGACCGGCAGCTCGGTAAAATTGTTGATCAACCCGGTCAGCCCGCCCGAAAGCGTGAACGCGCCGACCGTGACCTTTTCCGCGGTGCTCGTCCGGGTCGCGTAGGGCATCGCCGCCGGATTGGTGTGGCCCTCGCGCTGCTTGAATTGCGCCGAATCGATCAGCGACGCGCTCCACTGTTTGGCGTAGCTGTAGGTCGTCTTGGTCGTCTCGCTGCCGCCGAGATTCTTGTCCTTCGCTTCGCTCTTGGTTTCTTTCCATTGATACATCTCGGCGTTGCGGCGGAGTTTCAGCGCGTTGGTCGCGACTCCAAACTCACCGTCGGCCAGCGTCTCGGTTGTCGTCGCCAGGCCGCTGAGATGCACCAATTTCCCGTCGTTGGCCGGCTCGACGCGCTCGGCGCTCGCCGCGACGACGGCGCCCGCGCCCTCCTTCAAGGCCTGGGCGCGATTTACCGCGCGCCCCTCGTTCCAAAAGAGCACGACGACCGCGACGACGGCGAGCAGACCGCCGAAGAGCATGCCCTTGATCGAATCCCCGATGCGGCTGAACCAGGATTGGGTGGAGACTTCGCTGAAGTTGTCGTTGGACATAGATCGGCCTTGGTTGGTTGGATGAATCGCTGCTGCGTCCGCCGACACCGCCGCCGCGGCACCGTTGCCGACGCCGACCGAAGTCGAACGGAATGGGGTGGAGTGTACGGGGCCGGAAATTTTCAGCCATTACAAAACGCGGGAGAACAGGTCGAGTCGGCACCGTGTTTCGCGGGAAAAATGGGAAGGTCCGCAGGCGTATCTCTGTAGTGGGAACCAATGTGAGAACCACAGAGACGCGATGAACCCAGAGCGCCGGAGCCGCAACCCATGGAGCGCGGCGTAAACGCCGCTTCACCGTTCGAACGCCGCAGCGGGTCCGAACCTGCCCGCACCTCTCACGCTGAAGCGGCATAACTGCCGCGCTCCGAATTCCTCGTGCCACGCGAGGATTTTTCCCGGAGCGCGGCTGTGTGCGCGGAGCACCAGCCGCAGCAGGCCGACCGCACGGGAAGCGTCTGATTTCAACGGGTGCCCACGATGTTTCTGGGCTGCTGCGGCTGGTCCTCGGCGGACACAACCGCGCTCCTTGGGTTGCGGCTCCGCCGCGCTGGGATCGTCGCGTCTCTGGGCCAGAAATTCGGCTCGACTGGCTAGTTAGTGTCTGGCCGAAAACGCGCGTTTTTGGAAACGGGGCGCGACGCGGAGGGGGTGCGCAGGCGGTGCGCGACGGATTTTTCCTCCGGCGACGGATAAATCACCCAAATTCTCCGTTTTTAGGCGCATCGCTCCTGGCGGAGTGG
>CAMAUZ010000091.1 GCA_945861535.1 Akkermansia muciniphila | reverse complement strand
TGCTTACTCCCTCCACCAACACCCGCTGCCTTATGTTTGCCCAGTCTTCCATAGTGCGATACATGCTTCATGGTTAATGAAGGTGCTGCACTTTTCGACCGCCCCGTCACATCCGTGACCCCGCCGCACTTTTCGACCGCCGTTTACAGCATCGTCATTGACGGCAAGCACCCGTTCCAGCGCAGCTACCAGGGCAGCTTCCTCGGGCGCACCGACACGCTCACGCTCGACCTCGCGGAAGGCGAACACGTCATCGAGCCGGGCGCGCACCGGTTCGCCGTCCGCGCCGGGCAGGTCGCAACGCAAGACCCCAGCCTCCGCGCGAATGGCCGCACGCTCGATGTGCTGCTGCACCCCGTCACCATCATGGCGGTGGACGGCAGCGCCATCCGCCCGATGCCCGCCGAGGTGCGCCGGCTGCCGGTCGCGCCGCGGCTTTACTGGGGCGCGGAGGAACTCCTGCCCAAGGAGCAAATCCTCTCCGCCACCACGACCTTCAAGCGCCTCACGCTCTACCTGCTCGCGAACACGAACGGCCCCGGCTACCGCGTCGCGCCCACCGACCGCCACTTCCACCTCACCGCCGACGGTCTCACCGTGCTCGACGAAGCCGGTCAGCCCGCGACCGACGGCGGCGTGTTCGTCGAGAACCGCTTCACGCTCGTGCTGCCCAAGTCCGCCGTGCCCGTGACGGTGCGCGGGACCAACGTGCAAGTCCTCATCGCCGGCCCGGCGGGCAACTTGAAACTCGCCTCGACCGCGAAGGGTTCGGCGTCGGGAACTTTCTTCGCCTACAGCGCGCGCGATGGCGCGGACATCACGGTCGGCAATCGCGACAGCCATCAGCCGGTGAAATTCCACGGCGACCTCGGCAAGTTCCCGCGCCGCCGCATCGTGGTGGACGCCACCGCGCCTGAGTCGCGCGAACCGCGCCTGCTGGCCGTTTCGCTCGCAGGCTACAGCCTCGACGCGGGCCAGCCGCTCCGCGTGCGCGTGCAGTTTCAGGACGCGCTCGACACCGCCACGCTCACGCCGCCGCAAGTCGCCGCCTTCCTGTGGCGCGAGCCGGTGCTCGGCGAGGACGGCTGGCTCCGCGAACTCCCTGCCGACGCGCCCGCTGCCGGCTGGCAAACGCTCGCCGTCCGCGCCACGGGCGAGGCCGAGCTGTTCGACATCATCGCGCCCGAGGTGCCCGGCAACGTCTATCGCCTCCGCATCGTCGTGGACCGGCGCGGCCAGTGTTCGCCGCAGTCCGCGCTGCAAGCCGACTTCATCCAAGGCATTCTGAACCCAGCCGCCCGCGCCACGCTCTCGGTGTTCAGCCCTGTGGGCCGGCACGCGTTCGTGCAAGGCAGCGAGCTGCCCTTCAGCGCCGTGCTCAAGAGCGCCGCGCCCGTGGCCGCTGGGAACCTCCGCGTCAGCCTGCGTCGCGGTGGGAGCGAGTTCGCGCTGGTGGAACGCGAGGTTCCCGCCGTCGCCGCCGGGCAGCACCCATTCCATTTTCGGCTCGACGCGAGCGCCACCGCCGCGCTGCCCGCGGGCGATTACCAGCTCACCGCGACGCTCGGCGAACTGCGCGCCGCGTCGTGGTCCGTGCGGATTGCCGCGCCGCGCTTCCGCGAACCGTTCGCGCACTTCGACCACAACTGCTGGAGCGCGTGGTCGCAGATTGACGCGGGCTTTCCCTACGTCACCGCGCCCAAGAGCATCGCCGACGCGAACGAGGGCCGCCGCGTCATCGCCCGCAACGCCGCCATCCTCGGACGGCAGGGCAACTTGAATCTCACCGACTGGGGCATCGGCCCCGGCGGCGCGTTCCCGAACTACCAGGGCCGCGACTCGTCGAGCGAGGTCGCGGAGGTGGAGATGATTTTGCGCCGCACGCCGTCGCTCCCGGCGCACGAGGTGTTCTACTACCAGAACCGCTTCGAGACCGTTCACGAGGCGCTCGCGGCGCAGGGCATGGGCGAGCTGAACAGCGTCCTCAGCGGCTTCATTCCCTACTCGCTCGTCCACAGCGTCGCGAAGGAGGTCGCCGCCGAGATGCGGAAGTTCCAGCTCGTCGCGCAGACCGCCGACAAGTTCGACAACTTCGCCGGCATGTCGCTCGTGAAGGCTGACACCGCGCCCATCGGCAACGCGGAAATCGGCGACAGCGGGCGCACGCTGCGGCTTATCGAGCAGATGAAAACCTTCGAGGCGAAGCACAAGTTCCGTCCGCCGCCTGCCGGTCACGCCGCTGCGAACTTCAACCTGTCGTTCACCGGCAAGACACCGCCGCCGCTCGTCACGGAGAACGGCCGGCGCTTCGAGGCGTGGGCGCACGATGAGAACAGTTTGCTCGCGGACTTCTACCGGCAGGCGCGCGTGGACGTGGAACCGCTGCTGCCCGGCCTACGCTACGCCGCGCTCGGACCGCCCGGCTACGAGGCGACGTGGGCGGGCGGCTACCCCGGCACGGCGCAGCGCGAGGCGAATCTCATCACGGTGCAGAGCGGCTGCGGCGACTACGGGCAGACGCTCATCTTCGAGCCGTTCGTGCGGACGCGCTTCCTCCAGATGACCGGGAAAAACTGCTGGGGCACGCTCGGCCTCAGCACCGCCGGCCCGACCGGTTTCTACAACACCAAGCAGCACCTCGCCGGCTACCTCGCCGCCGGGGTGAAGGGCTTCGGCTACCGCGACGCGTGGCGCGAAGTCACCGGCCCGCAGGGCGGCGCGAACTTGATGGGCATCCAGGAGGAGCGCGAGGACATCGCGGCGCTGCTGCGGACTTACGGCCCGATGTTCGCGCAGCTTGAACCGCGCGCGCCCATCGCGGTCTTCTATCCGTTTCACCAGACCATCTATCAGGCGCTGCCGCTGGACCTGCCCGGCGGGCGCATGGTCTCGCCGCACCTCACTGCCTACGCCGCGCTCGCGCAGCTCGCGCTGCTCGGCCACGACGCCGAGGTGCTCTCCGAGGAGCGCGTGGACGCCGGCGACTTGAGCCGTTTCAAAGTGGTCATCCTCCCGAACCTGCACTACCTGCTGCCGCGCCATCGCGAGGCGCTGGAGAGGTTCAGCGCGGGTGGCGGGCACCTGCTGGCCGGCGCACGCTCGACGCTGCTGCCCAAGGGCGCGCGGCAAATCACCGACGACTTCACCGAGGTCCACGAGTGCAGCGCGACGTGGTCGTTGAACGCGCTGCACGATGTCGGCCACGCGTGGCTCTTCGGCGAGCTGCGCCGCAAGGCCGCCGCGCTCCGCGCCGACTTGGAGCCGCTCGTGCAGCCCTTCGCGCGGCCCCGCACCGACCGTGTCTTCGTGCAGACCACGCACGCGGGCGAAGGCCGCTACACGTTCGTCTGGAACACGCTTCACCCAAGCTGGATGGGCACGCCGCGCGTCAGCGGCAACCCGGAGTGGAGCGCGGGCCTGGAAGCGGTCGAGCAGACGCTCGTGCCGCTGAAGGAGCCCGTGCAGTTCCCAGCGGAGCGCTTCACCTACGAGCTGTTCACGCAGGAGCGCGTCGCCACCGGCCCGGCGAAGGACGGGCGCGCGGAGGCCGTCGCGGACCTGTCGTTCACGCCGTTCCGCGTCTTCGTGAGCCTGCCGCGCGCGATTGCCAGCTTGCGGCTGGAAGCGCCCGCGTCCGTGCCCGCCGGCCGCCCGTGGCCGGTGAAGGTCACGCCGCTCGACAGCGACGGGAAGGCTGTCAACGCGAGCGTTCCCTTGCGCCTCGCGCTGCTGGACGCGAGCGGGAAGACCGTGTGGGAGTCCAACGGCGCGGCGTTCCCGAGCTACACTGGCGAGCTCTCCGCCCCGCTCGGCAGCGCGCCCGGCTCGTGGAAAATCCAAGTCACGGAACTCGTGAGCGGTCGCCAGGTAGAAGCCCCCGTGACTGTCGTGGCCGCGCAATCGCAGTTGTTCGCCAGCGCGGTGCGCGAACTGCCGGCGGTGGATGTGCAACGCGCGGAGCTGGTCCGGCAGTTCATCGCCTCGCGGCGCAAGGACGGCCAGCCGGTGGTCATCGTGCTGGATGATTCACAGGCGCTCACGCGGCAAACGCTCGCGCAGGATGCGGCGAAGGCGTTGCAAGCACTCGGCGTGAAGGCCGAGGTCCGCCGCGCCTCGCAGCCGGGCGTCTTCGCCAACGAGGAGCGCGTGCATCTCTACGCCGACTGGCGCGACATGAACCCCGCCCAACACGTCCCGCACCACCTCGTGCTGCTCGGCGGCGAGGGCGAGAGCGTGCTGCTGGAGGAATTGCAGGAGAACCAGCTCCTCACGCGCCCGCTCACCGCCAGCTACCCCGGCCCCGGACGCGGCGTGCTGACCGTCGTGCGCAGCCCCTTCGCCTATAACCGGGATGTGCTGTGCCTGCTGGGGCCGGATGAGAAGGGCATTCGCGCGGCGCTGGCAGCGCTGACGGTGACTTCGCAGGCGGCTTCGGCGAGCGGAGCCGTTCTCCCTCACCCCAGCCCTCTCCCGCTGGGAGAGGGAGCCAGCACGGCCGTCGCAGGCAATGCGCAGCCCGCCACTGCCATCGCAACGAACACCAAGGCCGCCACTTCCGCCCCAGCGCGGACTGCCATTCCCCCTCTCCCAGCGGGAGAGGGCCGGGGTGAGGGAGAACGCAACGCTTCGCCCAAGACTCCCCTCACCACCCACACCCTCCCCGGCAAACTCACCCCCGGCACTTCCTTCGCCACGATGGATGGTGCGCCCGTCCAGCGCATCGCCGTGAGCGCGGACGGCGCGCGCATCGCCTTCGGCACGATGGGTTACGCCACGAACCTCTTCGTCTTCGACCCCGCCGGGAAGCTGCTCGCCGAGGACAAGGTCGGCCACGTCAACACCGCCGGCCTCACCTTCCTCGACGGCGGGCGCGTGGGCGTGGAGTCGGACGGCGCGGCTTACCTGCGCGAGGCCGACGGCTCGCTGCGCTGGCGCTTGCGCGGCCTGCGGCACCTCGACCCGCGCGGCCGCTACTGCGTGCTGCCGCTGGGCAACGGCTTCGAGGTGCTCACGCTCGACCTGAAGCCGCGCTGGAAGTTCGATGAGTGGGACGCCTACGAGACCGCGCAGGAAATCCTCTTCTCGCGCCAGGCCACGTTCGTCGCCGCGCTCGATGCGGGCGACACGCTGGTCTATCGCCTCACCGGCAAAGCGCCGGGCCTCGCGGGCGAAACGGGTGACGACCTCGTCTTCTGCGACGCGCTCACAGGCCGCGAGAAACGCCGCGTCGCCGTCGCGCTGGAACCAATCGCGGCCTTCGCCGGACTCGCGGAGGCGGGCACGAAACTTCAGTCGCTGGAGTTCGTCGCCGGCGGTTCGGTTCTCGCCACGCTCACCTCGCGCGCCGCGCCGGAGCCGGTGGCGGTGCTGCTGGATGGGGCGTTGCGACCGCTGCTGGCCGAGCGTTTCACCGTGCCGAGCTATCTCGCCGGCACGCAGACCAAGACCCAGCGCCGCATTCTCGCCGACCGCCGGCAGGTCTTCACCGTGGGCGACACCGTCTGCCTCGCGGACGCGCAGTGGGCCGGCCTCGCGACCGCGCGCACGGAGAATTTGATTCTCTCGCTGGCCGTGGACGAGGCCCGCCAGCGCCTCGCCGTCGCGAACTACTCCGGCCATGTCGAGCTGTTCGACTTCAGCCTGAAACGGCTCTGGCGCGCGGAAGTCGGCAGCGCGGCGCAGCTCGCCTTTCTCCCCGATGGCCGGCTCGCCGTCGGGACGTTGCGCGGCCAGGCGCTGCTGCTCGGCGCGGAGGGCAAGGCCGCTTGGAGCGCGTCGCTGAACCGCTACGCCGAGCCGGAGGTCGTCGAGCAACGCTGGGCGCAACTCGAAGCGCTCCTCGGCCTCCAGCGCGTCGAGGACGCGCCGTGGTGGCGGAAGCTCACCAACAACGTCCCGCTCGGCGACGACCTCGCGGGCGTGACGGGCAAGGTCACGGCGCGCGATTCGCTCGGCGGCAATTGCAACGGCGAGGCGTTCGGCACGTATCTCGTCGAGTGGCGGCATCGCGCGGTGAAGGGCGCGGGCCGGCTGGCGCTGGAGATTCTTGAAGTCGAGCGCGGCGGGACGAACGCGGCTGCCGCCACGGTGCGGCGCGTGGCGTTGTCCGCCACGCCGGGCACGACGGAGGGCGTCGAGCACGCGCTGCTGCGGCTCGGCGACCGGCCCGAGCGCGTGAACGTGACGGTGCGGTTGAGCGGCGACGGCGACGCTGCGAGCACCGTGACCGTGCGCCCGCTGCGCTTTCCGTCGGAGAACGTGATTCGCATTCCGAGCCTGTATCGCGGCGAGATCGCCGAGGCCACGCGCGCGAATCCGCCCGTGACCGTGGGCATCTACAAGAACGTCACCGAGCAGGACGACCCGCACGACACCGCGATGGCCGACGCGTTCTCGCTCGTGAACGGTCGCGCGCTCGAGTCCGAGCCGGCATTGCTCAAGGGCAACTGGTTCGGCGACGGCAGTTCGCTCAGCGCGACGAAGTCCTACCCGAGCCTGCCGTGCTGGATCGAGCTGACGCTGCCGGTGAAACGGGTGGTTTCACACATCGTCATCGCCGAGGATCCCGCGCAACCGCGCGTCGAGCCGCTCTCGGTGGACGCCTTCGTGGAGAGCCGCGAGACGCGCACGGGGCTGTCGGATTTCGAGCGCCGGCAGCTCAAGCGCGGCTTCTGGCTCGGCGTGGTGAAAGCGCGCAGCAGCAGCCATCCCTACCACGTCTATCAGCTTCCGAAGCCGGTCTTCACGAACAAGCTCCGCGTCTATGTCCTCGGCGGACACTCCTCGATCACCGAAATCGAACTCTACGGCGCGCCGCCGAAGAAGGTCATCGCAGCAGCGGCGGCGGAAAAGGGGGAGGGACGATGAGGCAGCGAAACAAGCGCGACGATGTTTTGGGACTGGGTTTTCACGGTGACGCAGGACGCCTCGTCGCGGCAAACGCGTTCGCCCGGCCCAACGGGCCGGCAGAACCTAGCCCAGGGCTGAGCGCGGCGATGCCCTGGGTGTTGGCGGCGGGTGAAGACGGCGGCCTGAAGGGCCGCGAGAGTCGCACGGTTATCCCGTCTCTCGCGCCCCTTCAGGGCGCTGCGGTTTTGTGTGGGTCCAGTTCCCAGGGCATCGCTGCGCTCAGCCCTGGGCTGGGGTCTAACGGCCCGTTGGGCCGTAAGGTGCGGGCAACCAACGCGAATTTGCGGGCTATGACGCGGCCGCGTTGCGGGCGGTGGCTGGTCGCTTTTTCGGTTCTGCTTTTCCTCACGCTCCCGGCACTCGCCGCCGATGGCCCGTGGCTCACGAACCACCTCTTCCGCGTGCGTGCCGTCGCCGCAGAGAAATCCCCGAGCTACGAGGTGCGCTTCACCCACCACGGTCTCGCCCAACCCGACGGGCGCGATGTGCGCGTGGTCGGGCCGGACGGGCAGCCGGCCAGTCTGCTTGTGTGCGCGGCGGACACGACGCAGTTCCGCGTGGTGTTCGATGGGGCGGTGGGGCAAGGGACCTATCATGTCTATTTCGGGAACCTCGGCACCAACCTGCCGCCCGTGCCGGCGGGAGTGTCCGCGATTGGGCGCAAGGAGTGGGCACCGACCGGCGGCTACACGGCTGTGAGCTTCGACCAAATTCAGCCGTTCAATCGCAATGATCTCGTCTCCCGCGACATCGTGCTGGGCAAGTGGGAGGAGCTGCGCCGCGCGGCGGAAGCTGCCGAACTGGCCGATGCGCAGAAGCAACCCGATCCCGCGAAACGGCGGCGTTACGTGGTGACGAATCTCTTTCGCAACGCGAACGCGACGACGGGGCTGGGCGGGCAGTTCTTCCATGTGTTCCGTGCGGAGATTGCCGTGTCGGTGGCGGGGAAATACGAGTTTGTCATCGGGGATGCTCGGACGAGCCAGCACATCGGCGTGCTGTTTCTGGACGGCAATCGCACCACGCCCGTCATCTCGGGCTGGTTCAACAAGAAGGGTTTCGCCGGTCACGCTTACGACACCATCGGCACGGTGCAGCTCGCGGCGGGGCCGCACGTGCTGGAGTTTTTCACGACCCGACCGAACCCCGAGCTGAAGCTGACGCGCGCGGACAGCGGGCGGCCCGCGACGTTCCTCGGCGGCACGGAGGCGCACTATCGCGATGCGCGCGTGCTCGCGGCGGGTGACGTCGAGGTGGAGCAGGGCACGTTGGCCGACGGCTTCCTCGCGGCGGCGCGCGGGTGGATTCAGACGGGGCGCTACACGGTGGCGCGGACGTTGTGCGAGGCGGCGCAGGCGCGTTTCGCCGGGAACGCGGAGTTGCTCAAGAAGTTCGCCGCCGAGTCGGAGCGCGCGGAACTCGCGGCCTTCGAGAACAACTGGCTGACCGAGGGCAAGCTGCCGTCCCGCGCCGGGGCGATGCCGGGCGCGGTGTTTGGCCCGCCGTTGCGCATGGCGGCGGCGGCGACGGAGCAATACGTCCACGACCAGCGGCACACGAGCAGCGCGGTGTGGAGCGAGGGGCGGTTGGTGTATGGGCTGCCCTACGAATTGCAGGCGCAGCCGTGGAGCGTGACGAGCGGCATCTCGCTCGCGGATGACACGCTGTTCGCCGGAACCAAGGACGGCGTGTTGCACGCGGTGAACGCGACCGATGGTCTCGAACGCTGGACGTTTCCGGCGGGCGGCGAATGCCTCGGAACACCGCTGCTCTATCGTGGGCTGGTTTATTTCGGCGGGCTGGACCGGCGGCTCTACGCGTTGGATGCGCGGCGTGGGCGGATGGTCTGGAATTTTCCGGCACGCGGCTGGATTGACGGCAGCGCATGCGCGGCCGACGGGCGCATCTACTTCGGGTCGCGCGATGGTTTTCTCTACGCGGTGGACGCGCGGCTCGGCGTGGAGCGGTGGGCGACGAATCTCGGCGGAGCCATCGTGGCCACGCCGGTGACGGATGGGACGCGGGTGTTTGTCGGGACGCGCGCGGGCGCGTTCTGCGCGGTCGAGGCGGCGAGCGGCAAGGTGCTGTGGCGTTACGCGGCGGAGGCGTCGGTCACCGGCGGCGCGTGCGTGAGCGCAGGGCGCGTGGCCTTCGGCGATGGCGGCGGGCGCGTCCACGCGCTCGACGTGGCGACGGGCAAGCTAGCCTGGAAACAGCCGTGCGCGGTGGGCGGGCCGGTGGTGGCCGCGCCGATTCTCGTCGGCAGCGTGCTCTACGGCGGCACCGAGGACGGCAAGGTGTGGGGCGTGGATTGGGCGGAGGGTTTTCTCGGCTGGCAGGAGAACTTGTCCGGCGGCGGTGAAGTGGGCCGCCCTCCGCTCTTCGCCGACGACACGCTCATCTTCACCAGCCAGCAACGGAACGCGTTGAACGCCGCCGGTGCCTCGCAGGTTTTTCGCGGCAGCACGGTGTCCTTCAAGATGGCCGCCACGCCCGCGCAAAAGTGCCTTCAAGCCGCCGAGTCCATCACCGTGGACGGCAAGCTGGACGAGCCTTCGTGGGCGCTCGCTCCCCGGCTGCCGGTCTTCTACCAGCGCAACGGTTTGACCAACGCCGATCCCATCGAGGCGCGCGTGCTGTGGGATGACAAGCAGTTGCATTTCGCGGTGAGTTGCCGTGACGCCAAGGTGGTGTCGGGGGACACGGCGCACGACGGCAAGCTCCAGCGCGGCGACGTGATCCGCGTGCTGCTCGACCCGCGCCGCGACGGGTTGGCAGTGTTTGAGTTTTCCCTTGCACCGAACGGAACGCGCGCCGACACGCTGCGCACGGACCTCAGCAGCGAGCCGGAAGAGGCGAAGCGGGCCGAAGCCATCGTCGCACTCAAACTCGAAGCGGCCGGTCGAGATTGGAATCCGGCGTGGACCGCCGCGGCGACCGCTGCCGGCCCCGGCGGCGCGCCCGGCTGGACCGCCGAGATTTCCATCCCGTTTGATTCGCTGCCGAAGTCCTTCGCCCCGAAGCCCGGCAACGGCGCGGCGTGGCGTTTCAACGTGGTGGTCGAGAATCGCGCGACGGTCGGCGAGGCTCCGGCGGGCGCAACTTACTCGCTCTCGCCCGTGCTCGTGGAAGGCGGCGTGAGCAAGCCGGCGCGCTGGCCGACGCTGCAGTTTCAGGCGGTGAAGGTGAAGAAATAGGAGAGTGGCGTCGGTAGTTCGC
Source organism: Akkermansia muciniphila (assembly GCA_945861535.1). Taxonomy (GTDB): domain Bacteria; phylum Verrucomicrobiota; class Verrucomicrobiia; order Limisphaerales; family BJHT01; genus BJHT01. The sequence goes on along the minus strand of CAMAUZ010000091.1, from coordinate 20,533 downwards.
TCATGCCCGTGCTCGGTGAAGGTCGCTCTCCACTGCATTGTCCTGCTCGGGGAACGCATGAAGCTGCGGAGCAGCGACAGAGAGCAACCCACGGCGTGAGCCGTGGGAGAGGGTTCGCTCCGAATCAAGCCCCGGGGCGGCAGAACGCCCAGCCCCGGAGCATCGGGTGCGCGCTCTGCCGCCGCTCTGCGGCTTGCTCCCCTTGTGACCACAACCCACGGCTCAAACCGTGGGCTACTTTCTACCGCAACTCCGTTGCTCCGCCCGGCCGCGAAGCGCCGCTGTCGCGAGGGAGCGCGCCGTTCACGCCGCAGTAGGTGGAGGGCGAAGAGACCGTGTGGTTTACCTGACGCTCCCGTTACCTGCGGACGTTTCTGCGGCGTGAACGCCGCGCTCCGGGGACCTTCGGTTCGCCGCTTACTTCAAATACGGCCCGACTACTTCCTTCCAGATGGCGTAGCCCTTTTCGTTCATGTGCAGGCGGTCCTTCAGGTAGATGTCGGGGAGCGGCTGGCCGTCGGGGCCGAGCATCCGTGAGTGGACGTCGATAAATACGATGGAGCTGTCTTTGGCGATGAATTCGCGGATCAGCGTGTTGAGGGTGCGGACCTTTTCGATCTGTGCCCAACGGGCGGGATTCGGGGCGCTGGAGATGTAGGCGATTTTGGTGGTGGGCAGGCCGGCGCGGATTTTGGCGACGAAGGCTTGGAAATCGGCGAACACGCGCTCGGGGGTTTTGCCGGCGTTGATGTCATTGCCGCCGGCGTAGAGCACGACGAGGCGCGGCTTGTGCGGCACCACGATCCGGTCCGCAAACTCCACCGAATCGGCGATCTGCGAGCCGCCGAAGCCGCGGTTGACGACCTTGTGCTCGGGAAAATCCTGTGCCAGCGATTTCCACATGCGCACGCTGGAGCTGCCGATGAAGATGATCGCGTTGGCAGGCGGCGGGTTGGTTTTGTCGGAGGCTTCGAATGCGCTGATGTCCTTTTCCCAGCGCGACGCGGCGGCCGGTACGTCCTTGGTCCACGCCGGCAGCGCGAGGACGAAGCTGAGGCAGAGCAGGGTGAGGAGGGCGACGCGACGACGGGTGTTATGGGGCGGTATCATGGGAGGAGTCTGGGAGGGAGGGTGCCGGGGTAGAAGTAAAAAACGGAATGGGAATGTCGCGGTGGTCCGGCTCTGTTTCGTGCCTTCCCTGGTCCTGCTTCGTAGGCGAAGGATTCGATGGCATTGCCGCCCAGTCTTGGTTCACCGAACGTCGCGGAAGAGCCAATTATGGTCAGGCCACCGCGGAGGGGCGGAGCGGGCGCCGCTCCGAGTCGGGAAAATCGGACTGGTTTTTCGGGGAATCCGCAGGAAGCTGCCGACATGAAATCCAGCTTCCACCCCTGCGATGCAAAGCTCGTCAGCCGTCGCGATGTCATCCGTGCCCTCAGCGCCACTGCCGCGCTGGCGGCGTTGCCGCGGTTGTGGGCGGTCACGGCGGACAAGGATTCCCTGCCGATGCAGTTTTACAAAAGCCTCACCGAGGAGCAGCGGGCCAAGGTCTGTCTGCCGGTGGACCATCCCAAGCGCCAGTTCGTTAGCAACTGGTGGTATATCTGTCCCGAACAGCGGCTCCACACGTTCTACACCAAGGAGCAGCAGGACCTCGTGAAGCAGATCTACGAGTCGCTGCATCATCCCGAGCATCGCGAGAAGATGACCTGGCAGGTGCAGAAGGATCTCATGGGCAACATCAAGAACACGCCCTCGGTCGGTTTCTTCGGTACGCCGGCGGACAAGGATTTCGAGTTCATCTATACCGGGCATCACGTCACGCGGCGCTGCAATGCGCACACGGACAAAGGGCTGGGCTTTGGTGGCGCGCCGATTTTCTACGGGAATTTTGCCAAGGCGTTCCGCGAGTCGAAGGATCACGAGGGCAATCCCTTCTGGTATCAGGGGCTGATTTTCAATGAGTTTTACAGCTCACTCGATGGCCGGCAGCAGGAGAAGATTCTTGTCGGTCGCGAGCCGCGGGACGAAAGCCCGGCGGCGGTCATCCAGAAGCGAAAGACCGACCTGCCCGGACTCAGCGGCGCAGACCTTACCAAGGACCAGCAGGCCCGCCTGCTCGCAACCATGCGCCGCATGCTCGTGTGTTTTCGGCCCGACGACGTCGCTGCCACGATGAAGACGATCGAGGAAAAGAAACTCGTCGAACGGCTCTTTGTTTCGTGCTACGGCGGTGCCTATGACATCGGCAACGACAAGGTCTGGGATGTCTGGCAGATCGAAGGCCCGGACATGGTGTGGTATTTCCGCGGCGTGCCGCACATCCACGGCTATTTCCATCTGGTGTCGTAAGGCGTCCGCCGACGCAGCCGGGGCGCGGGCTTCAGAGTTGGTATGAAAACGTAGCCGCCGCGGTGAGGCGAGACCGGACGTGGCGACGGCTCAGCTCAACCCCAAAAAATAACCGAATACTGGTCCATAGATCCGTTGTGTTTCAGCTGTGGGTGAACCGCGAAGCACGGGTAGGCAGGGCAGTCGCGCCAAGGTTTCGCCCGGCCTTGGTACGCCGGGAGCGGGCGGCATGTCCGCGCTCGGGCGATGGCTGGGTTCCGAATTGTCCGAACTGCGCCCGGGTGGGGAATCACGCCAGCAACTCCGGCAGCGGCCCCTTGAGCTTCACGTCCTTCAAGTTTGCATCGCTCTGGCCGAAGGTGTCGCGGCGGACACCGGCGGCTTCGAGCAGCGTGAGGTAGAAGTTCGCCGTGGTGCGGTGGGCGGCGTGGCCGTAGCGGGGGAAGTTGAGGAAGCGCCCGGCGGTTTTCAGGCGGCCACCGCAGTTGCCCAGCACGACCATCGGCCATTCCCAGCAGCGCGAGTGATGGCTCTCGGCGCCGTCGCTCAGATACACGATGACGGTGTTGTCGAGCATGGTGCCGCGGCCCTCGGGGATGGCTTGGAGTTTCTTGGCGAGGCGGGCCATCTGCTCGAAGTGGAAGCGGCGGATGGTGATGGCCAGGTCGTCCCACGGGCGGCCGTTGTATTCCTTGCCATGACCGATGCTGTGTTTGTCGAGGCTGATGCCGAGGCCGTGGAAGCGCACGCTGAAGTAGGGGTCGCCGCAGCCGCTGGCGAGCACGAGGACGTTGGTGAGGCCGCCAATCAGGGCCGCCGCGCCGATGTCGAACCCGGCGTCGAGGCGGTCGGTCTCGACCTCGGAGCGGAACTTGTTGGTGACGACCGGGGCTTGGGTGCGGAGCGTGTTCTTGATTTCGTTGAGCCGGCTGTGGCGGTGCTTCATGGACTCGAAGGCAGCGAGGTAATTGCCCAGGCGCTCGCGTTCGGCGGTGGGGAGCGTGCGCTCGACGCGCTTCACGTCGTCCACCATGAAGTCGAGGAGATTGCCACGCGCGACGAAATCCTCCCGGCCCGCGCCCTGGGCGACGCTGCCGAAGAGTTCGTTGTAGGCGAGGTCGGGACGGCACTGGGTGGGTGCGCCTTTGTCCGGTCCCCACGCGGAGAGGTTGTAGAGAATGCTGTGTTCCGGCCGGTCCGAGATGCCAAGCCCGACGCGCGGGAAAAGTGCGGGCACGGCCTTGGCGAGGGCGCAGTCGATGGTTTCGCCCGCCGGGCCTTTTTTCGCCGAGTAACAGCCGAGCGCACCGAAGTTGTTCGAGTGCCCGCCGCCGCACACGCGGCCGGAGAGGCCCTGAATGATGGTGAGGCGGTCTTTGAAGGCGGCGAGCGGTTCGAGCGCGCGCGGGAGTTCGTGCCCGGCGAGCGGGGCGTCCACGAGGCCGTCGGCGTCGTTCTGGCTATGGGCGTTGCGTTTGCGCGCGAGGGTCTTCGGCTGAATCTGGTCGGGATTCAGGCCGTTGCCTTCGACGACGAAGACGAAGCGGCGGGGCGCGGGCGCACCGGCGGACTCGGCGTGGAGACGTTGCAGGAGCGGTGCGAGCAGCACCGTGCCGGCACCGAGCGAGGTGCCGTGGAGGAAGGAGCGTCGGGTAAGGAAGCTGGCGGTCGGCTGGTTTTTCATGGCTGAACTTTTTTGCTTGCTGGGTTGGACGCCGTCACGGTCCCGGCATTTACACGATATAGAAACGCATCGCTGGACAACAGGCTGATGACCAAGGCCCGAAAGCTGCCGCCATTTTCCACATACGCGCGGTCAGCGGCCTGGAGCACGGGCGCGTCGGCGAGCGTTTCGTTGCGGCCCAGCCAGTAGCGGAAGGCGTGGCGGACGAAGACCTGGCGGACGCGTTCGCTGCCCGCGAGCTGGCGGACCAGCGCGAGCGGGTCGGACACGTCGCCTTCGAGGCGCGGGTCGCCGGTCGCAGCGACGCTGCCGCGGGTGTCGAGCGCGACCTCCTTGAACACGGGACCGCGGGACTTGCCCTGCTTGTCCACGTTTGCTTCGGTGGCCGGCTTGTCCTGCACGCGCTCGGTCGAGCGGAAGCGGCCGAAGTGGTCGAATGATTCGAAGGGCAGGCCCAGCGGGTTCATGCGCTGATGGCACTGCCAGCAATACTCCTGCTTCGTCACTTCGAGGCGCTGCCGCAGGGTCTGCTCGGGCGCGTTGGGAAGCTGGGCGTCCACGGTGATGGGCAGGTCGGGCACGGTGCCGCCGAGGAGACGTTCCCGGATCCATTTGCCGCGCGTGATGGGATGGTTGTCGAAGTTCATCGAGAAAGCCACGAGCCAGCTCGGCTGCGTGAGAATGCCCGCGCGCTGGGTGGCGGGAAGCTGGACGGGCTGGACATCGGGAAAATCGTCGAGGCCGTAGGCGCGAAAGACCTCGCGACCCTGCGGGTTGAAGGTTTTGTTTTTGAACTTCTCCGGGTTCTTCGCCTTGTCCGTCTCGAACTTGGCGAGCGCCTCGGCGCGCTTCTTCTTCTGTTCGGCGGCGTTCTTGTGGGAAACAAAACTCTTCGTGGTGGTGAGCAGTTCGCGCAGCACGTCTTTGTCCGCGTCGAGGATGTGCAGCACGAGTTGGTCGGTGTCCTCGACGAGGACGCGCGCGTCGTGCTCCTTGTTTTCCTTGTCGTCCTTGAAGACCTCGGTGGCGTGGTGGTAACCGAAGAACTCGCGAAAGAACCGCAGGACGCGCGGCTTGCCGAGCTTCGGGTCCGCGAGCATCCGGCGCACCTCGCGCTTGGCGGATTCGCGCGAGGCGACGAACTGTCCCTTGTCCAGCGCGGACTGGAGCTCGCCCTTCGGCGGCGCGTCCGTGAGGGCGAAGCTGAGAGCGTAGGCCAGTTCGCGCGGGGCGAGCAGGCGGCGGCCGTGCGTGTCGGGTTCGCCCGCGCCGAGTTCGCTGCGGAAGATGGCCTCGGGCAGCAAGAGCACCGCTGTGAGCGTGGCCCGCGCGCCCGCGACCTGCCCGGCGTCCGCGATGTTCTTGCGCATGAAGGCGGTGAAACGCGCCAGCTCGTCGGCCGTGGGTTCGCGGCGTAGCACGAGCTTGAACTGCTGCACGATGGCGGTGCGCATCTGGGCCTCGGTCGGCGGCGCGTTGGTGTCGAGCAGCGGGTTGAACTCGCGCGGGAAACCGGCGCGCTTGAACTGCCCATCCTCGACCGTGAAGCGCGTCTGCGCGGCGACGATCGAGTCGGCGTTGCGCATGAGCAGCCCCGTGGTCGGCTCGTCCACCACGAACGCGCCTGCGTAATCTTTGAAGCCCTCGCCGGTGAGCATCGAGAACGGCTGCGTGACGCTCTTCACATTCTTGCCCACGCCGTCGCGCAACAGCTCATCGTAAATCTGCGGGCTGATGCGCCACAGTCGCGCGGCGGTGGCGGGCGGCGGCGTGCCGGGGGTGACCTTCGCGGCGAAGAGCGCCTCGTGGCTCACGCGATTGCCGCCACCGGGCAGCTCCATCGCGGGCGGCGGAGTGAGCTTGTGGCCGGCGCGGGCGAACTCGGCGGCGAGCCAGTTCACCACGCGCCCGCTCGCGTGCGGGCTGGGGCGCTGCTCGTCCTCGGGCGGCATCTCGCCGAGCCAGAGCTTCTCGGCCACGCGCGCCCAAGTTTCGCGGGCCTTCTCCGACGCGAGCGAGCCGTCGAGCTGATGCAACGCGAGCTTGCCCGCCTGCTTCTTCTCGCCGTGACACTTGATGCAGTGCTGCGCGAGGAAGGGGCGGATGGTGGTGGAGAAGTCGTCTGTGCCCCGGGGGGCGGCTTGACCGGGGGCGGCGGGAGCGAGAATCAGCGCCAACGCACCGACGCTGGCAGTCCGCGCGAACCACCCGCGCAGCCGGGTCAACCCGCGCGCTGGGGTGCGGCACTCAGGATTTGCGAAGATCATAACAGGCTAACTGGCCCGGTCAGGTGCGCATCCCGAAGCGCCCGTCCACAGAGGGCGACTGGATGAACATTCATGGGTGGTGGAACTATCGTGCAGAGCGGTCCGCCGGGCGATATTTTTCTAATGGCTCTCGTTGGTCAGAATCGGCGGGACGCCAAGTGCCGCACCGGGCGGTCGGTCATTTCACGATGACAAACGCCGGGCGGCTGGCGGCGCGAGAGCCGTCGGCTTTCACGCCCACGACGAAGAGCACGCGCAGGCCGGGTTCGAGCGTCACGCCCGGGAGTTCCCACGGGGCCGCCTTGGCTTCACCGACTCTGCGATTGCCGTCGTGAAACTCGACCTTTCCGTAGTCGCCCGTGACCTTGGCGGAAAAGGTGTGCCGGTCTTTCGCAGCGAGCGGGCCGCCGTAGCCAAGTCCGCAGTCGGGGCCGCCCCATTTGCCGTCGCGCTTTTGATACGTGAATTTCGGACCGGTGATTTCCACGTCCACGCAGGAGGAGTGATAAGAGCGCCACGACCACGCGGCGTATTCGTCGGGGAACCAGACCGGATACTTCAAGGCCTCGAGTGTCCCGGGGCCGGCGGGCGCGATGGGATTCCATCCGCTCACGGGATCGAAGTCGCCGACCCAGCCTCGCTCGCGCACGACGGGTGGCAATTTCACGGGCTGCCCGGGCGTGGGCATTTCAGCGGGCAGGCGCGTGGCGATGCAGCGGTCGAGGTAGGCCATGAAGAAATTGAACTTCGAGTAGATACCATGCTCGAAGCCATAGGTCGTCGCGCGGCAGCTCAGGTCGGCGGGCGCTGGGCCGTCGTTCTTGGAGGAGCGCTGGCCGGCGCGCAGTTCGTTCTTCGGAATTTCCCAAGCGAAGGCAAAGGGCACACTGCGGGTGAGTTCGGGAAACTGCCGGAGGCGATTCGGAAAGGAATCGGTCCACGCGAGGACACGCTCCGGCGCGCGTTTGAACAGGTCGGCGCAGAGATGCGAACCATTCTGTCCGAGCCAGCCGACGAGCGGCACGGTGGCCAGTTCGGGATGCTTGGTTTCCTTCGCAGCGTGGTCGAGGTAGCGCAGCAGCAAGCCCATGTCCTGCGCGGGATGGCCGAGTTGAAATCGGCCATTGCGCTTGTCGTTCACACCCAAGTCGAACTCGAACGGCCACGGCACGGTCACGAGCGCGAAGTTCCACACGTCGGCCAGTTCTCGCGGATCGCCGCTGTGAAAGACAAAGCACACGAAGACCCCGCGCACCGGCCGCTCTCCGGGCGGGAAGTAAAGGCCAATGCGCTCCTTGTTCTCCCGCACCGCGCTCCAGGTCGGCTGGGCGTCGAGGCGGGAAAGCGGCAGCCACCCGGGCGGGAAGGTGTCCGCGGAACGGCCCGGGTGCGCGCCGGTGATCAGGGCAAGAATCAATAGCAAGCTGCGGAAGGATCGTGGTGTCATCGGTTCAACCAATAACCTTTGGAAACGCCGTTGCAACCTCGAAAACATGGCGCCGCGCGAACGGAACTGGCATTGGCGAACCCATCTTCCCATGGAGCTTGATCGAAAGCCTCTGTTTGGAGTTCCGCGTTTACGCGGTCAGAGCGGATTGCTGCCAACGGGCCGCGCAAACGCGGAACCCCCAACCCGGCCGCTCGCGGTTCAAAGAATTTTTCCGGCCGACGCTTCCGAAGAAGAATGCTGCCATCTCGGATTCGGCGCGGGCGACGGCGGCGTGGGGCGGCGGCGTGGGCGCTGGCCATGATTACGGGTGCCGCTGTCCACGCTGATGCGGAAACGATTCGAGCCTTTGCAACCCCCGGCATCTCGCTAATCTCTTGCCAATGGCGAAGCCGAACTGCTCCACCTCAAGCAGCGACGAATTGCAAAACCCGCAGTGAAAAGCATGCGCCCACGTCATGGCTGACCTGACGCCCGAACAACTCGCCCGCCAGCAGATCGACGCGCAACTCGCGGTGTGCGGCTGGGTTGTTCAGGATTATCGCCAGTTCAATCCGGCTGCCGGCCGCGGCATCGCCCTGCGAGAAGTGCCGCTCAAATCCGGTTCGTGCGACCATCTCCTGCTGGTGGACCGGAAAGCCGTCGGCGTCACCGAGGCCAAGAAGCAGGGCACGCTCCTCCGCGCCTTCGATCCCGATGCCATCGCCAAACGTGCCACCGGGAAGCGGGGGGCTTCACCCGATGAAGTTGCTCCCGAAAAAATGGAGGCCGTCTGCGCGGACCTCATCGCCGAGGCCTGCGCCCCCTTCGACAAACCCGCGCTCTGTCAGACCCTCGAGACGCTCAAGCAGAAAACCGAGCAAGCCTTCGACATCTACACGCCCGACGAAGTGCTGGAACAGGGCTTCGACGCCGCCGCCAAGGCGAAAGCCGCCGGCCTCGTCCAGGCCTTCCGCGACTACCTCGCGCAGAACCAGGCCCAGATCGACGCCCTGCAAATCCTCTACCGCCGCCCGTTCAAACAGCGCCTCACCGAGCCCATGCTCAAGGAACTGGAAAAGAAACTCCGCGACACTCACGCCACCTGGACCGAGGACCGCCTCTGGGCCGCCTTCGCCGTCACCGCGCCCGGCAAAGTGAAGGGCCGCTCCCAAGCCGGCCGCTTCGCCGACCTCGTCCGTTTCGCGCTGGAACAGCAACCCGTCCTCGCCCCTTTCGCCGACTCCGTGAGCGAACGCTTCCACGAATGGCTCATGGACAAAGCCAAAGGTGGAAGCGGCGTCCCGCCGCTTAATCCCGATGGCACCAAGCGGCAGGATGCCGCTTCCACTGTCTTCACCCCCGAGCAACTTGCGCGGCTCGGCCTCATCCGCGACCACATCGCCACCAGCCTGAGCATTGCGCCGGAGGATTTCAAATACACGCCCTTCGGCGAGCGCGGCGGCCTTGGCAAGGCGCATCAACTCTTCGGCGAGCAACTGCGCGAGCTGCTCGATGAACTCAACGAACCCTTCACCGCATGAACCTCTTCAAAAAACTCTTTGGCGGAGGCAAACCCTCCAAGTCACCCGAGCCTGCGGAGGAGCGCCGGGCACCGCTGGCGAAAGTCCCGCCGCCCAATGACCCCGCACAAGATCCGAACATGATTCGGGTGTTCGACAAATACGGACGTGAGTTTTTCATCTCCAAGGGCGAATGGCGCAAGAACGTCCTGCCCGGCTCCATCCAGTCCGAGTGGAACAATCCCGAACAGCTCTATGGCGTCATCCTTGGAGCCTTGAATGATGGCTTCCGCACCGATGTCGTGGACGCGGCCTGGCAGCTCTACAAGATTGACACTGACGCGATTCGCGGCGCGTGCGTTTGGGGCATCGTGCTCATGGAAGAGGATCGGCTCGATGAGGCCGAGAAAGTGTTCCGCGACTACATTTCCAAACACGGCGAGGTCGGAGTCGTTCTCACCAACCTGGCCAAAGTGTATGCTACGCGCAAAGACGACACCCAAGCCGAGCAGCTCCTCTGGCGTGGATTGGAGGTGGACCCCAATCAGGACAACGGCTTCGGCTGGTATGAGGTCATCCATCGCGAGCGCGGCGGCGAGGCAGGCGGGCTGGCCGCCCTGCGCCGTGTGGCTGCGCTGCCCGGCAGTTGGCGGGCACAGCTTTGGCTCGCGCGCGCTGCACTCAAATCAAAGGATCTGGAAACGGCACTCACCCTCTACCGCGAGAGCCTTTCCCGCGCTCCCAGACCTGCGCCGGGCGACCTCCTCATGCAGATCAGCGGCGACCTCGGTAACACCGGCCACCTGCCCGAGATCCTGCAACTGGTCGAGCCGCACTTCGATCCTACAACCCACGGCCTGCAAGTGGGTAACAACCTCATCAAAGCCCACCTCGACCTCGGCCAAGGTGACGCCGCCCGCCGGATCGTCAACCAGCTCTACGCCCTCAAACGTCCCGACTGGAAGGAGAACCTCAGCTTCTGGGACACCGAAATCGCCAAGGCCCGCGTCGGACTCGCGCAGCCGGAAACTCCGCAGTCGTTCCAGATGGCCATGCTTAACATCCAGGGTCCCGTGTGGTTGAAGCCCGAATCGCCGGCGGCGGAACTGTTCCCCGCCAAATCCCCGGACGGCCCAACCGTCTGCTTCCTCGGCAGCACGGCGGAAATAGCCTCCAACTCCAAGCGCGTCCAACACCAGCTCTCCGATGCGCCCGGGCGTCTCAGCCGCGCCGTGCCCTTGTTCCTCGCGGAGACAGTGGAGTTCGCGAGCAATGCCCGCGTGCAAACCCTCGTGCCGTGGATCGTCGGTGACACACCCGGATTTGTTCTGGGCGGCGTGCCATGGACGGACGAAGACGCTGCGAACTACGCCCGGCAGGGAGACACCAAGAGCGACTTCGCCGTCGTCAGCCATTTGAAGCCCATCGCAGATCCATGGACGCTGGAACTCCGCCTGATTCGCACCATTGACGGCAAGTGCGTCGGCACGTTGGAAACATCCTTTCCCATGGCGCGACCTGAGGAAGGTCTGCCTGGCCTCGCCCGCCAGTTGCTGGCTCTGCTCGCGCAACAGGCCGGCGTGGAGCCCGTCGTCTCACCAGTCGCTTACCAAATCCCGGCTGCACCAGACTTCGCCTATTACCTGCTGCGCCTGGAGCAACTCCTCGCCGTCCGCTGCGGCAGCATGGACGGCGTGCCGCCCGCGTTTCTAAGTGGCGAACGGGAGATCCTCGACGGCAACCTCCAACTCTGTGTCGCTCATCCGGGAAATGTTCCCGTGCGGTTGCTGCTCGTGCAAACCCTGCTGGCGATGAAACGCGTCCGACCCGACATCCTGCCCGAGTTCGCAGAACGACTGGCCCTGCTCCAGAAGGAGCATCCGCTGACCGAACCCGCGCAGGCAGTGCTCCAGCGATTGTTCAACGAGGTCCTCGCGGCATGAGTGCGAATCCCGACACCGCAGCCCCAACGGGGCGTGGAAGAAGAACCACTTTCGTACTCGCCGTCCCGCTCCCACCCCTCGCCGAGCAGACGCGGATCGTGGCGGAAGTGGAGCGGCGGTTGAGCGTGGTGGGGGAGTTGGAGTCGGTGGTGAACGCCAACCTCCGCGCGCCAGCCGCCTCCGCCAGTCCATCCTCCAAAAAGCATTCGCTGGTCGGCTCTTGCCCGGTGCGCTTTATTCCCAAGCGTCGAAACAACTCACATGAGCACCAAATCAACACGGATGCACGGAACGGGCTTCCATCTCTACGAGGAAATGGTGGCAGGCGAATTATGGCTCGAAATCAGGGGCACCGATCTCGCCTTCGAGGCGACCCCCAATTCCGTTGCAATTCGGCTGCCGAAAGACTTCATCAAAGCAATGAAGTGGGAGCAACCAAAGCCGTGGAATCCAACGCAGGCCGACTTGAAAAGAGCGGTCAGAATCCTTGGAAAACGACCAAGTCCCGGGAAGCGCAAGGTGAACGCCGAGAAGGCTTCGATGCAGTTGCCCGAACCGGCCGAGAGCATTAAACGAAAGACCAAGCATGAGCGATAATTCCAAAATCGAGTGGACGGACGCAACGTGGAATCCGGTGCGGGGTTGCACGAAAGTCAGCCCCGGCTGCACGCATTGCTATGCCGAGACGTTTGCAGAGCGGTTTCGCGGCGTGCCCGGCCATCCTTTCGAGTTTGGTTTCGATCTGCGGCTCGTGCCAGACAAGTTGGGCGATCCAATCCGCTGGTCAAAGCCGAAGAAGATTTTTGTGAACTCGATGAGTGACCTTTTCCACGAGGGCGTGTCGGACGAATACATCGAGAAAGTCTGCCGGGTGATGCTGGCGGCGAACTGGCATACCTACCAGATTCTGACGAAGCGGGCCGACCGCATGGCGGCGCTGCTGCAAGGCAAGCTGTGCAAAGCAGCAAAGCCGGCACACATCTGGTGGGGTGTGAGCGTGGAGAACCGCAAACACGGGTTGCCGCGCATCGCCAAACTGCGAAGCGCCAAGCCGACCGTAGCCTTTCTCTCGGTCGAACCGTTGCTGGAAGACCTCGGCCAGTTCAACCTGAGTGGCATCCATTGGGTTATCGTCGGCGGCGAGAGCGGGCCAGGTGCGCGCCCGATGGAGGCCGAATGGGTGCGGAGCATTCGGACACAATGCAATGCGCATGGGGCTGCGTTCTTTTTCAAACAGTGGGGCGGCGTGCGCAAAGCCAGCACCGGGCGGGAACTCGATGGCCGAACTTACGACGAGTTTCCCGACATCGTATCGAATCCCATCCCGTCGGCTTCAAATCGCGCCGGATTATTGGAAGGAATGGCTCATGCATGAAGCGAGCCAACATGAAGAGAGGGAAAGAAGATGAACTTGGACGAAATAGGACCCTGGTCGGAAATCAAACTGGATATTCTTCGCGATTACGCCGCGCCGTATTCGACCATTCTCAAGCGCAACGGTTTCCACCATGGTTACATTGACGCATTCTCCGGGCCTGGGCTGCACATCAGAAAAGCCGGTGGCGAGGAAGTCTTGGGCAGCCCTTTGGTGGCGCTGGGAGTTCAGCCGCCATTTGATGAATACCATTTCATCGACCTTGATGGCGAAAAGGTGGGTTTTCTAAGAGGCCAGGTCGGCGACCGACCGGACGTGATGTTCTACAATGCAGATAGCAATCAAGTAATGCTTGAATCTGTTCTGCCACGGTTCTCCTACGCCAAACGGACCCGTGCACTGTGCGTGTTAGACCCGTATGCGCTCACATTGGATTGGAAGGTTGTTTGTGCGGCTGGCAGCAGTCAGGCAGTTGAAGTTTTCATCAACTTCCCGGTCATGCAAATGAACCGCAACTGCAAGAAGGAAGACATATCGGAAATTTTGCCCGGCGAGCTTGAAGCGATGGATCGCTTTTGAGGCGACCGCTCGTGGCACGCCGCGATGTTTCGTCCGAGCGCACAACAGAGTCTCTTTGGAGACGAAGAGATGGACAAAACCAAGAACCGGGATTTGGTGAATGCTTACTGCAAGCGCCTGAACGAAGTTGCCGGTTTTGATTTTGGCGCTGATCCGCTGGCAATGCGGAACTCGCGGAACGCAATCGTCTATTATTTGATATTCGCCGGGCCGAACAGGACCGGGTGGAGAATTGTTCAGGACATTTATCGCAAATACGCATCCGCATGAGCAGCCCCACCGCCCTTGTCCAAAAGCTCTGGAACTACTGCAACATCCTGCGGGATGACGGCCTGTCCTACGGCGTTTACGTGGAGCAGTTGACCTTTCTGCTGTTCCTAAACATGGCGGATGAGCAGTCGCGTCCGCCGTTCAACAAACCGTCGCCCATTCCCAAGGGCAAGGACTGGCCGGCGTTGCTGGCCAAGGATGGCGACGAGCTGGAGATTCATTACCGCCATACGCTGGAGGAACTCGGCAAGCGATCGGGCATGCTCGGCGTCATTTGAGGTGCGCGTGGTTTCTCGGGGCCGGCGTGAACCGGTCGCGCCCACCGAAGAAGTATTTCGGCCGCTGGACGAAGACATCCTGTTTTTGGCGCACGTCACATAGACTGGGGCCGCCGGCCGGACTTTGCGGGGCCGAATCCATGGAAACGAATTCACCCGACTTTACGCCCACCACATCCGGTTCGCCGCCGGTGCGTTCCATTCCCGTGAGCGACCACAGCTTGTCCGGCTTGGCCTCCAACCGCGCCTGCACCTTGGCCCACACCAAACCCGGATGGCGGCTCAGGTTCTTTTCAAACCGGGCTTTCAACGCGGCCAGCAACTCGTCGCGTTGTTTGGGGAATAATTCTTTCTTGATGCTCTTCATCGCGTTTGTGGTTTGAGCGGCAGCCTACGCAGGCCGCACGGAATGACGAGATGGCAGCTTCGATTCGGCTTCACCCCGGTTTCCAGACAACCTTGCCGTTCTCCCAAACGATTAACGGAAGCTTCATCCCGCGATTCTGTTCGCGGACGTTTCTGGCGGCACGGCGAAAAGCGCGTTCAGCTCGCAACACAAAGGCGGAGTCTTGGTGGATTTTCTGACGTGTCCGTTTGTCTTCATGAGCGCACCGGGAGGGGCGTGCCATAAAGACGCTCGAAAAGGCGGCGCTTGCGTTCGGTTTCGGAAAGGTCGGCGGGCAGCGAGGCCAGCACCATGCGCCGCGCGGCGTCGAACATCTCCACGCCCATGCGGAAGCGTTCCGGGCCAGTCTTGGCCATCAACCGGGCGCGGACCATCTCGGCGATCTCAGGCGGAGTGTCGGTCATGTCTGGCATTCCAACCACAGGTTATGCAACCCCAGTTCGCGCGTCCAGTGTTCGACGTAAACGGAGTCGCAGCCGGTGCTGGCGAGGTTCTTCACGTCGCGTAGTTGCAGTTCGGAATGAGAATCCTTCGCCCACCACAGCTTGGAGATGATGAGGTCTTCCTTGCTCGCGATCCAGGTGGAGAAATCCTCGATGGTGATGCTTTGGCGACGCTCGAACTTGGCGCGGCGATACGGCGTGTTCTTGCGGACGATGCAATCAACTTTGATGACGCTCTCCTGGTGGATGAGGTTGAACAGGGATTCGTGCGCAATGGAACTGCTGACGGCTTCGCGGGAAACGTAGTAGTCGGGCGTGAACAGGCGCACCACCGTGTCGGTGTCGTGCGGCGCGAGCGCGACGACGAGATCGATGTCGCGCGTCATGCGCGGCTGCGCGTAGTAGTTCATGGCCATCGAACCGGTGAGCATGTAGGCGATCCCGCCACGTTCCAACCGCGCTGAAACGTCGCGGACGATGTCGAGTTCGTTTTGCATGGAACCGAGCTTGATGGAGGGCAGAGGCTCACACCTTCGCGTAAACCTCCGCGCCCTTTTCCACGAACTCCTTCGACTTTTCTTCCATCCCCTTCTTCAGCGCCTCTTCCTCGGCGATGCCTTGCTCGGCGGCGTATTTGCGGACGTCTTCGGTGATTTTCATCGAGCAGAAGTGCGGGCCGCACATGGAGCAGAAGTGCGCGGTCTTTGCGCCTTCCTGCGGCAGGGTTTCGTCGTGAAATTCGCGCGCGGTGACGGGGTCGAGGCTGAGGTTGAATTGATCTTCCCAGCGGAATTCAAAGCGCGCCTTGCTCAACGCGTTGTCGCGGTATTGCGCGCCGGGATGGCCTTTGGCGAGTTCGGCGGCGTGCGCGGCGATCTTGTAGGCGATGACGCCGTCTTCCACGTCCTTCTTATTCGGCAGGCCGAGGTGTTCCTTGGGCGTGACGTAGCAGAGCATCGCGCAGCCATACCAGCCGATCATCGCCGCGCCGATGCCGCTGGTGATGTGGTCGTAACTCAATTCAACTTGGGCAAAACTTTTCAAATTCAACTCGCGTAAAACTTTTTGGTGAACTTGGTCAACTCTTTCGTGGAATGCGAATGCTTGCTTTCGTTCCTTGAACATGAATCTCGTCTTTCGTCCACGAAAGCTGAATTGCCTCCGGCTTCACGTCTTCGTGCTTTGCCATTTCAGTAAGCGGTGGGCGAATGTAGCGCTCAAGGAAAACGGCCATCGTCTTGCCAGCTTTGGAATCCATGTGTGCCCACGCATCCGCGCCAACGTAATGTTTGCCTTGGCACGCATTGAACGCCGCAATCAGTTCGCTGAGACGCGGTGAGGGCGTTGGGTCGAGAACGATGAGCACCGGTGTCAGTCCCGCAGCGCGGGTTTCTCGCGGAAAGGAAAGCTCCTCGCCAAAGCGGCCTTGGCCGCTGGCAGCAATGGTGACGCGCAGTTTGAATTCGTAGGCAAGTTGGCTTTCGCCATCGTAGCAATCAATCTGGCGGCCTTCGCCCGTCGGTTCGCCGCGTTCGTTCAGGCGTTTCACGGGTGAGTTCTTCGAGCCGACCGCCTCACCGCCGAGACAACTTGCCAGCACCGGCTCGAACAAATAGCCCGTCTCTTGCGCTGCACGGTTATCCACGTCGAAAATCCATTTGCGCCAGACCAGCCACGACGCCAGCAAGCCGTCATTCACGCCGCCGAACTCCAACAGGCTGCGCGGGCCGATTTGATTCATCGTCGGCTTCGGCTGGGTGGAAAGGATGCGCTGATACTTCACCCGCCGTTTGTGCAGCGTGGCGAGGTTCTCGAAGTAGAGCCGAAAGTCGGGTTCGTGAGCGACACACGCCGCGAGACTCTCAACAAGGGCCGCAGCGGAGGGACAGCCAGCTTGTGGAGTTTGAAACCACGCCAGCGGAAGACGGTAATAGTCATTGCTTGGCGGCGGAGACGAAAGTGCAGGCAGTTTCGAGATTCCGGCGGCAAGCCCGAGGTCGCGGCAGCATTGCGACAACAGACAGAACAATTCGTTCTCGGAAAGCGTTACCCGGTCGTCGCCGTTGCCGAGTATGCGCGAGGCACTGAACGACTTCTTGATTTCGGCTGGTATGGGCATGGTCATTTCCTCGCCTGTTCGAGCAGCACGAGTTGCTCATCCTTCTCGCCGACCAACTCATTCAGCAAGGATTCCGTTTGCGCCAGCGCCGGACTCATGCCTTCCGAACGCGTGAGGCAGAAGCGGAGCGATGGATGACCGTTGCCGCTGTATCGTGCAGCGAAGCCATGCTCCCGCGCGATGTGCTCGCCAACCGCCCGCGCGAGCATCGGCGGGATGGCGTTGCCGACTTGTTGGATGCGGCTAGCCGCGCTGCCTGCGAACTCGAACGAATCGGGAAACGTCTGCAACCGCGCACACTCGCGCAGCGTGAGCAGCCGGTCTTCCGTCGGATGCACAAACTCCCGCGTGGCCGCGCTGGTGATGGTCAGGCTCGGTTCATTGGCGAACAACCGCTTCAAGCCAGACGGCGCACCGCCGCGTTTCTCGACCGGCGTTCCGTCCATGACGCGACGGAAGGCACGGCGACGAAATGAATCGTGCTGCAAGTGCTCCGGCAAATCCTTCATCGTCTGGCCGGGCTGCAATCCCCGCACACGCTCAAGCTGAATCTCCGACAGCACCACCGCATAGTGGTCGGTCACGGTTCTGGCGTCACCGCGCAAGTAGGCTTGCAGTTCGTTCTGTGGCGGCTCGCAAAACGCCAGCGGTTCGCCTGCTTCCGTTGCCGCAGGCGGAAGGTCGCCCACGGCGGACGCGAAGGTGATTTCTCCTTTGCGAAAGATGCTGCCCGAAAAGCGCGTCACCGGTTCGGGAAACGCAAAGTCGTGTCCGAGCCTGTTCCCGACGATGAGCACGCGCTTGCGCCGCTGCGGAATGCCGTAGCCCTGCGCATAAACCTTCTCCACGTTCAGCGAGTAACCCGCCTCCAAAAAAGCCGCCACCGTGTCGCGAACGTGCAAGCCGCCGCCGCTGGTCAGCAGTCCCTCGACGTTTTCCATCACGAACCACTTTGGGCGGATGCCTTCGAGCAGCCGGACGTAATGGCTCAACAGCGAATTGCGCGGGTCATCGCCCGCCTTCACGCCCGCGCTGCTGAAACCCTGGCACGGCGGACCGCCCAGCAGCATGTCGAGTTCGCCGGGCTTCAGCCCGAAGCGCTGAAGCACGGCCTCGGCGGTGAGTTGCCGGATGTCTGCCGCCTCGCACGAAGTGCCGGGGAAATTGCGGCGATAGGACTCCACCGCGTCTGCGTCAAGGTCGGTGGCAAACCGAACGTCGTAGCCGGCCTGACCGAAGCCGAGGGAACACCCGCCCGCCCCGGCGAACAGGCTGATGGCCGTCGGCCTGAATGGAACTGCGGCAGCGTCTTTGTCCGGTTGGTCAATCACGATGACAGATGTTTTGCCCAATCCACGGCTTCAAGTAAATCTCGCGCGACGAACTCCGGCGTGAACTGGCCGCGCCAGTCTCGCACACGCGGGATTGCTCTGAGTCTGGTTGACGACATCCAGCTCTTGGCGACCGAGGGAGGACTTCGTCTCAATCAACGCGCTTCACCTTTGAGCTAACGGTATCGGCTGCGAACGTAGAATCTCGAAAGGCGAATCCTGAATTCGGCGCGCTCCAGCGTCGACCATCTTTCTTCTTTCGCAATCGCAGATTCAACTTCCCGTAGCAATTCCAACACCTCGTCCAGAGCTCGCAACTCAGACCGCCTGCGACGCTGGAAACGCAACACGATTGGAAGCATTGCCATCACTGTAAAAACTGGGATTAGCACTGCCGACAGAACATTCAGTGAATTGCTTCCAGAACTCGTGCTCCCAGGGAAAAAACGAAACCCAAAATAGCCTCCAATAATGGCATACCCAATCATCGCAACGTAGATCACATAAAGTCTCGGCCAGTGAAAGTCCTCCGGCCAACCGCAAACTGGCACGGCTGTCCAAGTGAAATTATCTTCACCAATCTGTAACTTAAGGGCCTTCAGGGCAGTTACGAACTGACCATCACCAGCGGGCGAATAATGCAACCGGGCCGCCTCAATCTCCGGAAGAAACAAGTCAGCTTTCGTAACAGCCACCAGAACCCAGCGCGGGCGTCGCGATTTGCTCTGGCAGCGACGAATGTCTCGGCACAGGTCTGCAAGGTGCTTAACCTCTTCCTCCATTTGGTGCGCACGAAATTTCTGCAGCGTGTCCAATTTACCTTCTTTCGCCAGCGCCTCTCTTGCCGTCGCATCCCTGATCTCGACAAAGCCGTTGGCCACAACATGAACAACACCTTCGACGGGGTCGTCCGGATCGAATAGCTCCTCCAATACATCGAACCTTGTTGTCGAAGCCGCTTGTCCTGGAACAACCGTTAGTGCGATTCGTTTACCCTTCGCAGCAAGTCGTCCTTTTTCCTCTTCTGCGGAGGAGTGTTTCGGGGGGGTGTAGTCCTGCCGGAATGCCTTGCCCGTCAGACAATCGAGGAGCACCGTCTTACCCGTCCCCGAAACCCCAGTAAACGCAATCCTGGTCTTTCTGCCGAGCAAGAACGCAATAGTCTTTTCCCAAAGGGAAACGATTTGCTCACGGTTCTCCCAAGCTTGTGCAGCAGCAGGAACTGTCCACGATAGATCGGTCATAAACTCGGCGAACAACGGATTCTGAGACAGAGCGCTTTCATCTGCAATTCAATACCAAGATTACGCCTTGCTGTAAACCTCCGCGCCTTTCTCCACGAACTCCTTCGACTTTTCTTCCATCCCCTTCTTCAGCGCCTCTTCCTCGGCGATGCCTTGTTCGGCGGCGTATTTGCGGACGTCTTCGGTGATCTTCATCGAGCAGAAGTGCGGGCCGCACATGGAACAGAAGTGGGCCGTCTTCGCTCCTTCTTGGGGCAATGTCTCGTCGTGAAATTCTCTGGCCGTTACCGGGTCAAGGGACAGGTTGAACTGGTCTTCCCATCTGAACTCGAATCGGGCTTTCGATAGCGCGTTGTCGAGGTATTGCGCGCCGGGATGACCTTTGGCGAGGTCGGCGGCGTGGGCGGCGATCTTGTAGGCGATGACGCCGTCTTTCACGTCTTTCTTGTTCGGCAGGCCGAGGTGTTCCTTGGGCGTCACGTAGCAGAGCATCGCGCAGCCATACCAGCCGATCATCGCCGCGCCGATGCCGCTGGTGATGTGGTCGTAGCCGGGTGCGATGTCGGTGGTGAGCGGTCCGAGCGTGTAGAACGGCGCTTCGCCGCACCATTCGAGTTGCTTGGCCATATTTTCCTCGATCATGTGCATGGGCACATGGCCCGGGCCTTCGTTCATCACTTGCACGCCTTTGGCCCAGGCGCGGGTGGTGAGTTCGCCCTGCACTTTGAGTTCGCCGAATTGCGCTTCGTCGTTGGCGTCGGCAATCGAGCCGGGACGCAGGCCGTCGCCGATGCTGAACGCGACGTCATACGCGGCCATGATGTCGCAGATGTCGTCCCAGTGGGTGTAGAGGAAATTCTCTTGGTGATGCGAGAGACACCACTTGGCCATGATGCTGCCGCCGCGCGACACGATGCCGGTCATGCGATTCGCCGTGAGCGGCACGAAGCGCAGCAACACGCCGGCGTGAATGGTGAAGTAATCCACGCCTTGCTCGGCTTGTTCGATGAGGGTGTCGCGGAAGAGTTCCCACGTGAGGTCTTCGGCTTTGCCGTTCACTTTTTCGAGCGCCTGATAGATCGGCACTGTGCCGATGGGCACGGGCGAGTTGCGGAGAATCCATTCGCGCGTGGCGTGGATGTTTTTGCCGGTGGAGAGGTCCATGACGGTGTCCGCGCCCCACTTGGTGGCCCAGCGCATCTTCTCGACTTCCTCCTCGATGCTCGACGCGACGGCGCTGTTGCCGATGTTGGCGTTGATCTTCACGAGGAAGTTGCGCCCGATGATCATCGG
>CAMAUZ010000090.1 GCA_945861535.1 Akkermansia muciniphila | reverse complement strand
GGCCATCCGGCGACCATCGAATTGGTGTTCACCTGCGAGGTGCCAGGCATGACTTGGAAGCCTGGCCGCCCGGATCGGGGAACCCAATAAGTGTGCTGGAGGATGGCGAAGCCGTAGGGAAAACGTGTGCTGTAGTAAAGCCGCAGGTCATTGTTATCGGCAATACTCCGGGACTGCGACGTCTGGAACCAGCGCTGCGCATCGGCGAATTCGTCGGCGCGGACCGGGCAGAAGAACATCGGCACGGCTATCCCATAGTTTTTGAAATCCGTGATTATCGAAAAATCCACGTCCCACGGATTGTTCCCGACGCTGGCATAGGTGGGCAAACTGCCGTCGTAGTCCAGGGCGTAGAGGTTCAGGGCGGTCGCCCATTGCCGGAAGTTTGACAGGCAATTCGCCTCCTTGGCCTTGAACTTCGCCTTGGAGAGCGCCGGCAGGAGCATCGAGGAGAGGATGCCAATGATCGCAATGACCACGAGCAGTTCGATGAGAGTAAAACCAAGCGCCAGACGGAGGTGTGCGGTCCTGATGGGGGGGGAGTCCCATGGCTTCATGGCGGAGGCTCGCTTTGCGCTCTCGTCTCGTCAACGAATTAGCGTCGGGCGACCGACCCTTCTTGGGAGGTGTTTTCGGCGGCTGGGCTAGGTTCCGCCGTCAGCGCCAGCCCGCCGCCGGGGGGAATCCGCCTCCGCACGTCGACGGCTACGACTGCGTCTCACTGTGCGATCCAGCCGCCGCCGACGACGAGGTCGTCCTGGTAGAAGACGCACGCCTGGCCGGGCGTGATGGCGCGTTGGGGGACGTGGAGTTTCACGCGGGCCGCGCCGTTGGGCAGCGGGGTGATGGTGGCGGCGGTACCGGGGTGGTTGTAACGAATCTTGGCGCTGACTTCGAGGCTGGGCGGCGGTTCGGCGAAGGGAATCCAGTTGCAGCGTTCGACGACGAATTCGTCGCGGTCGAGTTCGGAATCATCGCCGACGATCACGCGGTTGGCCGCGGCGTCGAGCGCGATGACGTAGAGCGGCTTGGGCGAACTGAGGCCGAGACCCTTGCGCTGGCCGATGGTGTAGAACTCGATGCCGTCGTGGTGCCCGAGGACGCGGCCGCGGGTGTCCACGATCTCGCCGCGATGCTTGTCCACGAGCTTGGCCTGCTGGAGGAAGCGACCGTAGTCGTTGTCCGGCACGAAGCAGATTTCCATGCTCTCTTCCTTGTCGGCGGTCTTGAGCTGGCACTCGCGCGCGATGTCGCGGGTGTCGGCCTTGGTCTTCTCGCCGAGCGGAAAGATGGCGCGCGCAAGCTGGTCCTGGCGCAGGGAAAAAAGGAAATAGCTCTGGTCCTTGCGCGGGTCGCGACCGCGCTTGAGCAACGTGCGGGTGCCGTCGGCGCTCGGCTCGACGCGGGCGAAATGGCCGGTGGCGATGAAGTCCGCGCCGAGTTGACGGGCGCGCGTGATGAGGTTGCCGAACTTCAGCCGCTCATTGCACATCACGCACGGATTGGGCGTGCGGCCGGCTTTGTATTCCTCGGCGAAATAGCCGATGACCTGTTTCTGAAATTCCGCCGCCTCGTCGATGAGGTAATACGGTATGCCGAGCTTGTGACAGACGGAGCGGGCGTCCATGACGGCCTGCGGGCCGCAGCATTTGTCCTCGGCGCGGGAGACGCAGTCCTGCGGCCAGAGCTTGAGCGTGATGCCGACGACATCGTAGCCCTGTTCGAGCAGCAACGCGGCGGTCGCGGAGGAATCGACTCCTCCGCTCATGCCCACCACCACGCGTGTTTTCTTCGGCTCGCTCACAGGGCCGCAAGGTAAGGGCGGGGGAAATAAGCTCCAAGGACAAAGCTCAAAGTTCAAGGGAAGCAGCAAGGGCCAAGGTCCAAAGCGGGCGGGGAACGCATGTTGCGGAACCGCCTTCGGAGCGCGCCGATCCCCGGGCGTGGCACGGTGAAGCGCGGTGCGATGCTTGCGGAAATCCAATCGCCGCGAACGTGCGGACGTCGCTGCGGCCGAGGACGGCCGCACTCCGCCGCGACTGTGTGCCGTACGCCCCGCCCCACTGCGCGAGCACGCCTCCGTGCTCCTTCCCGCTGGCGACTTTTCGGACGTTCGTCAGGACTCCGGGATGCACCGTGGGCAGGATTACGGACCAGGTTTGCAATCGAGGGGACCAACTTGGCGCGATTGTCCGCTGGCTATCGCATTAACGACGGGGGCCGGGAGATTCCACCTGTCTGGTGGGCCGAAGCCGCGGCGACCGGGGAGCGGTCGCGCGCCATGGGGGGCAGCTTGCGTTCAGCCAAAAAAAAGGCCCGGCCACTCCGCAGCGTGCGGGGTGGCCGGGCTGGTAGGATTTTCTTTTTCCCGCGTTACTTCACGTTGAAGCGGTGGACGCGGCCGAATTTGTTGTACTCGGAGACGAAGATGTCGCCGGCGGCGTTGAAGGCGACACCGTGCGGGGCGGTGACGAAGCCGGGACGCCACTTGGCGGGTTCGAGGTTGTTGTTGCCGGTTTCGCCCTTGGTGTCGTTGAGACCGAGGCGGGCGACGAGCTTGCCGGCCTTGTCGAGGACGCTGACGGCGCCGCGGATTTCGCCGACGAGCGCGTAGTCGCCCTGGACGGCGATGGCGGCGGGGGCGAGGAGGTCCTTGGCGACGACACCGAGGAATTCACCGTCGGTGGAGAGGTGGACGACGCGCAGGGCTTCGCGGTCGCAGCAGATGATGCGGACGGGGGTGAAGCGGGTGTCCACGGCGATCTTGTGGAGCGTGGTGAAGTTGTAGGGGGCCTTCTTGCCGCCGAAGGATTTGAGGTATTTACCGGTCTTGTCGAAGCGGTGGACGTAGCTGGTGGAGTAGCCGTCGGTGACGTACCAGTCGCCGTCCGGGGCGACATCCATGCCGGTCATGGCGACGCGGGTTTTGCCTTCCTTGTTCTTGGCCTTGAAGTCGTCGGGGATGACGGAGGCGGGGATGTCGAGCACGACTTTGCCCTCGAGGGTGAGCTTGAGGATGTTGCCGCCGCCGAGGCGGGGGCCATAGATGAACTCGCCGTCGGCCTGTTTCTTGATGACGAAGCCGTGGAAGTCAGCGGGGGCGTCGGGGAGGTTGCGGAGCCATTTGCCGTCCGCGCCATAGACCTGTACGCCGGCCTTCGGGTCCATGGTGCTGACATAGACTTCGCCCGCGGAACTGACGGCGACATCGCCGTGCTGGTTGCCGAGCTGCGTGCGGCCCTCGGGCAGTTTGAGCCAGTTGGGGACGGTTTGAAATTCGACGGCGGCGGCGGTGTTCAACAGCGCGGCGAGGGTCAACAGAAGGGGCAGTTTGTGGTGCATGGTGGAGATTGATTTGGTTATGGATTGCGGCTGAGGAGGGGACAACAAAAGCAGTCAGCTTGTCAACGCTGGCGTTGGAAACGGTCCCGGAAAAACAGAAAACCCGGAGCAATGCAACATTGCTCCGGGTTCCGTGAAAGGGCGCGTAGTCGGGCCTGGCGAACTACCGAACCGGGGAAATAAACGGGGTCGCCACCTGGGTTGCGACGGCAGTGGCGGTCGTGCCCGCCGGTGCCGTTACTTGCTGCACGGCAACCGTCGCGGTTCCAACCTCCGCCCGCATCCGATTGAAATCTGCCTGCGGAATGGGGGTGATGATCACATTGGTGACTGAGGCGTTCACGGTGTTCCCGCGGGTCGCCGTGAACGTCTCGGTGCGTCCGGTGCTCAGGTTTGTCACCGTCACCAAAAGGGTGCCGTCGGTGCATTGGAACACGCCGGTGGAGAAAATGACCCCCTCGGAGCCGCGGATACCGGCGACGCCGTTGGCGGTCCGGACCTCGTATTTGGAAGCGGCCGCGAGCTTCTTGACGCTGAAGGCCATGCTGCCGCGCTTGATGTCCAGCCGGGTGGTGGCGGCTTTTTCAATGCCGGTGGGGATCAGCAGCAGCGTGTCCAAGGACAGCGTCGAGTTGGGCCGCACGACCAAGGTCTCGCCGTTCTCGCCCAAATCCAAGACGACGGACGACTCGGCACCGGTGATGATGCTGGTGCCTTGGACGAGGGTCATGCCATCGCGCACGGTACCGTCGCCGCCCTTGGCATCCACGTAAGTGGCCTTGCCGGTGACTTTGACGACCACGGCTTTGCCCGCAATCGCGCCGCCGGGGGTGGCGGCGGGGAGCGAGGTGGTGAGGAGCGCTCCGAGGAGCGCGAGGGTGGTGGTGAACAAGCGCACGAATGTTTTCGAGGTTTTCATAGTGATTTCCCGGGTTGGTTTCATTGCTTCCGGTTCGAGATCTAGCTCCGGCGAAATTCAGGGGCCAGGGGCCGAAAGTCAATTTCAATCACCGAGCCTACAGAGCTTTCCGTAGCGGCCGTTTGGTCCGTAGCTTCGGTTTGCCAAGGGTATCGGCAGATTGTCCGCCCGCCTGACTCAGTTTTCCATCGCCTTGGGCGGAGCGAGCACCAGCGCGGTCACGATGGCCTGCCGGGCGGACGCGGGGCTTTGCAGCAGCGCCAACGTGGCGGTGGCGGCGACGTGCTGCCGGCGGGTTTCGAGCGAAGAAGGACTGGTCTCGCGGGTGTGATCGCCCGCCTGGCGCATCCGGGCGGCGACCCGCTCGTGGAGGTGGCTGGCGCTGCTGAAGGCCGCTTCGGCGGTGGCGAACGCCTGCGCTTTCTGGAGCCGTTCGCCGGTGCGCCGGTCGAGGGTGCTGCTCCGGCGGCGCCCCGCTTCGGATTCGCGCAGCGTCGCCAGGGGGCGGGAGGGCGCGTCGCTTTCCTCGCTCCTCGGCTCGACCGCCGCCGTGTGGTGGGTGGCGGTCGCGCGCGCGGGTGTCCGCGCGGGGGCGGGCAGCGGCGGCGGAATGGTGACGATGATCGGCGGCGCGATGGGCGGCGGCGGGGGCGGGGGCGACGGGGTAAACACGGGCGATTCGCCTTCGAGCAGACGTTTGAGTTCCTCTTCCCAAGTTTTCGCCGCCGGTGCCGGAGCGGTGGCGGGCGTCGGCTGCTGGATCGGAGGGAGCGGAGCCGGAGGGGACTCGCCGGACTGTTTTTTTTCGGCGCGGCGTTTGATCCAATCGAACAAGGCGGATAGGAGCCACAGCACCAGCAGGATGACCGCCCCCTCGATGCTGGCGGCAAACAGCACGTCGGTCGTCGCGCAGAAAACGGGGATAGGGACGAGGCCGGTCATGGACGGTCGATGAGTTCGATGCAGTGGGAGCGCGTGCGGCGGGTGTCAGCGCGCTCAGGTCTTCGGCGAACCCGGCGTACCGCCCGCGATGGTTTCGCGCATCTGGGTGTCGGCCTGCATGTTTTTCAGGCGGTAATAATCCATGATGCCGAGGTTGCCGGAGCGGAACGACTCGGCGATCGCGAGGGGGATTTGCGCTTCGGACTCGACGACGCGGGCGCGCATTTCGGCCACGCGGGCGCTCATTTCCTGTTCGACGGCGACGGCGGCGGCGCGACGGCTTTCGGCGTGGGCCTGGGCGATGAGCTTGTCGGCCTCGGCCTGTTCGGCCTGGAGTTTCGCGCCGACGTTTTCGCCGACATCGAGATCGGCGATGTCGATGGAAAGGATTTCAAACGCGGTGTTCGAGTCGAGCGCCTTGCCGAGCACGGTCTTGGAAATGCGGTCGGGATTTTCGAGCACATCCTTGTAGCTGTTGGAGGAACCGATGGTGGTGACGATGCCTTCGCCGACGCGGGCGATGATCGTTTCCTCGGTCGCGCCGCCGACGAAGCGATCAAGGTTGGTGCGCACGGTGACGCGGGCCTTGGCCTTGATGACGATGCCGTCCTTGGCGACGGCGTCGATGGTGGTCTTGCCGGAACTGGGTGCGGGCACGTCGATCACCTTCGGATTCACGGACGTTTTCACGGCCTCGAGCACGGTTTTGCCGGTGCCCTTGGTGGCGAGGTCGATGGCGCAGGCGCGGTCGAACTCGAGGTGGATGCCGGCCTTCCGCGCGGCGATCAGCGCGAGCACGACCATCTCAACGCTGCCGCCCGCCATGTAGTGGGTCGAGAGTTCGTCGATCGTGATCGGCAGGCCGGACTTCACTGCGGTGATGCGCGAGTCCACGACCATGCCGACCGGCACCTTCCGCAGGCTCAGCACGATGAGGTCGAAGAATCCGACCGGCGCGCCCGACGCGGCGGCCCGGATGAAGATGCTCAGGAAACTGAAGGCCCAGATGAGGATCCCCAGGCCCAGCACGAAGACAATCGCACCCGCGATCATTTCGAAGGTGGACAGTGCGAGAAACAGGTTCGGTGTGTTCATAGATTTACGTTGAGATGAGGAGTTGAAAAATCAAATGGCGCGCACCACGACGCGGATGCCTTCCACCGCGATGACCTTCACGGGCGTGCCGCGTTCGAGCAACGGTCCCTCGGTGACGACATCCACGCGCTGGTTGTTGATGAGCGCCGTGCCCGACGGCCGCAGCGTGGTGAACGCGACGCCGGTCTGTTGCAGCAATTCCCGGCGCTCCGTGGCGATCTCCCCGCTGGCGCGTTGCGAGGCAAACCGCCGGATGAAGCGGCTGTGGGGAAAATATTTGATCCACAAAATCGTGCCCACCAGCAGGCCCGTCGCCACGCCGACCAACACGAGATTGCCGCTCTCGACGCCGAGATCGCGGTACGCGATGACCACCCCGGCGAACAGGCAGACCATGCCCGCGATGCCCGCCACCGCGCCCGGCAGAACGGTTTCCAACAGCAGCAAAATGGCGCCAACCACGATGAGTGTTACGACCAGCCACATGGGCGTGGAAGCTAGCGAGCGTTGCGCGGTTGCGGAAGGGAAATGTCGGGGCGACGGCGGAAGCTCAAAGCATAAAGCTCAAAGCTCAAGGGAAGATCCAAGAACGAAGAACCAAGCTGAAGCCAGTGGGAGGTCGGACGGGCAGAGGGAACGAAATTGCCGTGCGATGAGGGCCGACGCCGCGGCTGGGGGTTACCAACTGGCCGGCCCTGCCCACGCGTCCCTGCGTGGTCCTTGGCCCTTGGCCCTTCCCTTGAGCTTTGAGCTTTATTCTTTGAGCTTTTCCCCCTTCCGCCCCCTTCACCGCAGCAGCGCCTTGAGCTTGTCCGCATCCTGCGTCGGTGCCTGGCACGCCGTGCCGGTGCAGACATAGGCGGTCGGGCCGTTGGGCGCGGGCAACGTGCGCGCGAAGGCTTCGACCGGCCCGGTGTTGCCGAGCACAACTTTGAGCGGCTGAAAAATTCCGTGCGCCGCGCCGAGCAATTTGCGCGCGCCAGCGGCCTTGGGATCGCCCGCGATCACGATGCGCCGCGGCTCCTCGAGCGAAAAGCCGAGCGCCTGCAACAGATACGGCACCGCTTGCGGCGCGGTCTGCAGCCGGGAACCGAAGAGCCGCACCGTCTTCACCGCGATCTGCCGCAGGTCGGCGCGGTCGGTGATGGCCGCGAGCTTGAGCAACGCCAGCGCTGCCACGGAATTGCCCGCCGGCTCGGCTCCGTCGTAATCCTCCTTCGTGCGCAAGATCAGGTCGGGCGCTCCCGGCGGACTCGTGAAAAAACCGCCCTCCGCCGGGTCATGAAATTTCGCGATCATCGTCGTCACCAGCGCCAGTGCGAACTCCAGATGCTGCGGCGCGAGCGTCGCCTCGTACAGATCGATCACACCCGCGAGCAAGTACGCGTACGCGTCGAGCAACTGCACCGTGTCGCGCTCGCCGTCGCGCCAGCGGTGGTAAAGCGTCTTCGTCCCGGCGTCCCACAGCGCCCCCTGAATGAACGCCAGATTCTGCTCCGCCGCCGTGCGGAACGTCTCATCGCCCAGCACCGCATACGCGCGGGCGAACGCCCCGAGCATCAGCCCGTTCCACGACGCGAGCACCTTGTCGTCCAGATGCGGCCGCACGCGCTTGGCGCGCACGGCGAACATTTTCTGCTTCGCCGCCGCGAGCAGCGCCGCTTCCGCCGCCGTGAGCTTGGGATCGACGATGCTCAGAATGTTCTGCTCGGGCAGCGGATTGGGATCGCTGTGATCCACGAAGTTTCCCTTTTCGGTGATGCCGAAATACCGCGCCGCGACCTTGAACTCCGCCGCGCTCAGCAGCTTCTCCAGCTCCGTGCGCGTCCAGCAATAGAACTTCCCCTCCTTGCCCTCGCTGTCCGCATCTTCGGCGGAATAAAAGCCGCCGCGTGCGTGCGTCATGTCGCGCTGCACGTAGCGGAGCACGTCGCGCACGACCGCCGCGTGCTGCGCGTCGCCGCTGACGAGGTACGCATCCAGATAGAGCTGCACGAGCTGCGCATTGTCGTAGAGCATCTTTTCGAAATGCGGCACCAGCCATTCCGCATCCACCGAGTAGCGCGCGAAGCCCCCGCCGAGCTGGTCATACATGCCTCCCGCCGCCATGCGCTCGCAGGTGTGCAACACCATGCGCACGGCCGCCTGATCTTTCTGCCGCACCGCCTGCGCCAGCAGAAACGCCGGCTGCGACGGCCGCGGAAATTTCGGCCGTTTGCCGAAGCCGCCATTCCGCGAATCGTACTCCGCCTTGATCTTGTCCACCGCCTTCGCCAGCACCGGCGCACCGAGCGCCAGTTCGCCCGCTGCCGATGGCTCGTTCAAGCTCACCAGTTGCTGATGAATCTGCGTCGCCGTGCCGACCAGGTCCGCCTTGCGCGTTTTCCACAGCTCGGCCATGCGCTTGAGGGTCTCGCTGAAACTCGGCCGCCCATAGCGATTTTCCGGCGGAAAATACGTGCCGCCGTAAATTGGCTTCAGGTCCGGCGTGAGGAAGATGTTCAACGGCCAGCCGCCCGAGCCGGTCATCGCCTGCACTGCCGTCATGTAAATCTTGTCCACGTCCGGCCGCTCCTCGCGATCCACCTTGATGCTCACAAAATGCTCCTTGAGCAGCGCCCCGATCTTCGGGTCCTCGAACGACTCGCGCTCCATCACATGGCACCAATGACACGTCGAGTAGCCGATGCTCAGGAAGATCGGCTTGTCCTCCGCGCGCGCCTTCTTGAACGCCTCCTCGCCCCACGCATACCAGTCCACCGGATTATGCTGATGCTGGAGCAAATACGGCGACTTCTCGCGCGCCAGCCGGTTGGTGTGGGCGTGCGCGGACGCGGGCGGAACGGGGGTGGACACAGGTTTGGTTTTGCTGGCAGCCGTGGCTGCCGGTTCGGCGGCTCCGGCCCCGGTGAGCAAAAAAAATCCGGCGGCCAGGCCGGCGAGCGGGTGGAGACGAGCGGAGAAAATCATCGGGCGCGAGAATAGCGGCCAGCGCACTTGCGGCAAGGGACAAGGCAGCGGTGCCGGGCCGGGCGTGCGGTGCCGGCATCTCTGCCTGCCAGTTCACGGGGCATCTCGCACCGTGTTCCCGGTTCCGCCGCGCCGCGCCGCCGCAACCCAAGCGGAGCGCGGCCGTCCCGGCCGCAGCGGCTCCGCACCTGCGAAAGCGCAAGAAAACCCGAACGCCCCGGCTCCGATGTTGCCGCTGCGACCGGGGACCGGTCGCGCTCCTTGGGCTGCGGCTGCGCCGCCTTGCGTTCATCCCGTCTCTGTGGTCCACCAGAATCTGTTCGACTGGACGGTGCCCGTTCAGCGTTCGGGGAAACCCAGGCTGGGACAGCTTTTCTTTCCCATCCGTGCCCATCTGTGCCCATCCGTGGTTGAATTCCAGTCGCCCAATCGAAACAGTCCCGGCGTCGCCGGTTCGCCGTCATGTCCGACCAACCCACACCCATCCCCGCTCCGCCGGACGCGCACAACCGTCGCCTCGCCGCGAACGTGCATCCGGCCGACTGGGTGAACCCCACGCCCGCCGCGCGCTACAACCTCGTCGTCATCGGCGGCGGCACGGCGGGGCTGATCTGCGCGGCGGGCGCGGCGGGGTTGGGCGCAAAGGTCGCCCTCGTCGAGCGCCATCTGCTCGGCGGCGATTGCCTGAATTTCGGCTGCGTCCCCTCGAAGTCCCTCCTCCGTGCCGCGCGTGCCGTCGCGGATGTCCGCGATGCCGGACGCTTCGGCGTCCACGTCCCGGCGGGCGTCACCGTGGATTTTCCCAAGATCATGGAGCGCCTGCGCCGCGTGCGCGCGGACCTGAGCCGCCACGATTCGGCGGCGCGTTTTCGCGAGCTGGGCGTGGACGTTTTCCTCGGTGACGCACACTTCGCCGGAAACGACCGCATCGCTGTCGGCGGGCACGAACTGCGCTTTGCCAAGGCCGTCATCGCCACCGGCGCGCGTGCGACGGCTCCGGCGATTCCCGGTCTCGCCGAGGCGGGCTTTCTCACCAACGAAACCATTTTCTCGCTCACCGAACTGCCGCGCCGACTCGCCGTGATCGGCGCGGGACCCATCGGCTGCGAGCTCGCGCAGGCGTTCCGCCGTTTTGGCGCGGAGGTTTTTCTGCTCCACAGCGGCCACCGTTTTCTCGGTCGTGAAGACCGCGACGCCGCTGCCGTGGTCGCGTCCGCATTTCGTCGCGACGGCGTGCAGTTGCTCGAACACGCGAACGTCACCCGTGTCACGGCCCGCGGCTCCGAGCGCGTGCTCCATCTGGACACGGCGGGCCAAACGACGCCGCTCGCCGTGGACGCGATCCTCGTCGGTGTCGGCCGCGCGCCCAATGTGGAGAACCTCGGTCTCGAGCAGTCGGGCGTGGCGTTTTCAGCGTCGGGCGTGACGGTGAATGATCGGCTGCAAACCACCAATCCCCGCGTCTTCGCGTGCGGCGATGTGTGTCTGCCGTTCAAATTCACCCACACGGCGGATGCCTCGGCGCGCATCGTCATCCAGAACGCGCTGTTTGCCGGGCGCAAAAAACTGAGCGCGCTCACCATTCCGCGCTGCACCTACACCGACCCCGAGCTTGCTCATGTCGGCCTCACCGAGCACGACGCCGACGAGCGCGGCATTGCCATCCGCACGTTCCTGCATCGCTTCGAGAACGTGGACCGCGCGGTCCTCGACGATGAAACGGAGGGCCTGGTGAAAATCCATGTGCGCGCGGGCACCGACGAAATCCTCGGCGCGACCGTCGTCGCGCGGCACGCCGGCGAGATGATCTCCGAACTCACGCTCGCGATGGTCGGTGGCCTCGGGCTTCGGACGATTGCCGAAACCATCCATCCCTATCCCACCCAGGCTGAAGCCATCCGTCGCGCCGCGGATGCCTACCAGCGCACCCGGCTCACGCCCGGCGTCAAAAAACTGCTTGCCCGCTGGCTCGCGTGGACGCGCTGACGCGACCCGGCGAAGTGCGCCAGTCCCCGGGGTAGCGACGCGCGAGCGCAGGGTGAACCTCGGTTGGTTCCACCGCCCTCGTCCGTGCGGACCCCGCTGCGGCCGGGACGGCCGCGCTCCGCGACCGCCGCGGTGGGGAGCGGGTCACGGCACGGCGGGGCGTTGGAGGCGGAAGAAGCGTTGGAGAAGATTCGTGTAGCTCAGGAAAACTTCGGTCTCGGGGAAACGCGTGACGACGTTGGTGGCGGGGGCGAGCTGGCCGGAGATGAGTGCGCCGAGTTGCAGGGCGTTGGTCTGGCCGGGGGCGCTCGGCCAGCTCAGGCGGACGAGGTTTTCATTCCAGACGGACAGGTCGAGGCGGAACGGCTCGGGTGAGTTGGGCGAAAGCGGATCGGTGCCGAGGATTTGCTCGCGTAGGTTGGAGTAGCCGTCGCCATCGGGGTCGTCGCGCGAACCGGAGGCGAGCGATTTCAAGTGTTCCATTTCCCAGCGGTCGTCGAGGCCGTCGCCGTCGGTGTCCACGATTGCCACGCCGCGGAGGCTGAGGCTGGCGGAGAGGACGTTGCCGGTGTCGCCCGCGATTTCGTCGGTGATCAGGAGCTGCCAGGTGCCGGCGGCGGCTTCGTAGAAATGGTGGGTGGAATAATAGGTCCAGTCGGCGGGGCCGGCCTCGGTAGCGGAGTTAAAGGGATTCATCCGTTGCAGAATCGAGCGGGTGCCGTGGGGCGAGAGCAGCACGAGGCGCAGATCGCCGCGATGGGGATGATCGGTCTGGACGCGCACGCCGACGTGTTCGCAGAGGAGTTGGTTGGTCACGGCGAAGCTGATGGTCGCCGGGTTTTCCTGAAGGCGGAGCCGGAGCGTGGCGTTGGTTTGCGCCTGGGCCACGAGCGCCTCGCCGGCGGTGCGCCCGATGAACGCGGCCGGGCGTCGCGGGAAGTAGCCCTCGATGGCCATGCTGAGCAGGGTGTCGTTGGTGTTGTTGTAAATCACCGTCAACGTCGCGCCCGCGGCCTCGGCGCGCTGAAGCTTGTCCGTGAAAAATGCGCCGCCGCGCTGAATCAAAGCGGCCGTGCCGGTGAGGTTGGTCGTGAGCGTGTTGGTCGCCTGGCCGACGAAGACGGCGGGCCGATCGGGCGTGGCGGTGGTGGGATGGAGATTCTCCCCGGGTGCGTCATCGGGGTGGAACGACTCGCCGGGAATCGTGGCGGCAATGGTCGCCAGGTTTGCCGGCACGCCGACGCCGGTGGCCACGACGAGGAACGCCGGCTCCGGAATCGGGACGCGGTTGGGCGCGGTGACGGTGACCACAGTGACGGGCGGGCGGTTGCTCCACAGGCGGGCGAGGCGGACGGCCACGCCGGCGTCGGGCACGCCGAAGCCGGTGTTGTGGCTCACGACGAAGCCCGCGGCATTGGTGGTGAGACCGGGGTCGGCGCGGTCCACGTGCCGCGCGGAGTGAATGAGGATTTGCTGCACGTCGCGCCGGGCGAGGTTGGGGTTGGCCGAGAGAATCAGCGCGGCCACGCCGGCGACGAGCGGGGTCGCTCCCGAGGTGCCGCTGAAGCCGCCGCCACCGGCGGTGTAGCTGGAGAGATCGTTGGTGGTTTCAATCCGATTGAAGCCGAGCAGTCCCGCGCGATCGGTCGTGAACAGCAGCGGAAAGCCGCTGTCCCCGCTCGGGGCCGCAACGAGCACGCACGCGCCAGGATTGCTGTAGCTGGCGACGCGGCCGGTGGTGCGGACGGCGGCGACCGTGATGATGTCGGGGTTGGAGACATAGCCGTCCTCATTCGCATCGGTGACGCCGGGGAAGTTGCCATCGCGGGTGGTGTCGCGGGCGTTGCCGGCGGCGTGAACCATCACGACGCCCAGGCCGCCGCGACCAAACTGGACGGCGTTGGAAATGGCGACCTGCTCGAGCAGCGACGGACCGGACAAGCCGTCCGTGGAGAAGCCCCAACTGTGGTTCTGCACGCTCACGAGGTTGGAGCGGTAGTGGAACATCGCGGCGAAACCCTCGTCGTTGGCCGGGGGATCGAGCACGCTCCAACTGGTCAGTTGAGACTCGGGCGCGACGCCGGAGACGCCGAGGCCGTTTTCGCCGACGGCGCCCGCGAGGCCCGCCACGCAGGTGCCGTGGCCTTGCGCCGGCGCGGTGTGGGCGCCGCCGGGTTGGTTGGCGGAGAAATTAAAATGGAGGCTGTTGGTGAGGTTGGCCGCGAGGTCGGGATGGGTGAACTCGATGCCGTCGTCGGCAATGGCGATGGTGACGCCGCGTCCGCGGGCGAACGGCCACGCGGCGCGCACATTCAGATCGGCCCCGAGGCTGGCACCGTCGAAGCCGCGATTTTCCAAGTGCCACTGGTTTTGAAAATAGGGGTCGCTGGGTTTGCGGAAGTAGGTGCCGGTGGCGCGGCGCGGACGCGTGGCGACGGGATAACTGGCGAGGACGTCCGCGTGTTGCGCGAGGCGCTGGGCTTCGCGCAGGGCGGTCCAGGCGTCGGGGGCTTCGAGGACGAAGAGACCGGGTGCGGCCTCGCGCAGGACGGTGAGCGGGCGGTTGGCAATGAAGCGGGCGGGCGGCGTGTGGGCGGCGAGGTGCAGCACCAGGTGGGTGGAAAATTGCACGGTGTTCTCGGGTGCGTTTTCGCGCGCGGCGGCGAGGCTGCGCACGGGCGGCGGTGGCTGCGCGGTCAGGGCGACGGGGCCGGGGGGAAGCTCGATCCAGTAGGCGGTGGGGGCGGGTTCGCGGAAGACGAAACGCACGGTGGGTCGTTCGCCGCGCGCGGGCGGCGCGGCGAGCAACGCGAGAAAAACCCAGCCGCACGCCAGCAGGGCGAGGGCGGTGGGCCGCACGGTATTTTTCAGACGCATGGGCGGGGACGCTAAGTGAGGGACGCGGATTTGCGAATACGCTTTTGTCCGGAGGGCGGCAAGGGCGCGGTACCGTACGTCGGCAGGCTCGGACTTTTTCTCCGCGAACCGCGTGGTTGGGAGAACGGCGGTTAGATTCTCCTGACGGCGTCGCCTCCGAGGGCTGGAGCGCCGCGCACTGCTCGGCCGTGGCCGGGCGATTCTGACCGTGCCGAGCAATGCTCGGCGCTCCACCTTGACTCAGCGATTCAGTCCGCAAAGCTCCGGCGTGGCCGGCGCGTTCCGACCGCAAACTATCTGCCGATGAAAAAGTTCCTCACCGCCATGCTCGTCGCGTTCCAGTTCACGCTCTCCGCCCGCGCCCAGACCGATGACGCGCTGCCCGCGCTGGTCGAGGTCCTCAAGTCCGCGGACGATGTGCAGCTTCAGCTCGATATTCTCAAGGGCCTGAGCGAGGGGCTGAAAGGCCGGCGCGGCGTGAAAGCGCCGCCGGGCTGGGAGGAAGTCGCCGCGAAACTGGGCCAGAGTTCGAGTGCGCCGATTCGTGAACTCACGCAGCAGCTCTCGCTCGTCTTCGGCAGCGCGGGCGCGACCACGGCCCTGCGCGCGCAACTGCTCGATACCAAGGCCCCCATCGCCACGCGCACCGCCGCGCTCGACGCATTGCTCGCCGCGCGCGATTCCGCGCTGGCCGCGACGCT
This sequence comes from Akkermansia muciniphila, assembly GCA_945861535.1. Lineage (GTDB taxonomy): Bacteria > Verrucomicrobiota > Verrucomicrobiia > Limisphaerales > BJHT01 > BJHT01. The sequence goes on along the minus strand of CAMAUZ010000090.1, from coordinate 15,893 downwards.
GCGGCAGTTGCTTGGCGACGCGGCCCTGCGCGGCGCGGCGTTGCGCGGACTGGCCACGTTCGATGAAGCGGCGACGCCGCCGGCCATCCTCGCGCTTTATCCGAAACTCAGCGCCGCGGAGAAACGCGACGCACTCGGCACGCTCTGCGCGCGCGCGAACTTCGGTCGCGCGCTTATGGCCGCCATCGCCGGCGGGACCGTACCCGCGAAAGATTTGCCCGCCGATCTGGTGCGGCAGTTGCGCGGCTTCAGCGTCGCGGAAATCAACACCGCGCTGGACCGCCACTGGGGCGCGGCCCGCGCCAGCACCGCGGACAAGGTCGCCGAACTGGCCCGCTACCAGGTCCTGATCGCCGCCAAGAGTCAGCGTCCCGATGACCCGCGGAGTGGGCGCGCGCTGTTCGCGAAAACCTGCGGCCAGTGTCATCAGCTTTACGGTGTGGGCGGCAAGGTCGGCCCGGACATCACCGGGTCGAATCGCGCGGATCTCGATTATCTGCTACACAATATTCTCGATCCGAACGCGGAGATTCCGAACGACTACCGCACTTGGAATCTCGACACGAAAGATGACCGCAGCATCAGCGGCGTGCTGCTGCGGCAGGACGTGCAGGGCGTCACGCTCGCCACGCCTGGCGAGACGCTCACTGTCGCGCGCGCGGACATCCGCTCGCTGCGCCAGAGCGAACTGTCGATGATGCCCGAGGGGTTGCTCCAGGCGCTCACGAATGAAGAAGTGCGTGATCTCGTGGCCTATCTGCGCGGCAAGGCGCAGGTGCCGCTGCCGGCCGGGCCGTAGCCGCCGACGTGAGGAGGCGGAGGCCACTCACGCGAGTGGCGCGGCAATCCCCCGGCCAACGTACGGTCGCGAATGAGTACGGCAGGCGTCCTCGCCTGCGAGTTCTCGGGGCGTCGTATCTGTTTAGCGCCAAAGGCGCGGACTTATACCAGCCTGGGGCAACGCCCCAGGAAACGAGCCATTTACCAGTGGAGCGCTGAAAGCGCGGTCCATCGCGGGGACGGATCATCCTTCAGCAGGGAGATGGAACGGGCTTTCAGCCCTGAATTCGTTGGCTGGCATCTGACCTGGGGCGTTGCCCCAGGCTGGTATGAGCCGCGCCTTTGGCGCTAAACACACACGGGGCGTCTCGCCCCGAGTCGGTACGGGCGGCGAGACGCCGCCCGAACTCGCAGGCGCGGACGCCTGCGGTACCGCGCTCGCGGCGCGACCATTCTCGCTGGAGCGCGGCGTTCACGCCGCAGAAGCGTGGAGCAGGAAGGGAGCGTTGGATTGGCTCGCGGCTCCCGTGGCTGGCGGACGTCTCTGCGGCGTAAACGCCGCGCTCCTGCCGCCTACCGAATCTTGCTCTCGTCCACCACGACGTAGCGGCTGGAACCGCGGGTCCAGACGAGGGTGAGGACGCGTTTGGTTTTCAGGGTGCGGGTCACGTCCACGGCATCCTCGGCGCTTTTGATGGGCTTGCGGTCGATCTCGAGCAGCACGTCGCCGGCGCGCAGCCCGGCTTCGTGCGAGGGTGAATTGGGATCCACATTCAACACCAGCGCACCTTTGAGATTGGCGGGCAGGCTGAATTGCTTGCGGGTCTCGGCGGTGATGTCGCCGACCTCGACGCCGTTGAGCGCGTCGATTTCCCTGGCGTTCTTGTCGTCCGTCGCGGCATCGGCGCGTTGGTCGGGCAGTTCGTTGAGCGTGACGTTGAAGACCTTTTCCTTGCCGTCGCGGATCACCTTGACCTCGGCTTTCGCGCCGGGCGCGGCGCGGCCGACGATGAGCTTGAGATTGCGGCTGTCGGGGACCGGGGTGCCGTTGAAGGACACGATGACATCGCCGGACTTTATGCCCGCGCGCGCGGCGGCGCTGTCGTCATTGACGCCGCCGACCAAGGCGCCCGCGCCGTTCGGGACGTTGAACTGTTTCGCCAGCTCCGGCGTGAGGTCCTGGATCGCCACGCCCAGCAGGCCGCGGCGCACCTTGCCGTCCTTGATGATCTGGTCGAGGACGTGCCGCGCGAGGTTGATGGGGACCGCGAAACCGACGCCCTGGTTGCCGCCGGTGCGGCTGAGGATGGCGGTGTTGATGCCGATCAGGCGGCCCTGCGCATCGACGAGCGCGCCGCCGGAATTGCCCGGATTGATCGACGCGTCGGTCTGGATGAAGTCCTCGTAATCCTCGAGTCCCATGCCGCCGCGCCGCGTGGCGCTGACGATGCCCATGGTGACGGTCTGGCCGATGCCGAAGGGATTGCCGATGGCGAGCGAGACGTCGCCGACCTCGACCTTGTCGCTGTCGGCCAGCGTGGCGAAGGGCAGGCCCTTCCCCTCGATTTTCAAAACGGCGATGTCGGTCTTGGGATCGCGGCCGATGACCTTGGCGGTGTACTCGGTCTTCTCCTTTTCCTGGGTGACCCGGATTTCGTCCGCGCCATCGACGACGTGGTTGTTGGTGAGAATGTAGCCGTCGGCGGTGACGAGGACGCCGGAGCCGAGGTTGCGTTCCTGGCGGGTGCGCGGCTTGGCGCGGGGATCGGCGGGTTCCTCGGGATTGCCGAAGAAGCGGCGGAACATCGGGTCGTTGAAGAAATTCCGCACGTCGCTGCCGGAGAAGCTGCGCACGTTCTTGGTGGTGAAAATGTTCACCACGGCGGGCGCGACCTTTTTTACGATGGGCGAAAAGCTGGCGGGCAGCCGCACGTCCCGCGCCGGCGGTGAATCATCGACCGTGAGGGCGATGGATTTGCCGGTGTTCTTTTCCGGGGCCGCGGCCGCGCTGCCGAGCGTGGTCAGGGCCGCCGCGACGACCGCCACGCACCATACAGGAATGTTGGAGAGGGAATTCGTTTTCATAAACACGTCACGTCATCGGTTGTTAGGGCGTTGGTGCCGGTGGCGAACCTCGCCGCCGCGCGCCGCCGTTTCGTATGGGGTTAGTTTCTGAACGGGGGATTCTGTTCAATCTTCGGCGGCGTGGCGTGGCGGAGTGCGCGGTCGCGGGCGCAGCACGGTGCGGAAAGAATTCGGGGCCGACGATTTTTCTGGCAGGGATGGACGGAGACATTGTTCCCGTCCCAGCGGGACGCCGCAGGAGATTAGCCGGGGGCAAGCCCGCCGTGGCGGGCGCGGCCCCCGGTGACGGTCCGCGATTCGTCGTTGCCCCAGCGGGGCATCGAAGAAACCGGCGTGAAATCGCGCAGCTATCAATCGTTGCGATTGTCCGTGCCGGGACTGTCGGAGAAAGAAGCGCGTCCGTCTCCCTCGCCCCGTGAGGCACGAACGGGGCGAGGGACGGGGAGAGGGGGGCTTCACCATTGCGAGCGGTCCACCGGTGGAGCGCGCCTCCTCTCCCCGCCCCTCTCCTCCGTTCCGAACGGAGGAGAGGGAGCCGGAGGTCCCGGTACGGACTGCACGAGTTTTCGCGGAGAGTGATAGCGGTGTTGTTCGGATCCCCGGATGGGATTGCGGTTGCTGAGTTGTCGATGAAGCATCTGCGGGCGGCGGCGTGGCGAGCGGCGTGAAGAATTTCTCCGATGCCCCGCTGGGGCATGGCTGGTTTGGCGCGGCAACCGGGGGCGGCGTCCGCTGGCGCGGCCTTGCCCCCGGCTAATTTCCTGCGGTGTCCCTCCGGGACGGGGGCGATCGTGGCGGATCAAAACACCCACGGAATCAGGCGGCGGGTCGCGGCGGCGTAGCTCGCGTACTCGGGGAATTTCTGGCGCAGCCATGTTTCCTCGCGGCGAGATTTGGCGAAGAGCACGGCGGTGAGGAGTGGCGTGACCAGCAGCGCAGCACCGCTCTGCCAGAGCAACGCCCAACCGAACGCCGCGAGTACGAGGCTGCCGTAGAGCGGATGCCGCACCCAGCGGTACACGCCGGTCCGGACGAGCTGCGCCTGCGCAAGCGGCTCCGGATACGGCGAGCGATTCGCGCCCAAGTCCCGCACGCCCGCGATCCCAAGCGCGCCGCCGGCGAGGAACAGCACCGCGCCCGCGGTGATGCCGACGGGTTGGTGCCACTGGCCGTGAAACATTGGCCCGAGCACGACGACGGCGACGCTGAGGACGTTGTGCGTCACGACCCAGAGGCCGCCTTTGGTGATGAACGATTCGGACATTGGAAACGGATGAACAACCCGCACGCGCCGCGTGATTCGGGCAAAGGTTACGGCCGCGAGCGCGGCCCTACCGGGAGGGGGTGAAAAATTTCTCGAAGCGTTCGCGGGCTGCGGACCAATCGGCGGAGGGTTGGGGTGTGAAGATTTGCGTGGCGAGCGCGGTGTGGACGAGGGACCGGGCGGCGGCGAGGGAGGGGAGGTGGCCGAGGGTGAGGGACTGGAGGAGGATGTTGCCGAGGGCGGTGGCTTCGACGGGGCCGGCGTGGACGGGGATTTCGAGGGCGTCGGCGGTGAGCTGATTCAGCAGCGCGTTTTTGCTGCCGCCACCGACGATGTGGAGGCGCTGGATGCGGGTGCCGAGGAGTTGTTCGATCTGGCGCAGGGTGCGGCGGTAGAGGAGGGCGAGGCTTTCGAGGATGCAGCGGATGACGGCGCCGGGTTCGGTGGGCGCGGGTTGGCCGGTTTCGCGGCAGAAGGCGGCGATCTTGGCGGGCATGTCGTCGGGCGCGAGGAAGCGCGGATCGGCGGGATTGATCAGCGCGGTGAAGGGCGGCGCGGCGGCGGCGAGTCCCGCGAGGGCGGCGTAGTCGAGGTCGCGTCCGCGTTGCGCCCAGTCGCGGCGGCATTCCTGCACGAGCCAGAGGCCGATGATGTTTTTGAGGAGGCGCACGGAGTTTCCGTACCCGATTTCATTGGTGAAATTGAGCTGGCGGCAATTCTCGGTGAGCACGGGCGCGGGGAGTTCCACGCCCATCAGGGACCAGGTGCCGGAGCTGAGGTAGGCCCAGTCGGGGCGCGCGGGATCGGCGCTGGCGTTGGCTCCCGCGGGGACGGCGGCGACGGCCGCGCCGGTGTCGTGCGAGCAGGTGGCGAGGACGGGGATTTCGGCGAGGCCGGTCTCGCGGGCGAGCGCGGGCGTGAGCGTGCCGAGGCGCGTGCCGCAGGGGACGAGCGGTGGGAAGAGGTGCGGCGGCAGGCCGAGGGCGTCGAGGAGGCGGCGGGACCAGGCGCGGGTGACGGGGTTGTAGAGCTGGCTGGTGCTGGCGTTGGAGTGGTCCTGCGCGGCAATGCCGGAGAGGAGGTAGTTGAAGCCATCGGCGACGTGGAGCAGGCGGCCGGCGCGTTGCAAACGCGCGGGGTCTTCGGCGGCGAGTTGGAAAATGGTGTTGATCGCCATGTGCTGGATTCCGGTTTCGGCGAAGATGGTTTCGCGGGAAACTTTGGCGAGCGCGGCGGGTTCGCCGCGTTGGTGGCGCGGGTCGCGGTAGTGGAAGGTGGGGGACATCAATTCACCGGCGGGGTCGAAGAGGAGGTAATCCACGCCCCAGGAATCGGTGCTGATGCTGGCGATGGGGAGGTGGAGTTCGGCGGCGCGGCGGAGGCCGGTTTTCAATTCGGCGAAGAGTTGCGGGATGTTCCAGTGGAGCGAGCCGTTGTGTTTGAGCGGGGTGTTGGGGAAGCGGTGGAGTTCGGTGAGGGTCACGCGCCCGGCGGGTTCGTCGAGGGTGCCGAGGATGAGGCGGCCGCTTTCGGCGCCGAGGTCGCAGGCGAGGTGGTGGGGCATGGCGGGGGGAGTAATTAGTGAGGCATTTGCAAAACGTCGGCTTCGCAGTTCCGGCTTTCCATCTTTTACCCCTTATCTTTTACCAGATGCTTGGGGGGTTGAATGAGGGGACAGGATACAGGTGGTAAAAGATGGTGGGTAAAAGATGAACAAGCAGGGGTTTTGCAAGTGATTCAGTGGTCGGGGGGGGGAGGTTTCAGATTTTGAGTTGTTGTTGGCGGTAGGCTTCGTCGGCGCGGCCGGCGATGCGGGAGACGTGGTCGGGGGTGAGGAAGACGGGGCCGCCCATGGCGGCGGCACCGGCGAAGATGGCGGCGGCTTTGGTGGCCATCAGGAGGCAGGCGAGGACGGCGTTGGGCGTCGCGCCGAGGGCGATGAGGCCGTGGTTTTGCAGGAGGATGAGGCGGGGAATCTGGCGGTGCTGTTGGATGAAGGCGTTGGTACGTTCGCGGATTTCGCGGGCGAGTGGGAGGCCGGGGTCGGCGTAGGGAACGTACACGGAGGCGGGGCCGCAGCAGACGATTTCGTCAGGGAAGAGGCGGCGTTCGGCGAAGTCGCGGGCGCGCGGGGAGCAGAGGATTTGGTTGGCGGCGAGGGGGTGGCAGTGGCCGACGTAGTGGACGTTTTCGAGTTGGAGGAGCCAGGCGTGGAACATGGATTCGACGCTCGGTTTTTTCGCGTGGGGTTCGGCGCGGGAATCGAGGAGGAGGTGTTCGATCTCGGCGTCGGTGGGGGATTTTCTGTCGAAGGTGGCGAGGACCTTGGCGGTGTCGCAGATGGTGACATCGGCGTCGGTGAGGGTGGCGAGCATGGAGCCGCTGGCTTTCACGGCGAACTGCGTGGCGCTGAGTTTCACGGAGGTGTTACCTTCGCCGAGGATGGCGAGGTGGCGGTCTTCGCGGCCGATTTCCCGCGAGAGTTTAACGAGCGCGGCGAGGGAGTCTTTCATGTGCGGGGGATTGAAACGGAGAGCGCGGAAAAGTTCCAAGGTTAAAGCTCAAAGCTTAAGGGAAGGAGCAAGGAGCAAGGTTCAATCGTGGTTATTGGGGTGCATCTGCATCGGGGCGGCATCGTGGGTCTCGACTGATTGCGAGAGCGGGGAGCGCACGCCGCTGGCGTGCAGTTTTCGGCGGCCCGCCGAAAACTTCGTTCCCAGATCTTGCTCCTCTGGGGAAGCAGGCAGACCGGGGAACGATGGTTTGGGCGGGCCGCCCAAACCTGCACGCGGGCCGCGTGCGCTCCCCGTCACTCACGGCGCGCGGAGGCGGAAGAAGCGGGGCCCGGTGGCAGGGTCGGCGGGGAGACTGAAGGTGGTGCCGGGCAGGGTACTGAGGTCGGCGATGAGGGTCCAGATGGCGGCGGGTCCGAGGGTGTCGGTGCCTTCGAGGAGGAAGGCGGTGGGGGAGGCGGCGAAGTCGAGGACGGCTTGGCCGCCGACGAGGGCGAGGCGGCAGGCGGGGCCGGTGACGGTGAGGAGGGCGTTGGAACTGGTGAGGCTGGTGCCGAGCGAGTTGCTGACTTTCACCGAGTAATCGCCGGCGTTGAGGTTCTTCGCGTTCGTCACGGTCAGGACGGCGTTGGTTTCATCGGTGAGATCGACGTTGTTTAAGAGCCATTGGTAGCTGAGGGGCGGCTCGCCGAGCGCGGTGACGGAGAAGCTGGCCTGACCGCCGAGGAGCACGGAGCGCGGCTGCGGTTGCACGCGGATGACGGGCGCGGGATCGACGACGAGCTGGGCCTGCGAGGTGACGGCGAGGCCGGCGGCGTTGCCGACGGTCACGGTGTAGCCACCGCCGTCGGTGACGCTGGCGTTCGTGATCGTGAGGGAGGCGTTGGTGGCTCCGGGCACGAACTGGTTTTTGTACACCCAGACGTACTCGAGCGCCTGCCCGACGGCGCCGACGGTGAAGGTCGCGGTCTCGCCGGCGGCAATGTTCAGGTTGGTGAGTGGCGCAATGATTTTGGGCACGGTGACGACGATGAGCGCGATGTCGCGGCTGACCGCGGTGCCGAAGGAGTTGCTTACGACCACCGCGTAGGTGCCGGTGTCGGTGATGTTCAGCACCGGGGTCGCATAGGAGGCGTTGGTCGCGTCGGGGATCGCGGCGTTGTTCAAGAACCATTGGTACGCGAGCGGCGGCGCGCCTTTCGCGGAGAGGGTGAAGGTGACGCGGCTGCCTTCGGTGACGAGTTTGTCGGCGGGTTGCGTGAGGATGATCGGCGTGCCGAGCACCTGGACGACGAGCACGGCGGGGGCGCTGAAAGCGACGCCGAGGTTGTCGCTGACGATGAGGCGGTAGGTGCCCGCGTGGGCGGCGGTGGCCGGGGGGAGGACGAGCGTGGCGTTGGTGGCGTTGGGGACGTTGGTGCCGTTGAGGGTCCATTGGTAGAAGGGCGCGTTGAAGGTGGTGGCGGCGGCGGTGAAGGTCACCGGCGTGCCGCTGTCCACGGTTGCGCTCTGCGGTTGCAGCGTGAACTGCGGCGGGCGCGCGGCGAGCGTGGCGAGGTAGCCGTCGCCGCCGGTGTTGCCGAGTGGGAGGCCGTCCACGACCGCGCTGCCGCCGAAGCCGCCGCCGGTCAGCACATTGCCCGCGGCATCGACGGCGAGCGCGCGGTTGCTGTCGTTGGCGAAACTGCCGAAGCGCTGCACCCACACGATGTTGCCGGTGCGGTCGTATTTGGCGACCACGGCGTCGTCACCGCCGAGGCCGGTGGTGACGAGGGAACTGAAGGTCGCGTCGTAGGGCGAGGTGGCGGTGAGGTAGATGTTGTCCGCGCCGTCCACGGCCACGTTGCCCAACTGCGAGGAGTTGTCGCCGGCGAGGCCGCCGCTCTGGCGGGTCCAGGCCACGGTGCCGTTGGAGTTGAGCTTGGTGAGAAAGATGTCCGACTTGCCGCTGGCGTTGAGCGTGGTGGAGCCGAAGGTGGCGTTGCCGCCGAAATAACCGGAGATGAAAACGTTGCCGGCAGAATCGAGGGCCAGCCCGTAGACTTCATCATTGCCGCCGCCGCCGCCGCGCATGGCCCAGCCGGGCACGCCATTCGTGTCGAACTTCAGCACCAGCGCATCACGCGAGCCGGAGGAGCGGAGCAAGGAAGCGCCGTGCGAAAGGGAGACGGTGAAGTAGCCGCCGACGTAGCTGTTGCCCGCCGCGTCGGTCGCGACGCGGAAGCCCAGCGAGCCGCCGGGGTCATCGGTGAGTTTCACCGAGAGCACCGCGCCGGTGGCATCGTACTTGGCGAGGAACAGCGTGCTGACGCCAGCAAACGCCGCGGTGACATTGGTCGTCCCGAAGTCCGCCGCGGTGATGATGCTGCCGGTGACGAACACATTGCCGGCGGCGTCCGTGGCCACGCCGCTGGCGTAGTCAGTCGCGGCCCCGCCCGCCTCCCGCACCCACAGCATCTGGCCGTTCACGTCGAATTGCGCGACGAACACATCGAACCCGCCTGCGCCGGCGAGGACGTTGGTGCCGAAGGTCGCGGGGCCGGTGAAAAACCCCGTGATCACCGGCGCGCCCGTTGGCGACAATGCGAGGTCCAGCGGCTCGTCCAGGCCGGTCCCGCCGAACGCCACGGCCCAATCGACCGCGCCGTCCGGCTTCATCCGCAGGAGGAATCCGTCGCCGCCGTTGCCGCCGAACCCGGCGGCGGTCAGGATGATTCCGCCGAAGTCCACCTGATTTTGAAACGTGCCCGTCGCGTAAATCGCCCCCGCCGCATCCTGTTTCACCGCCTTCACTGTGGCGCGACCGCCGCCAACCGGCTTGAACAACACCACGCTCGTCGGCGGCGGCGGATTGAGGGGGCGGATGGTGACGTTGCGGAACTGCACGGCCGAGTTGTTGTCCTGCAAGACGACCGGTCCCGGCGTCGGCGCCTCGGTCGCGCCGCCGCTGGTGGAAGTGATGAGACTGACGTTGCTCTGCACCGTCACGCCGTTGAGCACGACGGTCGCGCGCGCGTTGGCGATCTTCACGTTTCCGTTCCACTGCGCCGCGTTGAAGGTGATGTCGTAACTCTGCCACCCGCCGGGGGCCAGACAGGCGTTGGTGCCGGGCGCGCGCTGGTTCCAGATCGCGCCGCAGTCGTTGCCGGTGGGGGAGACCACGCCGAAGGAATTGAAGATTTGCACTTCGTAACGGCCTTGGAGAAAGACGCCGCTGTTGCCATTGCCCGCGTCGGTGGGGCTGGGCGCGCGGAACTCGACATGCAGCACGAAGTCGTTGAACGACTGCGTGCTCTGAATGCTGCCGGACCCGGGCACTACCTCGAGCTCGTTGGTGCCGATGAGCGTCCACGGCACCGCCGCGCCGCTGCCGACGGCGACGAACTGGCTCGTGTCCGGACTGTTGAACAGCACCAGTGGCGGCGGCGGCGGCGGTGTCTGGGCTGGTGCGAGGCTGGGCAGGGTCAGGGCGAGCAACCAGAGGAGATTGCGCGCGGTGCGGCGCGCGCTGGCGGGCAGTGAGAAACGGACGAACCGGATGAACGGGCTGGGCGTTGTAGCAAACATAACGTGACCTGGGTTCGGAGAAATTTTGAATACGCTGACGAGGGTGGCGGGGGAAGTCAATTGCCGGTCCGCCAGCTGTCGTGGGGTGGGCGCATCTCAGTTCTCTGCAACCTTGGACAGGCACGGGTGGTGTGTTCGAGGAAACCTGCGGCGGCAGGCGTGCGTGCGCGGTGGGGCAGGCATCCCTGCCTGCCAGTTCGGGCGGCATCCCTGCCGCCCGTTTCCATGGCCGGGCACCCGCGCGGAACTGGGAACACGGGGCAGGGATGCCCCGCCAACTGGCAGGCAAGGATGCCTGCCCTACATGCGTGGCGAATGTTCCCCGTGGCTGCACCCGGGGACGGGCGCGTTCCGAGGGCTACCGCGTGCGGAGGCGGTAGAAGCGCGGGCCGGCGACGGGAGTCGTCCGAGGTCTTGCCGTGGCGGGCATGGCAAGTGGAACCAAGCGTTGCTCTTGGGACTTGGATTTCAGACATCCCGAGCTAGGCTGGCGGCATGTCAGACCGCATCGCAGTCAGTCCGGATGTTTGCAATGGCAAGCCGGTGGTAGCCGGCACGCGGATCACGGTGCAAACGGTGCTCGAGTTTCTCGCGGCCGGGGATTCGGTGGAGGAAGTGCTGGCCGAGTATCCAGCGCTGTGTCCCGAGGATGTGCGCGCTTGTCTGGAGTACGCGTCGCGGCTGATGGGAATCATTTCACACTGCTGCCCGTGGCATGACGGGTTTGCTCTTGGATGAGAACCTGCCGGCGCAGCTCACTTTTTCAGCCGCGGCTGCCGGTGGTTTCTACGGCGGTGTTGGGCCGCAGTCCCACGGACACCCAGGTCTGGGAATATGCCCAACGGGAGCAACTGGTGATCGTGACCAAGGACGCGGATTTTTCCGGGCGTATTATTCTGCACACGCCGCCGCCATGGGTGGTGCATCTCCGATTCGGCAACCTGCGCCGACTGGAGTTTCATGCGTTGCTGGCCAAGGTGTGGCCGCAGGTCGAGGCTCTGCTCGCAACGCACAAGCTGGTGAATGTCCACGCGAACCGGGTGGAAGGCATCAGCTAGCCGTGTCGATTGAGTCGGTGCGCGGCAAACTCTACGGCGTGCGGAGGCGGTAGAAGCGCGGGCCGACGGCGGGGGCGGCGGGGAGGCTGATCGAGTTGCCGGGCGCGGTGCTCAGGTCGGCGATGACGGTCGAGACGGCGTTGGGGCCGGTGTCGCTGGTGGCTGCGAGGGCGCGGACAGCCGCACGCGCGGGCCGGTGTGCTCCCTTCCGCGGCTCGGCTGTTTGACCCGCAGTCACACCGAGTCAGGCGCGCGGGTGCGCCTTGTCGTAGATGGCTTTGAGGCGGCCGGTGGTGAGATGGGTGTACACCTGGGTGGTTTGCAAATGCGCGTGGCCGAGGAGTTCCTGGACGCTGCGCAAATCGGCGCCGGCGTTGAGCAGGTGGGTCGCGTAGCTGTGGCGCAGCTTGTGGGGCGTGAGATTGGGATCGAGGCCGGCGGCGGCGAGGTAGCGTTTGAGGCGCAGTTGGATCACGCGCGGCGAGACGGCGTGGGGTTTGTCGCGGCCCGCTTGAAACACGGCGTCGGCGAGGCCCGGCGGGGTGGGGAGGGATTTCCAATAGCTGCGGATGGCGTTGAGCGCAGGGACGCCGATGGGCAACTGGCGTTCCTTGCGGCCCTTGCCGAGGACGCGGACGAGTTGCTCGGGCCAGTTGAGGTCGCCGGCGCGCATTCCCGCCAGTTCGGAAATGCGCAGACCGCACGAGTAGATGGTCTCGAGAATGGCGACGTCGCGGAGGAAGACGGTGTCGTCCACGGCGGCGGGCTGGGTTTCGCGGGCGGCGCGGGTGGCGGCGAGTTCGTCGAGCGGGGCGCGCAGGAGCGCGGCCATCTGCGGGACGGTCAGGAATTTTGGCAGGCGTTGTTCGAGCTTGGGCAGCGCGATATTCTTGAGCGGGAGGCTGGCGACGACACCGCGGCGCAGGAGGAATTTGTAGAACGATTTCAATGCCGAGAAGCGCAGGCGGATGGGAGCGCGGCCGAGTTTGGTGCGTCCGAGGAAACGGAGATAGCTGCGGAAATCATCGCGCTCGAGGAGCGTCCAGTCCGGGGCGGTGTCGCGGCTTTCCTGATGCCACGCGGTGAAGTCGCGCAGGGCGTGCTCGTAGTTGCGCGTGGTGTAGGCGGAGGCGGTGCGTTCGGAGCGGAGGTGGGTGAGGAAGGCGGCGATGTGCTCGTCGGGCGGCGATGGGGCGGTGACGGGAGCGGGAGCGGCGGGCGGCGAGTGGACTGGTTTCATTGGTTGCTAGGGCGTAACTATGCAGTGAGGGCGACAGGAGCGCGGCCTTCAGGCCGCAGATACGTTCATCCGCAGCGAACGTTCCAAACAACCCGAACGCGGACCTCCGCTCACCATATAGTGAGTCAGAAAAGGAGTCTGGAAATTTGCTCGCCCCATACAGTATTCACGCTTCTGCGGCCTGAAGGCCGCGCTCCTGCTGCATAGTCTCGGCTAGGGCGCGTCTGTCCCCAGCGCGCCGTCGGCGCCGTCAGTGTGGGGCAGGCATCCTTGCCTGCCAGTTCACGGGGCATCCCTGCCCCGTGTTTCCGAGTCTGGCGCGCTGCCACCCCGCAGCGAGGAACGGGCGGCAAGGATGCCGCCCGAACCGTCAGGCTGGAAGCCTGACCCACAAGGCCGGCGGCGCGCTGGGGACAGACGCGCCCTACCTTGGCCGCTCCGCCTCCTCACGTCGGCGGCTACGCCCGCGCCTACACCTCGTCGCGGTCGGGGAACTCGAACTCGACCTTTTTCTTCTTCACCACCAGATAGGCGCTGAACGGTTTGCCGGCGCGGGAGATGAACTTGGTCTGCAACTCCGAGCGCCCGCTGGCGAGCAGCTTCGCCGCCTGCTCGCGGTCGATCGGGATCTGGCAGATGACCTTGCCAATCTTGAAGAGGCACTTCTTCGCGTCGGCCTGCGTGTTTTCGCAGACGTAGCTTTCCGGGCCTTCCATGACTTTACCGCCGCACTTCGGGCATTTGCCGAGCGAGGTCTGGCCGGTGAAATCAATTTTCACCGCCGGTTCGGCGGACTTGGCGGCGCGGCCCTTGCCTTTGAATTCGCGCGGCGCGAACTCGAATTTCACCCCGCCATCCTTCAGCACAAGGAACGCCTCGAACTTGCGGTTCGTCTTCTTCGACACGAAGCCCTTGAGCAAATCGGTTTTGCCGCCCGCGAGCAGTTTCGCCGCCTGGGCGCGGTCGATCTCCTGCTGCAAAATCACGCGCCCGGTGCGGAAGTCGCATTTGCGATCTTTGCCTGTCGCATGTTCGCAGGTGTAGTTCATGCCCGACTCGAACACGCGGGCCTTGCATTTCGGACAGGTGCCGACCGGTTCGTGCCCGGTGAAATCCACCGCCACCGCGCCTTCCGCCGTGTCGTCCTGCTTGTCGCCGAAATCGAACTCGAGCTTGTTCTCCGCCGTGAGCTTGAGCATCGAGGCGAACGGAAAACCCTGGCGGCTGCGGAAGCCCTGGAGCGGTCCGAGCTTGCGGGCGCGGATGAGCGTCTCGACCTCGGCGGCCTCCATGATGCGGCCGGAGAGGAATTTCGGCAGGCTGAAGTCGCACTTCGGGCACTGGAAGCGCCGGTAGTTTTCCTTCACCGCCGCGCCGCATTTCGGACAAGGCGTCTTGAGGTCGCCGTAATCGCCGGGGACATCCTCGCCCGGATAGGCCTTGGTCGCGTCCACGATGCGGCGGGTCACGTCGGCGATCTCCGCCATGAAGACCGCGCGCGACAATTTGCCGTGCTCCATCTGCCGCAGCTTGAACTCCCAGTCGCCGGTCAACTCGGGCTTGGAAAGCTCCTGAATGCCGAGGCCGTTGAGAAGCGCGAGCAACATGAACGCCTTGCCGGTCGGTTGCAGTTCGTTGCCGTTGCGGAGCAGATATTCTTCGGTGACGAGGCCCTCGATGATCGAGGCGCGCGTGGCCGGCGTGCCGAGGCCGCGCTCGCTCATGGCCTCGCGCAATTCCTCGTCGTCCACCAGTTTGCCCGCGCCTTCCATCGCGCTGAGCAACGTGGCTTCCGAGTAACGCGCGGGCGGCTTGGTCATCGCCGAGCGCAGGTCGATGTCGCGGGTCTTGACCTTCTCGTTCGGCTGCACGGGCACGAGATTCGTGCCGCTCTCCTCGCCCTCGGCCACGACGGCGGCTTCCTTGCCGTACACTTCGAGCCAGCCGGGCTTGAGCAAAACCTTGCCCTCGGTCTTGAACGGCTCGCCCTCGACCCGCGTGATGCGCGTCGTCACGAGATGCTCGGCCGCCGGATAAAACACCGCGAGAAAACGCCGCGCGACAAGGTCGTAAATTTTGTGCTCGATCTCGTTCAACCCCTGCGGCGGCACGTTGGTCGGGATGATGGCAAAGTGATCGCTGACCTTCGCGTTGTTGAAGATGCGCTTGTTCGGCCGCACCCAGCCTTGGTTGAGAATCGTGTCGGCAAACGCGTCGTAGGCCGAGCCGTGCATCGTCTCGAGCACGCCGCGCACGGTGGGGATGTAATCTTCCGGCAGCGCGCGCGAATCGGTACGCGGATAGGTGAGTACCTTGTGGCGTTCGTAGAGCGCCTGCGCGACCTGGAGCGTGCGCGTGGCGGAGAGGCCGAAGCGCTTGTTCGCGTCGCGCTGGAGGCTGGTGAGATCGAACAGCAACGGCGAGAGCTGCGTGGTCGGCTTGCTCTCCTCGGTCACGATGCCCGGCTTGCCCTGGCACTTGGCGCGGATGGCCGTGGCGCGGGCCTGATCCCAGAGGCGCTCGGGACGCAGACCATCGTCGATATTTTCCTTGGTCGCCGGCGCCTTGGTGAATTTCTCATCGAACCAGCGGCCGGGATAATTTCCCGCCGCACAGTCAAAGGTGGCGTGCAATTCCCAATAAGCGCGCGGGACAAACTTACGAATCCGATCCTCGCGCTCGACGAGGATCGCCAGCGTCGGCGTTTGCACGCGGCCCACGGTGGTCTTGTTGAAACCGCCGCCCTTCGAGTTGAAGGCCGTCATCGCGCGGGTGCCATTGATGCCAATGAGCCAGTCCGCTTCGCTGCGGCAGGTGGCGGCGTCGGCGAGCGGCCGCAAATCCTTGTCGGTGCGCAGATGCTGGAAGCCGTCGCGAATTGCGGCGGGCGTCATGGATTGCAGCCACAGGCGCTGGAGCGGTTGCTTGGCGCCGGCGTACTGGATGATGTAGCGGAAGATCAGCTCGCCCTCGCGCCCGGCGTCACAGGCATTGATGAGGCGGTCCACGTCCTTTCGTTTGAGCAGCTTCTGGAGCGTCTTGAGCTTCGGGAGGCTTTTCTCGCGCGGCAGCAGGTCGAAGTGCGGCGGGATGACCGGCAGATTCGGCAGGCTCCACTTGCCCTTCTTGGCCTCGAAGGCCTCGGGACAGGCGATTTCCAGCAGATGCCCGACCGCCGAGGCGACCACGTATTGGTCGCTTTCGTAATGGTCGTCCTCTTTTTTGCAGCCCCCGAGCGCCTTGGCGATGTCGGCCGCAACGGAGGGTTTTTCTGCGATGATGAGTGCTTTGCCCATGATGACTTAGTTAGCCGGTTAATCGACCGCTGCCGTAAATTTGAACACGGGTTTCTCTGGAGCGCGGCGGAAAGTGTCGAGAAAAATGTG
>CAMAUZ010000089.1 GCA_945861535.1 Akkermansia muciniphila | reverse complement strand
CCTGCGGGAACGCAATCTCCGCCCCAAGCGCTACGTCTGGAAAGCCGCGGGGGAGGAAATCCTGGCCAAGATTCAGCGGGCGCGGGCCGCCGCAAATTCCGCGCCGAAAGAATTATGAGTATAGTTTTGAGAGACACTACACTAGCGGCAGTTCCAAAACCATCACGGCCACTGCCAACCCCGGCTATACCTTCGGCAACTGGACTGAAGGCGGGACTGTCATTCCCGGCGCTGCGGCGAGCTACACTTTCACGGTCAGCGGCAACCGAACCCTCACCGCGAACTTCACGGCCAACCTCGCCAATTACACGATCACTACCGTCGCAGCTCCGGCGGCGGGTGGCACCGCGAGCGGAAGCGGTACATTTGTCAGCGGTAGTTCCCGGACCGTGACGGCCACCGCCAACAGTGGCTATACCTTCGCCAACTGGACGGAGGGCGGCACCCCGGTGAGCGGCGCGGGGCCAAGCTACACTTTCACGGTTACCGGAAATCGGAACCTCACTGCGAACTTCACGGCCAATACGGTCAACTACACGATCAGCACGGTTTCGGCTCCCACTGCCGGTGGCACGACGAGCGGTGGCGGCACGTCCACCAGCGGGAGTTCCAAAACGGTCACTGCTACGGCGAACGCCGGCTACACCTTTGCCAACTGGACGGAGAACGGCACCCCGGTGAGCGGCGCGGGGCCGAGCTACACCTTCACGGTCAGCGGCAACCGAACACTCACCGCAAACTTTACCCCGGTGGCGCAACCCCCTGGCACCCTGCAATTCGCGCTCGCATCCTACACGGTGACAGAAAGCGCGGGGACCGTCGGTCTGACGGTGACGCGGACGGGCGGCGGCAGCGGGATAGTGGGGGTGAGTTACGCCACCGCCAACGGCACCGCCACGGCGGGCAGCGACTACACCGCCACCAGCGGCACTCTTTCGTGGGCAAATGGTGATACCGAGAGCAAACCCATCAATGTCCCGATCCTCAACGACACCCTCGCCGAGAGCACGGAAACCTTCACCGTGACCCTCTCCACCCCGACCGGCGGGGCGACCCTCGCAACCCCGGTCGCGACGGTGACAATCACGGATGATGACACAGCGGGGACCCAGTTTACGGCGACGCAGAGCGCGGCAGGATATGTTTCGCCGGGGACGGTGACCGTCAATGCGAACATCACCTATCCGAGCGGACGAACGTTGCAATCGCTGCGCTGGAAGCCCTTGTTGCCGGCGGGCTGGACGGCGGCCAGTGTCGTGGCGGGACCGGGGAACCCGGAATTGGTGCGCGGCGAGATCGTGTTTACGGGGGGAACGCTGCCAAACCCGGTGGCCTTGACGTTCACGGTGAGCGTGCCCGCCGGGGAGACGGGACCGCGTCAGGTGCGTGGTGAAGTCGGGTACTTGCTTGATGGTGCGGTCAACGAGACCATTGCGGCGGCAAGTCCGGACCCGTTGGTGCTAAATCCGTTGGTGTACCATACGGCGGACTATAAAGCGCCGTTCTGGCAGGTTGACGGGACGGAAATTAACCGGGTGCTGAGCTACTGGCGGGCCGGTGCCTATCATCCCGATACGGCCGGTGCCGATGGGTTTGCCAGCGGGAGCGGGGCGACCGTGGTAACTCGTCATGGAGCCGATTATAAAGCGCCATTTGGGCAGATTGACGGGACGGAGATTAATCGGGTGTTGAGCTATTGGCGGGCAGGAGAATACCATGCGGATGCAACGGGGGCGGATGGATTTGCCAGCGGCCCGCGGGTTGCGGCCACCGCCAAAAAAGTTCAGGCCACAGGGAGGGTGCCGCAGGCCGTGGGAACGGCGACGATCACGCAGAGCGGGCCAGCCAATTATACCGCCGGGGCGAGCATGCAGGTGACCGCGCGATTTGCGTATAGCGGGCCGTTGGGAAGCTTGCTGGTGCGTCCCGCACTCCCGGCTGGATGGACGCTAGCTGGAGCGACGGCGACCGGGAATGGGACGGCGGCAAACGTACAAATTCTGGGGGGCGAGATTGTGTTTGCGGATTTTACTTTGCCCGCCAGCCCAATTGACATCGTGATGACCGTACAGGTTCCGACCGGGCAGACTGGCGACCAGACATTGCGGAGTGAGGTGGAATACCAGTTTACGGGAGACGTTAATCCAACCTCGGCCTTTGCTACACCGGATCCGCTGACGATCCAGCCTCCGCAGGGTGCTCCAGGGATCACGAGTTCGTTGACAGCAGGTGGGTCGGTTGGGCAGACGTTCGCATATACCATCACCGCCAACAACACTCCGACGACTTTCGGCGCCACGGGGCTGCCGGCTGGACTGACGGTGAATACGGCAAATGGCCAGATCAGTGGAACACCCAGTGCGAGCGGGACGTTCAATGTTGATATCACGGCCACCAATGCGGGTGGGACCGGCACCCAGCGGTTGGTGATTACCGTTGTTCCAGCCCGTCCGGGGATCACGAGTTCGTTGACGGCGGCAGGGACGGTTGGGCAGGTGTTCGCATATACCATCACCGCCAACAACACTCCGACGACTTTCGGAGCCACGGGGCTGCCGGCTGGACTGACGGTCAACACCGCCAATGGCCAGATCAGTGGAACACCCAGTGCGAGCGGGACGTTCAATGTTGACATCACGGCCACCAATGCGGGTGGGACTGGCACTCAGCGGTTGGTGATTACCATTGTGCCGGCCCGGCCGGGAATCACGAGTTCGTTGACGGCGGTTGGGACAGTTGGGCAGGTGTTCGCATATACCATCACGGCCAACAGCGCCCCGACCACTTTCGGGGCCACGGGTTTACCGGCTGGGTTGACGGTCAATCCGGCCAGTGGGCAAATCAGCGGAACGCCAAGTGCGAGCGGCACTTTCAATGTTGATATCAGCGCCTCAAATGCCGGGGGCACTGCCACCCAGCGATTGGTGATGACGATCAACACGGCCCCGCAGCCGCCGACGATCAACACGCCGCCGGCCAGTGTAGCAGTTTGTCCGGGGAGTTCGGTGACCTTGTCGGTAACCGCCAGTGGCTCAGGGACGCTGTCATATCAGTGGAGCAAGGGCACCACACCGCTGCCGGGAGAGACGGGGCGGACCTTGACGATTGCCAATGTGGATGCGACGACGATCGGCAGCTATTCGGTGGTGGTGGCCAATAATGTGGGGCCGACGCCGAGCAGTGCGGCGGTGGTCTCGCTGAATGTTCCCGCGTCCATCACAACGCCTCCGCAACCGGTGACCGTGACCCGCGGCGGACAGGCGGTGTTTATGGTGGCGGTGACTGGGACGCCGACTCCGACCCTCCAGTGGTTCAAGGGAACCATCGCATTGTCCGGCCAGACGGGAACGACGCTGACGCTGAACAATGTGCAGTCAGCCAATGCGGGGGATTACAAGGTACAGGTGGTCAATGCCTGCGCCACGGTGGAGAGCACGCCGGTGGCCCTGACGGTCAACGGCCCGGTGGAAATCACCAGCCAGCCGCAAAGCCAGACGCAGCGGGTGGGAGCGACGGCAACCTTCCGCGTGGTTGCGGCGGGGACGCCGCCGTTGACCTATCAGTGGCGGCGGAACGGGACGGACATTCTAGGACAGACCACGGACACGATGACGGTGCCCACCGTGTCCCTGGCGGATGATCAAGCGGGGTTTGATGTCATCGTGAGCAATGTCGTGGGGGCGGTGCCGAGCACCGTGGCGCGGCTGACGGTGGTGCAACCTCCGGTCATTACGCGTGCTCCGGGGGACCAGACGGTGCTGCCGGGAACGACGGCGACCTTCGCAATCGAGGCGACGGGAACCGGGACGCTGACCTACCTGTGGAAGCGGGATGGGGTGGTGATTCCGGGTGCCACCGGGCCGAGCTACACGGTGGCCAATGCGCAGCTTGCCGCCAACGCGGTGGGTTACACGGTCGTGGTCAGCAATGCGGAAGGCTCCGAGGAGCGGACGGCGTTTCTCAAGGTGGTCCTGCGGCAGTTGAAGGTGGGCGATGTGCAGGTGGCCAGTGCCGCCGTGGGTTCGCCCGTGACGGTGCCGATTATCTTCGTGGGGAATGGCACGGAGACGAAGGTGTCGCTGAGTGTCGCGTTTGACCCGGCGGTGGTGACCTTCACCACGGTGAATGGTGCCCCGGCGGGAGCGACGCTGACGGTGAACAATCCGGGCGGCAATAGTCCGATTGGCGTGACGGTACAGATGCCAGACGGGCAGACATTTGCCGCGGGTTCCAACTTGGTGGCGCAGTTGGTGTTTGCCACCGCAACGGCCGCGCAGGTCTCCAGTGCGCTCGTGCAGGGGGACACGCCGGTGGCCCGGCAGGTGTTGGATGGCGCAGCGGCGACCTTGCCGACCGAGTTTGCCAATGGGTCGGTGACCATCAAGACGCCGGTGTCTCCGGCGGTGGCTGATGCCACGGGGTTGCTGGGCGAGATCGTGGCCGTCAGCACGCCGCCCAGCGGGGGCGGCGGGGGCTTCGTGCGCGTGCTGGTGTATGACCTGGGCGCGGACCGGTTGGGCAATGCCATCCGGCTCCAGAATGCGGCGGGCACCACGGCGGCGGGCATTCCGTATGTGTTCGTGCCGGCTCCCGCACCGGGGACGGCCGTCAATCTGGTCTTGGAATACTACGTGTCAGACCGGACCACGGTGCCGACCCCGCGTCTGGTGGTCGAGACGACGCCGACGGGATTGCCAGCGGTGGCGGGGACGGCGATGGCGTTGGAAGCGCAAGGACAGCGGGGGTTTGTCAACGGCGATAACGGCGGTTTCTATCTGAACTTCCGCACGCAATCCGGCGGCACTTACTATGTGCAATACAGGGATAATGCGACCGATCCTTGGCTGACCTCGTTCCCGGCGGTTCCCGGAAACGGGGGTTATGTCCAGTGGATTGACGGCGGCCCGCCACGAACGAGCAGTCCACCCACGGGAGGGACACGCTTCTATCGAGTCATCCGGGTTCAGTAACTCCAGTAACCAGAATCAACCATTCAACCTTTAAGAAACATGAAGACGATCCAAATGATGGGCTGGGGACTGCCGGTGTGCGCGCTGGCTGCCGGAGTGGTGCAGGGCGAGGATGATCTGAACCGCCTGTCGGTGAACGGAAAGTATTCGGTGAATGCCAAGGGGTCCTTCACCAGCAGCACGCCGGCGGCCAATATCGGGCCGCTGGGCGGCGGGGCCGGAACGCAGCGTTTCTACAACGATGGTTTCGTGGGCACGGACATCAGCGGGAACGCCGGGGGGAGGACGTGGAATTGGAGTTACAACGACAACGCACAGATGCCGGTGGCGGGGACATTGAACTTCCACACGTCCACTTCGCCCACGGATGGGATCACGCGCAACAGCGGGGATGGTGGCTTGCCGGGGCTGGAGGTACGCCTTGGGCGCGTGCTGGGGTCCTTTGATCTGGGCGGCGGGATGAAGGTGAACTGGGGGCTGTTCGGCGGCTTGAGCTATGCCCACCTGAATCTGCGGGATAACGGGACGCAGAGCGGCGCGATTTCCGTGACGAGGGATTCCTACACGGTGGGGCCGGGAACTCCGCTGGCACCGTATCCGGGTCCGCCGAACCCCGTGGCGGGTCCGGGACCGCTGATTCCCGATGCGCCCGCGAGTCGCACGCCGTTTGCGGGCACGGCGACAAGCACGGTGCGCAATGAATTAAGCGGGGGACTTTATTCCCTCACCCTCGGGCCATTCTTCGAGCTGCCCTTGGGCGACAAATGGCAGATTGATCTGGGTGTGGGAGCGGTGGCGGCGGCGGCACGGCGGGGCTACTCGTTTTCGGAGAGCACCACGATCACCACGCCGGTGGGAGTTCCCGGAGTGCAGCGGAGCGGGGAGGTGCGATCCACGGATTGGCTCTTCGGCGCGGGTGTGCGACTCGGGGTGGCCTACAACCTGAGTGACATGATCACGGTGGAGTTGGGGGTGGATTACCAGCATCTGGGATCGGCTAGTCAGACGGTGAACGGCAAGACGGCCCGGCTCGATTTGGAGAATGTGATCGGGTTTACCGGGGGCGTGCGCTGGCGGTTTTGAGCGGGAACTCTTCGGGGGGGCGGTAGCACGGGCTACCAGCCCGTTTGCGGTGGCAACCTGCCGCCGCACCCTCCGGCGGGCGGGTCGCCCGCCGGGACGGCCAGTGGCTTGTGGCACCCGCAGTCATAACGGCAGGCGTTTTTTTCTGCGGCCCGTGCGGGCCGTGGGCACGGCGGGTCTGGCAAAACTGTGCGCCCAGACCCGCCGTGTAGTTTTTTTTGGAGGGAAGAAAATGAGGCTGAAGATCGGGTAGCACTCCCGCCGTGGCATAGCTGGCGTAGTGGACGCGCCTCGCGCCGACTGGGGCGCATCGTGTCATTGCACCCGACAGCGTCGGTTTCGCCGGGGCGCATCCGCGTGCTGCCCCCGTACCGCAGGCGTCCTCGCCGGCGAGTTCGGGCGGCGTCTCGCCGCCCGGACCCATGGGCGGGGCGAGGACACCCCGGCAACTCGCAGCATGGGCTGCCTGCGGTACACGGGCGAGGGCAGCGCGGCATGGCGCGCGGCATTTATGCCGCTTCAACGTTCACATGTCGGGGCGGGTGCGAACCCGGTGTGGCGTTCGGACGGTGAAGCGGCGTGAACGCCGCGCGCCACGTCTGCCCGCGGAGCGCGGCTGTGTCGCAGACCAGCCGCAGCAGCCCGGTTCGCAGGGCGGCCGGAAGAACTCCGCTGGCACGGGGAAATTTCAGCGTGCTGCGGCTGGTGCTCTGCACACAGCCGAGCTCCGGGGCACGGCCGGATTTGCTCCAGCGCACCGGCGGCATCGGGATGCCCCGCGCGGGCGCATCCGCGCATCGCCCCCGTAGCGCAGACTTCCAAGTCTGCTGTATCGCGGGTTTCCAAACCCGCGGGCGGTCCGACCACCCACAACGCCCCGGCTGGTCGTCCGTGCCCGAAAATCCGGGCGCCTGCCGATTTGGAAATCGGCGATACAGCAGGTTTGGAAACCTGCGCTACGGGGGGCAGTGCACGGATGCGCCCCACCGCACCCCACCCCGCGTCGCGCTTGTCCCCGGCGACACCTTTGCTAGGATGGCGCAAATGTTTCGCCTGCTTTGCATTTCATTGGTGTTCGCTTTGTCCCCGCTCGCCCGCGCGGCCGAGTTGGAATTTGATTTCACCCAGTTGTCCGCGACGAACTGGCTGACGCAGTTCCGCAGCGTCGTGGCGGGCGAGGGCAAGCCCGGCCAATGGAAGATCGTCCTCGACGAGATCGTGCCGCGCACCGCCCTCCCGCAGGTCACGCCGCTCCCGCCGGTGAAGACCGACGTGCTGGCGCAGCTCGCGCAGGACCCGACCGACAAGCATTATCCGATGCTGATTTATCAACCCGAAGTCTTCCGCGATTTCAAAATCAGCCTGCGCTTCAAGACCGTTAGCGGGGTCAAGGAGCAGATGGCCGGCATCGTGTTCCGCTACCAGGACGAGAAGAATTATTATTACGTCCGCGCCAGTTCGCTGGGGAAAACCTTCCGCTGGTTCAAGGTCTCGGACGGCGTTTTGTCCGATCCCATTGGCCTGCCGATGGAGATTCCCGCCGACGTGTGGCATGACCTGTCCGTCGAGTGCAAGGGCACGCAGATCAACTGCCGGCTGAACGACACGGCCATCCCGACGCTGTCCGATCCGACCTTCTCGCTCGGCCGGCTCGGCTTCTGGACCAAGTCTGATTCGGTGAGCCATTTCGCCGATGTAAAAATCACTTACACCCCGCACGTCACGCTCGCGCAACTCCTGGTGAAGGACACGCTGGTGAAATTCCCCCGCCTCGTTGGCGTACGGCTGACTGGCCAGCCCGAGAAAGATGGAGAACTGAAGGTCATCGCGAGTTCCGTTCCCGAGGAACTGGGGATGGTCGCCGACAACGTGACCCAGGCGGTCTTCAATCGTGGCGCGACCTTTTACGGTCGCGACAAGGAGCGCGACATCGTGAGCGTTACGCTCCCGCTGCGGGACCGCAACGGCGAGGTCGTCGCCGCCGCGCGCATCGAGATGAAATCCTTCCTCGGCCAGACCGACGACAGCATCCTCGCCCGCGCCCTCCCCGTGAAGAAGGGCATGCAGGACAAGGTGCTCTCGGCGAAGGATCTCTACGAGTAAGGCGGGCTGCCGCGCGCCAGCTCGTACGGAGTTCCGCCTTTAGGCGGCAAACCGTCCTCACACCCGGAGTGCTGGTATCCACTAAAAGCGCCCGTGCCGTCGTGCGCCCCGCCGCCTGAAGGCGGAACTCCGAACTCGGAAGGCGCGCTGGAGCGCGGCATTTATGCCGCTTCAGCTTACGACGCGGCGGACAGGTGCGAACACGCTGCGGCGTTCGGACGGCGCAGCGGCGGCGAAAATGAGAGGACGCTGTGGAGATTCAAGCGCCGCGTCGCGGATGGAGCGGCTGCGACCGGGGACGGTCGCACTCCGAAGGACACGCACTGTCGGGCTTGTGAAAATCCTTCCTGCCGAATCCGCCCCTCCGCTACCGTCCGCCGCATGTCTCGCCGCCACCACCTCTCCGCTGTCCTTTCCGCCGCGTTGCTCCTAGCCGTTTTGCTCGCCGCCGCCTGCTCCCTCGCCGCCGCACCCGCCGTGCAAGTCGCGCGCGACGGCATCGCTCTCCATCCCGTCACCACCGCCCCGCAAGCCTCCCCACGCGTGCAGGCCGCGGCGAAAACGCTCGCCGAAATGCTCGGCAGAATCTCCGGCGCAAAATTCCAAACCCTCACTGGCGACGGCCAGCGCGGCCTCGCCGTCGGGCGCACCGGTGATTTCCCCGGCGTGAATCAGCCGCTGAAATCCGATCCGAAAGACCCGACGCTGCGCGAGGATTACGTCCTCCGCTCGCACGCCAGCGGGGTCTGGCTCGTGGGCAACACCGATCTCGCGGTCGAGCACGCAGTCTGGGATTTCTTGCATCGCCTCGGCTACCGCCAGTTCTTTCCCGGCGCGCACTGGGAGATCATTCCGTCGCGGCGGGAATTGAGCCTCGCGGTGGATGTGACCGAGCATCCGTCGTATTACGCGCGCCGCATCTGGTATGGCTTCGGCGCGTGGGATTATGCCGCCGCGCCCTATGCTGACTGGTGCGCGAAGAACCGCGCGACCTCCGGCATCGCGCTCAACAGCGGCCACGCCTACGATGGCATCCTCAACCGCAATCACGTCGAGTTCCACGCCCACGCCGAATATCTCGGCCTGCAAAACGGCGAGCGTCGCACGAGCAAGTTCTGCATCTCCAATCCCGGCCTGCGGCGGCTCGTCGTCGCCGATGCGCTCGCGCAGTTCGCGAAAAATCCCGATGCCGACTCGGTGTCGCTCGACCCGAGCGATGGCGGCGGCTGGTGCGAATGCGCGCCCTGCAAGGCGATGGGCAGCGTCACCGACCGCGCGCTCACGCTGGCCAACGAGGCCGCCGCCGCGGTCACGGCGAAGTACGGCGACAAATTCATCGGCATGTATGCCTACAGCCAGCACTCGCCGCCGCCGAATATCGCAGCGCATCCGCGCGTGGTGATCAGCATCGCCACCGCCTTCATCACGGGCGGCTTCAGCGTGGACCAGTTGATCGACGGCTGGCAGCAACGCGCGAAAGTGCTCGGCATCCGCGAGTATTACAGCGTGAACACTTGGGACCGCGACCTCCCTGGCGCGGCGCGTGGCGGCCGGATTCAATATCTGAAAACGAGCATCCCGCACTTCCACGAACGCGGCGCGCGCTTTCTCTCGGCGGAATCCAGCGACAACTGGGGACCCAACGGCCTCGGCTATTATCTCGCCGCGCGGCTGCTCTGGGACGTGCGCGAGGCCGCCGCCGCTGACGCGCTGGTGGCGGATTTTCTCGACCGCAGCTTTGGCCCCGTGCGTCAGCCGATGGCGGAATTTTACAAGCTGCTCACCGCCGAGAAACGCCCGCCGCTCTCCGATGATCTCGTCGGCCGCATGTATCGCCGGCTCGACGAAGCGCGGCGCGGCACGAGCGATGTCGCCATCCACGCCCGCCTTGCTGATCTCACGCTCTACACGCGCTACGTCGAGCTGTGGCTGGATTACTCGACCGCTTCCGGCCCGCCGCGGCAGGCGGCCTTCGAGGCCCTGATCCGCCACGCCTACCGGATGCGGACGACGATGATGATCCACGCCAAGGCGCTCTACCGCGACCTGGACGCGCGCGACAAAAGTGTGTCCATCCCCAAGCCCGCCGCGTGGAATATCGCCGAGGGAAAAAATCCGTGGAAAAGCAGCGAGGCCTTCGCGCGCACCGAACTCGACGACTTCATCCGCGACGGCATCGCGCGCCGGAAGCTCCTCGATTTCACCGCCGTGGCCTTCAGCGACAACCTGGTGCCCGTCACGAAACTAAAACTGCCGGAGACGCCCGTCGGCAGCATGGGCATTTACAGCCGGGGCACGCGCACCTATTTCACCTGGGTCGAGCAGGCGCCCGCGGTGCTGAAAATCTCCGCCACGGGCGGACTCGTTTACGGCAATCGCGGCCCGGCGAAGATTGATCTCTTTCCGATCGCCGAACCCGAGGGCAAAGCCGTCGCGCACGCCGAGGTCGCGCCGGACAAAGCCGAGCACGCAGTGGAATTGCGCACGACCTTCACCGGCCTGCACCGCCTCGAAATCAGCGACAGCGCCGCGGGCACGCAGCTCGTCTGGCCCGCCGGACAACCCATGACGCTGCAATCCAGCGCCGATGCCCCGGCGGCCCTGCACGGTCGCTGGAGCCTGTGGTTTTACGTGCCGAAAGGAACGCCGATCATCGGCGGTTTCGCCGCCGGACCGGGCGCGCTGGTGAATCCGGACGGGATGAAAGTCCGCGAGTTCGACGCCAAGCCCGGCTACTTCAGCGTGCCCGTCGAGCCGGGGCAGGACGGCAAGCTGTGGCAGTTCGCCAACACCGCCGGCCAGCGCCAACTCCTGACCGTCCCGCCCTTCCTCGCCCGCAGCCCGCAAGAACTCCTGCTCCCGCGCGAGGTGATCGAGGCGGAGGGCAGGGCGGGGAAGTGAGAGCGGGAGTCTTCGGCGCGCGGTTGGAGCGCGGGCGGTCCCCGCCCGCAGCGGCGACGAAGGCGAGAGGGTGTCGTGGAAATTACCAGCGCCTCTTGGCGAATGGAGCTGCTGCGCCCGGGGACCGGTCGCGGGCCGGGGGCGATGGCGGGTGGCGCGGCTCTCCGTTTGCAGATTTGTATTTCGCCGTCCGTGTTCCACAGGCGATAAACACGCGGTCTGGATTGGAGCGCTCGTCGGCGGATGTCGGCGGGGCAGGGGACCGGGGCGTCGGGGGACGTGGCCGGCGGGGATTCGGAATCGTCAGCCGTCATCATGTGGATTGTCCGTCTAGCGTTGCGCCGTCCTTACACCTTCGTGGTGGGGGCGCTGGTGTTGTTGCTGCTCACGCCGTTCGTGTTGCTGCGCACGCCCACGGACATTTTTCCCGCGATCAACATCCCGGTGATCAGCGTGATCTGGCAGTATGCGGGGTTGAGCGCGGTCGAGGTGGAGCAGCGGCTGATTTACAATCACGAGCGGTCGTTGAGCGCGACGGTCAATGACATCGAGCATATCGAGTCGAACGCGTTCAACGGCGTCGGGGTGATCAAGGTGTTTCTCCAGCCCGGCGCGTCGGTGGATGGCGGGGTGGCGCAAATCACGGCCATTGCGCAGACAATCATGCGGCAGATGCCGCCGGGGCAGACGCCGCCGCTCATCATCCGCTACAACGCCTCGACGGTGCCCATTCTCCAGTATGCGGTGACGAGCAAGAAGCTCTCGGAGCAGGAGCTGTACGACCTGGCGCAGAACCAGATGCGCATCGGGCTGTCCACGGTGCAGGGCGCTTCGGTGCCGTGGCCGTATGGCGGCAAGACGCGGCTCGTGTCGGTGGATCTGAACATGAACGCGCTCAAGGCGCTGAACCTGACGGCGCAGGACGTGGTGAATGCGATCAGTGCGCAGAATCTGGTCCTGCCCGCGGGCAGTGCGAAAATTGGCGCGACGGAATATGACATCGAGCTGAACACCAGCCCGCGCGTGCTCGAGGAACTGAACGATCTCCCGATTAAATCGGGCAACGGTGGGACGATCTTCATCCGCGACGTCGCGACGGTGCGCGACGGTTACGGGCCGCAGCAAAATGTCGTGCGGCAGGACGGCGTGCGCGGAGCGCTGCTGACGATTTTGAAAAGCGGCTCGGCCTCGACGCTGGACGTGGTGCGGCGGGTGAAGGAGGCGATGCCGCGCATCCGGGCCGAGCGCCTGCCGCCGGAGCTGGAAGTACGCGAGTTCGCGGACCAGTCGCTGTTTGTCCGGGCGGCGATTGATGGCGTGGTGAAGGAGGGCGTGATCGCGGCGGCGCTCACGGCGTTGATGATTCTGCTCTTCATCGGGTCGTGGCGGAGCACGGTGATCATCGCGGTGTCGATTCCGTTGTCGGTGCTCAGTTCGCTCGCCGTGCTCAGCGCGCTGGGGGAGACGATCAATCTGATGACGCTCGGCGGGTTGTCGCTGGCGGTGGGCATTCTGGTGGATGACGCGACGGTCGAGATCGAGAACGTCCACCGGCAGATGGCGACGGGGAAGCCGCTGGAGCAGGCGATTCTCGACGGGGCGGAGGAGATCGCGCTGCCGGCGTTCGTCTCGACGCTGTGCGTGTGCATTGTGTTTGTGCCGATGTTTTTCCTGAGCGGTGTGGCGCGGTTTCTCTTCGTGCCGCTGGCGGAGGCGGTGGTGTTCGCGATGCTGGCGAGCTACGCGTTGTCGCGGACGCTGATCCCGACGCTGGTGCTGTGGTTTTACCGGAAGGTGCATCGGGAGCACGCGCAGCCGGGCGCGGAGGACGAGGCGTGGGCGTCGGGCGGGACGATGTTCCGGCGGCGCGAGGTGCGGCGGATGGCGGTGGTGTTCGCGCCGTTCGTCGCGGTCCAGGGATTTTTCGAGCGGGGCTTCGCACGGTTTCGCGCGGGCTATCGCACGTTGCTGGCGGACGTGCTGGCGCATCGCGGGGCGTTCGCGGTGTTCTTTCTGCTGCTGTGCGTCGCGACGGGATTGATGACGCCGTGGCTGGGGCAGGATTTTTTTCCGGCGGTGGACGCGGGGCAGTTCCGGCTGCACCTGCGCGCGCGCAGCGGCACGCGGATCGAGGAGACGGTGCAGTTGGTCGAGCGCGTCGAGGCGGCCATCCGCCGCGAAATTCCCGAGGACGAACTGGCGGGGATGCTGGACAACATCGGCGTGCCGAGTTCCGGCATCAGCCTGAGCTACAGCAACAGCGGGCTGATCGGCACGGGCGACGCGGATATTCTCGTGTCGCTGAAGCCCGAGCACGCGCCGACGGCGGAGTATGTGCGGCGGCTGCGGCTGCGGCTGAACCGCGAGTTTCCCGGCACGCTGTTTTATTTTCTCCCGGCGGACATTGTGAGCCAGACGCTGAATCTGGGCCTGCCCGCGCCGTTCGATGTGCAGGTCGTGGGGCGCGATCAGGTGCGCAATCGCGCGGTGGCGGCGCGGCTGGCGGATCGCATCCGCGCGGTGCCGGGCGCGGTGGATGTGCGCGTGCAACAGCCGGCGGATCAGCCGAAGGTGCGCTTCGCGGTGGATCGCACGAAGGCGTCGGCGATGGGTTTGACCGAGCGGGACGTGGCGAACTCGGTGCTGCTGGGCTTGAGCGGGAGCGGGCAGGTGCAGCCGGGTTACTGGCTGAATCCGCGCATCGGCATTCAGTATCTCGTGAACGTGCGCGCGCCCGAGTACGTGATGGATTCGCTGTCGGCGTTGAATTCGATCCCGGTGAGTGCGGGCGAGCCGGGGCGGGGCAACGGGCAGTTGTTTGCGAATGTCGCGACGTTCACGCGCACGAACGGGCCGCCGGTGATTTCACATTACAACGTGCAGCCGGTGATCGATGTCTTCGGCGGCGTGAGCGGGCGCGATCTGGGCGGCGTGCTGCGGGACATCCGTCCGCTGGTGAAGGAGGCGGAGAAGGAATTGCCGCGCGGCAGCTACATAGTTCTGCGCGGGCAGGCGGAGACGATGAACTCGAGTTTCATCGGATTGGGCGTCGGGATGCTGGTGGCGATTGCACTGATCTATCTGCTGCTGGTGGTGAATTTTCAGAGCTGGCTGGATCCGTTCATCATCATCATGGCGCTGCCGGGCGCGCTGGCGGGCGTGGTGTGGGCGCTGCATTTGTCGCTGACGACGCTGAGCGTGCCGGCGCTGATGGGCGCGATCATGAGTCTCGGCGTGGCGACCTCGAACTCGGTGTTGATCGTGAGTTTCGCGCGGACCTACATGCGGCAGGGGCACACGCCGGTGATGGCGGCGTGGGAGGCGGGCACGAGCCGGTTGCGGCCGGTGTTGATGACGGCGCTGGCGATGATCATCGGGATGCTGCCGTTGAGCCTGGGGCTGGGCGAGGGCGGCGAGCAGAACGCGCCGCTGGGCCGCGCGGTGATTGGCGGGCTGGTGCTGGCGACGTTTGCGACGCTGTTTTTTGTGCCGGCGATTTTTGGGTTGCTGCATCGCGATCCTAATGAGGACTCGCTCGAGGCACAGATCGCGGCGGGGGCGGCGCGCGCGGGTGGCGGGACGCAGGGCGATGGGCCGGTCTCTGATTTTGCGACATGAAGCGAAGGCAGATTTTTAACCACGGATGGACACGGATGAGCACGGATGGGAACAAAGCCGGCGCGAGCTGTGGGGGCTGGGTGGAGCCGCTGAAATCGGAGCAGATTTTGCGGGCCGATTTGGATGGGGCACGGAGGCGCGATGAGCATCGCGCTGTGGAGTCGCAGTTGGAGCGGAGCGCGGCCGCCCGGGTCGCAGGGCGTGCAGGGGGCAGGGAGTTGCAGAGAAAGCTGACGAGCTGCGGTGGGCGTCGGAGTCGGGGGCGCGGAACCCGGAGGCATGTGGGGACAGTTGAGTTTGGCAGGGGAATTTGGGGCAGGGGAATTTGCAGAAATACTGTCAGTGTTTGGTTCCTCGTCCCGGAGGGACGCCGCCGGACATTAGCCGGGGGCAAGCCCGCCCGAGCGGGCGCGGCCCCCGGTTTCCACGGTCCGCTGGCGATGCCCCAGCGGGGCATCGCAGAAGTTTTTTCGGTGGGCGGCGCGCGACGTTTCTCTCGCCGACGGTCGCCTTGGGCAGGCGGGGCCGCGAGCACTTGTCCGGGTTGCCCGGCTGTTTCTTCGATGCCCCGCTGGGGCAACCGAGCTACTTACGACCGTGTCCGGGGGCGGCGTCCGCCGCTGCGGACTTGCCCCCGGCTAATTTCCTTCGGTGTCCCTCCGGGACAGTCAACGTGGTCACTCCATTTCGGCCCCTTTTTCCCCGATGAACTCTTTTGAATCGAACGAAGCGGAATTGCTCTCGGCGGCGGGACGGCGGCCGGACACACCGGCGCACGAGGCGCAGGGTCGCGGGTCGCGGCTGGTTTTTCTCGGCGTGGTGATCGTGGTGTTACTCGGGCTGGCGTATGTGGCGGGCTTGTTGCCGCGGCGGGTGGCGCGGGCGCAGTTGAACAAGGACACGCGCGAACTGGCGGTGCTCTCGGTGTCGGTGGTGGCGGCCGCGCCGTCGAAGGCCGCAGGCGCGCCCGCGTTGCCGGCGGAGGTGAAGCCGTGGGTCGAGTCGCCGATTTATGCGCGGGCCAATGGCTATCTGAAACGCTGGACGGCGGACCTCGGCGCGACGGTCGAGGCGGGGCAGTTGCTCGCGGAGATCGAGGCGCCGGAGATTAATCAGGACCTGGCCAGGGTGCGCGCCGAGCTGGCGCAGGGCGAGGCGGGGCTGGCGCTGGCAAAGAGCACGGCGGCGCGGTGGGAGCTGTTGCGCAAGGCGGGCACGGTGAGTGAGCAGGAGCTGTCTGAGAAGCAGGCCGAGCTGGCGCTCAAGAATGCGGCGGTGACGGGCGCACGCGCGACGGTGACGCGGTTGGAGGAGATGCTGTCATTCACGCGGATCGTCGCGCCGTTCGCGGGGACGATCACGGCGCGGCGGACGGACGTGGGCGAATTGATCGTGGCGGGCAGCGGCAAGGAGTTGTTCCGACTTGCGCAGACGGGGCGGTTGCGCGTGTTCGTGCAGGTGCCGCAGACGATGACGGCGCGCATCGTGGTCGGGCAGGCGGCGGAGTTGCTGCTGCCGGAACTGGCGGGGCGGGCGATTCCGGCGCGGGTGGCGCGCACGTCGGGGATGGTGAATGCGGATTCGAGGACGGTGTTGACGGAGCTCGAGGTGGAGAATGCGAAAGGGGAAATTCTGGCGGGGAGTTATGCGCAAGTGCGGTTCACCGAGACGCGGGGCGATGCGGTTTTGTCGCTGCCGGCGCACACGCTGCTGTTTCGGTCCGACGGCGCGCAGGTGGCCGTGGTGCGCGCGGATGACACGGTGGAGTTGCGCAGTGTGACGATGGGCCGCGATTTTGGCGCGACGGTGGAAATCCTCGCGGGCGTGGCGGCGAGCGAGCGGGTGATTTTGAATCCGCTGGACTCGTTGGTGAACGGCACCCGCGTGCGGGTGGTGGAGTTGCCGACCGTGAACGCGGGGAAGTGACGGGGTGCTTTGCAGACCGCAAACGAACGCAACGGACAAAAAGAGGAGGGCGGCTGGCAGCCCACGGTCAACGGCTGGGAAGGCGCGGAAGGCCGTTCGCAACTGACCGGCTGGACCCGCCGCTGGCGGGTGGTCGTGCTGCGGCGACTGCGGGAACGCCCGTCCGCCACCCCCCTCCTGAACGGGTCATGGCTGGCCGAATGCGGCCCGACACCCCGCTCTGAGTATCAAGTGCTGGTGACCGATCTGACTGCGGAGTTACTGACGGTGGCCGACCTGTACCGGCAGCGGGCTGCTGCTGAAAACATCTCCGACGAGTTGAAAAACCAATGGGGCTGGGGCGGTTTCACGACCCACGATCTGCTGCGCTGTCAGGTGGCGGCCCGCCATGTGGCCTTGGTGTACAACTGGTGGAGCCTCTTTGTGCGCTGTCTGGAACCGACGCACGCCCGCGAGGCGGTGACCAGCCGCCCCTTGTTGCTGACCGCCGTCGGCCGGGTGATCGCGAGCGGGCGGCAATTCACGCTGCGACTGACCAGCACGGACGGGGACGCCGCCGAGGCGCAGACGCTGTTGACGAATCTGAGCACCTTTTTAACCGGGCTGAAAACCGCTGCGGAGCAGTTGACGCCAGCGGCCTGCTGGGAACGGATCTGGGCGCGGATTTTGACTCCGTTGCTGGTGCCGCAGGCGGTCTTACCCGCGCCCAGCGGCTGAGCGGACGGCGGCCGTGCGGGGACACGACAAAGGCTACGCTCATCAGCTGGCTTCCGAGCCGCCGCAGTGGCGGAGAGCGTTCTCAACTGCCGTTTTTAGGTTGAAAGACCTCCCGCCCGAACAACGCGTGGCGCAACTGCGGGCCGGACGGAAACAGTTCCTGGACACCATCAAACTCATCGCCTACCGGGCCGAAAGCGCCCTGGTGGCCAGCCTGCGTGAAAAGAGGAGCCGCCACGACGACGCCCGCAGCCTCGTGCGCGCGCTCTTTGCCACCCCCATCAACCTGCGGCCCGACGCCACCGGCACGGAACTGCGCATCGAACTGCACGGCCAGGCCAACCCCGCGCACGACGCGCTCATCGAGCACCTCTGCACCGAACTCAACAGCACCGAAACCTGCTATCCCGGCACCACCCTGCGCCGGTATTTTACAACTTTAAGGTCATCGACTTTCCCCAGAGGTCAGGATGTCTGAGGCTGGGGCGCGGACGCCCCGCCACTCGCGGGCGAGGACGCCTGCGGTACGGGGAGCACACCTGCCGCGGTCCGGGGTTTCGCTCCGCTTTGCAATTGAGCGGGATCCGTCCGCGCGTATAACCGCGCGATGCCAGAGCTGAAACCGATCACGTTGTCCACGCCGCTCGGGGAGTTTCGTGGCGTGGGGCCGGAGCGGGCGGAACTGCTGGCGCGGCTGGGGCTGCGCACGGTCCACGATTTGTTGCTGCACCGGCCGCGGCGGTATGAGGACCGGCGGCAGTTCAAAACGATCGTGGAATTGGTGAGGGGCGAGGCGGCGACGACGCATGGCAAGATCGTGGCGATGGGGGTGAAGCGTTGGAAAATGGGCACGCGCGCGCGGTTTGAGTTTATCCTCGAGGACGGCACGGCACGGCTGCATTGCCGGTGGTGGAACCAGGTGTTCATGGAAAAGTTTTTCCACGTCGGCGACGAGGTGCTGGTCTTTGGCAAGTTGCTGGATGACCGGCCGCGGACGATGGACCATCCCGAGACGGAGGTGCTGGAGAGCGGCGAGGAGGTGATGATCCATCTCAACCGCGTGACGCCGGTTTACGCGCTCACCGAGGGCCTGCCGCAGCGGTGGCTGCGGGGTTTGATGTGGCGCGCGCTGGCGGCCACGGAGGGCTTGATCGTCGAGCCGCATCCCGAGTTGGCGCAGGAGCTGGCGTCGTGGCCGACGCGCGCGCTGGCATTGCGCAATCTGCATTTTCCCAAGGAACTGGCGGATGCGGAACGCGGGCGGCAACGGCTGGCGCTGGATGAATTGCTCGAGCTGCAAGTGGCGATCCAGCGGCGGCGGCGGAATCTCGAATCGCACGGCAAGGCACTCGCGTGCGGCGGTGACAATCGCTGGATCAAACCGTTTCTCGCGAAGCTGGAGTTCACGCTCACGGCGGCGCAGACGCGGGTGTTGCGCGAACTGCGGCACGATCTGGCGGGCGCGGTGCCGATGCGCCGACTGCTGCAAGGCGACGTGGGTTCCGGGAAAACGGTGGTCGCCGCGTGCGTCGCGCTGATGGCGCTGGAGAGCGGCTTTGACGTGGCGATCATGGCGCCGACGGAGATTCTGGCGGGCCAACATTTTCGGCGGTTCGCGGAATGGTTTGGGCCGCTGGGGATTCCGGTGCATCTGCACACGGGCGCGGTGAAAGCGGCGGCCGCGCAGGGCAGGGGAGGGCAGGGGGGCGCGGTCCCACCCAGGGGTGCGACGACGGCGGGTACGGGCGTGGGAACGACTTCAGCAAGGGTGACCGCCCCTGCTCTGTTTGTCGGCACGCACGCGCTGATTGAGGCGGGGTTCGTGCCGGACCGGCTGGGCTTGGTGGTGATTGATGAACAGCACAAATTCGGCGTGGTCCATCGCGAGCGGCTCGTCCGCAAAGGCCGTTATCCGCATTTGCTCGTGATGACCGCGACGCCCATTCCACGGACACTGGGGCTCACGCTGTACGGCGACCTGGACATCTCGGTGCTGGATCAAATTCCGGCGGGACGCGGTCGAATTCGAACCTTTGTGCGCACGCCCGACCGGCTGCCCAAGGTGTGGGAATTCCTCCGCGCCAAGCTCGCCGAGGGCCGGCAGGCGTATGTGGTTTATCCGCGCGTCGAGGAGGCGGACGATGCGGCGGGCATTAAGGCGGTGACGAAGGAATTCGAGAAATTGGCGGCGGTCTTCGCGCCGTCGCGCGTGGGATTGCTTCACGGGCGGCTGACGCGCGACGAACAGGACCGGGTGATGGCGGCGTTTCGGAGCGGCGAAGTCCAGGTGCTGCTCGCCACCGCCGTGGTCGAGGTCGGCGTGGATGTCGCCAACGCCACGGTGATGGTGATTGAGAACGCGAATCAGTTCGGTCTCGCGCAACTGCATCAATTGCGCGGGCGCGTCGGCCGCGGCGCGCACGAATCGCAGTGCATCCTCATTGCGGACGCGACGACACCCGGCGCCGCGCAGCGGCTGGGAATTCTCGCGGCGACCGCGGATGGCTTTCGGATTGCGGAAGAAGATTTGAAACTGCGCGGTCCCGGCGAATTGCTCGGCCGCGAACAAAGCGGCGCGCCGCCGTTGGCGTTCGGCGATCTGGCGACGGACCTGACGCTGGTGGAAAAGTCGCGGGAGCTGGCAGGGAAGCTGGCGGAGGCAGTTGGGTGATGGCGGATAGTAAATATAACTCACATTGTGCGCACTCTTGGGAGGTGTCTTCTCCGGGGCATTTTCGCTGTGGGATGCCTCAGTCATGACTCTTCACTTCAACCAGAGTTCATTGGAATCAGAGTGGTCGAAGGAATGGTGGCAAAGGTATGAAAAAAATCCCGGCCCCATTCCTTTGCCTCCATTCCTTTGCCAAATAATCCGCCGCCCAAGCCCGGGCCTCATTCGGAGCGCCGCGCCGCTGGCGCCGCGCCGGCCTGAATAACGTGCTCGATGATCCTGTGCCGCGCCTTGTTTTTGGCGCTCGGATTCGGCGGACCGAGGTTCCAAAGAATTCTGAGAACCGCGCACCTGCCGCGCTGAGCGCATGGACATGGCTGAACGCATTGGAACTTTTCGCCATTGCTCTTTCCCGCGGTCCCGGAATTCTCGCGCCCGCATGAAAGCGCTGTTTGTTCACGCCCACTTTGATGATTTCGAATTTGTCGCCAGCGGAACCTTTGAGCACTGGCGGCGGCAGCTTGGCGACCAGTTCACCGCCAAGGTGCTGGTCTGCACGGATGGCCAGGCAGGGCATCATTTTCGCACCCGCGAGGAAACCGGGCGGCTGCGACTTGACGAACAGCAGCGGTCCGCGGAGATCGGGCGCTATCAGTTCGACGTGCTGCGTCTGCCGGACGGACGCGTCCCGCGCGAGGGTTGCCTGCAGGTCGGACCGCCGCTGCTCGCCGCGCTGTGGAAGGCGATCCGCGACTTCGAGCCGGACTATCTGTTCTGTCCGCCGATCGCGACGGATACGCTTGCAGGCGTGCATCCGGACCACGCCACGGTGGCCGAGGCCGTGCGCCAGGTGGCTTACATGATCAATGTCCCGCACGCCTTCACGCCGGAATACCCGGCGGACGAGACGCGTTCGGAACCGCGCCATACGCCCGTCATCATTCACGTTTACGATGGTTACATGTTCGGCTCGCATGGGTTCGATCTGGCCGTGGATGTCGAGGAGGTGTTCCCGCATATCGCGGCGGTGACGTGGTGTCATCAGTCGCAGATTCGCGAATGGCTGCCGTGGGTGGGCCGCCATCGGATGGAGCCGCCGGCCACGCTGGAGGCCTGGCAGGAAAACCTGCGCGTGCGCTTTCTGCGGCGGAATGTCGAACTGGGAATCCGGTCGGACCGGACGCATGAGGTCTTCACCGTCACCGCCTGGGGCACGGTGCCGGAGGCGGAAACTTTGCTGCGCGATTTCCCGCATCTGGTTCCGGCGCACAGCCAGATCGAACGGCTGCGCACGCGGCTGGAGCGG
The DNA here is from genome assembly GCA_945861535.1 of Akkermansia muciniphila. GTDB lineage: Bacteria > Verrucomicrobiota > Verrucomicrobiia > Limisphaerales > BJHT01 > BJHT01. The sequence goes on along the minus strand of CAMAUZ010000089.1, from coordinate 9,796 downwards.
TGGCGGATGAGCTGAACCTTGCTGCGGCAACTCCGGCAGGGCCGGGGTGGGTCATTCGATGGCCCACCCGTGGGAGTTTGAACCTGATCCGGCGATTCCTGAAATCCGCAGGGATCAAGACCACTAACCGGCACTAACTGGCACTAATAAGACACCGGAAAGCCGCGCCTCGGTCCCCTGCCCTCCTCGCCGAATTCACCGCCGGGCCGGCGGATAATAGACCGGCGCGGGATTCGGGCGGCGCGTGAGGCGCATGAAGCGCAGCAGGTAAAATCCCGCCACGGCCAGCACCCCTGCGAGCACGGCGCCGACGAGCCAGGCGATGATTTTCAGAATCCGCGCCTGCCGCAGCGCGGCTTCGGATTCCTGCATCGCGCCTTTGCGAAAGAGCGCAAATTCCTGTTCCGGCGTCAGTCCCGCCAGCACGTCCTCCTTCAATTTGAGGGTAAGCCACGGGCCTTCGGAACCCGCGAATTCTGCCGGCAGTTTGGGCAGCAATTCTCCCGCTGCCGCAAAGCCGTGCTCCCGCCAGAAAGGCGCGTCGTTCTGGGTCCACAGCCGGGCGAGGCCGCGGTTGCGCGCGACCGTCAGCATCCGCTCCCACAGCAGCGGACGCAGCGTGTCGGTGAGCGCGAAGTCGCCGATGGACTCGGCGTAGAGGAGTCCCTGAGTGCCGACGACCCGCAGGCCGAGCGCCCCGACGATCGCGCCGTCCGTCGCCTGCACGACTTGAAATTCGGGCACGCGCTTTTCCATGGTTGCCTCGGGAAATTTTTCGGCGCGCCACAGTTCGCGGAGGCTGGCGATGTCGTCCAGTGTCGCGCGGCGGGCTTGATATTCGGGAGTTTTCACTCGGGGGCAGGATAGAAAACGGGCCGCTGCGGGTAAAGTTTTGGTTCCGTCTGGCAACGGGGCATCGGTCCCCTGCCCTGCGGCGTGCGATCAGTCGCCGGAAGCGGCGGCTGCGAAACGAATGAAGACGCACGTAATTCCGCTGCCGGCGGGGACCGCCCGCGGGTCGGAGCATGATCGGCGATTGCCGCGCTTCACTGGCCGCACGACACGCCGAGGTCCGGATGCTCCGGATGCGGAACACGCGGGAGTGGCATGAAGGCCGCGCTCCGCGGACCAGCTTCACCGCCCCAATTTGCCCGCCGTAGTTTTGCTTGGCGCCAGTCAGCGCCCGTAAGCGGTTCTAGCTTTATCGTGGTTCCACAAGCTCCCCACCGAACGACGCCGGCACCTCCAGCGCCAGCCGCAGCCGTCGCAGATATTCGTCGCGCGGAATCTGTACCGCCCCCAGTTGCTGCGTGACCGGCGTGACCATCTGGATGTCGAACAGACTAAAACCCCGCTGCCGCAAGCGCCCGACCAGCTCCACCAACGCGACCTTCGAGGCGTTGCTCACGCGATGAAACATCGACTCGCCCGCGAACAATCCGCCCACCGCCACACCGTAGATGCCACCGACCAACTGCCCATCCGCCCAGCATTCCAAGCTGTGCGCATGACCGGCGCGATGCAGTTCCGTGTAGGCTGCGGTGAACGCCGGCGTTATCCAGCGCTGCCGCCCGCGTCCGCCTTCCGTCGCGCACGCCGCGATCACCTCGGGGAACGCGCGGTTCACCGTGATTTCAAAAGGCTCGCGCGCGAGGAACTGCCGCAGACTGCGCGGCACATGCAGCGCCGCCAATTCGATGACGGCGCGGGGATCGGGCGACCACCAGGTGAACGGTCGCTCCGTCCACGGAAACAATCCGCTGCGATACGCCAGCAGCAGCCGCGGCACGCTCAAGTCACCGCCGACCGCCACCAACCCGTCCTCCCGCGCCGACGACGGATCGGGAAATGACAGCGGGGCGCTCGCCCCAGAGGGTTGCCCGCGTTGCCCCTTTCCCTCGCCGCGTTCGGAATTCATGCGGCGCGAAAGTCCGGGCAAATCCGCCGCCTTGCAAGATCGCGCGACAACTCCCAAGTGCAAAGTGGCGGTGCGTCGCGGGCGAGTTCGCAAGTGAGTTCAAGGCGCAAAGTTCAACGCTCACGGGAAACTCAAAGTTCCAAGCAAGCGCGTGTGCCGCGGATGTTGGTGAAAGCTGGGTGAAGCTGCCTGTCCGGCTCCGGCGTGCAGCGCTCCCCGCCGCCGCGAACCGCTTGCTCCTTGTTCTGGTCAAGTCCGGGTTAGTGCCTGGCCATCGCTCGATGAAACCCTTGTAAACATTGGACTCGGAGGCCCGGTGCGGCGGCGAAGGTGGAATCTGGAAACGGCAGTCGGGTTGAACTACGAGAGACAAAAAAGGCACGAAAAGCCGGAATACAAAGCGCGGAAGCGTGGTGGGTCGAAAGTCGAATAACTCACCCGCCCGATGACAACCCCCGAATCCGCCAGCCTCGCTCCGTTCGTGCCTTTTGTGGCTTTCGTGGTTCCGACTGCTTTCTCCAGGATGGGCGGAACTCGCTCACGGTTGGTTGGTGTTGTTCCACTGGCTGATGATCGCAGGGTCAGTGGCCGAGACAAGCTGCGCCCGGGTCTTGGTTTCCACGTGCCCGTCACAGAAAAGGATGTTCGCTTTCCGACCGTTATGCAGTTCGCCCGGATATTGCCGCAGGGCGTAGATGCCGATGAAGCCACTCCAGTTCGGGTCGCCGCCGAGCGTGAGATCGTAATTGCTGTCTCCCAAGGCGATCATGTCCGTGGGCTTGACGACCATGGTTTCCGCCGTCTGGCCGTTGAGCGGATTGGTGCCTTCAAAGACTCCCAGTCCGGTGTTGGGATTCCGCCCGACGAACGCGCCCCAGACATTGTAGCCGTAGCTCAGGAAGCTGCTGCCGCCAGAGCGCAACCGGACCTCGTCTTGCTCGTAACCGCCGTAGGCCGGGAGGCCGCTGCCGAAGGTCACATTCCACTGGGCATTGGTGCCTTGGACGGCCGGACAGCGGAAGATTTTCGTATTCCGGCCGGATCCGGTGCCCTGCCGCATCTGCGCGGGCCAAAGCCAGGTCGTGCCGTCGGCCATGATGCCCTGCGGGTAATAGGCGCAGTCGGAGACATACATCAGGATGCCCATCCCGATCTGCTTTTCGTTGTTCACACAGGCGATGCCCTTGGCCTTGAGTTTGGCGCTGCCCAGCGCGGGCAGGAGCATGCTCGCCAGAATGCCAATGATGGCGATCACGACCAGCAGCTCGATCAAGGTGAAGGCCGAGCGGGACGGATACGGCGTTACAGGTTTCATCGGGATTGGAGAAGTTCGAGAGCAGGTTTCGATGGTCACTGACTGCCAGCCCGGCGCTGCGGATCCCAATACATCGAGTTTTGCAGACGGTTCGCCGCCTGCGGATTGATTTTGTCATCGGCGCGAGCTTCGGCGTGGGAATCGGTGAAGACCACGACGCCGCGGCCACCGTTGACCCCCCGGCCCGACCCGCCGCCATGGCGGCAGGCGATGCCTTCGTAGGCGGGATTTGAGCCGTCCATGACCGCATTGGGCCAGTAAGCACTCATGCTCCAGAAGCCTTCCCCATCGCCGACTTCTATGGTGTCACTGGGGAAGAGAATGGAACTGCGGGACACATTGTAACCCGAGCTGAAATTGAAGCCACCCACGGTGACCGTGCTGGCAGGCTGCGCGCTGGGTGGCGGATAGAAGAGAAAGAAGACATTGGCGGCGTAGCCAACCCGGCTGCCCGGGAGGGCCGGCGAGGCCGAGTAATCCCATTGAAATCCGGCCGTGTATTGATTGCGGACGCCGCGGAGCACGGGACAATGAAAATAGTTGGAATTTCCGGCGGAAGCCGGGGTGATATAAGTCCCCCACCAATCATCCTGGGGCGGCAGCGAGGAATCCTGTCTGCGACAAGCCGGGAAAAAGTCCCGGTAGTCATCCGTGTAGAGCTGAACGAAAACCCCGATCTGTTTCAGGTTGTTCAGGCACTTCATGGTGTGAGCCTTGTCCTTGGCCTTGCCCAGCGCGGGCAGCAGCAGGCTGGCGAGAATGCCAATGATGGCGATCACGACCAGCAGTTCGATCAGGGTGAACCCGGCGGCCCCGCCGACCGGCCCAAGTCCGGAAGAACGGGCGGTTTTGTTTTCAGAGAATTCTGGCATCGGAACGCCGACGATATTTTTCATGATAGTGCTCTGAGGTAAGTGTGCCGTGATTATCGCCGTGGCCCCCGCCTCCCTGCAATCCGAATCAGCCCGCCGGAATGGCCCCACGGCCCGCCGGTGGAGACGCCAGCGCGAGCGGAGTGGCGCCCGCCTCCCCGCGGCGGTCCGGCCGGCTTTTCCTCCGCTTGAATTGCCCGCGCGTATTCGCGAAGACTCGGCCATGCGAAATTCTTACCTTGCGAAAGCGCTGCTCGTGCTCGCCCTGTTTGCCGCCGCCGCTCCCGCGTCCGCGCCCGCCGCCACGCCGAAGCGCCCCAACGTCCTCTTCATTCTTTGCGACGACATCCGCTGGGACGCGCTCGGTTGCACCGGCAATCCGTACGTGAAGACCCCGCACATCGACCAGCTCGCGCGCGAGGGCGTGCATTTCCGCAACACCTTTTGCACCACGTCGCTGTGCTCGCCGAGCCGCGCGAGCATTCTCAGCGGCCTCTACGCGCACGCGCACGGCGTGCAAAACAACTTCACCGAGTATCCGACCAATCTCGTGAGCTTCCCGATGCGCCTGCACGCCGGTGGCTACGACACCGCGTATTTCGGCAAGTGGCACATGGGTGAAAACAACGACCTGCCGCGGCCGGGCTTCAACTGGTTCGTCACGCACAAAGGGCAGGGAAAATATTTCGACACCGAATGGAATGTGAATGGTGCGGGCGGCAAGGTGATCCCCGGCTACTACACGCACATCGTGACGGACCTGGCGGCGGAGTGGCTCAACCGCCCGCGCGATCCCGCCAAACCGTGGCTCCTGATGATCGGTCACAAGGCGCCGCACAGCTTCTATTTTCCCGAGCCGAGGTACTCGAACAGCTTCGACAAGGTCTGGATTCCCTATCCCGAGAGCGCGTTCCGTCTCGGCGACAAACCCGCGTGGATAAAGGACCGCCTCTACACCTGGCATGGCATCTACGGCCCGCTCTTCGAGTGGCGCAAACAGTTTCCCGACGACCGCCCCGAGGCCGTGAAGGACTTCGCCGCCATGACGCGCGCCTACTGGGGCACGATTCTCTCAGTCGATGACAGCGTGGGCCGACTCGTCGGCGAACTGCGCCGCCGCGGCGAACTGGACAACACGATCATCGTCTTCATGGGCGACAACGGCCTGCTCAACGGCGAGCACGGCATGGTCGATAAACGCACCGCGCACGAGGCCAGCCTGCGCATCCCGCTCATCGTGCGTTATCCCGGCCTCACGCCCGTGACGAAGCCTGCCAGCATTGAGAAACAGGTGCTCACCGTGGACCTCGCGCCATCGCTGCTCGACCTGTGCGGCGCGCCGGAGTTGAAGAAAATCCACGGCAAATCCTTTGTGAAACTCGTGCAGCGCGGCGACTCCTCGTGGCGCAAGGCGTGGCTCTATCACTACAACTATGAGAAGCAGTTTCCCTACACGCCCAACGTCCGCGCCGTCCGCACCGACGACTGGAAATACATCCACTACCCGCACGGGGACGGGAAACCGGACCGTCACCTCGCGGAGTTGTACAACCTCGAGTTCGACCCCGACGAACGGCACAACCTCATTGCCAACCCGAAATACGCGGACGTGGTGAAAGACCTCAAAAAGGAGCTGGACCGGCAATTGCGCGCGACCGGTCTCACGGCGGAAACGGACAAGCTGCCGCTGGATGAAGGCATCAAGAAGGAACTGCCGGATCAGAAGATCCGATAGCTCATGGCGGCAGCGGGCGGTCGGAGTTGGCTTGGAAGTCCCGTGGGCGTCCGCTACCGACCTGGGCGGCACAGGCTATCAGGTGGTTCAGCGCGGCAACTCGCCGGACGGAAAGGATGTGACGGGCGGCTGGCCCATGAGTGCCGGAACACCGGCACGCCTTCCTCCGTTCCGGCGGGAAGCGGAGGACCGTGAGACGCGGAGGACGGTGCCGGGGAAGGAATGGAGGCAAAGGAACGGGGAATCCAGATGCGGACGCGGCAGGCGCGGGAGAATTCCTCTGCCTCCATTGAAACCGACCCAGACACAAACAATCGGATACCTTCCGAGGATTTTTTCATGCCACGCTCGCGCCGTCCCCGGTTCGACACTTTCCCGTTCCCCTGCCCCAAATTCCCCTGCCAAACACGGCTGTGTCCCCCGAAGACGGCGATACGCGCGGGCAGCCAGATCATCCGTTTTCTTTTGCGCTCGCCGCACGGAAGCGGTTCGAAATTTCTGCGCTCTACTCCCGCTTCCCGCGCTGCGACCGGGGATCGGTCGCGCTCCCTCGGTTGCGGCGCTGCCGCTTACAGCGGCCCCGCACCTGCGACGAGGCCAGAAATTCGCAGCGCCCCGGTTCCGATGCTGCCGCTGCGGCCGGGACGGCCGCGCTCCGCTGGGGTTGCGGCTCCGCCGCGCTGTGTTCACCATATCTCTGTGGTCCAAGGAATTTGGCTCGCCTGAATCGCCACGGCTTAGCCCTTGCAGTCTGTCCAAACCAACTCCAGAAACTCAGCTATGAAAATGCACAACCTCCTCCTGCTCGTTGTCGCCCTGCTGGTCAGTTTTTCGCCGCGCGCGGGCGCCGCTGATTTTGTCCCGCTCTTCAATGGCCGCGATTTTACGGGCTGGCGCTTCGGCGACAGCGCCGCGTTGCCCAAGCAGCCGCCGGCCGCGTGGAAGATCGAAAACGGTGTCATCGCCGGCGCGGGCGATGCGAAGGCCATCCTCGCCTCGCAGTGGGAGTACGAGGCGTTTGAGGTGGAGTTTGAGTGGCGCGTGACGGCGGCGGACTATGATGCGGACTTCCATGTCCACAGCGCTCGCCTGCTCGATGCGGCACCGATTCGCATTGCGAAAGGACTCGACGGCGGACCGCAGGAGAACGATCGCGGCGAGGGCGGATACAACGCCGGTCCGAAGGGGATGATCGGCGGCCAAGGCAAGGCGCGAAAGGCCGTGCCGGAATTGCAGAAGCCGGTCGGCGAATGGAACACCTGGCGCGTGCTGGCGCAGGCGAACGTCATCACGCTCACCTGCAACGGACAGCAGGCGTGGACGTGCGACGACTACGTCCCGCGCCGTGGCTACCTCGGCTTCCGCGTGTTCAAAGGCCCGCTGGAATTGCGCAACGTGCGCCTCCGGGAAATCGGCTATCGCAGCCTCATGGATGTCGCCGGGTGGGAGGTCTATCCCGGCTTCGGCGGCAATGGCCCGCTGGAGCAGCACTGGGTGCGTGACGGCTTGCAATGGACCTTCAAGGGACCGGGGCCGAGCATCGTGACGAAGAAGAAGGACTTCGCGAACTATCGCCTGCGCCTCGAGTTCATGTTCGCCGACCCCGACCCGAGCAACATCAACTCCGGGATCTATCTGCGCGGCGTGCATCCGTGGCAGGCGGAAATCTGGGAGCACAAGTGGGGCAGCGGCCTGTGGGGCGTGCTGCATACGTATGTGCCCGCGCAGAAAAACATCCAGGACCTCGGCAAGGTCGTGCGCCCCGCCGTGCGCATGGATAATCCATCGGGCCAGTGGAACTATCTGGAAGTGCGCGTGGAGAACAACGTCGTCTCCACCTGGCTGAACGGCCGCACGACCGTTGACCAGTACCCGATTCAGGAGGTGGACCCGAAATTTCCCAACAGCGGCGGCATCGGCCTCCAGGCGCACTGGCCGTGGAAGGAAGTGCGCTTTCACAACCTGCGCGTGAAGGCGCTGAAGTGACGCGCGATCCCCTGCCCTGCGAGCGTCCGGAAAGCGAACTCCTATCCGCCCAGCCCATGACAACGCCAAGCTCGGCGGCGTCATCGCCAAGCCTCGCGCCTTGCACGGCGTCGGCATCACCCTCAGCGTAACGGTCCCATGATCTGGCGGTTTTTTCTCGTCGTGCTCGTCACGGCCTCGTGCGTCGCGGCCGAACCGGCCCGGCCCTATTACGGAGCCCGTCCGGGTGCCTTGGCAAAAGCGAAGGTCGCGGCCGCAGCCGGCGACGAAGCCGCCGGCAAGGCGCTCCGCAAACTGATCGAACAGGCCGACAAGGCCCTGGCCGTGAGGCCGCCTTCGGTGCTGCAGAAGACCAAGGCTCCGCCGAGCGGCGACAAGCACGACTACATGAGCATCGCGCCGTATTACTGGCCCAATCCCGCCACGCCAAACGGGCTCCCGTATGTGCGCAAGGATGGGAAGGTGAACCCCGAGTCGCGCGGAGAAGCCGCCAACGACAACCTCCGCGCCCGTCTGGTTGGTGCGACCGTCGAGACCTTGGCGCTCGGCTATCATTTCACCGGCGACGAGAAGTACGCCGAGCACGCGGCCAAGGTGCTGCGCACCTGGTTCCTCGACCCGGCGACAAGGATGACGCCGCATTTCCGTTTCGCGCAGGCGATCCCGGGTGTGAACGACGGCCGCGGCACCGGCATCATCGAGGCGCGCGGACTGGCCGACGCCGCCGACGCCGCCAGTTTGCTCGTCGGCTCCAAGCATTGGCCCGCTGCCGAGCAGCAGGCGCTGCTCGCCTGGGGCGAGGCCTATTTCGACTGGCTCCTCGGCAGCAAGAACGGCCAGGACGAACGTGCCGCGAAGAACAACCACGGCACCTGGTATGACGTGCAGGCCGTCAAGTGGGCGTTGGTGCTCGGCCACCAGGACAAGGCCAAGGAACTCTGCGTTGCGGCCGGGCCGGGGCGCGTCGGCGTCCAGGTCCTGCCGGATGGCAGGCAACCGCTCGAACTCGCCCGCACCGCCACGTTCAGCTACTCCTGCTTCAACCTCCTGGCCCTCGCGACGCTCGCCGGATTGGGCGAGCACGTCGGCGTGGACCTCTGGCAGTACAAGACCGCCGACGGCCGTTCGCTACGCGCGGCGCTCGATTTCCTCGTCCCGTATCTCGGCAAGGATCCCCAACCGTGGACCCGACAGCAGATTCATGAGAGCAATCCCGCCGAGTTGCTGCCGGTTCTGCGCGCCGCCGCGCTCGCCTACGGCGACGAGCGGTACGAGTCGCTCCTGAAGGAATATTCCGACCACCGCAGCAAGCGCCTGCAGCTCCTCGCGCCGCGTTGAATACGGGGCGGCGGAGCCGCAACCGCACCGGAGCGCGACCGTCCCGGCCGCAGCGCGTGAAGAGGGAATGGCGCGGGGGGAATTGCCGACGGTCTGCGCCCGGCGTACCTGCGCCCGGCGCGGAGGAGCCTGCGGGATTTGGTTGCGGCGCTGGACGGAGGCGCTGGCGAGCACAGCCGAGTTTGGCTGGGGAATTTCGGGCAGGAGAATGGGGAAGTGATGAAGTGGTGGTGGGGCGTCCGTGCCACCGAAAACCCTCGCGGCGCGAGCATTTCGGCGCGCGGGCGGTCCCCGGCCGCAGCGGCTCCGCACCTGTGACGACGCGAGAAAATCTCAGCATCCCGGCTCCGGTGTTGCCGCTGCGGCCGGGACGGCCGCGCTCCGGTGGCGGCGGCTCTGCCGCCCTGTGTTCTTTGTGCCGCTGGGGTCATAAACCTCGACGCGGCTGGGTAGAGACGGCTAAGCCGTGACTATGCAGCAGGAGCGCGGCCTTCAGGCCGCAGAAGCGTGGATACTGTATGGGGCGAGCGAATTTCCAGACTCCTTTTCTGACTCACTATCGGGTGAGTGGAGGTCCGCGTTCGGGTGGTTTGGAACGTTCGCTGCGGATGATCGTTTCTGCGGCCTGAAGG
>CAMAUZ010000088.1 GCA_945861535.1 Akkermansia muciniphila | reverse complement strand
CTCCGCCAGGAGCGATGCGCCTAAAAACGGAGAATTTGGGTGATTTATCCGTCGCCGGAGGAAAAATCCGTCGCGCACCGCCTGCGCACCCCCTCCGCGTCGCGCCCCGTTTCCAAAAACGCGCGTTTTCGGCCAGACACTAATTAGTGATTAGTGAGGAGCAGTCCGCTGGCAGCAAGCGCAGGTCAGTCACGACTAATTACTAATCACTAATTACTAATTACTTTTCCCCGCTCCGCCCGCCGCGTCCTTGACAGCCTCCGCCGGCTTCGCGAGCCTGCGCGGCATGAAAATCACCTCGCTTCTCACCATTTCCTTGTCGGTCTTGGCCACGAGCCTCAGTGCAGCGGACAAGAAAAAGGCGGACACGGCCGCCACCACCGTCACCTTCTACATCAGCAACGTGCAGTGCTCGAGCTGCGTGGACGCCATCAGCGGCTCGCTGCTGAAACTCAAGGCCGTGAAGGAAATCGAAGGACTGACCGGCACCAGCGGTTACGCGAATGTCACCTTCGATCCGACCGCCGTCAGCTATCACGAGGTGGCCAATGCGATCTACAAATCCGAACCCGTGCATGGCGAGGCCTATGTGGCGGGCGTCAAGATGCGCATCCCCGATTACGCCAAAGGGGACAACGCCGCGAAGATCGAGGCCGCGTTTGCCAAGCTGAAGGACAAGGTCGAGGTGAAGGTGGTGAACAAGAAGGAAGGCGAGCTGCTCGTGAGCTTTCTGCAATTGAAAACCGACCGGACCAAGACCGGACCGCAGGGTGTGACGGGCCTGGAGCTGGCGGCGGCCATTCAAGACCCGGCACCGAAGGGGCTGGGCCTCAAGTTCACCTGGGCGAGCGAGTAAGGCGTCATTCCCATGTTCACCAGCCGTCCCGAAATCCACGTTGGGCGCGGCTGGTGTCGCGCGTTGGTTTTGCTCGCCACGATCTTCGTGGCGAGTTCCGTTTTCGCCGCTGACGCGCCGGTGGACCTCGGCAAGGTCACCGAGAAACGGGTGCTGATCCCGATGCGCGACGGGAAGCACCTGTCGGCGTGGCTTTACTTCCCGCCCGGCAACGGTCCGTGGCCGGCGATTTTCGAGCAGCGGTACGCGGACATCCACAGCGTCGGCTCGCGCAAGGCGGCGGCGAAATTTGCGGAGGGCGGGTTTGTCATCGCGCTGGTCAATTACCGCGGCGCGCAGCTTTCCGAGGGCAAATGGGTCGGCTACCGCGCGCTGGCGTGGGGCGAACTCAAGGACGGCTACGACACCTGCGAATGGCTCGCCGCGCAGCCGTGGTGCTCGGGCAAGATCGGCACCTACGGCGGCTCGCAGGCGGGCTACGCGCAGAACTTTCTCGCCATCACGCAGCCCCCGCATCTGGTCGCGCAATACATGACCGACACGGGGCTGAGCCTGTTTCACGAGGGCTATCGCATCGGCGGCGTGACGCGGCCCGAGCGCTTCAAGAACATGGGCAAGGTGGCGCGCGATCAGGCGGATAATCTGGCGCTGCTCGAGGAATGGTTCCGCCATCCGCACTACGATGACTACTGGCGCGACGAGGATTGCTCGCTGCATTTCGCGAAGATGAACGTGCCGTGTTTCACCATCGGGAGCTGGTACGATTTCATGTGCCAGGGCTCGGTGATGAGCTTCATCGGGCGGCAGCATCAGGCGGGGCCGCAGTCGCGCGGGCGGCAGCAGCTCATCATCGGACCGTGGCTGCACGGAGGCTATCCCAAGTCGAACAAGATCGGCGAGCTGGTCTATCCGACCAACGCGTTTTTCGATGTGTATGCGCACATGACGAAGTGGTTCAACCACCACCTGAAGGGCGAGAAAAGCGGCGTCGAGCAGGATCCGCCGGTGCGCTATTACGTGATGGGCGCCACGGGCGAAACGAACGCGCCGGGCAACGAATGGCGCACGCTGAAAGACTGGCCGCCCGCGGCGACGACCACGGCGTATTATTTGCAGGCGGGCGGCGGATTGGGAATGACGGCGGCGAACGCAGAGAAGGCCGGCACGAGTTACGTGAGCGACCCGTTTCATCCGATGTCGATTCCCGGCAGCGCTTTTCCGGGGGCCAAGGATGCGCGGCCGTTCGAGCAGCAGGCCGAGGTGCGCACCTTCACCACCGAGCCGCTGGCCGCGCCGGTCGAGTGGACGGGCCTGGTGAAGGTCGAACTGTTCGTTTCCTCGACCGCGCGCGACACCGATTTCATCGTGCGCGTGAGCGATGTCTATCCCGATGGGCGCTCGATGTTGCTGATGGATTATCCCCGGCGCGCGCGGTATCGCGAAGGCTTCGAGGCGGAGAAACTGCTCACGCCGGGCGAGGTGACGAAGCTCGCGTTCGATGTCGGCTGGACGAGCATCATTTTCCATCAGGGCCATCGCATCCGCGTGACCGTGGCCAGCACGGGCGCGCCGCTGTACGAGCCGAATCCGCAGACCGGCGGCCCGCAGACCATCGAGTTCCCCAAAGACGCCGTGGCGGCCACGAACACCGTCCACCACAGCCGTCTCCACGCCTCACGGCTCCTCGCTCCGACCCCACCGGCGCGGTGATGGCGCGCAGGTGAGGTACGGGTTGCGTTGACTGGCTTTGAAGTGCGGCGACCGGTCACCGCTTTCGCGCCGGTGACGGGTCACCGTCAAATTTCGGACCGCCGCACGCCGCGCGCCCGCATTAGCTGCGCACCGCGTCGGGCCGCGCCTTCTCCTCCACTTTGGCAGGCGCGGCTGCCAGACCCGCCGCAGGCGCTGGCGCGGCAGGCGTCACAGGCGTCACAGGCGTGACCACCACCGGTGCCTTCGCTTCAACTGCCGCCGCAGGCTGTCCCGACTCGATCACCCCGACGATGTAGCCGCCGGATTTCTCATCCGCTTCCAGCTTCAGCAGACCACGCCGTTTGGCCTCGATCAGGATGTCGTTGAAGGAACGGAAACCGTGGGCGCGTTCGTTGAAGCCGGGGTTCCGCCGCTTGATCGCCTGCTTGATCATCGAGCCCCAGATCTGCTCGTCCTCTTCGCGCTCTTCGTTGATGGCGCGCAGCGTCTGGATGACCATCTCGAGCGCGCGGTCGGGAGCGAGGGAGGATTTCACCGGTGCCTCGGCGGCGGGCCTCGGAGCGGGGCTCGCCACCGGGCTGGCCGCCGCGGCGGGCGGCCCGCCGTTGGCCGCCGGAATCGGCGCGGGGCTCGCGACCGGGATCACGGGACGCGGACGCGCGGCCTCGGTGCGCACAAGGTCATCGTAGTAGATGAATGTGTCGCAGTTGTTGATGAAGAGGTCGGAGGTGGAATTTTTCACGCCCACGCCGATGACGGTCTTGGCGTTCTCGCGCAGCTTGCTCACGAGCGGCGAGAAGTCCGAGTCGCCGCTGATGATGACAAACGTATCGACGTGCCCCTTAGTGTAGCAGAGGTCGAGCGCGTCCACGACCATGCGGATGTCCGCCGAGTTTTTCCCCGACATGCGCAGGTGCGGAATCTCGATCAGCTCGAAGGCCGCCTCGTGCAGGTCGCGCTTGAAACCGCGGTACCGGTCGAAGTCGCAGTACGCCTTCTTCACGACGATGTGCCCCTTGAGCAGCAGGCGCTCGAGGACTTTTTGAATGTTGAACGGGGGATAGTGCGCGTCGTGGGCACCCAGCGCGATGTTCTCGAGATCGAGGAACACCGCCATGGTCGCGTCCGGTTTATGTGGGCTCATTGGCGCAAGACCCTACTGGAATCCCGGCGGGGGCAAAGCCCAAATGCCAAACCGCCATGAGTTCCTGAGCCATGAAATGCGGCGCGGGTGAAATTCAACCGCTCGCTCCTGTCGGTCGCGCCCGGCCTCGGACGGGTCTTGCGGGATGACCGGTGATTCAATCCCGACTGCCCTTGTGCCCCGCCCGGTGATTCGCCCGCAGCCCGGTCAAAGGAATGAGAGCCTGAGTTCCCATTCCTTGGTCGCCATTCCTTTGCCATTCCCCGGCAACTTTGCCGGGCAATCATTCGCCCACTCCGCTTTGCGCATCGACTCCGCGAACCCGGCTGTCACGGTGTGATACCGAGACCGCAGCCAGTCTTGCCGTTTATTTTTTTGTCATGTCCGAATCCGACACCGCCCCAGTCCGTTTGCCGTTCAAAGAACGCTTTTGCCAGAAGCACGCCGTCGCCCCGGCGGACTTTGAAAAAGCCCTGCTCAAACGGGCTGCCCGGCCGATGGTGTGGCTCGTGGGCATGGCGACCGGCTGGCACCCGTTTCTGTTCGCCCGCGATCTCGGCATGGCCACCGAGACGGGCGTGGCCATGTCCATCGACGAACTGGAAAACATCGTTAGCGCCGCCCGCGATGATGACCGCCGCGAGCATCGGGTGCTGCGGCGATGGCTGGGCTGCCGCATCAGCGGTCGCCGGCTGCTGGCGGAATTTCGGCGGCTCTGATCGTCGCCGCCCCGAAGTGCGGCCGTCCTCGGCCGCAGCATCGCCAACACGCACCGGCCGCGTTGAAAACCATCGGTCCCCCACTGCGCTCCATCTCGCTGCGCCCGAGAACGGGCGCACTCCGGTCGGCGCTGCGGCGCGCGGCGTTCACGCCGCTTCACCGTTCGCACCTCGCACCGCGTTCGCATCCCCCCGGAACGCCGAACCCCAGTTCGGCCCGCCCCACCGCCGCCCGGCACGCGCCGATTTGGAAATCGGCGCTCCGCAATCCCAAACGCCACCCGCGGTGAAATACACCCCGTTGCCGCCCTCGCCCCCAATGGCGCCTGCCGCTTGGAATTTTCTTTGAGCTTTGTCCTTTGAACTTTGAGCTTTGCCCCCCGCACCATCCCCGGCTTGAAGGTTGTTTCCCACCCGCGCCCCCGCTAGCGTCCGCCGCGTCCGAACTTTTCTGGCCGCCCACACAGACGGCCGCCCACACTTTTGAAGCGATGAAGAAATCTGGAATGGTCTATCTGGTCGGTGCCGGTCCCGGCGACGCGGGCCTGCTGACCCTGCGCGGCGCGGAACTGCTGCGTCTGGCCGACGTGGTCGTGTACGACGCCCTCGTCAACACCGACCTGCTGCGCCTCGCGCCGAAAACCGCCGAGCTCATCTACGGCGGCAAACGCGCCAGCGACCACGCCATTCCGCAGGCCGACCTCAACCAACTCCTCGTGACCAAGGCCGCCGAAGGCAAATGCGTCGTGCGCCTCAAAGGCGGCGATCCCTACGTGTTCGGCCGCGGCGGCGAGGAAGCCCAGGAACTCGCGGCCGCCGGCATTTCCTTCGAGGTCGTGCCTGGCGTCTCCTCGATCATCGCCGCGCCCAACTACGCCGGCATTCCCCTCACGCATCGCGATTTTTGTTCGAGCTTCACCGTCATCACCGGCCACGAGGACCCGACGAAAACTGAGAGCAACCTCGACTGGGCGCACCTCGCCAAAACCCCCGGCACCCTCGTCGTCCTCATGGGCGTCGAGCGCATCCGTGCGATCGCCGCGGAACTCATCGCCCACGGCAAAGCCGCGACCACGCCCGTGGCGATGATCCGCTGGGGCACCACCGGCCGCCAACAAAGCATCGCGGGCACCCTCGCCGACATCGCGGACCGGGTGGAAAAGGAGAAATTTGCCGCCCCCGCCGTGACGATCATCGGCGGCGTGGTCTCGCTGCGGAACCGCCTCAACTGGTTCGAGTCCCGCCCCTTGTTCGGCCGCCGCGTCGTAGTCACCCGCACCCGCGAACAGGCCAGCGAACTCTCCCGCCAGCTCACCGAACGCGGCGCGGAAGTGCTCGAAATCCCGACCATCAAAATCGCCCCGCCCACCCAGCGCCAACTGCTCGTCGAAGCCCTCGCCGAACTCGGCACCTACGACTGGGTCGTCTTCACCAGCCCCAACGGCGTCACCGCGTTCTTCGATTATTTTCTGAAAGCCTTCCCCGACATCCGCGACCTCGGCGGCGTGAAATTCGCCGCCGTCGGTCCCGGCACCGCCGCCAAGCTCAAGGACCTCCACCTGCACGTGGACGTGATGCCCGAGCAATACGTCACCGCCGCCATCGCCAAGGCGATGAACGACTTCGCCAGCATTGAGAATGTCAAAGTCCTCCTCCTTCGCGCCGAGGTCGCCAACCCCGAGCTCCCCAAGGAACTCGCCGCGCTCGGGGCCATCGTGGACGACGTGCCCTGCTATCAAACCGTCCCAGAAACCGAAGACGTGAACGGCGCAGTCGCACGCCTCCGCGAAGCCGGCGCCGATTGGATCACCTTCACCAGCAGCTCCACCGTCGAGAATTTCCACGCCCGCTTCGACCTCCCGAAACTGCTCCAACAATTCCCCGCCACCCGCCTCGCCTCCATCGGACCCGAGACCAGCAAAGCCATCCGCGCCCTCGGCCTCGAACCGTTTCTGGAAGCCCGCCCACACACCATCGACGGCCTCGCCGCCGCCCTCGAAAAAGTCACACGCCCGGCGAAGAAGAAGAAAGCCTGAGCGGTGCGGCTGGGCGTTGCCGGCCTCCAGTCCCGGAGGGACGCCAACGGAGATTAGCCGGGGGCAAGTCCGCGCCAGCGGGCGCAGCCCCCGGTGACGCCGGGAAGTTGCGCCGTGCCCCAGCGGGGCATCGACGAAACAAGGCGGGAGTCTTGCGAGTCGGCAGTGATCCCCGGTCCGCGTTTTGACGGTCGCTGGAAACACCACGAGCGCCTGCCCCTACGCCGCGTGTCACTCGGCTGGGGATTTTCTTCGATGCCCCGCTGGGGCAAGGACTGCTTGGCGCGTCAACCGGGGGCCGCGCCCGCTGGCGCGGTCTTGCCCCCGGCTAATTTCCTGCGGTGTCCCTCCGGGACGAATTCCGCATCGCTCCGGTCAATTCCCAGACCTTCCAACCGCTTCCGTCCCTTCCCCTCTTTGCGCTCTCTGCGCTCTTTTGCGGCCATCCCTCCCCTGCCCCTTACGGCCGGCCCGCGTCCAGCCCGACGAAGTGCATCCCAAACCGAATCCACAACGGAATCGTCACCAACCCCACCACCGACGTGCCAATCACCACGCGCAACGCCGTGGCCGGGTCCGCGCCGTAATGCTTCGCGATAATGATCGGATACACGCCCGCCGGCATCGCCGCCTGCAACACGATCACGCGTTTCAGCTCCACCGAGCACGGCAGAAACTTCGCCAGCAGCAAAAACAACACCGGCAGCACCCCCAACCGCAGCACGCAGCCCCAGCCGATCACACGCCAGCCCGAGCGCGCGTGAAATTCGCCCAGATGATCCGCAATCGTCGCGCCCGTCACCAGCAGCCCCATCGGGATCGCGCATTGCCCGAGCAGCTTCGCCGTCTCGAGCACGAACTTCGGCAGCCACTCGTGCCCGTGCAGAAAATTAATCGCCAGCGCCACCACAATCGCCAGCACCGGCGGGGTCAAAATCCGCTTCCACAACGGCCCCATCTGCGTCCCCCCGAGCAGCACCGCACACCCGATCCAGAACGCTATCTCCACGCCGATGTTGTGAACGAACAGCACGCCCGTCGTCTCTTCGCCAAATAATTTCCACGCCAGCGGCAGCGCCACAAAACCGTAGTTGTAAATGCCCACTGTGAACGCAAACGCCTTCTGCGACCGCGCCTCCTTCAGCCCCGTCCAGCCCACGCATGCCAGTCCGACGACCAATCCCAGCGCGATCGTCCCGAACCCGACCAGCGGCGCGAGCACGACATTGCCCAGCTTCCGCACCGCGTGATTGCCCAGCAGACTGTCGAAGATCAGGCACGGCGACAGCAGATTGATGTTCAACCGCAGCAGACTGCGATCCGCCTCCTCCGTGAGCCAGTTCACCCGCCGCAGAAAAACCCCCGCCAGCGCCAGCGCCACCACCGGCAGCACCGCATTGACGACGATGAGAAATTCGCTCATCGCCCGGCGCCTTCCCCACCTTGCACCACGTGCTCGAGAAACACCTCGAACTCGATCGCCTGAATCCGCTGCAACAACTGCCGCCTCGGCTCCGCGTCCGCACGTCCCGCGCACGCCTCGCACGCGTCGATGAATCCCCGGGCACTCCACGATGCCCCACGGATCAGCGCCCGCTTCAACTCACCGTCGCCGGCTTCCTCCGCCACCAGCGCGACACGCCGCGCCAGTCCCGCAAACGCCGCATGCTGCCCCACGCGCTGATACCAATACGCCGCGTTGCTGAAATCCGGTTCGCGCCGATGCAACATCCCGTGCAACCAACTCCCCTCGCGGCTCGCAATCTCCTGCGCAATGCCATGCGCTTCGTCGTGGTGATCGTGCCACAACAACACCGCCCCGCGCGCCAGTTGCGCGCGCTCACCCGCCAGGCTGCACGCCGTGACCGCCGCCGCGCACGCCGCCTCCAGCACCGCCACCGGCCGCACCCCCGCGCGCGGCCCCGGCCCCAACTCCGGCAACGCCGGTCCCACCAGCAACGCCTGCCACGCCACCACACCTGTCGCACCCGCTGATTTTCCAGAAATGTCCATGCACCCTTTCTCCGCACCCCGCGCCCGTTTCCAATGGGCCCGCCCACCCGCCGCGCCAGTCCATTCCCCCGACAAACCCCCTGAATGTAAAGCCCGCCGTCACCCCCGAGCGACGCGTCCGCCCCGGAGTGCGGCCGTCCGCAACTGTTTAGCGCCACAGGCGCGGATTTATCCCAGCCTGGGGCAACGCCCCAGGAATCGAGCCATTTACCAATTGAGCGCTGAAAGCGCGGTCCATCGCGGGGACGGATCATCCTTCACCAGGAAGATGGAACGGACTTTCAGCCCTGAATTCATTGGCTGGCATCTGCTCTGGGACGTTGCCCCAGGCTGGTATGAGCCGCGCCTTTGGCGCTAAACACATACGACCGTCCCCGGCCGCAGCAACGTCCGCCCGCACAAAGCGCGGGCCGGCGAAAACTCCTCAAAACACTCCCCATTCGTCTGCCCCCATTTGTCTGCCAAATCCGGCTCGGGAAAAGGAAAGCGCTCGTCCCCGCCGAGCGCATCCCAATTTTTTGCCCGCGGCGTGGCGTCCGCGCCAGCCGGGTGGGGCAGGCATCCTTGCCATCCAGGTGGCGGGGCATCCCTGCCCCGTGTTCCCAGTTCCGCAGGGGTGCTCGGCCATGGAAACGGGCGGCAGGGATGCCGCCCGAACTGGCAGGCAAGGATGCCTGCCCCACCCCGCCCGCACGCCTGCCGCCGCAGGTTTCCTCGAACACACCACCCGTGCCTGCCCAAGGTTGCAGGAAACTGAGATGCGCCCAGTCCCCCGCCCTCATCCACCCGATCTCATTGACTCCCCTTCTCCCGCCCCCTCAGTCTCGCCCCATGCAACTCCACCTCTCCCTCTCGCTCGCCCTGCTCCTCGGCGCCGCCGCGACCCTCGGTGCCGCAGAGAAAATCACCGCCTTCCGCACCGGTGAAGAACTCATCGTGGAAATCACCCGGCTCGACCGTCTCCGACTCACTCACTCCAAACTCACCGCGAGTCTTCAACTCCATCAGCCAGCCGGCGACAAACACCTGCAGATCGATCTGACCGACCCCGCCCTCCACGGCGCACTGGTCATCGATCTGACCGCCTCCGGTCGCTGCGACGGACTCACCGTCACCGTAAAAACTGGCTCCGGTGAAACCATCGCCCGCCAAACCATCACCCCAATCCCGGAAGTCCCGCTCACCGAAAGCATCACCACCCCAGCCTCCGGCGCTCCGGCGATAACACCGCAGCTTGCCTACATCGAACCAGGCTCGGCGATGCGCCGGACACAGCTATCTCCACCAGTTACCACCGTGGATACTCAGTTAGTCCCACCCCGCATCCTTCTCCCGGCCGCCTCCCAAATGCGGCAGCTCAAACTAGCTTCCCCCACCCGCCTGGTCTCGAAACCGGAAATTACCTTTCCCGTGCTCGCCGCAGTGGATCTCCCCTTGGTTGGCGGTAGTGTGCTCGGACGACAGACTGACTTCCCGAACGACACCTCCCGGGCGAGTCTCTACTTTGCCTGCAAGAAGGCCATCTATGCCGGCTCCCGCGTGGAACGCTGGCAGAAATTCCTCGTGGAAATTCCCATCCAAAGTAACTGGGGCCAGGGCCGCGGCGATGAGAGCGTTACTCTCAGTCCCAGTCAGTTCGCCGTCCATGTCACCAATGAGAAGTCTCCCAGCGGTGCCAACATGCTCGGCACCGGAGACAATGACCTCGGTCAGACGGGCGACCTGGATACCGACGGGCAGAGCCGAATCTACTGGCGCGTCGGCGGCGCCGGCGCCTACGTGGTGCGCTTCGATCCACACACCCGGAAGTTTGAACAGCCGCCCGGCCGGATTGATTTCCAGAAGCTGGTGCCGCCCGGCGCAGGAATGCTGAATGACGGTCTGTGCCGGGTATCCTGCACACGGGGCCGCGTCTTTTTCACCCTCTGCAATGACACCCGGTCCGGCGGCGATCCCGCCAACCCCCTGAACCGGCGCCTCGGCGGAGTCTTCTCCATTCCCCAAGACTGGAGTAATGCCGCGACGTTCGCGAATGACATCCGCCTCCATGTCGGTAGCTGGGAAACCGCTCGTCCCGCTCTCTACAGAACTCCACCCAAGGCCGACACGGACGTCCGGAAACTGGGCGGAGTCAATGTCACCGCTACCGGACTGTTCATCACCACCGCCGGTCCCAAATATGAAGGCGGACCCTGGCGGCTCGAGCTCGATGA
The DNA here is from genome assembly GCA_945861535.1 of Akkermansia muciniphila. Classification (GTDB taxonomy): domain Bacteria; phylum Verrucomicrobiota; class Verrucomicrobiia; order Limisphaerales; family BJHT01; genus BJHT01. The sequence goes on along the minus strand of CAMAUZ010000088.1, from coordinate 20,448 downwards.
CCATGGTAACACCCGCTTCCTGGCCGAGGTGAACTCACTCACCGATACCATTGCCCGCGACGGCCGAACTCTCCCGCCCACCCAGCTTGTCATGGTCCATGGTATTCCCAAGGGCCGGGAACTTAGTCCCGGCCCCGGCGGCGGCCGGAACCTCATCCGGTTCTCTCTCGGCGAGATAACCATCCCCCGCGCCTCGATCCGCCTGCTGCTGCACGATCGCACCGAAGGTTTGACTCTGAAGATAGCCCGGAAGGGAGCCTTCCCTACGTACGACGGCGCGCCCGAAGGCACCGTAACCGTTCGCTACGACCTCGTCGGGAAACTCAAATCCACGCCGGCCGCACAAGGCCCCCTGGCTGACTCGTTGAGCGGCGGCACGAGCATTGGTCCCGCCTTTCTCCTGTCACCCGTTCCCGGAGTGACCAATCAGGTAGTGGCCGTCTGTGAGTATGCCGGCTATCCCCTGTCGATCCTCGACTTCTCCAGCCTTGGCACAACCAAGACAGTAGGGAAGACCTTCCTACCACCTCAGTCACCCGCCGGCGCCGGCCTTGGTCCTTACAACTCCACCTGGGTTCAATCCGCCGACGAACAATGGCTCTATCTCAGCGGCTACACCGGCCTCTCCCGCATCCGCTACGCCCGAGGTGGCAAGGTGCCGCCCATCATCACCGCGGACCTCTTCAACAGCCGCCTCCAACAACAGCCCCTTGATGGGCACGGACGAACTTCGATGAAGAAGATAGATGGTCTGCTCCCGGTGTTCGGGGGACGCCTGCTCAACTCTGGCTACGGACTGGATGGCCGCGGCGGCGATGCCTTCTCCACCGGCGTCGAACTCTTCGACCCACACTCACTTGGACCCGGCGCGACCAATCAGATCAAGAGCCAGACCAGCGCCTATCTGAGTCGCTGTTTCGCGCTCAAGACCCTGCACAGCCGGCTGGTCTGGAACGCCCGCGACGGCCATCCCCGCCAGGAGATATTCGCCGCCAGCGGCTCGATCCGGCGGGGACTGATCAACGAACTGAAGGATCCCTCCGTCGGCCCCGCCAATCTGGATGGCAAAGTATTTCTCTATGAAGTGACCGAACCGGCCGGATTGCGCGATCTCTACGGATTCTCCCTGCCCAAGCTGGACCACGACAAAGCCGTCGACGGGCACCTCGTCCTCTCCTCATGCAATCGCTTCCTCATCGTGATGACTCAGGACGGAGTACTCTACTCCTACAGTCTGGCCCGGAAACAATTCATCGACGGCGTCGTGTTACACCAACCCGACGGCGGCAACCTCCGCCTTATGGAATTCAAACGTCCGAGCCAGATCATCTTCACCGCGCCGGACGGACAGATATTCTTCCTTGCCGAACCGTTCACTGACACGGCGGGCGCAATCACTTTCCACCGCGTCGAGGTCAGTGCCGGCGGTCGCCTGAGCATCGTGCCCCACCTCGGCCTTACCTTTGAAAACCCCACCGGCTACCACGATTTCAAAGGCATCGTCCGCTGCTTCCTCCCCGACCGGCAGCACAACGATGGCTCCTACGACTTCGTCCTGGGCTACAGCCAGCAAACCGTACAGCCCTATGTGCGGGTGATCCGGGACTTCCTACCTCCCCAGGCCGAGTAAGTTCATTGGAGCGCGGCGGTTCGACCTGCTCTTTATACCGTCACCAGGTTGGGTGCGCCGAAATCCCCACCCCAGGCAAGCGGCCTTTCGGCTGGCGCGGAGATGGCAGCGGAGGGTCTCCCGCGGCCACGCCGATCACCGATGGTAAAACTGTCTGTACAGTCTTTGGCGATTTCTCCGCCTTTCCTGCATGACCACACCCTGTTTGTCACCACCGGCGACGGCGAATTGTTCGCCTTCGATACCCAAGGGAAAGGAACTCTCGAAGCGACGCGCACCGCCCGCCCGGTCAGTCGCCACCGCCTGCCCTCGGGCAGCGGTGCCTGCCCCGTCTTCGCCGGCAAAGACCTGTTCCACCGTGCCGCCGACAAGCTGGTCTGCATCGGCGAGTAAGTGAACGACCGGTCCCCGCTCGCAGCGCGTGAAACGCCGAGAGGCGGTAGCCATACCGCCAACCTCCGGCGAGCGATTCCTCTCCTCCCGGCTTACGCCAAAATCTCCGTGATCACCGACCCGTGATCGATCTCCAGCCGCCGCCGCCCCGGCACCTCCAGCGTGCGATTGTCCAGCCCCAGCAACCGCAGCACCGTCGCGTGGATGTCCGTCACGTAATGCCCCTCGCCCAGCGCGTGATACCCCAACTCATCCGTCTCCCCATGCACCGTCCCCGCCTTGATCCCCGCGCCCGCGAACCAGATCGTGAACCCGTGCGGATGATGATCCCGCCCGTCCTTCCCGCCGCCCCGCACCTCCAACCCCGGCGTCCGTCCGAACTCCGTGCAAAACACCACCACCGTCTCCTCCAGCATTCCGCGCTGCTTCAAATCCCGCACCAAACCCGCCACCGGCAGGTCCACGCTGCGACACAGCCGCTCGTGATTCGTCTTCAGCTTCTGATGCGAATCCCACGTCCCGTACGCGCTTGGATACACCTGCACAAAGCGCACGCCGCGCTCCACCAGCCGCCGCGCCGCCAGCAGCCGCCGCCCCGCCTCCTTCGTCGCGTCATTGTCCAGGCCATACCACTGCTGCGTCTCCGCTGACTCCGGCTGAAAGTCCAGCGCCTCCGGCACGCTCATCTGCATCTTGTAAGCCAGCTCGTACGCCTTGATCCGCGCCCGCAGCGATTCGTCCTGCGGATACTCCACCGCCGCCAGCCGGTTCAGCCGATCAATCAAGCCATACTCCGCGCGCTGCTCCTCGACCGACTGCCGCGCATCCCGCTGTCCGAACGGCAACGGATTCTTCGGGTCCAGCGTCAGCGGCACCCCCGCGTGCTGCGGCCCCAGATACAGCGAGTCAATCGACCACCGCGTCGTCGAATTCGTCGGCCCGCCCAGCACCACGAACTTCGGCAGATTCTCGTTCAACGTCCCCAGCCCGTAATGCACCCACGCCCCGAGACTCGGCTGCTGCTCCTCCAGCCGATGCCGTCCCGTGTGAATCTGGTTCTCCGCAAAATGATCGTTGTCCGTCGTCCACATGTTCCGCACAAACGCGAGGTCATCCGCGCACCGCGCCAGATTCGGCCACCAATCCGTCATCTCCACCCCGCACTGCCCGTGCTTCGCGAACCCGACCTGCATCGGATAAATCGCCGGATACACATCCCGCACATTCACCTCCTGCGCCGGCACCGACCGGAACCGCGCGTGATGCTTCGGCGACTTCAGCGGATTCGCAAACGGCGTCTTGTCAAACGTCTTCCCCGCATGAGCCGTCAGCGCCGGCTTCGGATCAAACGTCTCCACATGGCTGTAACCCCCGCTGAGGAAAATCCAGATCACCGACTTCGCCTTCGGCACCAACTGCGCCCGCCCCGTCGGCAACGCCCACTTCGCCGCGCCCTCCTCCGCCGCCCCCGCCCGCGTCACCCCATCTCGCGCCAGCATCGCGCCGAGCGACAGGCCGGTGAAACCCAGGCCGAGGTCGGCGAGAAACTGGCGGCGGGGCAGCGGCCTGCGCGCGGCGGAAAAATCGAAGGCGGATGAGTTCATTGCGTAGCTCTTGGGTTTGTCTCTTGCGCGTGAGTTTCGAGAAACATCAGTGCCCGGCGCTTGGCTTCGTCAATCTGCGCTGGGTTCAACCGCAGCGACAGCGAGTTTCGACTGCTGACCAGCCTCGCCCTAGCGTAACGATGGTCGTCCGTCTCGACGGCCAAGTGAAACCACTTGTAGGCCTCCACGAGATCCTTGGCGTAAACATTGCCCGCTTCGAAACCCGCACCCAAATTCGCGTAGGCATCGACCGAACCTCGTTTGGCTGCCTTCATATACCAGTTCAACGCAGCCGTACCGGCTTGCTGTCGCTTGGCTTTGTCTGGTGCCGACATTCCCTTGATCGTGCTGGCTTCGTTATAGAAGTGGTCCCCCATGTAAAACAACGCCTCCATGACATTGTTGGTCGCCGCAGCCACAAACCATCTGTGACTTTCCTTTCGGTCACGCGGCACGCCTCCTGATCCCAACTGATAGGATTTCGCCATATAGATTTGGCAATCGGGATTCCCCGCCTTGGCCTTCGCCACAATCTCCTCGAACGGCGTGTCCTTCAGCAGCTTCGCCGACTCCGCACCTGCCACCGCTCCAGCGAGCAGGAGCAGCAGCGTGACGGCCGAAGCGAGGGCGTTGGAAAGCGGGCGGGTTCTCATGTTTGTTTCGTTACCGGACGGTGAGAAAATCATTCTGGTTCAGCAACGCGCGCACGAGGCTTTCCCGCGCGCGGCTGACACCATCCTTCGCAAGCGCCGCGCTCTGCTGCTGGAGATAACCCGCGCACTCGGCGAGTTCCGCGCGGCTCGGCGGACGGCTGAGGATGTGCTCGAAGGCGGCGGTGACGAATGCGGCGTTGTCCGGCCGTGCTGCATCGGAGTTCGATGCTCCCACACGTTTCGCCAGCGCGGCGGCGTGGTCGTGGATGAACTTGCTGTTCGTGAGCGCCAGCGCCTGCTGCGGAATGATGCTCCGGCTGCGGCGATAACACTCATTCGGATCCGGCGCATCGAACAAGCCGGTGAACTCCCCCGCGCCGCCGAGTTCGGGAAACACCGCGTAGTACAGGCTGCGTCGCGTCGTCGTCGCCATGTCTTTGTTCTCCAGTTCCTGCCCGCCCAGCTTCGCGTCCAGCTCGCCCGCCAGATGCAGGATGCTGTCGCGCACGACCTCGGCCTCCATGCGTCCGGTGTTCATGCGCCACAAGAGCCGGTTTTCGGAATCGGCGGAGCGTGAAGAGTTAATAGGTTGAAGCGTTGAAGCGTTGAAGGGGGAAGGCGCTGGATTCGCCCGGCCCGCTTCAACCCTTAAACTCTTAAACCCTTCAACCTTTTCACCATTCACCGCCTCCACCCCGCTCGCCCGCCGATACGCCGCGCTCGTCACCACCAGTCGGTGCAGATGCTTCATGCTCCACCCCGACTCCATGAACTCCACCGCCAGCCAGTCGAGCAGTTCGGGATGCGTCGGGCGCGCGCCAAACCGGCCGAAATCATAAACCGTCCGCACCAACGGCTCGTGAAAATGCCACGCCCAGATGTGGTTCACCGCCACCCGCGCCGTCAGCGGATTCTCCTTCGCCCCGATCCATTCCCCCAACGCCCGCCGGCGTCCCGTGCTCTTCGGCGGATACACCGGCGACAACGGCGTGTACGTCACCGCCTTCTTCTCATCGCCCAGCGCCGCCTTCGCCGCCGCCAGTGCCGTGCCTGCGTCCGTCACGGTTTTGCCCGCCGTCTTGATCGCCACCGCGCGCGTTTTGTCCGTCGTGGGCAAGCCCTCCGCCTGCGCCAGCGCGAGATTTCCCGCCGCCAGTTTCGCCTCGTTCGCGCGCACCGCCGCCTCGCGTTCCGCGCGGCTCGCGGCGCGGGCGAGCGTGTCGATTTGATTCGTCGTCAGCGCCGCCGCGGTCACGCCGCCCGTTCCATACTTCGCGCCTTCGGCCGCGATGCGCGCCGTCGCGCTCGCCAGCTCCGCGCGCGCCGCCGCGAGCTTGGACTCGGCGGCGGCCACCGGCAGCGATCGCGCCGCCACGGCCTGCCGCGCCTGCGTCACCGCCTGTTGCTGCTCGCGCAAACCCGGCGCACACGCCGTCGCCGACACCACCGAGGTCGCGGGTGCCGCGCAAAATTTGGAAACCTCCCACCCATCAACCCCCGCGACATCCTTCCCATCCGCATACTTCGGTGGCTCGAAATCAATCCGCACCGCCGGTGTCGCCGCACCGGGCACCGTCACCACCAGTTCATCGAACGCCGCCACCGTGCCCGCATGCACATCCAGCATGAGGCCCTGGTTTTTGTTCGTCACCGGGTTCCAGCCGTTGATCGCCGTCGGCACGCCTTTCACCAGCACCGCCTGATCGCTCACGCTCGTCACCGTCAGCAACGCGCGATCCGCCTTCGGCTCCAGCACCAGCGCCACCGCGAAATGATCCTGCCTAGCGGTCTGGTCGTACTTCCCCACCTCGGCCTCCTTCGTCGTGCCCGGCTGATACGCCAAAATCTTGCCCTTGATGAATGCGACATACGCCGCGGTCAGCCCCGCCTGCTTGTCCTTCGCGAGCTGCACGTTGGCGTCGCCGTCCAACAGCAGCTTCATCTGCCAACGAATCGCCGTGCCCTCGGGCAGCGCCTTCAGGCCGGCGAGCGGATGATGCAAAACGCGCCGCCCCGTCGTGGCATCGAGCACGAGCGATTGCTTCCCGGCGAGCGCGGCCGGCTGTCCGGACTCCGCGGCCTTTTCCGTAGCCTCCTCGAGCGCTGCTTCCGCCTTCTTCACCGCGTCGCGCAGAGCGGCGGGAATTTCCGTCGCAGCTTTTTTCGCCGCCGCCAGCTCCGTCTCAGCCGTCGTGATCGCCGCGCGCCGCTGCGCCAGTTCCGTCTCCTGATTTACCGCGCGCATCCCCGGATAGTACGCCGCCAGCGGCAGCGCGATTTCCTGCAACCGCACGCTGTCCCCGCCGAGAAATCCCGGCATCGAGGGCTGCACCGGCGGGCGGTTCGTCACGCGATTGCGCTCGTCGCCGCCGGTGTAAAACCACGTCGGCGCGTCCGCCTTCTGATCAAACACCCGCACCAATCCCGTGCGCACAATCTTCCGCAACGTCGAGTAATCGTAGTCCTGATATTTCCCCGGATCGGCCTCGCCCGGCACGCGATCCTGCCGCGGATAAATCGGCTCGAAGAACGCGCGGAAACCGAAGTAATCCCGCTGCGTGATCGGGTCGTACTTGTGATCGTGACAATGCGCGCAGTTGAAGGTCAGCCCGAGAAACGCCTTGCCCGTGTGCTCGACATTGTCGCGCATCCATTGGTTCGGATTGAGCGCGTACCAGTTGCGCACGAGATAACCCGTCGCCACCACGACGGCGTCGTCGCCCGGCGCGACCTCGTCTGCCGCGAGCATTTCCTTGGTCATCCGGTCGTAGCCCTTGTCCGTGTTGAGCGAGCGCACGATCCAGTCGCGCCAGCGCCAGATTTGCGGCGCGCTGTTCCACACGTCCGGCACCATCCGCCGCCCGAACCAGTCCGCGTACCGCCACAGATCCATCCAATGCCGCGCCCACCGCTCGCCGTAACGCGGATCGTCCAGCAACCGCTCCACCACGCGCTCGTACGCATCCGGCCGCGCATCCGCGAGAAACGCCCGCAGTTCCTCACGTGTCGGCGGCACTCCGATGAGATCGAGGTAAACGCGCCGCAACACCACGCCCTTGCCCGCTTCCGGCAGTGCGGTCAGTCCGTGCTTGCGGAACTCTGCGGCGATGAAGGCGTCGAGCGGATTGCGAATCGCATCGCGCGCGCCGTCGCCTGCCCGCACCGCACCCGCGGGCACCGCCGGCCGCACCGGCGGCTTGAACGCCCAATGTTCCCGCGGATCCGGCTCGCCCTTCTCATCCGTCGGCGACGTTGCGCCCTGCGCAATCCAGCGTCGCAGCAACGCGATCTGCTCCGGCTTCAGCGGGTCACCCTCCTGCGGCATCCGCTCGTTCGCATTCGTCGCCGTCACGCGCGCGAACAACAAACTCTTCGCCACGTCGCCCGGCACCACCGCCGCGCCGGATTTTCCCCCGTGCTTCGCCAGCGCGCCCGTGTCCAGCCGCAACCCCGCCTTCTGCTGCAACCCGCCGTGACACGCATAACACCGCGTCAACAAAATCGGTTTGATCTCCGCCGCGTAATCCACCGGCGCCGGCCCCGGCGTCGCGGCGCGGGCGGCGCTCAATCCCACCGTCAGCGCCAACAGCCGCGGAAACACCCGCCACGACCAACCCCGCGGGGGAAAAACTGCCGCAAAAAAAAGCCGGAACGAGGCGAGAGAGGAACTCATGGGTAAGCGTTTGATGCCGCGTCCGACGCCCCGTCCGCAGGCGCAATTCGTGAGCGATTCCAGTCGGGCACTGCGGGCGCGCGGGCGGCACCGCGTCCGGAGTGCGGCCGTCCCCGGCCGCAGCGGCATCCGCCCGCAACGGGGGCCGTGGTGATTTTCCACGCCTCACTGCGTTCCACGATGCTGCGCCCGAGGACGGGCGCACTCCGCGCCGGAGCGCGGCCGTCCCCGGCCGCAACGACGTCCGCCCGCACGGGAGCCGTGGAGATTTGCCGACGCCTTACTGCGCGCCACGTTGCTGCGCCCGAGGACGGGCGCACTCCGCGCCGGAGTGCGGCCGTCCACGGCCGCAGCGACGTCCGCCCGCGCGGGGGCCGTGGGGATTTGCCCGCGCCTCACTGCGCTCCACCCTGCTGCGCCCGGGGACGGGCGCACTCCACCGCTCTCTTTTTTTGCAAATTCACCACCAACTGGTGAATATCTCACCACGATTCAGCGGCACCTTCAGACCTCCATCCGCCGCGCGCTGGCTGAATGGTGACACCCAAATCATACGTAGCCGCCGCGTTGAGGAGGCGGATCGGGCACCGGGCGGGGCCTCCGCCTCCTCACGTCGGCGGCTACACCCCGAGGCTGGTCGCGGGGAAGTTTGAGTTTGAGCAATGCCCGCCGAACCGGTACATCTCCTCGCCGTGACCGCATCCCCCAACGCCGCCCGCCGATGTGTACCTGCCTAAACGCGAGCTGGCTTGCGGCCCTCACCCCTGGCCCGGTCACGGCGCCGTTGGGTGTCGCGAGCAGCGGGGCGGCCGCGCCGGAAGTGTACGTGTTGGGCCTGCCGCTTCTGGTGCTCGGCGGTGTCGCGGTTTATTGCCTGACACGGCTGCTGGCGTCGCAGCAACGGGAGGAACGGATGTTAGCGACGCTCGCAGCGGAACGGCGGGCCGCGGATCAGGCGGCGGCGGAGTTCAGCCGCAACCAGTTCGCCGCCGAGCAGGCTTTCCGCGAGCAGCAGGGCGCGAATGAGAAGCAGGTGCGCCAGGCCCGGGCGCTGCTGGCCGAGGCGGTGGTGACGTTGCAGCGGCTCAAACAGGAATGAGATGAACCCCCGGCTGACACGACAGGTCGGGGCCTTACTGGCCACCGCCGAGGCGCTGCAGGCGGCGAGCGGCGTGCTCACGGACACGCACGACCTGATTGTTTACCGCCAGTTTCAGGGGGAGCTGGCCGATTTCGTCCGCGCCCATCAGGTCGCCGGCAACCTCCCGGAAAATCCGCTGGCCTTCATGGTCGCGCTGGCGGACCGCGTCGAGCAGTTGCTCACCGACATCGAGAATTTCGTGCGGGTGCAGCTCGAGCTCGGCCAGGCCGTGCTCACCAAGGAGCGCCTCACTCTCACCAAGGCGATGCTCGACGAGATCGCCACCAAGGTGGAGGACGCGCTCGCGAATCTCGTCGCGCGCGAGCACGACTTCGCCGCGGCGTTTGATCCGTGCGATCTGCTCGTCGGGGACAACGGCCTCGACTTCGCGCCCGAGCTGGCGGCGGTGTGCCGGCTCAAGCGCCCGCAGGCCCGCGTGCTCCGCAGCACGACGCGCAACACCTGCCAGTTCACCTTCGGCCAGGGACCGGTCCACGCCGACGTGGTGCTGCATCTCCAATCCGTCGCCGCCGCGGCCGAGGAATTGCTCGCCGAGCACGCGCGGCACACGGCGGTGTTGACGGAGGCCCGCGCGCTGGCCGAGAGCGGCGATTACGTCCGGGCCGCGAAATTGTTCGGCGAATTGAACCCGCTGTTCCGCGACCTGCCCTACGAGGGCGTCAGCGAGATTCTGGACAAATGGTCGGGGCAGTTGCGCGGAATGCAGAGCCGCTTCGACCGCGTGAAGGTGGAGGTCCTGGCCGACTGGCGCGCGCCGGTGGGCCGGCCGTGGCTGGTCACGCCGCAGGAGGAGCTGGCCGTCGCCGCGGTGGAGGAGTTTCAGAATTCGGTGGCGGCCTTTCACACCGCGCTCGACAAATGGCCGGCGTCGGATTTTGAAAAGGACGGCCGCCAGTTGGTCAAGAAACTCAACGAGGAGGCGCGGCAACTGCTGGAGGTCATCGCCGCCAATTTCGCCCGCGCGGGGCGCGGGGCGCAGGCGCAGTTCGTCGGGCTGGCCCTCGGGCTGGCGGTGGCCGCGTGGTTTTGGGAAGTCTCGTGGCCGATTGTCGCCGTGCTCGCGGTGGGGCGGGCCCTCGTGCGGGCGGTCCGGGCCATCCAGCTCTGGCGCGAAGGCAAAACTCGCCTGGAGTACAAACTCGAGGCCAACGGGCGCATCATCGAGGATCCGGTGGCCAGCCAGATCTGCCTGAACGGCGTGATCTTCCAATCCGGCGCGGCGATCAAGCCGGGCGTGTATCGGCTGACATTGCACAGCAAAACCTTCGAGCCGCTCGACCAGGCCGTGACCATCGCGACGGGGCGGCGGAACAATCTGGGCGTGATCAAGGTGCGGATGCACCAGCAGGCGCACACCAATTCGCTGGGCCTGCCGTTCGTGCCCATCGCGGGCAACTCCGCGCTGTTCTGCCGCTGGCCGACGCGGGTGCAGGATTTCCTGGTCTTTTCGCGCGAGACCAACCGCGTGTGGCCCGCGCCCAATTTCCAACAGGAAGCCACGCATCCCGCCGTGAACATCACCTGGCACGACGCGGGCGATTTCTGCGTCTGGCTCACCGCGAAGGAGCAGGCGCTGCGCCTGATCGGTCCCAAGGACAAATACCGGCTCCCGACCGATGCGGAATGGAGCACCGCCGTCGGCCTCGGCGTCGAGACCGGGTCCACGCCCGCCGCGCGCGACGGCGGCAACGAGAATAAATTCCCGTGGGGCACGCAATGGCCGCCGCCGAAAAACGCCGGCAACTACGACCCGTCGTTGCAAATCGAAAGCTTCAGCAACACGTCGCCGGTCGGCTCCTTTGCGCCGAACGATCAGGGCTTGTACGACCTCGGCGGCAATGTGTGGGAGTGGTGCGAAGATCTGCACAGCCCGAAGGACAAAAACCGCACCCTGCGCGGCGGAAGCTGGTGTTCGTCGCTGCGCAAGCACCTGCTGTCCTCGGCGCGCATCTTCGATTCGCCGGGGCATCGCATCGGCTTCATCGGCTTCCGCTGCGTGCTCGAGGTTCACCGCCCCAGTCCGGTGCTCGCCAGCGTTGTGAAGCCGCCCACCGACGCGATCACGCCGCCGGCGGGTGCGAAGACGTGAGGCGGAGGTGGGACCGCGCGCGGTCCGTTCCCGCGGCCGAACCGCAATCAACACGGAGCGCGACCGGTCCCTGATCGCCGCGGCAACACGGGAGCCGGGGTGTTGGGAATTTCTGGCAGCCTCGCGGGAGAGCGGTCGCTGCGGGCGGGGACTGCCCGCGCACCGGTGGTTCAGTCGGTTTCCTGCACCAGCCGTTTGCGGGCGGATTGGAGGCGGACGATCACGACCTCGGCCATGCGTTTCATCAGCTCGTAGCCCAGGTGGTGATCGACCTCGCAGTGCTCGCGCAGGCGCGTGCCGTAGAAAAACACCGCCTTGATCGGCTCCTCCGCGCGGGCATCGAAGTTCCAATAATACGGCGGGAACAGCCACGACCACCCGAGCACATCGCCGGCGCCGATGTGCTGGAGCAGCGTCGTCGCGCCGTCTTTGCCGCGCGCCTCGAGCGCCACGGTGCCGTGGAGAATGAGATAGAAGCGGTTGGCGGGATCGCCCTGGCGGAAGATGACGTCGTTGGCGGCGAACTCGCTGAGCATCGCGAATTCACTCAGCGATTTGACCTGCTCCGGCCCCAGCCCGTGCAGGAACGGGTGCGCGGCGATGATTGATTCCAGCGTGTCCATAAGTTCAGTCGATTGCGGTGGTTGGCGGTCCGGCGTGTTCTTCGGCGGTCCGGGAAATTGCGCCGGGAACTGAAATCACTCTCCACCGGGATTGCCCGGCTGCAATCAATTCTTGCCGCCCGCTCAGCCGAGCGCGAGGGCTTCGTCCGTTAGCATCACCGGAATGCCCTGCCGCACGGCGTAGAGGAATTGGCCGTCGGCGCGCACGAGGCCGGCGTCAATTTTTTCGGTCACGGCTTTGCCGCCGCGGTTCCGCAGGCGGCCGGCGGCGATGTCCGCGTTCAGGCGCTCGACCACGGATGCGGCGGCGGGATGCAAGGGTTGGTGCGTCTCCGGGCAGACGAGGATGGCGAGCAATTCCTGATCAATCATGGCTGAGCCTTGCGGTCGGAAAATCGGAGTTTAACCACGGATGGACAGAGATGGGGAGGGAGCATTTGCAAAACCTTGGCGAACTTGAAAACGGCCGTTGAGGCGAACCACGAAAGGCACGAAACGCTCGAAAACAAAGGGCCGGATCGTGGTCGCAAGAAACGCATCCGTCTCCCTCGCCCCGGGAGGCACGAACGGGGAGAGGGCCGGGGAGAGGGGTGCCTCACACTTGTGAGCGGCCCAACCTTGCCGAGCGCCTCCTCTCCCCGACCCTCTCGTCCGTTCCGAACGGAGGAGAGGGAGACCGAGGCTCCGGTGCGGACGGCACGAACTTTCGCAAAGATTGATCGCGTCTTTCATCCGTGTTTAGCCGGGTTCATCCGTGGTTTCCCAATTCCCATGCCTTCCACCGAGAGAATCGCGGTGGTCGCCGCCGCATAGACTTCTTTCAGCGGCACGCCCGCGGTCTCGGCCAGTTGCCGGCAATTCTCGAACTCGGGCGCAGCCTGCACCACCGCGCCGTTCAGCTCGCCGAGTTTCACGCGCACCTCGCCCCACGGCGTCGGGACGGCGATGAAGCGCCGCCGCAGTTTGCGCCGCTCCGCCAGCGTGCGACGCACCCCGAAGGCGCTGGTCTCGCGCAGCATTTGCTCGGCGAAGCGATCGGCCTCCGCCGCCGCGCAAAGGACGGTGAGCAGCACGCCGGGGCGGTTTTTCTTCATCTGCACCGGCGTGTGGAAAACATCCAGCGCGCCGGCTGCGAGGGCGCGTTCGACGAAATGGCCGAGCACCTCGGCCGGGCAGTCGTCGAGGTTGGTCTCGAGCACGGCGATGGTGTCGGTCTCCCAGTCGTGGGTGGCCGCGCCGACATCGGCGGACTCGCCGAGAACGGCGCGGAGGACGTTGGGGCGCGTGCGGTTGTCGCGCGTGCCAAGCCCGTAGCCGATGCGGCGGGGCGTGAAGCCGCGCAGGGGGCCGAAGCTTTCGGCGAACTCCGCGAGCAACGCCGCGCCGGTGGGCGTGACGAGTTCATGCGGCTCCTCGCATTGCGTGACCGGCACGCCGCGCGCGCCGAAGATTTCCAGCGTGGCCGGCGCGGGCACCGGAATGCGCCCGTGCGCGCACCGCACCCAGCCGGTGCCTTCGACCACCGCTGCGGCGAGCACGCGCGGGCGGCCGAGCAGCTCAAGCGCGACGCACCCGCCCACGATGTCCACGATGGAATCCACCGCGCCGACTTCGTGAAAATGCACCTGCTCGGGCGGCAGGCCGTGAATTTTCCCCTCCGCCACGGCCACGCGCTGGAAGACGGCGATGGATTTTTCCTTCACCCACGGCGAGAGCGTGCTGGCCTGAATCAGCGTGCGAATTTCGGTGAAGTTGCGGTTGTGCGTGTGCGCGGGCGTGGCTCCGCCGGGCGCGCCCGCAGCGTCGGCGTGGCTGTGGGAGTGGTCGTGATCGTGGGCGCGCTCGTCGTGCGAATGCGTGTGATCGTGGTCGTGCGCGTGGTCGTGCGTGAGGAGCACGTCGAGTTTCACGCCTTCGATGCCGGCCTTTTGCCGTCGCTCGACCTGGAGTTCGTAGCCGTCGAGGCCGAGCTTGGCCAGGCCCTGTTGCAGTTCGAGCGTGGTGACGCCGAGATCGATCAGCGCGCCGAGCAGCATGTCGCCGCTGATGCCGCTGAAGATGTCGAGGTAGAGGGTTTTCATGTCGTTGGGCTGTCAGCACCGCGTTGTGGGGCAGGCATCCTTGCCTGCCAGTTCGCGGGGCATCCCTGCCCCGTGTTCCTGTTTCCGTTGTGCCGTTCGTTGCCCGGGGGAACGGGCGGCAGGATGCCGCCCAAACTGTCAGGCTGGAAGCCTGACCTACACGGTCGCCGCGCCGCCGCTGGCTGCCAGCGTCGCCATCTGGCTGGCCGCGTAGCCGGCGCCGAAACCGTTGTCGATGTTGACCACCGTCAAGCCGCTGCTGCAACTGTTGAGCATGCCAAGCAGCGCGGAGAGGCCGGCGAAATTCGCGCCGTAGCCGATGCTGGTCGGCACGCCGATGACCGGGCGGCCGACGAGGCCGGTGACCACGCCCGGCAGCGCGCCTTCCATCCCGGCGACCGCGATCACCACCGTGGCCTGCCGGATCAATTCCATCCGGCGCAGCAACCGATGCAGACCGGCCACCCCGACGTCGTAGATGCGCTCGACGCGGTTGCCCATGACCTCCGCGGTGACGGCGGCTTCCTCCGCCACGGGCAGGTCGCTGGTGCCCGCGGCCAGGACGGCGATGAAACCGGGACGCTTGGGGAGCGGACGCGGGTCGATGGTCACGCAGCGGGCGGCTTCGTGGTGAACGGCGGCCTTGAATTTCTTGCGCAGCGCGCGGACGTGCTCGGGGCCGACGCGGGTGATGAGCACGCGCGTTTCGAGGTCCACGATTTTTCCGGCGATGGCGACGACCTGCGGCGGCGTTTTGCCGGAGCCGAAGATGACTTCGGGAAAGCCCTTGCGCAGGCTGCGGTGGGTGTCCACCTGCGCGAAGCCGAGGTCGGCGACGGGCGCAGCCTGGAAGGACTGGAGCACCCGGTCGCGGCTGACGGCGCCGGTGCGAAATTTCTCCAGCAGGGCGATGGCTTCTTCAGTGGTCACGATGCGGGGTGATGCGATGTGGGTGGTGGGTGACGAAGGAGGACGCAGCTCAATCCTTCGCCAGCGCGGGATCGGAGGCCGCGCCGTTGGCGGCGATCTTTGGGGTGAGGGCCTCGATCTGCGCGGCCTCCATCTTCACGTAATGGAACACCACCGGGGCCAGGATCATGCCCGGGATGCCCATGAGCCGTTCACCAAGGACCAGCGCCATGAGCGTGAGCCACATGGGATTGTTGATGCGATCGCCGATGATCTTGCTGTTAAGGAAATATTCCAGTTTGTGCAGGATGATGAGGAACGCGAGGGCGGCAAACGCCAGTTTCGGGGACACCGTGAGCGCGACGCTGGTGATGAGCGTGTTGCTCACGAGGTTTCCTACAATCGGGAACATGCCGCAAAAAAAAGTCAGGATGGTCAGCGTCTTGGGATAGGGCAGGCCCTGGTGAAAGATGTAGGAACTCCCGAAGATGAAGATGGCCGTCAGCGTGGTGTTGATGCTCGAAATCACAACCTGCGCGCCCATGACCGTGGCGAAGCTGTGATAAAAGGTTTTGCACCGCAGGACAATCTGATCGGTGGCCAGGGAATAGAGGTTGTTCTTCACCACGTGCTTGGACCGGCCGAGGTCAACCTCCTGGTTCACAAACACGCTGATGGCCACCACCACCCCTATGACGGCCATGACCAGTTGACGCCCGGAAAAGACGAAGTAACGCCAGAGGTTGCCGAAGTCTTTCGGGCTGTCGCTGAGCCACTCGCGCACGTCATCCCAGTCACGGAACTGCAGTTCAAACCCGAAGTTCTTGGCGTATTCCACCACCATGGGGACCAGCTTGGCCGTGATCTCGGGAAGCGCGACGCGGCTGCGGTTGATGAAGAAAACCAGCGCGAACAGGATGGCCGTCGCCACCAGCGAGAACACCACGATCCCCACCCACGGCTTTTGCCGCATGCGCAGCTTGGTCAGGGCAAAATAGGAGAAGAACACCGCCACCAGTGGGGTCGCCAGGTCGAGAAGTCCCACCATACCCAGCGTCGCCGCCATGAAGGCGAAGGAAATCTTGACTGGGTCGATCATAGGCAATCCGCCGCCGCGCCAAACCATCGCCTGCCCGCAACCGCTGGCACACGGTCGCTGCGATGCGAGACTGGCTGCATGGAAGGGTTGGGGTACACGGTCGCACCGTGCCACGCCGCGGCGGCCCGGTCACGGGGGAAATAAATCTGTGCCGCTACCCGACGTTGTTTCACCGCAGTTTCTCCAACAACAGCGGCAGCAGTTCGCCGATCGTGACCCGCGTCTGCTGCGTCGTGTCGCGGTCGCGCAGAGTCACGGTGTCGAGCAATTCGGGCTTCTCGCCGAGCGTGTCGAAATCAATCGTCACGCCGAACGGCGTGCCCGCCTCGTCCTGGCGTGCGTAGCGTTTGCCAATGCTGCCGGCGTCGTCGAACTGCACCGTCATGTGCGGGCGCAGCAACTCGAAGATCTGCCGCGCCTTGGCGACCAGCTCGGGGCGATTCTTCAACAGCGGGAACACGCCAACCTTCACCGGCGCGATGCGCGGATGGAATTTCATCATCACGCGCAATTCCGGCGTGCCCTTCGAGTCCGGGATCATTTCCTCGCGATAGGCGTTGCAGATGAGCGCCAGAATCAGCCGGTCCGCGCCCGCCGAGGGTTCGATCACATGCGGCACGTAGAAGCCCTTGGAGAGCCGCTCGGCCGCTTCTCTGGCTTTCGTCTCGATCTCCTCGGGTTTGTAGCCGCGCTTGGTGAAGTCGCCGCGTTTGACCGCCGTGAAGCGCTCGAGGAGTTCCTGCTTCTTTGCCTCGGCGAGCTTGGCAAACGCGCCCTTCAACTCGTCGTCGAAATATTCCATCGGCTTGCCGCTGTGCCGCTGGTGCTGTGACAGATCGAAGTCGCCGCGCGCGGCGATGCCTTCGAGTTCGTCGCCCGTCACGTTGCCCTGCGCGTCCTTTTTGCTGAACGGGAACTTGAACAAAATGTCCGTGCAGGCGCGGGCGTAATGCGCCAGCTCCTCGGCCGTCTGGTGATGAAAGCCCAGCGTCTCTCGCGAAAGCCCGATGCCCTCGTAAAACCGCACGCGTTCCTCGACCCAATATTGATGCCATGCCTGCCAGCCCCACGCGGGCTGCGGCTCGCCCGGATGACCCGGGCCGGGCGTGATCACCGCACCGTGGATCGCCTCGATGGCCTCATCGGGCTTGATGAAAAACTCGAGTTCCATCTGCTCGAACTCGCGCGAGCGGAAGGTGAAGTTGCGCGGCGTGACCTCGTTGCGGAAGGCCTTGCCGATCTGGCCGATGCCGAACGGGACCTTCTGGCGCGCGGTATCGAGCACGTTCTTGAACTGCGCGAAGATCGCCTGCGCGGTCTCGGGGCGCAGATACGCCACGTCCGCCTCGGTCGCCGTCGGGCCGACGTAGGTCTTGAACATCAGGTTGAACGGCACGGGCGGCGTGAGCAGCGAGCCGTTGTCGGGATTGAAGCGGGTGGAATTTTCGATCTTCTCGGTGGATTCACCAATCAGAACTGGGTCCTTGATTCCGCGTTGAGCATAAAATTGCAGGGCGGTTCGGCGCGCGCTTTCGGGAGGTTTTCCCTGGGGAAGGAGGACCGAAAACTCCAGATCTCCTACAGTTGATAAAACATCTTCGATTGCGGAATGGAAAGTCGTGAGGTGTTCTTCGCTCATCCAGCCTTTCGCCTGAGCCAATGATTCGCGTACACGGTCATGCAGTTCTTCTCGGGTCTTTGCGGTACCCAGACAAGCAATCACCTTATCCCTGCTCCAAAGGTCCGCGCTCGCTTGAACTTTGAGGGCGGCATTTTGCAGAGCGTCGAAAGACACTGCTGTCCAGAATCGATAAGCCGTTCCCGACTGCGGCTCAATCTGGTCCGCCCGGAACCGCTTCTTGGTTAGCAGACAGTCGCACATCGGATCGCTGAACGTGTCCACATGACCGGACGCGCGCCAGATTTGCGGGTGCATGATGATGGTCGCCTCGAGACCGACGACATCCTCGCGTTGCCGGGTCATCGTGCGCCACCACAGCTCCTTCACGTTGCGCTTCAGCTCGGCGCCCAGCGGACCGTAATCCCAGAACCCGTTGATGCCGCCGTAGATTTCGGAAGATTGAAAAACGAATCCGCGGCGTTTGCAGAGGGAGACGATTTTCTCCATCAAATCCGGTTGTTTTGGTTCGGCCATAGGGCGCGGAGTGTTCGCATGGGGAAAATCGAAGTCAAGGAAGCGGTCCCGCGCGGGTGGAACGCGGCGGCGATGGCGTCGTTCACCTGCGCGCGCTCCGCGCCGGATGGGACGAAAGGTTCCGGCGATGAATGCTCCTTCGCACAGAGACTTCAGACCCGCCCTATGTTACCGCCCGTCTCCTTGCCCTCCGCCCCGCGCCTGCGCTCGCACGCTTTCACCTTGATCGAGTTGCTGGTGGTCATCGCCATCATTGGGATTCTCGCCAGCATGTTGCTGCCCGCGCTGGGCAGCGCGAAGGCCAAAGCCAAGGGGATGCACTGCCTCAACAACAACCGCCAGATCAGCTTGGCCTCGAAGCTGTATCTGGACGAGGCGGACGGAAAGTTCGTATTCCTGTGGCGCAATCCGCGGCTGCCGCAGCAGGCCGGCGAACCCACGCTGGCGCAAAGTTTGGTACCCAACGCGGCGGTAATCTGGTGGCCGGACAAGCTCAGCCAATACATCCCCAACGATCCCCGAACCTTCAACTGCCCCGCTCTGCATGAGGCGGCAAGCGTGTCCGCCGGCGGCTCGGCAACCGCGATCAACTCGCTCGGCATCGCCATGAACCATGCGGAGATTGGCAGAACCTACGCCGCCGCCCCCATCCCAGTCTACGAGAGCGATATCGCCAAACCCGACGCCACCATTGTCTTCGCCGACGCCGGCCTGGTGAGCAATCCCGCCGCGCCGAACCCCGACGACTGGCGCGCCACGCCCAACGGCGCCTCCGTGTACATGCGGGTGCCATCGGATGGATTTTTTGCAGCCGTGGACCCCGTCCGCCTGCTCGCCCGGCACAATCGTCGCGCGCCCTGCGGCTTTGTGGACGGCCACGCGGAGCTGCTGAAACCCAGCGACACGGGCATGCAGTTCCCCCTCGGTAATCCCGCGGCGCTGTGGGATAAACAGTGAGCGACCGGTGCGGTTTGGAGCGGCGGGGAGACGCGGCGAAAGCTCCAAGAATAGAGCGCGAAGTTCAAAGGCAGGTCCGCACCCCAGATTGCCAACGAATGCCCCCCGGAAAACCGACCGCCACGAGCAGGCGGGGCAATGAACCCCGGGTTTAAGCCGTGTTTATCGGTGTTTTTCCGAGGTTCCTCCGCCCCAGTTGCTGTTCCCGAATGGCTCAAATGCCCACGGAATCGAGCTGTTCGTAGGCGTGCCGGAGCCACATCTTGACCCGCTGGCGTTCGAGGAGGCCGAGGCCCTTGACGTCGGTCTCGCTCCGGGTTTTGGCGGCCCAGAAGCTGGTGCTGCCGGCGTCGATCTTGGTGATGACGGGTTCGTGGAGGCGCTTGAGCGTGATGATTTTGGCGTTCAGCCCCAGGGCGCGCTCGCGCTCGCCGGACTGGTCGAACAGGTCGAAATTCTCACCGCGGAGTTGGTTGAGGACGACGACGTAGTTCAGGCGCGCCGCGAAACGATCGAACAGCTTCTTGAGGAGATCGACCGAGTCGCGGCCCGAATCCATGACGTGCCAGTAGTTGAGCGTGATCCCGAGTTCACCGGCCATCTCGAGCACGCCGGATTCGTCCATCCACTTCACGAGCGGTTCGTGGGTTTGGGCCGCGAGATCGACGAGAATGCGTTTGTCGGGATTGTCGCTCGCGGCTTCGACGATGGCGTCGAGGCTCTCGTAGCGGTCCACGACCACGGGCGACGCGTAGCCCGCATAGAAGCGCAGGAGCGAGCCGTGGGAGCGGTCGGTGTCGAAGCCGAGGAACGCCAGGTTGTGGTCGATGAGGTATTGCGCCGCGACCCGCGCGACGACGGACTTGCCCACGCCGCCTTTTTCGCCACCGACCAAATGAATGTTCGCCATAAAATTTCCTAGCTGACTGACCGCTTCTTGGTTGCCGTCCTGGGTGTCGCTCGACGGCAACTTGACCGGACCCAAAAACAAGGGGCGGGACAGTACGGGGAGGACGCAAGCGGCGTCAAAGGACTATTCTTCATCGAACGAATGCGCGGAGTGGCGGCGCCGCAACCTCAGCGGAGCGCGGGCGTCCCCGGCCGCAGCGGCCACGCACCCGCGAGGGCGCAACAAATTTCCAACGCCCCGGCTCGGGTGTTGCCGCTGCGGCCGGGACGGCCGCGCTCCGTTGGAGTGTGCCGCAAGTCGCGGAACGCGCACTTGGCCCCCCCGGCTCTCAGCGGAGCAGAATTACCGAACGGCATCCGGTTTAGCCGTAACTATGCACTGAGGGCAACAGGAGCGCGGCCTTCAGGCCGCAGAAGCGTGCGTCTTGTCTGGGGCGGGCGAGTTTTCAAGCCACCTTTTTGAGACTCACCAAATAGTGAGTGCTGATACGCGCTCAGGTGGATTGAAACG
>CAMAUZ010000087.1 GCA_945861535.1 Akkermansia muciniphila | reverse complement strand
CGGGTCGAAGGCCAGCAGGAGAAACGGGGTGATGACCCGCCGCGTTGCGTCCAGTTCCGTTTGATAATCGCCGCTGTTCCACGCCCCAAACTCCAATTCAGCCACGGTGATGGCGGACAGGGCGATTTGGTGACCGGCGGCCTTCTGTTTTTGCGCCTGACCGAGAATGCGACCGGCAGTCCGATGCCGCTCCCGCTGCTGGGCGTTTGGGTTCGCCCGCACTTTCAATCCCCGTGCCATGAAAACCACGATGTTCGTGTCGAGCAGATAGGTCATCGTTCCTTGCTCCACTCACGCTTCTGTGGCGGCGGCTGCACCCGTTCCTTCATGAAATCATCAGACAATTCCTGGCACGCCTCGCGGCAGATTTCCCACGGGTCGCGCTCCAAGATCAGAATCCCCTCTGGCACGCGCTTCAGGCGAACCTCCCCGCCCTTGACGCGAAACTCCTTGGGCAACCGGATGGCCTGGCTGCGCCCGTTCATAAAGACTTTGGCCGTTGTCATGGGTGGTCTATATCACGGATACATCTCCGGGCAAGCCTCGGTTCACCGGACTCAAATCGCCCGGTCGCAAATCTTCTGAACACCTTGTCCGCCCCTTCACTCGCGCTGTTCTGGTCGCAGAAGGTGATGCCGTCGTTGCCGAAGTGGGCGGTGACGATTCCGCCCGGCCCCGCCCGTCTGCGCCTCCCGACCACTTAGATGGCAAAGCGAGGATTGGCAATCGGCGTGCGACTATCTACTCTTCCACCCGTGCAACTCGCCGAACTGGGCCCCGCGCTCAACAACCTCCCGCGCCCCGACAAGTTTCGCGCGGTCCAGTCCCTCACGGCCGAACTCGCGCAAGGCGAGGACGCCCTGACACCGGGCGCGGAATACCCGGTCTGGTCGCCCAGCGATGCGCATTCTGCTGCCGCCGCTCTCAGCGCCTTTCTCAAGGACCAAGCCCCACCCCAGTAAACATGCCCGTCCTGTTCCCCTACCTGTCCATGACCTCCGACGGCGGAGACGGCACTCTGGGAAGAGGGAGGAAAAAAACACCGGGATGCCATCGAGAGTGGGATCGCGCTGCGCATTTCGCGGCAGTCGAAAGAGAATGCGTCGGGCTATTCCGTGTGAGATTGCTCCGCCTTCAGCACCCGATGCCACGCACATCGAGCGACTGCCAATGGGATCCCTCCTTGTGAACTCTGAATCCTGATTCCTGCCTCCTGTCCCCTGTTCCCTGTTCCCTGCCCCCTGTCCCCTGTCCCCTAACCTTCTCCCTCACGTCCGCGCCTGGGCGATCTTCCGCATCCGTCCGAGGATTTTGGCGAACTGGGGATGCTCCCAAAGTTTCTCGATATCGCGGTCGGCGAGGAGCCATTCGGTGTCGTCGTAGCCGAGGTCCACGGCGCGGTTGAGGGCGGCGATGGCTTCGTCGCACAGGCCCGTGAGGCTGAGGCTGCAGGCGAGGTTGTAGTGGACGAGGGGATCGCGGGGGAGCAGGGACGCGAGCTGATAATCCATGCGCAGACCGTCTTCATAGCGACCGCGGCGGGTGTAGTCGTCACCCAGAACTTGGAGCACCTCGATGTCGCGCCGGTCGCGCCGGGCGAGGCCCTCGAGGAAGGCAATCTCAATATCGAGATCGCGTTGCTCGCGGGCGCTGAGGGCGATTGGTGGTTCGGAGTGGACGGGCATCGGTGGCAGCAATCTTTGGTGAATGGGCGGATACGTCAAGGGTGGGGTTTGTTTCCGAGGCGCGCGGCGTGGATCCCAAAGTTGGTGTTGAACGGTCAGGATCGGTTCCTCGCCGGTACGGTCACCGGTGGGAGGGAGCAGCAGACGGCGCAGAGGGCAGCCATCGCTTCACACCGCGCGAAGTACCTTTCGTTGACAGAATTCTGTCCGTACGGGAGATACAGCCCATGCAATCAATCTCCTACACCGAAGCCAGAAACGGACTGGCCGGCCTGATGGACTCGGCGTCGCGCAACCGGGAGCCCATTCTCATCACTCGCAATGGCGCGGGCACCGTGGTCCTCCTGGCGGCAGAAGAGTTTGCCGCGATGGAGGAAACCTTGCACCTGCTCTCCACTCCAGCCAACGCCGAACGCGTCCGCCAAGGGTTGGCCGACTATCGTGCCGGCAAACTTCGGCCAGGTAAGTTATGCGACTGATGTGGCTCCCCGGAGGCTGGACCGATTATCTGTGGTGGCAGGAAGGTGATCGCAAAGGATTGGCACGGGTAAACGAATTGATCAGGGATACCCTCAGGAATCCATTTTCTGGCTTGGGAAAACCCGAGCCGCTGAAGGGAAATCTGAAGGGTTGGTGGTCCCGGAGGATCACCCAGGAACACCGCCTCGTCTATCGGTGTGAAAACCAGACGATCATCGTCATGCAGTGCCGGTTCCACTACGACGCCCGATCGGTAACGACGACGTGAGGGGGGCACATCCGCGCATCGCCGCCAGAGCGCGGCTGGGTCGCCGCGACCAGCCGCAGCGCGTTCCAAAACTGCGCGGGCCTTGATTCCACCGTGCGAGTCCCCCCAACCGGGCCGCTGCGGCTGATCCCGCGCTGCGCGGGACACAGCCGCGCTCCGACTGCCTGCCCGCAGGTCAGATCAATTCCGGAATCGGCTTGCCCACCGCGAGCACGGGAATGGGGCGGCCGAGCTGGTCTTGAAATACGGAATCAGTCGGCACTCCCAACTGGTGATAGATCGTGGCGAGCACGTCGTTGAAGGGCACGGGGCGGTCTAAAGGTAGATCGCCCGCCTTCGTGCTCGACCCGACGACGACGCCCGATTTCAAGCCGCCGCCGGCGAGGAACACCGTGAACACTTTTTCCCAATGATCGCGCCCCGCGTTGGCATTGATCTTCGGCGTGCGTCCGAATTCGCCGTACATCGCGACGATCGTGGAGTCGAGCAGACCGCGTTCTTCGAGGTCGTCGAGCAGCGTGCTGACCGCGAGGTCCATCGGCGGCAGCAGCGTGTTCTTCATCAGGTTGAAGTTGTCCTCGTGTGTGTCCCAGTCCTGGCCGCGCAACTGGTTGAGGGTGTAATTCAGCAGCGTGAAGGGCACGCCCGCCTCGGCGAGCCGCCGGGCGAGAATGGTCTGCTGCCCCCACAGATGATTGCCGTAGCGCTCGCGCTGGCGCAGCGGTTCGCGGCTCAGATCAAACGCCCCGCCCGCGCCGCCGCCGGACAGCATCTCGAACGCGTGCCGATGATATTTGTCCAGCCCCTCGACCTCGGCCTGACGGGCGTTGCCATCAATGGCGCGCAGCAAAGTCAGCCGGTCGGCAAGCCGTTTTGCCGACAAATTCCCGTGCAAGCTCAGGTCCGGCGGGCCGGTAAAAACGCCATCCGCACGCTCCGGCGGCAGGCCCGATTCGAGCGGCTCGAACGCCGCACCCAGCGGCCCCGCCGTGGCGTAATGCACGCGCACACCGAGTTGACCCGAGTGCGGGATCGACACATACGCGGGCAGCAGCGGCACCCGCGGACCGCACGCGCGGGCGACGACCGAGCCGATGGACGGCACCACCGAATTGCGATTCTGGCTCTCGACGGAAGCGCCCGGCAGATCCCAGCCGGTCAGGGTTTGATGAATCGCCACGGGATGACTCGGCGAATCCACGTAGGCGCTGCGGATCAGGTTGAACTTGTGCATCCGTCGCGCCAGCCGCGGCAAATGCTCGGCAAAATGAATCCCCGGCACCGTCGTCGGGATGTGGCCAAACTCACCGCGATACGCCGACGGCGCGTCGGGTTTGGGATCGAAGCTCTCGTAGTGGGACAGCCCACCTTGCAGATAAATGACAATGGCCTGCCGCGCCGGCGCGTTGTGTTTCTTCGCCTCCTGCGCGCGCAGCAGATTCGGCAGCAGCATCGCGCCCGCCAGCGCGCCCCCGCCCTGCAACCAGCGGCGGCGGCTCAGCGCGGCGAACTCATTCAATCGGGGTGGTTTCATCACGGTCGCGGATTTAGGGAGGTTGGCGTCAGCAACCGGCGGCCACTGGAAAATGGCGGCGGCAACAATTGGGAATCATGTGACGCGGTGTTCAGAGGCGCGTTCCGACGCCGCCCGGCGGCGGAAAATTTGTTTTAAGTTCGGGCGCGGACGCGTGGCGACCGGCACGGCGCGGATGCAGTACGCACGATGGAATTGAACGTAGGATGAACGCGGCGGTGGGGAGGTTACGGACGCGCGCAACGCGTCCCGGAAGTTTGGACATTCTTGTTCGGTTCCTACCGCGCGCCCGGCTTCGGCTCCGCGTCGTGCCAGCGGCACGTAAGAAATTAGCCGGTGGTGGAGCGTAGCGGAACCACCGGACCCGCCACCCCAACCCAGCCGTGCGCCCCGGCGGGGCGCGAGAGCCGCGAAACCCGAGGACACGCGGGGCCATCTCGACGCGTCATCATTGGCAGCCCGCCCGACCGGCTTGCAAACCGGTGGGCGCGCGCCGTCCTGGCGGCAGTGCGACGGAGGAAGCGTCATGGAGGCGAATGGCGGCGGGAAGGTTCCACCACTCTCGCGCCCCGCTGGGGCGAAGCGTTCGGTGGGGGTGGGTGATCCGGTGGTTCCGCTGCGCTCCACCACCGGCTAATATCTTACGTGCCTCCGGCACGACGCAGCGGCGCGGCGGGGCGCGTGGGTAAACGCCGAACGAAAATGTCCAAACTCCAGGGACGCGCGCAACGCGTCCCTACCGCGTCGTGGTAGGGCCGGGCTGCCGCCCGGCCCTGACCTTTTCCACGTGGGGACGATGGGAGATTCTGTCGCCGTACGGCGGGTTCGAGCGCGCCGGTGGGGAAAAGTTACGGACGCGCGCAGCACGTCCCTACCGGGCCAAGATCGGGATCACGATTTGCTTTTCCCCAGCTTCCACAGCCGGCCGTCGCTGCGGATGTAGAGCGCGCCATCGGCGAGCGAGGGTGTGCCGAGAATGGTCTCGCCGAGGTTGAGTTCGCTGACGAGTTCGCCTTCAGGTTTCGTGGTGTCCACGACCTGCGCGAGGCCCTTTTCGTTGAAGAAATAAAGCTTGCCGCCGGCGTAGAGCGGCGTGGCGCTGAAGGGGCCTTTGAGGCGCAATTGCCAGAGGCGGTTGCCGGTGGCGGCGTCACCGCAACTGAGCACGCCCGCCGCATTGACGGCATAGACGCGGTCGCCGACCACGACCGGGCTGGCGGTGCCGGGCGCGAGCTGGTTGTTGCGCCAGAGCTGGCGCGGCGTGCAATCTCGCCGTCATTCTCGCTTGACTTAAGGCACAGGAATTAACCACAAACTGACGATGGAAAATAATACAAGCCTGAGGCAAGCATCATGAAAATTAACACACTCCTGCTGCTTATCGTTGGGTTCACTAATTATGCATTGGCTGACAATGTTCAGGATGAAATCGCTGCGTTGAAGGATCAGTCTAAGAACGTGCGGGTGCGAATTTCCGCAACCATTGCGCTGGGTGAGCTGGGCGATGTGCGGGCTGTGGGACCGTTGATCGCCTGCTTGAGGAAGGATCAGGATAAGAGCGTGAAAACATTCGCGGGCTACGCGCTGATTAAAATTGGCAGGCCTTCAGTCGAGCCATTGATCGCCTGCTTGAAGGATCAGGATGAGAGCGTGCGAAGATCCGCAGCCGTGGCACTGGGCCAATTACACGATGCGCAGGCCGTGGAACCGTTGATCGGCTCTTTAAAGGATCAGGATAGGGACGTGCGAAGATCCGCTGCCGTGGCGCTGGGGCAATTGCACGATGCACGGGCCGTGGACCCGTTGATCGCTTCCTTGAAGGATAATGATCCGGTCGTGAAAGAAAACGCCGCCGAAGCGCTAGGCGAGTTGGGCGATGCGAGGGCGGTGGAGTCGCTGATCGCCTGCTTAAAGGATGATGGCATGGGCACATACGCATTTGGCCAAGCGCTGGCTAGATTGGGCAAGCCTTCAGTGGTGCCGCTGATCGCCTGCTTGAAAAACCGGGCTAGGGGCGTGCGATACCACGCTGCCGATGTGCTGGGTCAATTGCGCGATGCGCAGGCCGTGGAACCGTTGATCGCATGCTTGAAGGATCAGGATGAGATCGTGAAAGCAAACGCAGCCCAAGCGCTGGGTAAATTGGGCGATGCGAGGGCGGCGGAGCCGCTGATCGCCTCCTTAAAGGATCAGGATAGGCGTGTGCGATACCAAGCTTTCTACGCTCTGGACTCGCTAGGGGTCGTGAGGACAGTGGAAGGACTTGTCGAACAGTTGCCAGATTGGAGTCTCAACGATAAAATTGGCGCGGCGCTGAAGAAACTCGGCTGGAAACCGACGTCAGATACCGAGCAGGTTTATTCTTGGATCTGCAATCGTGACGACGTGAATCTCAAGGCGAACTGGGAAAAATCGAAGCAGGTTTTGTTGGCTGACGTGCGCTCAGGCAATCAGCGGAAGATCGAAAACGCCGTTTATACTTTTGTGTCTTTGGGTAGGGAGGAGATTGTTCCGCATTTCATTGACATCCTTAATACACAAGGCACGGCGGCTATGGCAGAGACGTATCTGAATTGCGGCCACGGCGGCTTGGCCGAGTCTGCCAGATCGTGGGCATCTGCGCGCGGCTTTAAAATTATCAGTAGTAGTCGTGGGGGGGAAGCGAGGTGGGGGAAGTGGTAAAGTGGCGCATTGCTTTTTCACGCCAGATCTCGGAACCCCATAACCAGTCGAAACCGACCGCCCACGCACGGCGTGGAATCTCTGGGGCACTCCGTCCCGAACCCTTCTCGCGCCCTTTCAGGGCGCTCTCATTCGTTCGCGCGCGGCGACGAGGGCTTTTTGAAAGAGCTGCGTGGCGCGGGGTTGGTCGGCGGCCTCGGTGTCGCGGGCCTGGTCGATGACGCGCTGGACGGCGTCGCGGCGCAGCTCGGAGCCAGGGTCGTCGAGCAGCGTGTCGAGGAGCGGGCCGGTCGCGGCGGGTTCGGCGCGGGTGATGAGTTCGTAGGCGAGCCGGCGGGCGCGCGGGGAATGGCGCGTGTCCTGGAGGAACGTGCGCAGCGCGGAGGCGGGCAGCGGACGGGCGGCGAGTTGCTCGCGACCGGCGATGGCCTCGACGGCGGCGCGGAGCCAGTTCACGGCGAGTTCGTTGGCGTCATCCATGCCGGCGAGAATGGCGGGGAGTTGCGCGGCGTCCTGCGCGGCGAGGGCTTTCCACGCGGCGGAGGCGGCGACATTCCCCTGCCCTTCCGGCCCGACGGCGCGGATGGTGGCGAGGGATTCGGAGAGGGCGGGCGCGGCGGGGGCGGCGGTGACGCAGAGCAGCGCGGCCAGCGCGGCGGAGAGAGCAAGACGGGTGAGCATAGGATTACGAGGTGTGGGAGATACTTTTCACAAAATGAGATGCAGTGGTGCCAGACGCGACGGCGCAACCCCTCACGCCGGCAGATGCTTGCGCAGGAAGCTGAGGAAGTTGCCGTGCATGATGTCCTCGAGGTCGCCGGCTTTGTAGCCGCGTTTCCGGAGGAGCGCGGGAATGGATTGCAGGTCGTAGATCGAGTTGAGGTCCATCGGCGTTTGTTCCGTGCCAAAGCCGCCGTCGAGATCGGTGCCAATGCCGACGTGCCGGGCGTTGCCCGCGAGCTGGCAGATGTGGTCGATGTGATCGCAGATGCGCTCGAGCTTGAGCTGGAAATCGGCGGGCTTGCTTTTGTTATGCACCCAGCCGGGCACCATCATGATCGCGTCGAAGGCCATGCCGAGCACGCCGCCCCGCTCGATCACCGCGCGGATTTGATCGTCGGCGAACTGGCGGTTCCACGGCGCGAGCACGCGGCAGTTTTGATGGCTGGCCCACAGCGGGCCTTTGAAAACATCAAGCGCTTCCCAGAAGCTCTCATCGCACAGATGCGTGGTGTCGAGAATCATGCCGAGGCGGTCCATTTCCTTCAGCAGCTCGCGGCCCTTGGCGGTCAGCGGGCCGGACGCATCCGTGCCGTGCGCATAAATGCCCGGGCCATAATGCGCGGGACCAATCGCGCGCAAACCATCCGCGTAACTCCGCTCGACATGGCCGAGCGTAATCATGGAATCCGCGCCCTCGAGACTGAGGATGTAGCCGATGGGCAGCCGCGCGGCCTGCTTACGCGAATGGACAATGTAGGGCGTGCCGTCGTCGAGCGGCGGGGATTTCGACCAGAGATTGAAATGGTGATCGAGCTGCGTGCGCGTGCGGATCGAGACCAACTCACCCACCTCCTCCATCGCGCGGTACCACGCGAGCTGGCCCTGCGTCTGCGCCCACGCCTGCGCGGGCGAATTCCAGCCCGGCAGCCGATGAAAATACGGTGCATGCCGCGCGATCTGGGTGGCGACGCAGAGGCCGACATTGGCGCGGCGCATTTCAGGAAAGCAGACGGTGTTGTTCCCGCGGTCCTTGGTGTCGGTCTTGTTGAGTTCCCAGCGGCGGATGCGTTCCAACGGCCAGGTGAGGTCACGGTTCCACTCCAGCGCGTTCATGGCCAGGTCGAGATGGGCATCGAGGATAAACATGGGCCGCAGACTGAGGCCAAGCGCCGGAGCGAATCGAGAAAAAGTTGCTCGCAATCAACGACCCGCGTGTGGAGCAGGCATCCCGGCTCCGTATTCCCGGCCCTGCCACGCCGCCCCGCCGACCGGGGGAACGGGCGCAACTGGGTAGCACAGACGACCCGACTGGCCCGCCCGGCCACTGGCCAGACCGAACGGCAGCAGGCCTACGCCCTACCACCAACGCCCGAAATAATCTGCACTTCCCTCCCGTTCCGAGCGGCATGTCACCGCGGGGCGCACGCAGACTCGCGGCGCCGCCTCGTTCTTTGCCACGAGCCGCGCGCGCCACCCAGCGTCCGCTGGCGTGCCGGGGAGCATCCGCCGCGTGGTGGTGAGCTTGGCCATCGCCGACCGGTGGACCGGGCGCGCATCACACGGGTTAATCGGGAAGGCTCGTTGTCATCAGTCGTGTTTTCGCGCCCCACGGTGTCCTTCTTTCTGCGGCACCGACTGGTTCCAAACTCGCCAGCCGCTCCGCCCTCGGTGTCCTTTTCAATGAGTCACTCGGCCCAGCCAACACCCACTTGGGTTCGCCCTTGACCGGTCATCTGCCGCCTCCTAGCGTGCCGCCCGTTGCAACCCGCTGAAAAATCATCGTTCAAGCATCCGGCGATTGTGCTGGCGCTGGCACTGTTGGTTTTTGTCGTCGGCCTGCTGGCCGTGTCGCCCGAGGCACACGCCCACCTCCACGCCGACAGCGACCAACCCGGGCACCACTGCTGGTTGAGCCATTACCTGGATCAACCCAGCCTGCTGTCACCCGGTGAATGCCCCCCGGCACCGTCCCCCGGTGTCACGCACGCGGTCGAAACGGCGCCCGCTTTTCGGATGGCACCTCCCGGTGTTGTCACCTTCTGCTTCTCCCCCCGCGGCCCGCCCACCCAGCCTTCAGATCTCTCCTGAAGACTGGCAGGCCGTCCTTTCCCTTGGTCCGGATCGTGTGATCTGGCGCGGCGTTGCCCGTCACCGTGAGTGCGATGGCTCGCTGCCGTCGTGCCCACCCCGCAATTGACCCCGATCACAAATTAACCGTCCGTACCCTTTGAAAAATTCGATGAAAACTTCCCCTGCAACCAGCCGTGTTCCCTCCCTTCGTTCCCTCCGCACCCCCCTCCTCGTTGGCCTGCTGGCACCCGGCGCGGCCAGCGCGCAAACCCAACCGCCGTTGACCTCCACCAACAGTCACGTCACCGAACTCCCCCCGGTGGTCATCACCGCCACCCCCATCCCGAGCAGCCTGTTTGACCTCGCCCAACCGGTCAACGTTCTCGAGGACACGAAACTCCGCGAGCAACTCCGCTCCACCCTCGGCGAGACCCTCTCCCGCCAGCCCGGCATCAACTCCACCTACTTCGGCCCCAACGCCAGCCGCCCCATCATCCGCGGCCTTGGCGGCGACCGGATCCGCATCCTGCAAAACGGACTCGGCACGATGGACGTCTCCAACACCAGCGACGACCATGCCGTCGCCGTTGACCCGCTATCCCTCACCCGGATTGAAGTCGTCCGCGGCCCGGCAGCGCTCATGTACGGCCCGAACGCCATCGGCGGCGTCGTCAACCAGATCGACAACCGCATCCCCGACCGCATGATCAAGGACGCCATCACAGGCGTGGTCGAGGGCCGTTTCGACTCGCCCTCCAACGGCAAGTCAGGCTCCCTGCTCGTTGAAGGTGGCAGCAAACATGGCATCAACTACCACTTTGACGCCTTCCGCCGGCACGCCGGAAACGTCAGCATTCCCGGCCAGGCCTGGACCCCGGCGGAACAGGCCACCCGCGGTGCCAACGGTCCCCGCGACCGCCTCCCCGGCAGCCAGTCCATTTCCGATGGTGCCACCGGCGGCGCGTCTTACGTGTGGGACAAGGGCTACTTCGGGGGCGCCTTTCAGGGCTACAACAACGACTACGGCGCCGTGGCCGAACCGGGCGTAAACATCCGCATCCACCAGCGCCGCTGGGACCTCGCCGGTGCCTTCCTCCAACCCATCGAAGCCATCCAGTCCATCCGCTGGAAAGTCGGCCGCGCCAACTACAAACACACCGAATACGACGCGGGCGCTCCCGGCACCATCTTCAACTCCGACGCCTACAACGGTCGCCTCGAGGTGCTGCACAAGGAATTCGGCCGCGTCGAAGGTTCCCTCGGCTACGAGACCCGCCAGGACCGCCTCACCGCCATCGGAGCCGAAGCCTTCCTGCCCCCCAGTCAGTCCGCGATGAACTCGCTCTTTGCCTTCGAGGAAGTCAAATGGGACAAGCTCAGCCTCCAGTTTGGTGGACGCGTGGATTTCGTGGGCGTCGAGGCCAGCGCCGTCCCCGGCCATCCCAACAACTTCTTCCCCACCGCCAACTCGCGCTCCTTCACCACCGGCAACGGCTCGCTGGGGGTCGTTTACCGGCCCGTCGAATCCTACTCGACGGCCGTCAACTTCTCCTTCTCGCAACGGGCGCCCACCACCCAGGAACTCTACTCCAAAGGCCCGCACACCGCGCTCGGCACCTTTGAAATCGGCAACCCCAATTTCAATCCCGAGAGCAACTTCGGCCTCGACCTCTCCGTCCGTCGCGAAACCGGCCACGTCACCGGCAGCCTCGGGGTCTTCTACAACCGTTTCAACAACTTCATGACGCTCACCCCATCCACCTTCAACGGCAACGCCGCCGTGGATGACACCGGCGCCGCTCCCGCGCCCGGCGGCGACTCCTTCCGCGTGATGGAATACCGCGGCCTGGCCGCCGAATTCATCGGCGCGGAAGGCATCATCACCGTCCATCTCCTCGAACAAGGACCGCACCGCCTGCACGTGGACCTGAAGTCCGACTACGTCCGCGCCCGCGACGTCCGCAGCGGCGCCGCCCTGCCGCGCATCTCGCCCCTACGCTACGGCGCGGAAGTGGGCTATTCCCAAGGCGCCTTCTCCGCCAATTTCGAAGCCCAGCGCGTCGAACGCCAGTCCCGCATTTCGGCGGGCGAACTGGCCACCCCGGGCTATGTCATGCTCAACGCCGGCATCGCCTACAAACTCGGCGAAGGCAAAGGCGCCGCCGAACTCTCCCTCCGCGGCATGAACCTCCTCGACCAGGAGGCGCGCAATCACGTTTCCTTCCTCAAGGAAATCGCCCCCCTGCCCGGCCGCGGCGTACTCGTCTCGCTCCGCCTCACCTTCTAAACCCGCCACCGCCGGGCCATCGCACAGCTCAACATCGGCGCGGTCGTCGACCCAAAACCGGGTCCGACGGCCGCGCCCTCGTGCCCGCCCGCCGCAACCCACTCCTCCCCATGAACACCCTTGCCTGCTGCCAGTTCGCCGCCCTTGTGGCGGCCCTCCTGCTGCCTTTCTCAACCGCCGCCCGGGCGGACACGCTCACCAACATTGTCGTTCACGACGACCGCATCGAGGCCACCCTCCACGACGCCGGCCTCAAGCTCATGGCCACTGGCCGGCATGTGTCCATGAAAACCCTCGCCCGGCAACTGGACCGCAAGTCCTGCGCCCTCACCCTGCCCGCCCGTACCCACCCACCGACCGCGTCCCAGGCGGAAATGCTCGCCCAATGCCGGCGCGGAGTCCTCGTCGTCGGCTCCCTCTACCAATGCGGCCGCTGTGACAAATGGCATGTCCAAGCTGCCTCCGGCTTCGTTCTCACTTCCAGCGGGGTCATCGTCACCTGTTACCACGTCGCCAACGAGCCCAGTCACGGAGTTCTGGTCGTCCTCACCGGCGACGGCCGGATCGCCGGCGTCCGCGAAGTCCTTGCCGCCGACGAGGCCCGGGATGTCGCCATCCTGCAACTGGACGGTACCGGCTTTCATCCGCTCCCGCTTAGCACTCACGCCCCCGTCGGCTCGCACATCTACGTCTGGGGACACCCCGAAAACCAATACTACACCCTCACCGAGGGCATCGTCTCCCGTTACTTCACCGGCCAGAAGGAAACCGGGGCGGCCGTCATGATGAACATCACCGCCGACTTCGGTCCCGGCTCCAGCGGCTGTCCCGTGCTCAACGATCACGGCGAAGTCGTCGGCATGGCCGACAACATCGTCGCCGTCGCCACCAGCGCCGGCGCCAAACTCATCTTCAAAAACGCCCGCCCCGCCGCCGCCATCCTCGGCCTTATTCGGCCGCAGTAAAACGCCCCGCCGGCAGGCGCGCGAACCGCTTTCCACCGCGCGCCCAGCCGTCCGGAATAATCCCCGCCGCTGGTCCGGCACTGCCCCGATGCGAGTGCCGGGTACGGTACCCGGCGGGGCATTCCGAAGTCGTCGGTGAAAGACCAGGCCCATCGCGCCACTGGCTCACTGCGCAAGCTTGGTGGTTGACGGCGAACGATGGGATGCGTACCCGTTCAAGGCATGAACTCTTCCCCCCGCTTCGAGCGCCCCCGGCAAAACGCCCTTTCCTTTGCACGGCCCCGCGGCGGGTCGCTGCTCACCCTCGGCGTGCTGGGTTTCCTGCTCGGCCTGGCTATCTCCGACCCGGTCGGCGCGGCTGAACCGATCTTGACCTGGGCGGGTGCCGAGCGGGATCCCCATCCCTG
This sequence comes from Akkermansia muciniphila, assembly GCA_945861535.1. Classification (GTDB taxonomy): domain Bacteria; phylum Verrucomicrobiota; class Verrucomicrobiia; order Limisphaerales; family BJHT01; genus BJHT01. The sequence continues at coordinate 18,809 of CAMAUZ010000087.1, read as the reverse complement.
CCTGTATGTCACGGCGAAGGATCTGGTCCGCTTCAAGGCGACGGCGAGAAACCTGCCGGAGTTGGCGGCCCTGAAAAGTTTCAATCCCGGCGGGGGACTCGAGCAGGCCGTCACCGCGGCGTTGTTGACCGGGAACCCGGCGGCCGAGCAGGCGGTGTTACGGGGGGCGTTTGCCGCACTGGACACGCTGCTGGCCAACCTTCCCCGCACGACGCGCGACAACGTGGGGCCACATGCGTACTCCCAGTTCTTCGGGCAGGCGGTCGGGTTGGCGGACGCGGCGCTCGCGGCGAAATCCATCCCGGCGGAGGATCGGGCGAAGTTGCGCGCGAAGATCGCGCAGGTCTGTTACGCGATCAACGACCCGAAATATTTCAACCCCGAGGCGGCGCACGGCAGCCTGTGTCCCAACATGTTCACCAGTGCGGCCGGCTATCGTCTGACCGCCGCGGCGCTCATCCCCTCGCATCCGCTCGGGAAGAAGTGGTTCGCCGATGCGCTGGCGGAACTGCGGCAGGAAGTTGAGGACTGGGTGGACCCGCAGGGCGGCATGGCCGAATGCCCGCATTATGCGATGGTGATTCTCGATCAATGGATCGGCGCGTTCCTGATCGCCAAGAACGCCGGCGCGCCGGACGCCGGAAACCTGTTCAATCCGCGGTTGCGCAAGGCCATTGAATGGTTTGGCAACATCTCCACGCCGCGGGATCCGAGGAGCGGAGGATTCCGGCGGCTGCCGTCGTACGGGCACACGTATGCCAACGAACGGACCAGCATGTTTGGCGTGATGGCGTGCTTGTGGAAAGACACGGATCCGGCGTTCGCCGCCCAACTGGAGTGGATGCACCGCGAGCACGGCTCGTTTGGCGAACCGGGCATCCTCAGCTATTACCCGGCCTTCATGGGTTACCGGAATTTCTTCCGCGAAAGCGGCGTCACGCCGAAACCGCCCGCGTGGAGGAGCCAGTATTATCAGGAGACCGGGGTCCAGTTGCGCAACGTGATCGGTGCGGAACGCGAGACCATGTTGTACCTGATCGCGGGCCGGTTTCATTCGCACTACTTCAACGACTCCGGCGCGATCGCACTCTGGGGCAAGGGCCGGGAATTGTGCGATGACGACGACTATCAACGGCGTCGCGCCAAGGAATCCCGCGAGGCGCACAGCATGCCGGACAAGCCCGCCACGTTTAACGAAGAGCGGGTGATGGAGTTGCGCGAATTCAGCACCGCGCCGCACCTGGATTACGTGAGCGGCGTGCGCCGCGGCTGGCAGCGACAGATTGCGTTTGTGAAGGATGCCGACCCGCTCGCTCCGAACTATTTCGTCATCGCCGACACGCTGGACGCGAAGTCCGCCCCCACGATCTGGCGGCTGTTCCTCGCGGCGCAGCAGATCACGCCGACCGCGATGGGCGTCACCATGACCGGTCGCGATGATGTGGACATGGACATCTTCTTCCTCCAGCCCGGCCTGGCCAAACCGCAGATTCACACCAACCACATCAGCCTCGCCGTCGAGAAGAGCGGCACGGTCACGGTCGTGCTGTATCCCCGGCTGCGAACGGAGAGGCCGCCTGAAGTGAGCCCGTTGGATGGCGGCCAGGGCGTGCGGGTCGTCACCGCGGCCGGGACCGACATCATTTATCTCACGCCCGGACCCCGGACTGCCCGACCCGACGAAGGCAAGGTCTCGCTGGTGCAGCAACGGGGCGGCCAGACGGTGCGCGTCTTGCCGGGTGCCTGCGACATCGTGCGCAACTGGTGGACGGATGGCGACCCGCAGCTCCGCCAGATCAAGTGGAAAAAGGGGCCGCAGTATCCGCCGTTTCCGGACTACGAAGATGCGGTCAGCCCCAACCCCGGCAATCTGCTCCTGCTCGAACGCGGCAAGCCCGCGGTCGCCACCGATTTTCTGCTGGCCCAGGGCGCGGGCAAACCGGCGCAGGCCACCGACGTTGCCGTGGGCTGGGATGATGACGGCCTGGACGTGACCTTCCAGTGCGTTGACTACGGCATCGTCGCGGCGTTCAAGGACAACGACAACATCAAGCTCTGGAAGGATGACTGCGTGTATGTCTGGCTCGATCCCGGCCACACGCACAACTCCGACAAGAAGTTCATCATGATCCAGGTGTCCGCCAGCGGGGCCTGGCATGATCTCAAAAACGGCGATCCCACCTTCAACGTTCAGGGCCTGAAGGCCGATGTCGCGCGCACCGCGAGGGGTTGGTCCGCGCGCCTGCGGATTCCGTGGAAAGGGCTTGGCGAAGCCGCGCCAAAGCCGGGCGACGTGTGGGGCGCGAACTTCACCCGCATGGATCAACCCGGCAAGGTGGACAACGACAACATGCAAATGTCGTCGTGGGCGGCGCTGCCGTATCATCCGGGCGATCCCACGGATCTGTTGCGCTGGGGCCACCTCGTTTTTGGCGGCCAGGACGATTCCGCGGTGCGGAAGGTTCACCAGGCCATCATTGACAGCGCCTATACGCGGGAACGCCTGCTCAAATGACCGGGGGCGAAGTGCCTTCCGGGCTGCGTGAGGACGAAACTCCGGGTCCGGCTCCGTGCGGCTCGATCGGCGATGCAAACCGGCTCCGGACCATGCCTTCCCGGCTGGCCACGGCGGCGGTTTTTCAGGTGTGTGAGTGACCGTCCAAGGCGGCTACTTTTCCGAAGGGCCGGACTGTGGCAGGGGCGCGGCGCGCAGGCCAAGGTGGTTGCCGTTCAGTCGTTCCTGGCCGGGGGTATTCTTGTTGATGGGACGGTTGAGGAGGGTGGCGCGCCCGTCGCGATCCGCCCGGACGAAAGTGGTCGAGCCGCCACCATCCAGCATCAATCCCGCATGCGCTCCGAGGCGCGCCAGCCACGCGGCGGTCTCCTCGACGCTCGCGCCGAGGCTGTAGCCGGGTTGCCGCCCGTCGATGACCAACCAGATCAGGACCCGGCCATCCTGGGACAATCCCACGGCGGTGCGGGGATGCACATCATCCGGCGTGGAGGAGCGCGCGATTGGGCGTCCGTCGCGGAGGATGATGCGGGACCCGGCGATGGCCGTGGCAATGCCCGCGGTCGGGAAATCGGCGGGGGTGTTTTCCACCAGCCGGGCACGATTATCCTCCGTCAGGCACAGGGCGGGGAGGCCGGGGGATGGCGGAGAAACCACCGTGCGCTCGCTGATGGCCAGGCCCTCCAGATTGATGTCAACGGGAGTGTTGCTGACGGGTTCGTAGAAGTTCGCGTTAATCGCCAGTTGCACCCGGTGTTTGGTCAGAAACGTTGAAGCGGTTTCTCCGAGGGTTTCCAGCGTGCCGGCGCGCGGGGTGGAGAAAAACTTCAGGCCGGGAGAATCGAGCTGAATTCGGGCGGCGAACGCCCGCTGGATTCGCGGTTCGGCGGCGTCCGCCGTGCCGTCCGCGAGTTCGACTCCCTGGAAGGCTGCGCGCCACGGGGTGATCCGGATTTCCGCGCGGGCAATCGTCGCGCAAACGCACCAGAGCACCAGCGCCGTCCACGGAATTCGCAGGTGGAGTCGGAAAGGAAGGGCGACGTGACTCATGGGAATCCGGGGGAGATCAGAAAAGCGCGGCGATGGGTTTGCCGTTGTCGGTGACGGGCACGGGGCGGTCGCCGTCGTAGAGGTATTTCGTGTAGTCCACGCCGACGGCGGCGTGGATGGTGGCGAAGAAGTCGGGGACGCTCACCGGGTTGGCGATGATCTTCTTGGCCAGTTCGTTGGTCTCGCCGTAGGCCCCGCAATGTTTCAAGCCGCCGCCGGCCAGCACGCAGGTGAACGCGCTCCCCTGGTGGCCGCGGCCACCGCCGCTATCGAACTCCGGCGGACGACCAAACTCCGTGGTGATGACAATGAGGGTTTTGTCCAGCAGGCGAAGGCTCTCAAGGTCGGTGATGAGCGTGGCGACGGCGGTGTCGAGTTCACGAATCAGCTCGTGCTGCTTGAGGATGCCGATGTTGTGGACATCCCAGCCCGCGCCGTTGAGGAAGTTCAAATTGTGCGACACCTCGATGAAGCGCACGCCGCGCTGGACGAGGCGTCGCGCCAGCAGGCAGCGCTGGCCGAACTCGCCGCCGTAGCGCGTGCGCAAGTCCGCCTTCTCCTCGGTGAGGTTGAAGCTGCGCGTGAACTCCGGGCTGCTGAGTTTCAGGCTTTGCGCGATGGCGGCATCGTAGTCGCGCAGGCGGGCGTCGGTGGTGGCTGGCTGTGCCTGCTGCAAGTCGCGGAGGAACGCCTCGCGGCGGGTCTGCCGGCCGGTGGTGATGCCATCCGGTCGCGAGAGGCCGGCGGGACCATGCCCGGTGTCGGTGAGGTAGAGATACCCTGCCTTCGCCCCCAGAAAGCCGGGGCCGCGCGTGACGTTGGGATAGCCGATGAGCACGTAGGGTGGCGCGCCATCCGCCGCCGGCCCGCGTTCGTGGGCGATGATGGAGCCGAGGGAGGGATAGGTGACCGTGCCGCTGATGGGGCGGCCGGTGTGCATGCGGTTGGTGGCGGCGGCGTGTTCGTCAATCACGTCGTGGTTCACGGTTCGGACGGCCGTCACGCGGTCCATGACCGGAGCAAGGTTCTTCAGATGCTCGCACAGGCGCACGCCGGGCACGGCGGTCTTGATGCTGTCGTAGTAGGAGCCGGCGAGTTTCTTGGCCGGGTCGCCGCGCCGCTTGGGGTCGAAGGTGTCAATCTGCCCCATGCCGCCCCCGAGCCAGATGGAGATGACGTGTTCAGCCTTGCCCTTGAGCACGGGTGCGGCAGACGCGGGCAGCAGGCCGGCCCCGAGCGCAGTGCCGGAGGCAGCGAGGAATTGTCGGCGGTTCATAAGGATTGGACGGTTGTTAGAACTGAAGTTGGGCCGGTGAAATCTCTAAGCGAGGGCCACGGTGCGCGCCTTCTCCCCTCCTCGGAGGAGGGGAGAAGGTGGCCGCAGGCCGGATGAGGGGTTGGGCCACCAACGCCGACGACCGCAACCCCTCACCCCGGCCCTCTCCTCTCATCCGATGAAGGGAGAGAATCCATGAGCCGCCAACTGCCGCGATTTCGTCCCCTGAACCGCCCGAATCTTCCCTCAGATTCAGGGAGGCCAGCCAGATAGAGAGGAATTCCATCTGTGGGCTTCCCTGAATCTGCGGGAGGTTCATGCGTAGGGAGAGGAAGCGTCGCGATCGCCCCAGCGATTCCATAGAATTCCGTTCCGAGGTGGGATTAGTCGTCATGGCAGCCACACAAACTCCCGCGTGTTCATGACGCTCCAGACGAAGTCCTCGAAGGTCTCGCGCCAGTCCGGTTTCAGCCGTGGGTCCGCGGGCGGGCCGAGACGCGCGCGGCGTTCGTGCTCCTGCGCAATGAGGTTCGCCTCGGAGCGGATGTGGTTATACCACGTCACGCGCGGCAACGGCGGGAGCGGCTCGGGCAGGCGCACTTGGGCGGCGGGCACGAGGCGTTCACCGAAGCCCGCGCGCAAACTCGCCGCAAACCGCGCCTGTTCCGTTGCGCTGGGCGGCCGGCTCAGGAAGCGGAGGAAGACGGTTTCCACCAAGGCCTCGGGCGACTTCGCGTTCACCGCGAGTTCCGCCAGCCCGCTGCCGTGCGCGGCCCGGCTGAGGGTGACGGAGAGCGTGCTGTTCGCGAGCACGCCGGGTTGCAGCACATTTGGCGCGCTCTCGCGGTCCGTGCGCGGGGACTGGCGGTTGCCCGTCCAGCCAAAGGCCTCCAGCACATCGGACACGGTTTGGGCGCGCGGCAGGCTGAGGCTGGGACGGTCGCGCTCGTTCGTGAGGCTGCACAGCATCCACGCGCGGCTGGGGCGGCCCAGCGTGATGCGCTTGCCCTCGTCGCGGCGGCCCGTGGGGTCAAAGGTGATTTCCTCCAGGTCCATGCGCTGGCCGGTCGCGGCGAATAGCGAGTCCACCACCTGCTCGGCGGTGAGGCGGCGGCGTTCGGGAGCGTTGAAGAAACGCAACTCTGCCGTGGCCGTGAGGTTGTTCCCGATGGCGGCGCGTTGATAGGTCTGCGAAGTGAGGATGAGCCGCGCGATGTGCTTCACGTCGTAGTCGTGCGTGACAAACTCGTGCGCCAGCCAGTCGAGCAACGCGGGGTGGCTCGGCGTGCGGCCTTCCCAGTCGGCGACCGGCTCGACCAATCCCGCACCCATGAACCGCCGCCAGACGCGGTTCACCGTCACCTGGGCGAAGCGGGTGTTCTGTGGCGCGGTGATGAGCGCGGCGAGCCGCTCGCGCGTGTCAGTGGCCGATTGCAGCAGCGGCTTGAGCGCGTCGGCGTCGTTGCTGCCGGTGACGGCGGCGAACGGCCAGACCGGGGCGACCGGCTCACCGGGCTTCAACGTGGCCTTGATGAGCGGCTCGCGGACCTTCTGCTCGAAGAACGCCGCCGGAACCATGCTGGTCTTGGGCACGGTGACGGGCTTGCGCTCGAACATCGCGGCGAGCGCGTAGAGGTCGCGCTGCTTGGTGCTGTGATACGGCGAGTCGTGGCAGCGGGCGCACTGGAGTTCGATGCCGAGAAACGCGCTCGCGATTATCTGCCCCTTGGTGGCGAAGGTCGCGTCGTTCTCAGCGGCCAGGCCGAAGCCCGCGCTACCGCCGGTGTGCGGACTGCCACGCAGCAAAATCAACTCGGTCACGAGCCGGTCGAGCGGCTGGTTGTCACGGAGCGCGTCGTGCAGGAACCAGCGAAACGGCCCGGTGCTGTTGAGCGAGGCGTTGATGAGCGCGGGATTTTCGGCCAGCACATCGAGCCAGTAGCCCATCCAGTGGTCGGCCCACCGCTCGTCGGCGAGCAGGCGGTCAATGGCGCGCAGGCGTTTGTCCGCCGAGCGGTCGGCGAGGAACGCGCGCAACTCCTCCTCGCCCGGCGGCACGCCCACGGTGTCGAGCGAGAGCCGGCGCAGGAAGGCCGCGTCATCAAGCGGAGCGGAGGAGGCGACTTCAGACGGCGCGAGCGGCGGCACCGGCCACAGCGCGCCGTTCTTCACCCAGCTTTCCAGCGCGGCGATTTGCTCCGGCCTCAAGCCCTCGCCCTTGGGCGGCATGCGCTCGCTCTCGTCCTTGGAGCGCAGCCGGCGAATCAGTTCGCTGGCCGCTAGGTCGCCCGGGACGACGGCGGGCTTCGCCGATTCACCGGCCTTGAGCGCGGCGGCGCGGCTGTTAAGGCGCAGGCCGCCCTTCTCTTTCTCGCCATGGCAGCGGAAGCATTCGTCGCGGAGAATCGGGAGAACGGTGCTGTGAAATTGCTTCGCCGTCTCAGGCGGCGTCTTCGCGGAGTCGGCCAAAGCCCTTTGGATTTTGTCGGCCAGAAACGCATCAATGGGATGGCTCGCGCCCTGGGGCACGACCGGCGCGGGCTGCTGCCGCGCCCACTGCCGCGCCAGCTCGTGCCGTTGCTCCCAGAACGCCGCGCGGCTCGCCGCCGCCGTGCGCCGGGTGGCGTCGTCATCGCGGGCCAATGCACGCTCAATCCGCGCCAGGACCGGCTCGACGGCGGCGTCTGTCAACGGCAGCGGGGTGAAGATTCCCGTTGGTTGCAAGACGTGGAAACTCTTGCCGTCCGCCGTCTGCACCGCCGCGCACAACTCGCTGGTTTCCGCGCGCAATCGAGGGCCGCCCACGACCGTCTCCAGCACCACGCGGCACTTGCCGTCGGCGGGAATCTCCGCTTCGCCGAATACCTCCTGCTGCCAATACGCCGCCGGCCGCGCTCCGGGCAACGGCGGCAGGGTGACGGGCGTCACGGGTTCTTCGCCATCGGGCGGCGATTTGGTCAGGCCCGCCGTGCGCGCCACGACCGCGCCATTGACCCACAGCCGGCCCAAGGCCCGCGCGCGCATCACGAAGCGTTGCTTCCCCGGCGGCAGTGTCACGTCCGCCGCGAGACGCACGAGCAACGGCGCTTTCCAGGCCTCGCGAATGCCCCAGTCGTCGTAGCGCACCGGCAGGCGCGGCAGAAGAAAGCTTTCCCCGGTCCAGCGCGCCGTCTCGGCGGGCCACACTTCACCGTCGCTCAGCCAACGGTCGTGGGCGGGCATCTTCTCGTGGAAGGTCACGCGCACCTGGCCCGGCTGCAACGCGCCCAGGTCGGGGAGGAATTCCTTGGCGGGCTTGACCACGATGCCCTCGCCCGTGCGACGGAAGCGTTGCTTCAGCACGTCGTCGGGCAGCGCGCCGCGATGCACCGCCACGGCGTCGAGCGTGCCGCGAAAGCTGTTCGCCGGTGCGCCGCCGCTCGAGGAGCCAATCCACACGGCGTCGTTGTCCGTGACCGGCGGCGCCGTGGTCGGCCCGCCGATGTCCCACGCGCCGGGGAGCGACTGGCCGTCCACCCATCCCCGCACCGACGCCGGCTCGCCGAAGCGATACGTCACCGCGACATGGTGCCAGCCGGACTTCGCGGCGAACCCGTCCGTCGTGGTCCAGCGATGCCAGTGCCGGTCCGACTTCGGCGCGCCGCTGGCGGGCACGGTGGCAAACAGGAAGCTCACGCAGGCCTTGCCCCGCTGCTCGCGCACGCGCAATGCCCAGTTCTGATTGTCCGCCGCGAAGCCCGACGCGCCGGTGCGGCCCTTGCCGATGATATAAAGGTTTTCGCCCGGGCGCAGGTCGTCGAGCTTCACCCACGCTTCGAGCGTGATGGCGTCGCCGTTGGTGAAGTCGAACCCGCTGCCGGTGCCGGGGTCATCGAAAGTGAAGCGCGCGCCGTTGCCATCGAGCTGCACGGCGGTGTTCCCCGCGTCGAAGTCCGGGAATTCCGGCGGACGCGGCCCGGGCACGTCGCGATGCACGCCGCCATGAGGCGTGAGGCGGGTCGGTTCCTCCGCGCCAAAATCCCACCGCGCGACCACCGCCGCCGAAGCGAGCGCGCCAGAAGCAAAAATCGCCGCCAGCCATGTCAGGGACAACTTCATGTCCACGCGACCCTACACAATCGATGCGCCGCCCGCCAAGTCAGCGAATGGTGACGAGCACGCGAAGCGGGCAAGTTTTTCCGCCGCCCCTCCTTGGCAGCCCGGCCTGGCGAACCTTTGCGGCAGATGTCTTTGTCAAACCGCCGGTCCCAGCCGGAACGATGCAATTGTAAGCGGGTCGCAAACGGGTCGATTCCTTTGGTTGGCTACTTTGCGTTCCGCCAGTGATACAGCCGCGTGTTTACATCGGCCACACTCCCCATCCGCAACCGCGCCGCGGGCCAGCAAAGAAACCGTGCATGACCGCCACTAAGACCTTGCCGAAGTCAACCAAGTCTTTCGCCGCAGCAAGACCGCGGAACTGGAGCTGCACCCCGTCCGCGTAAGCACCGAGGCGAGCACCCGCGGACACCTGCTGGTGGTCATGTTGGCCTATCTCCTCGTGAAAGAACTGGACCGTCGCTGGTCCCCGCTGGCCCTGACGGCGGCGGAGGGACTGGACCGGCTCAACACCTACTGCGCCGTCGGGGTGGCCGGGGGCGTCCAAATGCTGCTGCAACCGTCGCCTTCGACTGGAACCCCGACGCGCCGGACAAAGGCCAGAAGCTCTACCCGCGAACGCTCAAGCTCATTCGCGAGTCGCTGCAGGAACTCGACCGGCGCGGACTGCGCTACCACCTCGAAGCAGTCGTATGGCATCAGGGCGAAAACGACATGCTCGACCGCAAGCTCAACACCAACTACGCCGCGGGCCTCACCCGGCTCATCGCCCGGTTCCGCAGCGATCTCCACGCGCCGCAGTTGCCGTGGTTCATCGGCGAAGTCAGCGAGAAAGGCATCTGGGGCATGGATAACCGCAGCAACCTCGCCATCCTCCGCCAGCAGCAGGACCTGGTCATGCGGGCGGACCCCTTGCTGCGCTGGGTGCCCACGTCCCACCTCGCCTTCGAGGTCATGGGCAGCGGACAACCCCACTACCATTTTGGCACCCAAGGACAGCTCCAGATGGGCGAAGCCTTCGCCACCGCCTACCTCGACGCCATCGGAAAACCTCTCTCGATCAAAGCGCGCGGATACAAAGACGGCCTGCCGCTGGCGAAAAAAGCCCACGTCCGACTCTTCGTGCTCGCCGGTCAGCGCAACATGGAAGGCGAAGACTCCTTCGTCTCGCAGATCCCGCAGGTGCCCGGATTCGAGCCGCTCGCGAAGGCCCAGGACGATGTCATTTTCCGCTACTCCCTCGGCGGCGGAGTGAAAGTCTCGCCCACCTGGGAACCGCTCGGCCCGGTGGATTACCTCGGCAACTTCGGCCCCGAACTCAGCTTCGGCGCGCGTCTCCGAAAATCCCTCGGCACCAAGGACGGCATAGCCATCGTCAAGTTCACAGGCAGCGGCGCGCAAGGCCCCGACTGGACTCCCCAAGGCTCACCCGAAGCCCGCCGCAATCTCTATCCCAAGCTCACCGCCTTCATCCGCGCCGCCATGGATGACCTGACCCGCCAGGGCCATGACTGCACCCTCGAAGGCGTCTTCTGGCACACCGGGGAAAACGACACCGACTTCGGCCCCTACTTCCGGAACTACGCCGCCTCGATGCAGAAGCTGATCGCCCAGGTGCGGCTCGATTTCCAACAACCCGCGCTCCCGTGGTTCATCTCCGAGCAACACCCCGGCGCAATCTGGAAGAACATGACCGCCATCAACACCGCCATCCGCACCCTCGCCGAGTCCGACAAAGCCATCGTCGTCATCAACACTGCGCACCTGCCCCATGAACGCCTGCATTTCGGAACGAAGGGCACACTCCTGCTCGGCGAGGAACTGGCGCAGGCCTATTTGAAGAAAAGATAACGCCCCGACCATCTCTCGCGGCAGGAAAGCGCGGCAGCGGTGAAGACGTCGATCTCATGGCCTTGGGTGGCAATGGCCCGGGCGTAGTGCGAATGCAGAAGTGCGAAGTCCGAAGTTCAGTCAGTTCGACACTCGAAAATCGTCATTCGACATTTCTCCGACCACCCGCGTCTTCGCGTCCGCCTTCTCGATGGGCGTGCCGGTGAAGCCGATGAACGACGCATTCGGCAAGGCATCGCGCAGGTAGCTGGCGAAGCCTTTTCCGAATACCGCGGCAACTTACTCAAACTCGATTGCCATGAACGCCCCATCAGCAAGGACTGAATACATTCCCCGAGCGAAGCCTTGCGACTCCGGCCCTGGCAACAAGCCGATGCGTGGTCCCCGGTCTAATTCGCCAGAAGGGCTCGGTGGTTTCTTGGAGTCGAGCGATAACACCGTTGAAGGGAATTCACCTCGTTCAAATTGGCGGGCTAGCGCTTGTTGAACGCCGACGAACATACGAATGCGCTCACACTCCCTTGGATTTGGGTGTCTTAAGGTCCGTGCCCACTCACCGACTGGTAGGTAAGTGCCAACAAAGCTTTCGCCTTCTGGTCCATTTCCACCAGGCAGGCGGAAGATAGCTTCACGATTGGAATCGGATTCAGTCCGCCGCTGCCGCGCAGCGTCGTCGGCGCGGCCAAACAATCTGGCCGCCTCGAGCATCGCGATGGCGTGTTCGCGCCTGCAATGTGACTCCCATCCATCTCCGAATTGGTCGTCGAACTGAAACGGTGGGTCGTCCACATGCAGCAGGCTCGAACGCTCATCACCCTGCTGTGCCGCAAAAAGCGAGCAGGCAAAGGTCCGTCCATCAGTTGCCCACGGGCTTGTGCTAGCGCCATCTTCCTTCCGGAGTTGCTTCAGTGCGTGCTTCCGTTGCCCGAGGTGCGTCTTCCAATCGGATGATCCCTTCGACTCGTAGACCAGCTTTCCGCCTGTGGTGGTAGCCCCCATGAAATCCGGCGTCAGGGCATCGTTTTTCTCGGGCATACGAGCCAGCGTGCTCAAATCCAGTTGCACACTGTCCTCGAGGAACATGGTGGAGACCACTTCACCCGCGCTCTCAACCCATCGCGCACGCCAGCGTCGGTCGGAACCGCGAAGAACCCGCAATTCTGGATGGAAAAGAACGTCGTCTCGTCCCATGAGATAGAGGGCAACATCGGGCACCAGTGCGAATGCGGGGTCTCTTACGACCTTGGAAAGCCGAGGGGCTTCGAGGATTTGCTGAAGGTGGAGTAGTCGGAGAATAGGAAAGCGCCATTGTTCACCGTTAGTCGCTCCGGCAGACATTGGCGCGAGTCGGGCTAATGCATGAGCAAATTCTTTCGATTCCTCAGGATGGCGGGAATGACGCAAATGCCTAATGGCTCTGCTCAATGCTGACCATGATGGTGCCATGTGGTGCGCGGAGCCAGTTACGCGGCTAAGTTCGTCTACATTCAGGCAGGCGTCGCGGAGATCGGTTGCCAGACCGACCTGAGCAAATAGCGCATCGAATCGGGAGGATATTGGCTGTGGCAAGTGGCCTTGTCCTGATCCGCTGAATAGCGGGGCTAACGAGGCATCATCCAAATCTTCCTCGTCCCGCAATGCTCGCCGACGAGCATACTGTAATGCCTCCTGACTCAAAGTCCTATAAAATGCTTCGTTTCGGATTCCGCCGTCGAATAATTCATTGACAATCGCCTCCTTTTCTTCTTCCAGCAGAACCAAACTTGCGAACCAACGCTGGGCATGTCTCTTGGATCGTTCTCTTCCTTCAACGGGAATGACACTCTCGGCAATACTCCCTGCAAGTTCGGCTCTGTGAGCGGCTGTGCTGCCAGTGCGCAGGCAATCAAACAAGTCTCGGACGGACGACCCTAATGCAGCATAAGTATAGTCGTCTACTATCCCTTCCCGAAGCATCGTGAGCACAATCGCCTCGCGTTCTTCAGCCGACAGAACTAAACGGAACCAGTTTTGAGCAAGCGCACTGGCCCTTGCCTTTCCTTGATCACGGATTACCCGCAATACGACTGTTGAAACAAAGCTCGCCCGATTCCCAAGCGGCAGTTGGGTGCGGGTATCATCAAACAAATGCTGGTATCCTTCCTCATCCTGAACGTTGAGCCACATATCAAGGACAGCGTCATTGATAAAGTCAGAAAGCCCATCCGCAGCTTTTCTCAACTCTCGCCGCGCCACAGATGAGCTTCGTGCCAGCGAGTCACCCGCCGCCGAATAACCGAGTAATAAAAAATGGAGGTAAACAGATCAGGAGACATTGTCTTCGATTTCCCGCTTCGCCAAGCAGCGCTGAATTCCTTCCACAATTTGCTACGTTCTTCTTCTGTTATCATAACACTAGATTCGGTTGATGGTTTTGTACGGCACTTTTTAGTCGTGCGACTACCTATGTTGCTTCCTCCAGCGGTCAACGATGCTCTCGACGTTGATGTCGTCTGGGCCGGCTTTCCATTTGTTGTAAAAGTCGATGTCCTCGCTGTTCGGGAACGGTGAGGGCTTGTTGAACTTGAATCGCGTCGGTAACGGCACTGCCTCTCCAAGCGCCAAGCACTCGCCTCGCCCCAAGCCAGCAAGAATGTCCACCAATCCGCGCTCACCTTCTGGCACGAGGCTTTTCACGTATGACTGATCGTCGGGGTTGGTGATGCGGAGACACAGAAACGTGCCGCATTGCGCAAGGACGGTCTCGGAAAGCTCGTGTGGTCGTTGGCTCACCACCGCCAAACCAACACCGTATTTTCTCCCTTCTTTGGCGATTCGCTCCATGGACTTCCGGGCACCCGCAAACTGCGCGTCATGCTGTCGCGTGACGTATGCGTGGGCTTCCTCACAGACGAGCAGCAACGGAAACTCCCGGTATTGCGGGTTCCAAAAATTGAACTCGAACGCGAGTCGGCCAATCTGGGCTGCGACGGTTGGCCTTACATCGAATGGGACGGTGCTGAGGTCGATTACGGTCACGGGACGCTTAGGGTCACCCAGACCAACGAAATCGCGCAACAATCCTTCAAGCGTATCAGAACTCGTTCGCTTGCTCGGTTTGAGCAGGAAGTCGTAACGCGAGTCATTCAGCTTACTCTGAAGTCGCACCAAAAACCTACTCAGACGTCCATTCAAGTCGCCGCTGTTCCATTTCTTGGTTCCTTCGTTCCACACTCGTTCTGCATTCTTTTCTTCTGCCCGCGCCACTAAGGCGTCCAATGAAAAGTAAACTGGTGTATCGACGGTAACCCGGTCCAATTTGAGCCCGGCCTTCTCAGCTTGCTTGAGATCGTAGAGAGTATCCCGAAAAAACGCCGTTTGGTTAGCTGCTTCGGTTTCCTTGTGGTCAATGAGAAGGTCGCAAAGCTCGGAGTATGTCATCAGCCAGTAGGGCATCTCCAATTCCTTGGCATCAACGTAGCGAAAGTGTTCCTCCTTGAAGGCGGCGTCTCGTTTTCCATCTGGCTTCAGCCAGCAATATTCACCGTGCAAATCCAAGATGATGATGTGGGCCTTTGGCATTACGGCGAGCGCCTGCTGGATGAGACTTGCGACGGCCCAGGATTTGCCTGCTCCTGTTTGGCCGAGAATTGCGAAGTGCCGACCAAACAGGCGTGACGGTTCGAGGCAGACCTTTACCGCGGGTTGGGAAGAGAGGTTTCCGACTACATAGCCCTGTGCTCTGAATTTGCTGAAGAGCGTGTCTAGTTCGTTGCCCGCCACAACATGCACCTCAGCCCCGGTTGTGGGATAGCTGCTGACGCCGCGTTCAAACTCGCCGTCGGCTGACACGCTGCCGATTGGAATCAGCGCGATGGCTCGCTGTGCGTAGGTGACGGTTGGCGCGTCGGGCGATGCGGTGTTTGCATCGGCCAATTTTTCTTGTTCTGAAACCCGCGTGATGACGCAAAGAATCCGAACGGAGCCTTGGCGAACCGACACATACGAGCCGAGTTGTCCGACGAGAACATCCTCGTCACCGACGGTAATTTTCGGTGCCGCGTCTTGCTCATCCGCCAAAAGATTGGCGGTCAATCCATCGCCTCGAACGTCGATGACGTGGCCGATCAGTGTTCCGGTTGTTGTGCTCATAGATGTTCAGATTGTTTGAGTGAGTGTTGCGAAGTCCCACAGAGCGGGATGCCCTGGACCGACTTCGCCGTAGAGCGAGCAACGAGCTTCGGTGACTATGACGACAGTGCGCTTGGCGCTCCATCGCGTGAAGGCTTGGTCGGTGAGGGCGTGGGCGAAGGCGAGCATAGTGAAGTCAGACCTGCCAAGTGCGTTCTCAATCACCGCGTTCAGATGTTCGTCACGGAGACCGTAGCCGACACAGGCGAGCCGATTTAGCATGGTTGGGCCTTGGCAGAGGAGGCCACGAAAGTCTGACCAGAGGACCGAATAGGGATGCGCCGTGGTGTCGATGGTCTTGCGGTGCTGCGGCGGAACCATGAGGCGCTTGGCACCCAGCGGTGTATTTGCCCCCAAGCCGAAACGGCGCACATCCGTCCCGCCCAAATGGAACCAACCAAGCGACCCATGAAGCTTGTAGAGGTGGAGAATTCCTTTCCGCCAATCAGCCTGTGGTTTTCGTGGTCCGCGATGGGAAAGGGCAGTGCGCTCTTGATAAGTCACAGGGTTGAAGAACGGTCGTTCCTGGCCGGTGAATCCATCCACCACGCGTATTCGCTCTGCATCGGCGGCCAATTCAATCAGGCCATCGTAGTTCAGGCAGAAGAGCGGAGTGCTGAGTTCGTCCCTTGCGGCGAGTCTGCGAACAAAGGTTTGGTGAACATCTATCGGTGGCGAAATCGAATGGAAATGCGTGGCGATTGCCTCAGTCACGAGATGCCGATGCGGTTTTCCGATGGCGGAACCATCGTCGAGCAAATCAAGCGCGTGTTCGATTCCATCAGCGCCACCGTCGAGCTTTGCCTGAATCTCGTCGCGCTCGGTCTTCGGCAGTTTTGGCCCGATGCAGTCCCAGAGCTTCCCCGCGAGCGGGTATCCATTTCCACCGAGATACGATGCCCCCGCTCCAAGCAGATAGCCGACTCGTTGAGAACCGAGTTGTTGTTCAACTTTGGCTTCAAGACGGGAGCTGAATGAAGTGGTTGCGGGCGGCATGATTAGTTGAGTCCGAATGCTGTACTGCCAGCCTTTCTATTTCCCCGAATAAACCAGAGGCAGATGGGGATCTGCGTGCTGTAGAAGAGCTGGCCGGGGAGAGCGACCATGCAGTCCACGCGGTCGGCCTCGATGAGGGCGCGGCGGATGGTGCCTTCGCCGGACTGATTGGAGGACGGGGAGAATGACGAATGCTGAATTTCG
Organism: Akkermansia muciniphila; assembly: GCA_945861535.1. Taxonomy (GTDB): domain Bacteria; phylum Verrucomicrobiota; class Verrucomicrobiia; order Limisphaerales; family BJHT01; genus BJHT01. The sequence continues at coordinate 2,652 of CAMAUZ010000087.1, read as the reverse complement.
AATGTCGAACGGGAAACGCCGAGACTTCGAGGATCGCAGTTCATCACTCGGACTTTGCATCGGCCGGCCATGCCGTCGGGCGCGAGGCGAGGCGAAGGTCGAAATCCGTATGGCGAATGGCGAATGGAACGGGAGGCGAAGCTGGCGTGGGGATCGTACCTTTGCCACGCTGTGCGGTGAGACTTGGCCCAGGAGATCGCGCTGGCGCGCGTGGTGGTGTCCTTGAGCGAGAGGATTTGGGAATCGGCGCGGGCGGATTTCATGGTTTTTCTTCGTCGGGCCTCTCTTCGGCGAGTTGCAGGGTGAGTTCGAGTTCCCGGCGCAGTTCCTCACGGTTGGGAAGGTAGAGCGGGTATTTCTGGACGAAGAGCTGGCTGTTCATCTGGTAGGTGGCGTATTCGACGAGCAGCTCGTCCTTGTTCCGGGACAGGATGATGCCGATGGGCGGGTTGTCGCCTTCCGTGTTCTCCTCGGTGGCGAAGTAGCCGAGATACAGGTTCACCCCGTGAGATAGTCTTGAAGTCTGGACTTGATGAATCGTTTCCCCCAAGCGGTCTTGAGATACTTCTCGCGGCGGGTCGCATCGCTCTGTGTTCGGCATGCCTCGTAATAGACCAGTTCGACAGGCAGTCGATTTGCGGTGGAGTGGACTGCCCCTGATTCGTGCTGTTGCATCCGCTGGCGAAGATCCGCGGTATATCCGGTGTAGAACAGTCCGTCTGCGTGACTTCTGAGGACGTAAACGTAGTAGAATGTGGGCATATCTCATGGGGTGAATCTGCCCGATGTCGTGGTGCTCGACGTCGTTGAGCTTGAGATCGATGAGGACGAAGCAGCGGAGGATGCGGTGGTAGAAGACGAGGTCCACCCGGTAGTGGGTGTTGTTGATGGTGATGCGGTATTGCCGGCCGACGAAGGTGAAGCCTTTGCCCAGCTCCAACAGGAACGGTTGAAGATGGTCGCAGAGGCGGGCTTCGAGGTCGGTCTCGGTGACGTGATGCGGCTCGGGGATTTTCAGGAACTCGAAGACATAGGGGTCGCGCAGGAGGTCGGCGGGCTGGGCGATGATCTGGCTCTGGGTGGCGAGCTGGAGGATGGCGTCCCGGTCTTTGCCTGCCGCGAGGCGGAGGAAGAGGGAGGATTCTCTTTGCCGTTTCAGTTCACGGACGGCCCATTTCTCCCGGATGGTTTGCTGCTCGTAAAAGCCGCGTTCCAGAGGGTCTTCGATCTTGAGAAGCTCCACCATGTGGGACCAGCTCAATTGGTGCGACAGCGTCGCACCTTTTGGGAACGCGAGGTAAAACTGGCGGATGCGGATGACATTGCTGCGGCTGAAACCCTTGCCGTGGCGCCGGGTGAGATCGCGGCTGAGGCTGGCGAGCAGGCCCTTGCCGTAGTCGGCCCGCGTTTTGCCGCCCTGCTCGAACTCCACGATGTCGCGCCCAATCTGCCAGTAGGTTTCGGTGATGCAGGCGTTGACGGCCTGCGTCGCCCGCGTCTGGCCCGTGGTGTAAACCTCGGAGATTCTACCCAACAAGCTTTGGTAGCCGTCATCTGCGGCGAGGATGCTGCTGTTCATGCCTTGAGCTTGATGGTGGTGGGCGTCGTGGAGCCGCCCGCGTCTGTGGGCTGGTTGCGGTCGCAGCAGCTTGGAATCCGCGCGGCATCCTGAAGCTGAACAGGCTGGTAATTGGCGAGGGCGGATTTCATCAAGGTTATTTGAGGCGCCGCACACTGTTGGTGGAAAGGAGGGTACGCATCTGGGTGATGGCGATTTCGTTCAACTTGAGCAGGCGCTCCGGCTGGGGCAGGCCCTGTCGGAGGAGCACGGAGTTGAGGCTTTCGAGATTGGTGAGGACGACGAGTTGCTCCAGCGGGGCGTGGTCGCGGATGTTGCCCTCGGCGTCGGGATGGGCGTCGCGCCACTGTTTCGCGGTCTGGCCGAAGAGGGCGACGTTGAGCAGGTCGGCCTCGCTGGCATAGACGAGAGCGGTCTGGGCCTTGGTGATGGTGGGCGGGAGGAGCGTCTCCTTGATGGCGTCGGTGTGGATGCGGTAGTTGATCTTGGCGAGGGTGCGCTGGAGGTTCCAGTTCAGTTGGAGCCGGTCGTTTTCCTCGTCCTTGAGGCGCTGGAACTCCTTGATGAGGTAGAGCTTGAATTCCGGGCTGAGCCACGAGCCAAACTCGAAGGCAATGTCCTTGTGAGCGTAAGTGCCACCGTAACGGCCGGCGCTCGCGATGAGTCCCTTGGCTCCGGTCAGATCGATCCATTTCTTGGCCGAGAGGAAGAAGCTGTTCCGGCCTGCTTCATTTTTAATTCCCTCGAATTCGAGGGAATTAAAACCGGGGTTGTTGATGCGTTCCCAGACGCCGAGGAACAGGACGGTGTCCTTGTTCTTGAGCCACTGCTCGATCAGCGCGCCGGCCCCGTCGAAGTTCCGCACCATGTCGGTGAGCGAGATGTAGTCTCCGTCCGGCTGCGACAGGATGCCGATGGACGTTCCCTCATAACCATCCGGATATTAGTCCCACAGCATCAACTGGTTACGAGAGGCGGTAGCCTCATCTTGAGAGCCGATATTGGCAAACAGCTCAGCCATAGGCACTTGCTCAAACGCGTTGACGCTCACAATCTGTAGCATTTGGGACAGG
>CAMAUZ010000086.1 GCA_945861535.1 Akkermansia muciniphila | reverse complement strand
CGAGCACGGGCGGGGACAGCGTGACGGTGACGTTGCCCAGACGGACGCGGTTGGTTTCGCTAGCCAACGGGTCCGCGCCGAAGATGAGGCCACACGTCGCAAGCAGGAACAGCAAGGATTTCATGGGAAGTAGAGGAGTTCAGGGCTTGGCTGCCAGCGGCTGCCAGTGACCGTGCATGGCGCAGAACCCGGGTGCGAAGGCGGGTTCCAGGCCCGCCCGCCCTTTGGCGGCGGCGATTAGGTCCAGCGTCGCGGCGGCTCTCAGCGCGGGCGATGGCCGCGCGGCCACGGTGGCGAGCAGCAGGGTGATGAGTGGAAATTCCACGCGCACGGGAAGTCGTTGAGTAGGTGAGGTCGGCAACAAATCAGCGAGAAGTCTGGAGGACTGTAAACCAAGCCGCGGCCATCTTTTCCATGCCCGCTTGGTTGGGGTGGACGCCATCGGGCAATAAATCGTCCGTGGTGATGGCGGCGTGCATGTCCACGAGCGTGATGCGTTTGCCGGCGGCCTTCTGCGCGGCGACGACGGCGGGGAGGGAGGCGTTGTAGGCGTCCACTTTCTCCCAGCCTGCGCGCGGGGCTTTCTGCGGGAGAATGGTGGCGACGAAGAGATGTGCAGGGCTGGTTTCGCCGATGGTGCGGATGAGTTGGTCGCGCGCGGGCGCGTCGAAGCCGTTCGCACCGGACATGAGCAGGATGACGTCGGGCTGGTGTTTGTTCAGGACCTCCACGATGCCGGGGACTTTGATTTCCTTCACGCCGAGCGAGGCGAGCACGTCGGCTGGTGTCGGCACGACGCCGCCTTTGAGGATGCTGGTGTTGCTGAAGCCAGCGAGGCCATGGTGATCGGGATCGAACTGCGGATCCGCCGCGCCAGCGCGACCGAAGGCGGCGTAACTGAGTTCACCGACGAAATCGAAGGCGATGCCTGCGGTGCGGAGTTTGTCCTGAAGTGCCTTGCGCCAGCCGCCACTCAGCGGATGCGGCAGGCCGGTGGCTTTGCCGTCCTTCTGCGCGAGGTAGGAGCCGCGCGTGATGCTGTCGCCGAGGGGCAGGATGCGCAGGGGCCTGGCATTGGATTCAACAGACTTCTTCGGGGCGGTGCGTGCTTCGAAAGCCTCACGAGGCAGGACGTGGTGGTAGAGGCTGGTGCCGCCCAATCCGCTGGCTGGATTGGCTCGGTTGATGTGCCGCCAGACGAGGTGCAACTGGCCTTTGATCCATCGCACGGCGGGATAGTCCACCCACAGTTGGTTGTTCGGTGCGCGATAGATGTCGGTGGCTGCGGACCAGGTGCGACCGCCGTCGTGGCTGGTGCGGAAGGCGAGGGCAAGTCGTTCCCCGCCATGCCAACTGTCGCTGAGTTTCACGTCGGGATTGTGGATGAGCACGAGCGTGTCCGTGCCGGGGACGTGCGTCAGCACGGGCGGTGCGACGGGATTGAGCACGCTGGACTGCACGGGCGCGCTCCAGGTCGAGCCGCTGTCTTCCGATCGACTCTCCCATAGCCAACCCGTTGTGGTGCGGCCCAGCATGAGCAGCTTCCCCGGCGCGTGCTCAACCAGCGAGGGTTCCCAGAAACCCCATTCGTGCTTCTTGAGCGGATTGTCAGGCACATGCAGCACTTCCTTGAGCGGCGAGCGAGTCCACGTCTTCCCGTGGTCGTCGGAGTAAACGGTGTAAACGCCCAGCGGGCCGCCCTGCTTCTTCGCATCCGGCTTCATGTTGCAGTGCAGCAGTGCAATGACGCGCCCGCTCGCCAGCACGTAGAGTTTGTCCCAAGGGCCGGTGGTGTATTCGTGTGAAGCATCGCTGATCTTCAGCGGCTCCGACCAGGACTGGCCATCATCCGTCGAGCGACGGAAGACCTTGAAGGCATCGCGGCCATTGGCGAGCGAGGTGTGGGTCAGGCCGAGGTCGCCGTTGGTCAGTCGCGCGAACGAGAGTTGGAACAGCGAACGCTTGGCGTCGCTGAAGACGGTCTCGGGCGCGGGCCACGTCTTGCCCCCGTCGCGTGAGCGCATCTGGCGGATCTCCCCGCGATCCCAGTCACCACTTTTCTGATGGGCACCATACATCAACAGCAGCGAGCACTCCCGCAGCTCGATCAGCGACGCCTCGCCGTTACGGGCCGCCTCCTTCGAGTGGGGCACGATGACGTGGCTGGGACCGGGGGTGGGTGGGGTTTCGGCGGATCGCAGCGCGGCAGGCGGCAAGAGCAACCAGAATAGAACAGGGAGCCAGAGAAAAACGTTCATGGATATTTTCGGCAAGCGGTTGCCCCGCCATCGCCAAGCCTCATCAGCGGAACCTTGATGCGGCGGGCGCGACAAACGATCGAAGGACCGAGAGTGGCAATGTGATGAGGGTGATGAGGGTGAGGGATTGCACGGTCGGGCGATGGCTTACGCAAACAACTCGACCACCGGCCTGCCCTTGTCCGCCACGGTGAAGGGGCGGCCGGAGGGGGAGTGCTCGATGTGTTGCAGGTCGATGCCCATGGCTCGCGCGATGGTGGCGTTACAGTCCTGCATGGTGACGGGTTTCTCCGCGACGCGTTCGCCGATTTCGTCGGACTTGCCGTGGACGTAGCCGCGTTTCATGCCGGCACCGGCGAGCCACCAGGTGAAGACGCCGGGGTGATGTCCGCGCCCGGCGGTTTCGTTGCTGATCTGCGGCGAGCGTCCGAACTCGGTGGCCATGACGACAAGTGTGCTGGCGAGCAGGCCGCGCTGATGAAGGTCTTCGAGCAGGGCGGCCATCGTTTGGTCCGTGGACGGCGTCATGTTTTCCATCTGCTTGATCTGGTCGTTGTGCGTGTCCCAGTTATGCGCGTCCTCGACCTCGATGAAGCGCACGCCACTTTCCACGAGCCGCCGCGCGAGCAGGCAGCCTTTGCCAAACGTGTGCGTGCCGTAGGCGGCCTGCGTCTTTTTGTCCTCGCGCGAAATGTCGAACACCTTCAGGTCCTCGCTCTTCATCAGCGCAGCGGCGTCCTGCTGCACTTTCAAATATGCGGCGGCATCGCGATGCGGCGTCTGTTGCACAAAACGACCGCCCACTGCCTGCGCCATCGCGGTTCGCCGCGCAAAATCCGACTCGGTCACCTTCGAAGGCAGCGCAGAGTTTTGCAGGCCCGCGCCGGGATCCATGATGGGCAGCGGCGCGAGGTGCGTGGGCATGTAGCCGCTGCGGGGATGCTGCGGACTGCCGTTGATGAGGATGTTGCCCGGCAGCACCGCGTTCGCAGAGCCGAGCAGCTTCACCGCCCACGATCCGAGTGACGGATGCGTGATGGTCGGAGTCATGAAGTAGCTCGTGTGCGCGAGGTAGGTGCCGCGATCGTGGATGCCCTGGGTGGAAGTCATCGAGCGCACGAGCGAGACGTGGTGCATCTGTTTCGCCATGCGCGGGAACCACTCCGAGATCTGCACGCCATCCGCGCTGGTCGCGATGGCCTGCACGCCGCCCATCTCTGGCTTTCCGGGCTTCGGGTCGAAGGTGTCGATGTGCGAGATCCCGCCGCGCATGTAGAGGAAGATCACGCTCTTGGCTTTGCCACCGATTTTGGGCTCTGCTGCCAGTAGACGGCCAGATGCGGGCAGCAAGCTGACGCCGAAAACGGCCTTGGCAAAACGCTCCACGAAGGCGCGGCGGCTGAGGTCGGTGAGGATTGATTTCATGGCTGGTTTGGAACCGGTGTCACTGGTTGAAAAGGAATTCGGGCGAGTTCAGGAGCGCCCAGATGATGTCCTGCTCGGGAGTCGCGCTGGCCTTCGTCAGTGCGGCCATCTCCGCGATTTCCTCCGCCTTCGCCGAGCGGACGAGGATTGCGCGGTAGATGAGCTGCGTGCGCTGTTCGCCCACCGCTTTGCTCGCCGCGAGCTGGCGGCGCAGAAACGAATCCTCCGCGAGCGCTCGAGTGGTCAGTTCGCCGTTCATCAGTGCGAGGGAATGCGTGGTGTTCGGGTCGCGACTGAAAGCGTCGATCTCACGCCGATCCGACTGGCCGAACTGACGCAGGAAATGTCCCAGCGGCAATGGCAGCGGCGTCTCCGAGGCGCGAATGAAGGTGGGCGGCAGCGATTTCCAGCGTGGATCGGTTTCCTTTGGTGCGGCTTCCTTGTCGGACTCAGCCTCCGCCTTGTTCTCCTTCGCGTGCAGCGTCGTCAACCGCTTCACCTCCTTGTCATCACCGCGAGCCTTGGCCGCAGCCAATTCCTTTTGTTGCTCCGCCCGGCGCAGACTGAGTGCCCGACCGCGGGTGTGCTCGGCGAGATTGACTCGCGCCTGCGCGATGATTTCGTCCGCGGTCATCGTGGTCAGCTTCTTCAGGCGCTGCGTGTCCAAGACCCCGCCGAGTCGGTAGTTTGACTTCCGTTCGTCAATGTCCTGCGCCAGCAGGACCAGATGCGAATCCCAAATCTGCTCCGCGGACAGCCGCCGCAGTTGCGGCCCGCGCATCGCAAATACCGCCGCAGGCTCCGGCGTCTCTCGCATGGCTTCGCTCTGATACAGCCGCGTGTTCAGCAGCACCGCCATGAAGGCCCGCTCATCGAAGCGCAGGCGGACCATCGTCTGCGTGAGGAAGTCCAGCAGCTCCGCGTGCTCGGGATTCGGCAGCGCCGAGAGGCTGTCCACCGGCTCGATCAACCCCGCGCCCATGACGCGCTTCCACAGCCGGTTCGCGATGTGCTTCGCAAACCGCGGATTGCGCGGCGAGGTCAGCCATTCCGCGAACGCCTTGCGCCGCGCGCCATCGGTGATGACCGCCTCGTCGCCGAAGAGCGTCCGCGGCTCCACCGGTTTTCCGCGAAGCGCAGGGTCGTAGGCGTAGGTGTCGGGAAACTTCAGTTGTTTGTCCGTGTCCTGCGTGAGGCGTTTCATCGGCGCGATGGTGCCGCTCACGGCCTGCGCGAGGGACTCGTCCTTGTCCATCGTGGCCAGCTTCGCCTTGATCGCCGGCCACTGCTTCACGTTGTCGGGCGAATACCCGCCGGGGCTGCCCAGATTGCTTACGCCAAACGTGAACGCCACCATCTGATAGAAATCCTTCTGCGTGATCGGCTCCAGCGGGTGGTCGTGGCACTGCGCGCACTCGATCCGCGTGCCGAGGAAGATGCGCGTCAGGTTCGACATGTGGTCCAGCGGCATCCCGAGATCGCGCACATAGAAACCGACCGCGCCATTTTCCCAGAGGTAGCCGCTCGCGGTGACCAACTGCCTCACAAACTCATCATACGGCATGCGCGAGCGAACCGCGTCCTTCACCCAGTCGTCGTAAAGTTTGCCCGGCTGACCTTGGGCGATACGCGTGTTCACCCGCAAGAGGTCGGCCTTCCAGTTGAACATGTGGCTCACGTAGCCCTCGCTGCCGAGCAGTTCATCGATCAGCTTCCCGCGCTTGTCCGCAGCCTTGCTCTCGAGGAAACGCGTGCTCTCCGCCAGGCTCGGGATGCGGCCGACGACTTCGAGATACACGCGGCGCAGGAAGGTCTCATCGCTCACCGGCGCGTTCGGTTTTATGCCCTTCGCCGCATGAGAGCGTTCGACATGCTTCTGCACCTCGGCGCTGAGTTGTCGGACATCCAACCCGGCGAGCGTCGCCTCCACCGCTGACGCAACCGCCCCGCGATGATCGAACTTCACCCACGAATCCAGCTTCGCCCCATCCGCGATCCATTGCCGCAGCATCGCGCGCTCCCCGTCATTCAAGGGCTGCGCGCCACCCTTTAGCGGCGGCATCACATCCTCGTCCGTGTGCGGCAGCGAAACCCGTTTCAACAACTCGCTCTGGTCCGGCTTGCCCGCCACGATCACATCGCTGCCGCGAATCGCCTCCGCCGAGTCCAGACGCAGCTTGCCCTTCGGCTTCGCCTGCTTCTCGCTGTGGCAGGCAAAACAGTGGTGATAGAAGACAGGCAGGATGTCCTTCTCGAATCGCGGCGAGTCCGCCGCGACAAGCTGTCCGACGAAGGACACCGTCGCGACGCCGAGGCCGAGAAGTGCCAAGGACAAACGTTCCAAGTTCATGTGAGCGTCAGTGCCATTGATAAGTTGCCGAAAGTGTCCCGGGCAATGGTGCGGGAATCTCCGTCCGTCGCACAAGGACGAGTTGCGCCTTTTCCGCAAAGTGCCCGGCAAAGCGCTCCCGGCTGTGGTATGGCGACTTCGTGTCATCTGGGAACCCCATGCGGAGCATAATAGACTCCGGCTCCGGCCGCAGACCGCCTCGTTGCCTACACCCTGGACGTGCCAGCCGCCAAAAGGCATCGGCGACTCAGTTACAGGCGAAGGGTTTTCCGCCAGCCATCGCTGAGAGCCTGTTGAAAACCCCGGTTGGGAGTTCCCCGTTTACGGGGTTAGGGCGGTCTGGGCCAGCGGGCCGCGTAAACGCGGAACCCCAAACCCGGTCTCGCGCGGTTCGCGCGACTTTTCAAACACGTTCTGAGCTACGAGAGAACCGAGAAACAGCGGCAAAGCCCGGACAACGCCGTTGACACCCCCTCCTTCACGCGTGAAATTACGGACATTGAATCTAGTACCAAACCATCTCTCCCGGCGCCGCGCAGCGGCCGGAAAGCAAATACCTATCAGTTGAACCCGCTGAGGAAAATGGTGCTGTTGGTGCTGGGAAGCGCCTTGATAATTCTGACCGCCACTGGGCAGGAGACTCCGATCTCTTTGGAAACAGCCAAAGAACTGGGACGCGTGAAATCCAGGTTCTTGAAGGAGGCCAAGGAGGTCGCAAAAGCCTCCGACGTCGTTCCCAAGGCGAATGTTGCTTTCTTTCACGAGTCGGTGGGGCCGCTCCTCAAACAGAGCTGTCTGGCCTGTCATGGTCCCCAAAAGTCCAAGGGCAGACTGCGCATCGACCAACTGAATCCGGACCTGCTGACCGGTCCTGACGTGGAGCGGTGGCGCGAGGTGTTTAACGCCCTCAGCAAATCCGAGATGCCCCCCAAGGACGAACCCGATTACGCCCTCGCGGATGCGGATCGCGGACGCATTGTTGACTGGCTCAGCGGGGAACTGAATACGGCGTCTATCATCCGTCGCAACAGCAAGGAGCATTCATCTTTTCGCCGGCTGACGAATTACGAATACAACTACGCCCTGCAAGACCTGCTCGGTCTGCCCTATGCCCTCCCGAACAAGCTGCCGCCGGAAACCGCGTCGGAGGACGGTTTCAAGAACAGCTCGGATTTGCTGCAGATGTCTGCCATGCAATTTGAAACCTATCGAGAGATCGGCCTGAAGGCGCTCAAGCGAGCCACGGTGAGCGGTGAGCGTCCGCAAGCCGTCACCTATGTCATCTCCATGCAGGAAGAGATGGATAAGGCGATGTCGGGAAAGGGTACCAAGGCAGCCGAAAAGGGTAAGAAGAAGGATAAGAAGCTCAGAAATCAGCAGCAGTTAGTACACCGAGAGACCGGTGATAGCATTGAGTTTTCCGTTGGCAAGATACAGCCTCGGCCCAAGGCGGTCGCCGGGCAAACCCCTGCGGTTTCTCCGGTTGTGCTGGTGCTTCCCCGATCCAACGAGGTGAAGCTGGACCTGGATCGCTTTCTTCCCGACGAAGGCATCATGCGCGTGCGCATTCGCGCCGGGCGCTCGACCAATAAGCCTGACGAGTATGCCAGCCTGCGCCTTATCTTGAGCGCCCACACGAGCAACAACGCCAATTTCTCCCAGGTCATCAGTGAGCGTGACATCCCGATTACTGCATCTGCCGACAATCCCCAGTTCATTCACTTCGATATCCCACTGAGCGATATCCAACGGAACCCATTCCGGAAGCTCACCACCGCGTTTCCAAGAAGGGATGAGTTCCTGCACATTCACAATGTCTCGAATGCCACCGGCGGGGAAGAACCGCTCCAAGTGCTGATCGACTACATCGAAATCAGCGCTCCGTTCTACGAGCAATGGCCGCCGAAAACCCACACGGACATCTTCATTGCGAGCGCCAACAAAGGTGACGAGCAGATCTATGGCCGCGAGGTGCTGAATCGATTCTTGAAACGCGTCTGGCGTCGCCCGGTCACCACCCAGGAAGTCGATGAATTCATGGCCTTGTTTGCGAAGTATCGGCCGGGGTTCCCGACCTTCGAAGACGCGATGGTGGAGGTGCTGGCGACGGCGCTGGCCAGCCCGGAATTTCTCTACCTGACTCAAAGAGTGACGACGAACGAAACGAAATCCCCGGCAAGGATCACTGAGTTGGAGTTGGCCAGCCGCCTCTCCATGTTCTTGTGGGCCAGCATCCCGGACGACGGGTTGCTGAAACTCGCCGAGCAGGGAAAGCTCAGTGCGCCGGAGGTCCTGGGCGCGCAAGTGAAGCGCATGCTGGCAGACCCGCGTTCACGACGATTCTCACAGAACTTCGTAGAGGGATGGCTGGGCCTGGACCGGATGAACAGCGTGACCCATGTCTCGGACACTGCCCTGAGAGCAGCGATGCTGGAGGAGCCGATCGCCTTCTTTGATGAAGTCCTCAGGCGCAACCGCAGCATCATGGATTTCGTTCATTCCGATTACGCCGTGGTCAACGAGCGACTCGCGGCCCACTATCGGATACCCAAGGTTTACGGCCCTCATTTCCGGAGTGTCTCCATCGCCCCGCAAACCAATCGCGGCGGCGTACTGACCAGTGCGGCGATCATGACGATGAACTCCGACGGCAAGGATTCCAATCCCCTCAAGCGCGGCGTCTGGATGCTGAAACGCATCCTGGACGATCCGCCGCCGCCACCGCCCCCGAATGTTCCGGAAGTGGACCTGACGAATCCGGAGATCTTGAAAATGACTTTGAAGGAACGGATCGCCGACCACCGCAACAAACCGGCTTGCATCTCGTGTCACGCCAGAATCGACCCGTGGGGAATAGCGTTTGAGAACTACGATGCCCTGGGAGTCTTCCGGACCAGCATCAAGAACCAGCCTGTCGATGCGACATCCGTGCTGTTCAACCGACAGACGCTGGCTGGGATCGACGGCCTCAAGCGATACTTGCTCACGGACCGACAGGATCAATTTGCCAGGGCGATGGTTCACAAGCTGACGGCTTATGCTCTTGGCAGGCCGCTTTCTTTCGCCGACCGTGCTGACATTGACGCCTTGACCGCACAGTTCCGACGACGGGATGATAGCTTGGGCAACTTGGTCAACCTGATCGTCAGCAGTCATATCTTTAACTCCAAGTAAGCATAGAAGAACCTATGAATGATAAATCCATCCAACTAAGTCGCCGGACGTTTCTTCGGGGTTCCGGCGTGGCGCTGGCTTTGCCCTGGCTGGAAACGTTTGCCGCGATCGGCAAGAGCAAGGACGAGACTCCGAAACGGTTTGTCAGCATCTATCACCCCGACGGGGTTGGATTGCCGCTCAAGTCCGATCCGGCCTGGAAAGATTGGAGCTGGTTTCCACGGGGCGGCGAGAAAGACTTCGAATTGACCAAAGTGCTTGATGTCCTCGAGCCGCTGCGTGGTGACATCACGATCTATTCCGGGCTGTCACACCCGGCCGCGAGACGGGTTCACGGCCATTCCAATGCGGATCAGTATCTGACGGGCGCGCCCATAGGTGGTGAGGGCCCGTATCAAAATACGATCTCGCTTGATCAGGTATATGCCGAGCACGCCGGCGACTTCACCCGCCATTCTTCGCTGGTCATGTCAACCAATGGCGGCGTTGGCGGCCCTCGCGGCGCCCAGACTCAGTCCTTCAATCGTGAAGGGCGGCCGATTCCGGCCATGAACAAGCCGAAGCAAATCTTCGACCTGCTGTTTGTGACGAACGGCAAAGACGCGGCCGAACGATTGGCGAGAAGCAAGAGCGCCCTCGATCTCCTGATTGACAACACGCGCTCGCTGGGACGCCAGCTCTCCAAGCAGGATCAACAGACGCTCAAACAGTATCTCGACGCCGTGCGCGATACCGAACTGAAGCTCGCGAAGGCCCAAAAGTGGATCGACACTCCGATTCCGCAGGTGGACACCCGAAACCTGCATCTGGAGGCCGAGCCGAAAGAGGCCCGACTCTTTTTCCAGACCATGTATGAACTGATCTACCTCGCTTTCCTGAGCGATTCGACCCGCGTCGCGACGTTTCAGTTGGGGAGAGAGAACGGTGAAGGTCCACACGACCTGCTGTCACTGGCCGTTGGTCTTGGTGGTGCCCATGGACTGACTCATGAGGTCAAGAAGCCCGGCGGATGGCAAAACCTGGGGACCTATAATCGCTATCAGGCCGAGGCATTTGGTCGTTTCGTGCAAAGACTGAAGGACACTCCTGAGCCGAATGGCAAAGGCAGCATGCTGGACAACACGCTGGCCATGCACGGCTCTGCCTCCAGCAGTTTCCACCTCTCGCGCAACTACCCAATCATTTCCGCCGGTGGCAGGAACCTTGGCTTCACCAACGGTCGGTATCTCAAGTTCGGCAAAGGCAATGAAGACAATCAGGCCGGCGCCGGAATCGCCAGTGATGCTGGATGGACCAGCAAGATGGAAGTGGAAGAACTCCCGCTGGCGAAGCTCTTTGTAACCATCTTGCAGAGGCTCGGGGTCGAGCGCGATTCGTTCGGTGGGCACACCGGAACGTTGGCCCGGGTGTGATTCGGGTGGCTAGGTACGGTTTAGGCGGCCCACCGGTGGAGCGCAGCCCAAACCGCGTGAACGCGGAACTCCAAACCGGGGTTTTCAAACAGGCTCTGAGGGGTTCAACGCCTTCGGTTTGAGCGCTCTTGGAGGGTCAGGGAGCTCCGGTTGCATCGGTCACGAAACGGCAGCCAAAATCGGGGCGCAGCGCCAGCATGCCATGTCCATCGCGAGGCGTCTGGGCATCCTCCCAGACGTTTTTCTTGCCGGACAGGATTCCGAACAACTTCGGATGAGACCAGCCACGGGCCGCCGAGCGGCAATAGAAGGCATAGTCGGCCCAACTGCCGCCGCGAAGGATCCGGCTCCCAACATCATCCCCTTTTGCCGGCCCGGTCGGATCCGTCGCGTCCTCTTTCGGGTATTCGTTGGAAGATAAGTCCTGACACCACTCCCGCACGTTGCCGTGCATGTCGTAAAGCCCCCAGGCGTTCGCCTTCTTGGAGCCGACGGGGTGCGTGGTGCCAGCGCTGTTGCCGTCATACCACCCTGTTTCAGCGAGATCGCCGGCATAGGGGCCTGGTGTCCCCGCCCGGCAGGCGTATTCCCACTCCGCTTCGGTCGGCAGGCGCAGTCCACCGCCGGCGTTCGTGGCGAAGGTCTGGCAGTCATGCCATGACACCGAATCCACCGGCGCGTTCGGGCCCGCGTTCTTGAAGAGCGACGGGTTGTAGCCCATCACCTTTTCCCACTGCGCCTGCGTCACCTCATGCCTGGCCATGTAAAATCCCTTGGTCAGAGTCACCTGGTGCGGCTTCTCGAACCGTGCCACCCAACCCCGCTCCGTTTCCTGCTGGGAACGTGTCATGTCGGCCGGGCTGCCCATGAGAAAACTCCCGGCCGGGATGTAAACCATCTCCATGCCGGTGGCCTCATGCACGATCGCCTGTGCCCATTCGGACTTCGTGCAGCAGGACTCGGCCCGCGTGCCGGACCCTGCGCGGCAGCCCGGCGGCACCCGCAGCTTCAGATCCGCCGGTGCCTTGAGGAGATGCCCGCCCTTGCCCAAGGCCCAGGAAACCACTGCCCCCGGTGCCGTGCCGGTGGTGGATTTTAAGGCCACGACCACGCGGAAGCCGCAAGTCGGGGTGCCCCGGTGCTGGGGCCGGTTGATGATGTTGGACCAGTCCCACACATCGCTGAAATTCTTGCCGCGCGAGACATGCATCGGACCCGCAAGGGGCACTGGCGGGCTGAAGCCTGGCCCGGCCGGGTCGAGCGTGGGAGCGCCGATGTAATTGGCCGAAAACCAGTCGTGGCACCACTCGGAAACATTGCCGAGCATGTCATAGAGACCGAAAGGATTGGGCTTGAATGACCCCACGGGCGCCGTCGTGCGGAAGCCACCGACGTCCTTGGCGGTTGTCAGGGTTTCACCCGGATAAATGCGGGTGAAGTTCTCGAACTGATGCACATCGGCGGGCTCGTGCCCCCAGTAAAACCGCTTCGTGCTCCCGGCCCGGCAGGCGTATTCCCACTGCGCCTCGGTGGGCAGCCAAACTTTCATGCCGGTCTTGGCTGACACCTTCTCGCAGAACTGCGCGGCTTCATTCCACGTCAGCAACGCCTCGGGATGCGTCCTGCCCGTCAGCCACCGTGGCTTCTCTTTGTCACGGGCGTTGGCGTCATCGTATCTGCGCGCCCGTTTGGGGTCAGCGCCCATGATCTGCCCGAACTGCTCCTGCGTCACCTCATGGATGCCCATGTAATACGGCTGGCTGATCGTCACCTCGCGGTGCGGGGTCTGCCAATAGGCTCCGCCCTCACCTCTCGCAGTGACCGCGCCCATGATGAACTTGCCGGCGGGAATGAGGGTCACCTTCATCACGACGTTGGAGCCGAGATCCAGCTCGGTCAGCAAGTCCTTGATGCCCGCGCGACTGGCGTAATCGGCCACCGATTCCTTGCCGTCCCAAAGCGGCCAGTCTGCCCGGGCCCTCGCCGGTTCCGCTGCTTTCACAGACCCCGCCGCCATGGCGGTTGCCAGCAGCGCACACAGGCTCGCGGCCCGCTTCATCGTTGAGAGGTTCAGTTTCATCATTTTGAGTTGTTCTATTCCCGGGCTCTTCTCGCGGGGCTCCTGCTTATCGATCATCGAACCGACGTCGCAAACCGGATTCTTCGCTGTTCATTTTCTCGGACTCGGCTGGTGCCGTCGTAGTTCCGCGTTCACTGCCTGACAAAATGTCGGATCTCTTTTCTGGAACTCCACCAGCTTCGCGGGCCAGCCTGCCTCGGGCAGCTTCAGAAGCTCGGCGGCACGGTCCCGCGCGCCTTCCTAGCGCTCGAATTTCGCCCAGTGATCCGGCTTCATCGGTGTGTATTTGATCTTCAAGTTGGGGAGGTCGGCTTTCAGGCGGGTTAAGATTCGGCCGACCGCGATGCAACGAGCGATGCCAGCACGCGGAGGAGAATATGCAGGCGGGGATGCTGGTTCATGCGGAGATTTGGCAACGGGTTGCGGTCGCGCGCAGCAACGTCGTGGGCTTCGCGCTGTCGGAGGAGTGAGAATCGTGGCGCTACTTCCCGAGTTCCAAGAGGTAGCGGAGGAGATGTGCCAGTTGCTGGGTGCTGAGCGCAGCGGTCAGACCGTCGGGCATGACGCTGCCACCAGTCTTGATGCTTTGCGTCGCGGTGCGCGGGAGCGTTGTCACGGCGCCGGATGTCACGTCCCGGATGGCGATGGCATCGGCGGTCTCGGTCTGTTTGAAGCCGGTGATGACCGTGCCGTCCTTCAGCGTGACGGTGGCGGCCTCGTAGCCCTCCTTCACATTTAGCGCGGGCCAGATGGTTTCGGTGACGATCATGTCCACGGGCAGTCCGCGTGCGAGGTTGCTTAGATCGGGGCCGATCTTGCTCTGCTGCGGTCCCGGCGTGTGGCACGCGATGCAGCCGGCCTGCTCGTAAACTTTCTTTCCCTCGGCGGCGTTGCCGATGGTCCTCGCAGCGTTCACGAGATCGGCGATGGTTTCCTTGGTGTAGGCGGGGAGCGCGGCGTCGATGCCGGCGAGTTTCATGAATTGGGCCGAGAGTTTCGGGTCGCTTTTGCCGAGGAGGTTCAGTGCCCGCAGCGCAACCTTTGCCCCGCCGGCCGGGAGCGCATCCGGCTTTTGCAACGCACGCTCCAGTGCTGCGCGGCCCTCTCTGCGGGATACCAGCGCGTTGAGCAGGGGCGTGGCATCTTCCGGTTTTTCGCGGCTCACGATACGGGCCAGGGCGTGCCGCGCGACTTCGTCGGGGCTCAGGCTGATCAGTGCATCAAGCGCCTGCGGCAGGCTTTGCTTCAAGGCGAGGGGGCGGATGCGGGCGGCGAACGATTCGACCTTCCACAGACCGGCGAGACGAACGGCCTGCATTTTCAACTCCGCGCGATCCGAGTCGAACAAAGGTGTGAGCAGCTTCTCGGCGTCTGCGGGACGCGCTGATTTGAGCGCGGCGAGCACGGCGGCGTTTTGGCCCCCGAGTTCGAACACCAGGGGCAAGTCATCTGCCGAGGCAATGCCAGCGAACGCGGTGATCCAGCGCTGCTGTCTCGCCGCGTTGCCCGAGTTCCCGGCGATCTGCTTGCGCATGATTTCGATGGCCTTGGTGCTGGCGTTGGGCCGGTAGGCGACGCTGCCCCCAGTCAGGCCGCGGAAGTCATCCACATTGTTTTCCACCCAGCCGTTTTGCAGGGCGAAGATTAGGTGCTCGTCCTTTTCGAAGGCCAGCGTTCCCGCGACGAGCAATGGCGACCAGAGCGGATTCAGCACGTGCAGCGTCTTCGTGAGCGCGTGCAGGTGGTAGGCGTTGAATTCCTTGTCTAGGGCGCGGGCGGCCACGATGGCGGCGCGCGGGTCGCTGACATAACTGGCGGCGACAATGGCCTCGACACGCACGAGCGCGTCCTCGTCCGCGATTTGGGTTTCGAGCAGTGGCAATGCGTCCGGCAGCCTCCCGTCACGCGCCCAGGTGCCGATGACCCGCGTGGCATAGGCGCGGATACGGGCGTCGGGCGAGCGCAGCAGTTCGGCAAGCAGCGCAGGCCGCGGTGTCTCGTGCGCCTCATAGAGCGAAAGCGCCAGCAGGCGGCGGTATTCGTTGCGCTGCTGTTTCGGCAGCCACGCGTCGAGCGCGGCGAACACTTCCTTCGTGTCCTTTTCAAAAAGCAACCGCTTCGACTGATACCACGCCCAGCGTTCCTTGGAATCGAGCTGCTCCAGCAGGTCCGCCACGCTCGCGCCTGCGAGTTTTGCGGGCGTGACTTTGCGGCCGCCCTTCCACGTCACGCGCCAGATGCGGCCGTGCTCCTTGTCGCGATCGGGATGCCGGTAGCTCGCCTGGTAGTGGCCGATGATCGGGTTATACCAGTCCGCGACGTAGATCGCGCCGTCCGGCCCCATGCGCACCTCGACGGGGCGGAAGACGTTGCTTTTCGCCTCGATGATGTTCGGCAGTCGCGTCGAGCTGAACATGCCCTTGTCGAACTTGAGATCATGCTGCTCGAGCACGTTGATGTAGTAGCCGCCAATGATGGCGCGGCCCTGCATCTCCGGCGGGAACTGTGTGCTGTGCAGGAACTCCATGCCGACCTGCTTGCTCTGCCCGATGAAAAGGTTCATCGCCTGCGCATCCACCGCGAGGCTCGAGCGCACGAGTCCGGGCGTGCTGAACCATGCGCCAATGTTCGCGCCGCTCTTGTGAAAGGGCTGGCCGAACTCCGTCGTGATCACGCCCCAGTTGTTCACGCCGGCCGAGGCGAATTGAAAAAATGGATCGAGATGCCTCGTGCGCGGCCGCCAGCGCCACACGCCCGAGCGGTTCAGCGTCTCCACGCCAAACGGCGTCTCGACCCGCGAGTAAATGTGGAAGCCCTGCGTGAACCACAACTCGCCGCCGAAGCCCCAGTTCAGCCCGTTGATCATCTGGTGCGAGTCCGACGTGCCGAATCCGCCGAGCACGATGCGCTTCGTGTCCGCCCTGCCATCGCCGTCGGTGTCCTTGAAGTGCAGCAGCTCCGTGCCCTGGCCGACGTAGAGACCGCCGTCGCCCAGCTCGATGCCCGTGGGCATGAAGAGGCCCTCGACGAATTTCGTGAACTTGTCCGCGCGTCCGTCGCCGTTTGTGTCCTCGCACACGAGCACGTAGTCGTTCGCCTTTTCGCCGGGCTTGATCTGCGGATAACTCACCGCGCACGCGACCCACAGCCGCCCGCGTTCATCCCAGCGCATCTGGATCGGCTTCACGATGCCGTCCGCCTCGGATGCGAAAAGGTTCACTTCAAAACCCTCGAGGATTCTGAACTGAGCCTTCTCGTCCTCGGGCGACAGCGGCTTCACGCCCGGCGGCTCGACGGGAATCGAGGAGCGGATGCCGATGGGCGTCACCGGCCTTTTCTTGAGCGCGCTCCAGATGTTTTCGTCGGCCTGCTTCAGCAGCGGAAGGAAATCGTCCATCTCCTGCGGGAAGATGCGCTTGTTGCCGTCGCGCCAGTCTTTCGAATACGGCTGCATCGTGCGGTCGCCGCTGAGGAACGCCCAGTTCATCGGCCGCCAGTAGTCGAACCACAGCCGCTCCATCTCGATCACCTCGCGGCGCACGGCCTCGTTCTCGACGGGCGAAATGCCGAGCCCCTCGACGATGCGGCGCGCGACAAGGCGATGGCCCGCATCGCTGAGCTGATAGCCGTTATCCGTCAGCGCGTCGTGATTCGCTCCTGGCTTTTCGATTTCGATGAACTCGAGCTGAAGCTTCGCAGCGAGATCGCGGATGCCCTTCGTGTAGGCGGCGAGGCTTGCGTTGTTCGGAGCGAGAGTGCCTTCAAAGGAAATCGGAGCGACCAGCACCACCCGCCGTCCTTCCTCGGAAAATTCCGCGATCAATTTCTCATACCCGGCAATGAACCGCGGCAGCATCCCGATGCCATTGAGCGACTCCATTTGCCCAAACTGTGCAATAACCACGCTCGCGCCGGCGTCGCGGAGCTGCGTCCGCCATTCACGCTGCTGCCGCCAACTGTCCGTGGGCTTCACCACACCCGCATCGCGCCACTGTTCAAACACGGTGTCGCCCTCCCAGCCAAAGTTGCGCACTCTGATTTTAGCATCCGGCTTCGCGGCGACGAGGTGCGTCTGCAAATAGCCGTTGAACCGCGTGCGCTCGATGTTCGAGCCGCCGGTCAGCGCGATCACGTCGCTGGCCTTGAGCTGGAATGCTCCTTTGGGCGCAGGCTTCGCGTTCAGCTCCTCGATGGTGATGTTCCGGTAGCGAATCTCCGTCGCGCCGCCGTGGATCTGGATCGCGATTTTTCCCGTGAGCGGAATCTTCGGATCCTTCTCGGTGTAATCCACCGTGAGCACATCATTGATCCAAAGCCGGACGCGCGGCCCCTCGGCGCGGATGCGGTAGCGGTTCCACTCGGCGATGCCGAGCTTCTTGGCGTTCCCCGCCTGCGAATCGAGCGCCCGCTTGATCAAAGCGCCCGGACGTCCCGCTTCGCTCGACAGATCCACATCCGCGACGCCGAACACGGCGAGAAAGCGGTTCCGCCGCGATTCGTCGTAAAGGCAGCCATCAATGCCCGGCGCGAAGTCCGCCTGATAACCGCTGACTTCGTGGTGATTCGGCACGCGCTCACTACGGAACTGGATGCCGCCATTGTTCTCACCGCGCCGGTATTCGAGACGCAGTTCAAAGTCGGCGTAATCGCGCGTGGTGCAGAGGAACTCGTTGCGCGGCTGCTTTGCGTCCGGCTTGCCGGCGATGATCTCGCCATTCTCGATGCGCCAAGTTTTCGCCGTATCGCCCTCCCAGCCGGTGAAAGTCTTGCCGTCGAAGAGCGGCACGGGCGCGGCGAAGCATTGGATACTCGTGAGCAGCAGAGTGAGGATGAGGCTTAGTTTTCTCGTGTTCATAAGGGTGCGTTCCAACCCAAGGCGGTTCATTTTTTGGAGTTCGGCTGCAGTCGCTGCAATGCGGTGCTAACCGCGCCGAAGAGAGCCGGATCAGTCTTTTTGAGTTCCGCCAGCTTCGCGGTGCGGTCTGCGTCGGGCAGCTTTACGAGTTCGGCGAGGCGGTCCCGAATCACTTCCGCCCGCTCGAAGGCAGCGCGTTTGTCCTCGGGCATCGGGGTGTATTTGATCGCCACGTTGGGCAACTCGGCTTTCAGGCGTTCCAGATCGGCTTCGGACACGATCGCGTTGCCCAGCGAGAGCTTCTCAAGCGTCCGGATCTGCTTGAGGTGCTTGAGCCCGCCGTCGTAGGTGAACCGCGAATAGTCGAGCGTCAGATCCTTCAGCTTGGGCAGGGTGGCGAGGGAGGGAATCGCGGCGTCGGTCAGAATGGCATAGGGGCCGTGCGGCCAGAGCCAGAGCTTCTCGATTGCCGGGTGCTGCGACAAGAGGGCGACGTTGGCGTCGCAGGCCAGTCCATGCTGCAGCGAGAGCTGACGCAGGTTTTTCGCGGAGGTGATCTGATCGATGCCGTCGGTGCCGAAGCCGTCCGAAGCGAAGGACTCCAGCGCGGGATGGTGGGCGAGCGCGGTGGCGGCTTTGGCGGTGGGCGGGCCCGCGTGCGATGTGATCAGGTGTTTTAGCGACTTCATCTCCGCGAAGCGGGCGGCGCCTGCCTCGGTGAAAATGCCGCCGAAGAACTTGATGGACTCCGGTTCAAGTTTGACAAGGCGGGCCAGCGCCATGTCGTCTCCGGCTTTGCCGCTGAAGACGAACGAACGGATCTTGCCCGCTGCGACGAGCCCCTCCACTGCCGTCCACTGCTCTTCGGTGAGCGGTGTGGTTGAGGTGAGACTGAGTTCGTTGCGGGCAACCGCTGCCTTGACGGACTTCAGCACTTCGGGAATCTGCAGCGGCGCAGGCTGTGCGGCGATGCAGAAGGGCTGACTGATGAGAAGGAGCAAGAGGATGTAGTTTTTCATGTTGGAGCGATTGGCTGAGATTGAATTCCCGGTGGCTTCGAGCGAGAACCAGCAAGTCACGGCTCGACGCTGCGATACAGGAACGAATCGGAGCTGAGCAGCGATACGACGAGGGCCTTCATGCTGCCGCCGCTGGCGGTGTAGGCCTGGCTTGCTTCCTGGAGCGTCTTGGCGTCGCGGACGGTTTCGTTGCGGCCGAGGAAGAAGCGGAAGGCGTAGCGCACGAAAACTTCCTGCGCGCGCTTGGATTTGGCGAGGCGATGGATCAACTCCACCGGGCTCGACACCGGGCCGTCCACGGAAGGATCGCCGATGTCCACGACGGCTCCGGTCATGTCCACGGGCCGGTCCAGTTCCTTGAGGCGATAGCGGCCAAAGTGATCGTAGGCCTCGAAGCTCATGCCGATGGGATTCATCTGCTGGTGGCAATTCCAGCAATACGCCTTGTTGCGGATGACTTCGAAGCGCTCGCGCAAGGTCTTGGTTTCATCGGGCGGCACGAAGGCGCAGACGGTGACCGGCAGGTCGGGCACGGTGCCGCCGAGCAGATGCTCGAGAATCCATTTGCCGCGGCGGACGGGATCGGTGTCGAAATTGCCCGAGTGCGCGACGAGCCACGCCGGATGTGTGAGGATGCCGGCCCGCTCTTCCGCCGCGAGTGGGATCAACCCCGGGCGCCATTTCAAATCATCGGGGAGGTTGTAGATGCGATGGTTGCGGCTCGGCACTCCGTTGACCACCTGGCTGGCGATATAGGTCCGGTCCGTGGTCAACAGGCGTCGCAGCACGTCCTTGTCCTCGGTGACAATGAGTTCGATCAAACGCTGCGTGTCGTGGACAAGCTGGTGGGCATTGAAGTGAACGTCCGCCGGCGTCTCCTTGAAAACGCCGGTGGCTTTGCGGTAGTCGAAGTATTCGTCGAAGAAGTTCAGCAGGCGCGCATTCGGCTTCGGAGTATCGAGAAGTTTCTTCACCAATGCCGCGACTTCCTCGCGGGTGGCGAGTGCGTCTTTGGCGCGGGCATCGGCGATGGTTTGCGGCGCCGCTCCGTCGAAAAAGGTCTGATGGAGCGCCACGAGGATCTCGCCTTTCGAGAGACGCCGGCGACCGTGGGAGTCGAGCGGTCCGGCCCCGAGTTCGAGGCGGTAAACCGCCTCCGGCTTGAGGAAGGGGATCGTCAGAACCGCGCGTCCAGCTTGGAGGCGGCCGTGTCCGGATTTCACCTTGTCGTAGAGTTCGCGCGCGCGGGTCAGTTCCTCCTCGGTGGGCATGCGCGACAGGGCCGTGCCGAAGGCCCACGCGACGGCTTTATCAAACGCCCCCAGTGCAGGCTCGCGTTCCGGATGAAGAATCGGAAGCAGTTGAGGCGGCGTGCCGGGTTTGTTGCGCAATTCGCCGTTGTCGAGTTCCACTTGGGTGAA
Source organism: Akkermansia muciniphila (assembly GCA_945861535.1). Lineage (GTDB taxonomy): Bacteria > Verrucomicrobiota > Verrucomicrobiia > Limisphaerales > BJHT01 > BJHT01. Next base: position 12,312 of record CAMAUZ010000086.1, on the reverse strand, counting down.
GCGTTCGACGAGCTGCTGCGCATTGTTCAGCACGATCTCGGCGGCGCCTTCATCCACGGTGTAGAGCGCGCTGAAGTCGGAGATCTGCTGACCGGGGGCCATCGCGAAGGCCTGGATCGCACCGGGTTTCCCCTGGGCGTAAATGGTGGGGCGCTGACGCCACAGCCGCACCGGTGTCGCGGGCGCGGGATGAGGCTTGGCACCAAACAGGTCGGCGTGAGGGATGCGATTGCCGTAGTTCGGCAGTTCGAGCTTGTTGTTGACGAAGTGCCCGGCGGCTCGCAGCGAATCGGCGATGAATGCGGCGATTTTCTCGCGCTCATCAGTCGTGGGCTGGGTCTTCCGCTTGGGCGGCATTTCCCGGAGCTGCAACTTCTCGCGGATGGACGCCCACACCTCGGGCTTTGCGTCCTTGAAGCTCTTGATGTTTTCAATCGTGAGGTCGCCCTTCTTCGTGTCGTTGTCGTGACAACTGACGCAATAGCGATCCAGGAACACCGCCACATCGTCAGCGGCAGAGGCCGGTCCGATCCAGCACATGGCCGCCGCGAATAGCAGAATCTTCGAGGTAAGTTTCATGGTTTCACTTTCTGCCGGAGCACAAGCCGCAGGCTCATGTAGTTCTCCTTGGTATGAGCGGATTGTCCGCGAAAAGCGGAGCGGCAGTAATCCGCGGTGCTCAACCAGCCGCCGCCCTTGATGACCCAGCCGAGTCCGCCATCCTTGGCGGGTGCGGCGAGCACGGCGCGTTCCGCGTCATAAGGTGTGGAAGTAAGTTCCGCCATGTTGCCGTGCATGTCGTGCAGGCCCCAGGCGTTCGGAGGATAACTGCCGACGCGCGCCATGGTCACGAATCCATCGTTCCACGTCTTGTGGGCATAGGTGAAAAGGCCCTGCTGCTTGTCGCCCCGAAAAGGTTTCTGGGTGTAGCTCTTGCCGATCTCGCTGACTGCGCTGCCCTCGCGCAGCGAGCGGTCGGAAAAATTGCCGTGCTTCGCCAAATCGGCCGCATCGCTGCCGAACGAGTAGGCGGTCCTCGTGCCGGCGCGGCAGGCGTATTCCCACTCGGCTTCGGTCGCGAGCGTGTATTGCCAGCCGTTGGGAGCGATCTCATTGAGCTTGGCTAATATGATGTCCGGTGTGTTGGGATGAAGATGATTCAGCGGATGAAGCTTGTGATCTCCAGTGGACAAATAGACTCCCGGATTCTTCGTCAGCGCCTTGTTTTCCGTGCGCGTGAACTCGTATTTGCTCATCCAGAAGCCTCGCGAAATCGTGACCGGAACCTGGCTTTCATCCTCCTGGCGATTCGGTTCCGTCGGCGGACTTCCCATGACAAAGCTCCCCGGCGGGCACCAGCAAAAGACCGTCCCGATGGCGCTCGTCCATTCCTCGCCCGCCTTCGAACCCGGCAGGCACGTGTTGGCCGGAGCGATCGCGCGGGAAGCCGGCGCGGCCAGTTTCGCGAGACCGTCGGTCGTGGATAACTGCGTCGGGCTGAGATGGGCGAGGATGTCGTTCAGCGGCTGGGTCGAGTCCAAGGCCGCGGTGAACCGACGCGCCAGCGGGGACAACCCGTCCTTCACGGGCTCGATCACCTCACCAAAGGGCGCAGCGAAAACGATCAGGCTTTCGTTTGGCAGCTTGGCTGGCTTGTTCAATCCAAGAGCTTTGGCTGCCCCGCCCGAGGGATAGGCGTAGCAGCCGTCCACGATCATCACGTTGAGCGCGCTTCCGCCGTTGGCAGCCAGCAGATTCATCAGCGGCAGGATGCCGTTGGCAGAACCGGTGCCGTCGATGGGCCTCAAGACATTGTCCGCATTGGGCGCGTCGGGCTTGCCTGCGGGCGCCGCGTATCCGGAGAAATACACGAGCGCCGTCCCGCGAATCGGGACCGTTCGCGCGAAGGCCTCGAATGCCGGCTTGAGTTCCTTGTCCGTGACGTTTTCGTGCTGCGTCACCACGAAGCCGCGCTTCTTCAGCGCTTCACCCACCGCACGAATGTCGCGGGGCGGCGACGCGAGCTCCGCCTTCGGATACTGGCTGTTGCCGATGACGAGCGCATGACGATGCTCGGCCCGGGCAACCGCGGTCACGACGAGCAGCAGCCAGCACGCTGGCAGAAGTCCCCTCATGCCAGCAACTCCGCCAGGGGTCCCCGCTGCTCGACGGCAGCGCCCATGTTCTGATCCTTGGTGCCGAACTGGTCCACCGGCGCACCGACCGCGTGCAGCAGCGTCGTGTAAAACCGCGCCACGGTCGCGTGACCTTTCTCGCCGTATTTCGGCACGCAGAGATAACGGTCGCCCGTCTTGAGCCGCCCGCCCAGATTGCCGAGCAACAGCATCGGCCATTCGTAGCAGGTCGAGTGATGCTGCTCGGCGCTGTCGCTGAGATAGACAATCAGCGTGTTATCCATCATCGAGCCGTTGCCCTCGGGAATCGCCTCGAGTTTATCGACCAGTTTGGCCAGCAGTTCCGTGTAGAAACGGCGGATCTTGACCTCCATCTCGATCGCGCCTTCCACCTGGCGATGGCCGATGGTGTGCTTGTCCACGGTGATGCCCAGTCCCTTGAACGTAACGTAGTTCTGGGAATCGCAGGCGAGCGTGACGGTGTTCGTCAACCCGGCGATGAGCGCCGTGGCCGCGAGATCGAACTGCGCCTCCAGGCGTTTCGTCTCGACTTCCGAGAGATAAAGTTCATCGCGCTGCGGCGGGATTTTTTTCGGATCCACCTCGTTCAGCCGGGACTGGCGCTTGCCAATGGCCGAGAACGAATCGGCGAAGCGCTGAAGCTTTTGCGCCTCTTCGCCCGGCAACTGCCGTTCGAGGCGGTGAACGTCCTCCGCCATGAAATCGAGCAGCATCGTTTGCGTGCCCACCTCGGCCTTGGTGTTGCCGCCCAGGATCCGGCCAAACAGCATCCGGTAAGCGAGCGCCGGATCCTGATAGTGCGGGATCTTCTGATTGGGACCCGCTGCCGAGCACGCATAGATGATCTGCTCCTTGCCGCTCGCGTTGATCCCGAGCGCGACCTGGCGGAAAATGCCGGGGTTCGCGCGAGCCAGGGCCGCATCGATGGTGATGTCCTTCGGACCGGCGGCGCCCGCGTAAGCGCCCAGCGTGCCGAAGCCATTCCCATGTCCGCCCCCGCACACGCGACCCGAGAGGCCCTGCAGGACTGTCAAGCGCTTCATGTGGCGCGACAGCGGCGCGATCGCCTCGGAGAGACTGTGCCCCGGCGCGGAGAGCTTCAAATCCACCAGCGCATCCTCCGCGCTCTGCTTCACCTGGCCGGCCGGGTTGCGCATATTGGGCATCTCCTGGCGTTTGATGCCCACCGGCTGAATTTGCCTGGGATCAAGTCCATTGCCCTCGAGCATGAACACGACGCGCATCGGCTTCACGCCGCGGTTCTCCGCCTCGAGGCGGGAAATGAGCGGGGAGAGCAGAGGCGCACTGGCACCGAGCGAAAGCGATCTGAGAAACGAGCGGCGAGGGAGTCGGTTCAAGTGCATGCGGGAAAAGGTGTCCGAAGGGCAGCTATTTGTCATGTGACGTGTTTACGTCACGTGACCGGGGCTTTAATTCACCCCGTCGCCTGCTAGCGTGACCGGGTGAATCGCACCGGAATCCAGCTTCTCTTCCTCGGCCTCGTGGTCATCTGGCTGTGCGCGATGACCACGGCCGCAGCGGAGGATGTCGCGTCGCTGAATGAACGGCTGACGGGTATCCAGCAGGAACTGGAATCACTTCCGAAACTCATCCACTCCGCGCAGACCCAGCAGCGGCTGGGCATCCACGGGATCAAGGCGAATCCCGCGTGGGTGATGATCGACTTCGGAAGGCCCGTCAGGCCGGAGCGGATCGTGGTTTTTCCGGCCAGACTGCCGGTGCCGGGTGACGTGCCTTCCGCAGGATTTCCGGCGTCGTTGCAGGTCGAGATTGCCGAAGCGGATGACTTTGTCACCAGCATCCGCATCGCCGGCTGGCAGGAGCCGGAGCCAGGGGCCGGGGAGCACGTGTCCTTCCTGAGCTTCGAGGGCAACCGGGCGTCCGGGCGTTTTCTGCGCGTGCGCGTCACCGGTTTTCGCGACGACCCCAGCCAGCCGGATCAGCCGTATTTCCGCCTCGGCGAAATCGTCGTGCTGGAAAAGGGGCGGAACGTGGCGCTGACCCGGCCGGTCACCTGCACCGCCGGAGTTGACATCGCGCGGGCGTGGACCACCCGGAATCTGACCGATGGCTACTTCTGGTGCCTGCCGCTGCGGGGCCGCGAGACCTCGCCCATGAACGGCCACCAGAGCGCCGCGAGCAAACAACCCTTCGTCGGCGGCAAGACCTGGGTCGAGGTTGATCTGGGGGCGGCCGTGGCCATTGATGAAGTCCACCTCGTGCCGGCGCACCCCCGGGGCTACGCCGATCTGCCGGGCTAAGGTTTTCCCACGCATTTCCGCGTGCTGGCCGACCCCGGCACGGACCGCGAAAAGGTCATCCGGAACGAGAACAATCCTGCCTATCCGGCTGCCGCGCTGCCCAATCCCGGGGCGGCGCAGGTCATGTTCGCCACGCCCGGCCTCGTGGCCCGCCGCATCCGCATTTCCTGCGAGGCGCTTGGGCGGCGAGGCACCGTGCTCCGTGAAGACAGCGAAGAGAACCTGCTGGCCATGAGCGAACTCCAGTGCTGGCGCGAGGGGAAAAATATCGCCGCCGGCTGTGCCGTGAGCGCATCCGACACCACGACCGAAGCCGGCTGGTCGCCCGCCGCCCTGACCGATGGCTATTCCAGCCGGCACGACTTGCTGAGCTGGACCGAGTGGCTCGATGGCCTCGCCAAAAGCGAAGCCCTTCAAGCCGAAGCACGACTCATCCGCGCCCAACTCCAGCGTCTCGCGGAAACTTCGGCCCGGCGCAAACTCGCCATCGCCATCGCCGCCGCCATCGCCATCACCTTGATCGCCGCCGCCGTCCTGCTCATCCAGCGCACGAAGTCACGGCTGCAGCAGGACACGTTGCGCACGCGCATCGCCCGCGATTTGCACGACGAAATCGGTGCCAGCCTCAGCCACCTCGCCATGCAGGGCGACCTCGCGCGCCAGCAACTCCAGCGCGCGGAACTCTCTCCCGATCGGCTGGAAAAAATCTCCGCCTCCGCCCGCGAAACGCTCGACCAGATGCGCGACATCATCTGGCTGCTCGCGCCCAAGGACGGAGACTGGCAGGAACTTTCCCACCGCATGGAAGCCATCGCGCGGCGGCTGCTCGAAGGCGTCGAACATCAAATCACGCATCAAGGCCAGCCGCCCGAAGGACGCCCCGCCATCGAATACACGCGCGACATCCTCGCCTTCCTCAAGGAAGCCCTCACCAACGCCCGCAAGCACGCCCGCGCCACCGAGGTGCGTGTGCGCTTCGACTGGAGCGGCCCGCTGGTCATCACGATCGAGGACGACGGCCAGGGCTTCGACATGACGGAAACTCAGAATCGCAGCGGCAGCGGGTTGGACAACCTGCAAGCAAGGGCTGCCGCCATGAATGCCACCTGCGAAATCCAAAGCACCGTGGGAAAGGGAACCGTTTTCCGGCTCGCCGCTCCACTCATCAGACAATGGCCGTTCCATGAAAACGCCCACCACCACCGGCACGAACATCTGGCTCGTCGAAGACCATCGGCCCCTGCGCCAGACCCTGCGTGAGGCGCTCGAACTCTCCGACGGAGCCAGCGTGCGGGACTTCTCCACCTGCGAAGCCGCCCTGACCGCATTGACGAAAGCCACCGCGCATCCGGAAGTCATCATCCTCGACCTCGGCCTGCCCGGGATGTCCGGCCTGGAGGGGCTGCGCCTCTTCAAAAAGGCCTCTCCACAAACCGAGATTCTCATCTTCACCGTCTTCGACGATCGCGAACGCGTCTTCGAAGCCATCTGCGCCGGAGCCTCCGGCTACCTCCTGAAATCCGAATCGCTCGAACGGATCGTCGCCGCCGTGCGCGAAGTGAAATGCGGCGGCGCGCCCATGACGCCCGAAATCGCCCGCATCGTGCTCGACCGTTTCAGCCGGATGAAACCAGCGCAAAGCGCCATCGAACTTTCCACCCGCGAGCGCGACTTGCTGCGCCTCCTCGCCGACGGCCTGACGAAAAAAGAAATCGCCGACCAGCTCGCCCTCAGCCTGCACACCGTGGACAACTACCTCCGCCGCATCTACGGCAAGCTCCACGTCAACACCCTCGGCGGAGCCGTCGCCAAAGTGGCGGGGGGGACGGCCTGCTGCGAGCCGGGACGATGCAGTTGGAGCGCGGCATTCATGCCGCAGAAACGTGGGCCCGACCGGGGCCTGACAGACTGCGACAAGGTCCGACTTGGGAAAACAAACCGTGTGGATCAATGAGGGCGTGGCAGGCAGGAAGCACACTGCGGAGGGGAGTAAGTTCCTGCGGCATGAGGGCCGCGCTCCCCGCCCTCGGCTTCAGTTTGACTTCGGGGTTCGGATTCAACGCCCCTTCGCTGTATCTGCGGAGAGGGCGGCAAACCAGGCGGCGGCCATTTTCTCCATGCCCGCTTGATTCGGATGGACGCCGTCGGGCAGGAGGTCGTCGGTGGGAATCGCATGGCTGAGGTTCGCCAATCGACAGTGGCGGCAGCGAGTTTTCATGCGTGGTTTATCAGTCGAGAATTTTCAGCACGGACGAGCGTGATGAACCGCAGAGATACGATGAACACAGCGCGGGGGAGCAGCAACCAACGCGAAGCGCAGTTCCGCCCTTTCCCGCTCTGCGTTCCTTCCGATCTCTGCGGTGTTTTCAGGAAACGCTCCGATCGTAGTGGCGCGGAGTGGAACACCGCAGAGATCGGAAGGAACGCAGAGCGGGAAGGAGCCGATGGGAGTGCCCCACACTCGCACGGCCGACGCCCAGCGTGGAGGGCGGGACGCAGCGGTTCGTGAGTGCGGCCGGATTTGGCAGGGGAATTTGGGGCAGGGGAATGGGAACACGGAATTTGCAGGGTCGGTGTGGTTGGAATATTCCGGCGCTCCTTACGCGAATTGCGCGCGGCGATTCCCGTAGTGCGGCGCGCGTCCGTCTCCCTCTCCCCGCCCCTCTCCTCCATTCCGAACGGAGGAGAGGGAGACCGAAGTCGCGGTGGGGAGGGCGCGAACTTTCGCAGAGACTGATCCGGACGGTTGCGTGGGCATGGTTTTGTCACGCCAGGATTTCCGTCACGACGCGGCCATAGACATCGGTGAGGCGGAAATCGCGGCCGTCGTGGCGGAAGGTCAGGCGCTCGTGATTCAGCCCCATCAGGTGGAGGATGGTCGCGTGGAGATCGTGGATGTGGACTTGGTCGCGCACGGCGTGCCAGCCGAAGTCGTCGGTGGCGCCATGCACGAGGCCGCCGCGCACGCCGCCGCCGGCCAGCCACATGGTGAAACCGAAGGGATGATGCTCGCGGCCGTTGTTGCCCTCGGCCGTGGGGGTGCGGCCGAATTCGCCGCCCCACAGGACGAGCGTGTCGTCGAGCAGGCCGCGGGATTTCAGGTCGATCAGCAGGGCGGCGATCGGTTGGTCCACGGCGGCGCAGCGCTTGGGCAGTTCTTCGCGCAGACCGCCGTGGTGATCCCAAGCGTTGTTTTTCGGCGCGTCGAAAAGCTGGATGAACCGCACACCGCGCTCGACCAGCCGCCGCGCCAGCAGGCATTGCCGTCCGAACATCTCGGTGGCCGGCTGGTCGGTGCCGTAGAGCCGGTGCGTGGCGTTGCTCTCGCGCGTGAGGTCGAACGCCTCGGGCGCTTCCCGTTGCATGCGGAACGCGAGCTCGAAGGAGGCGATGCGCGCGTCCAGTTCGCTGTCGATGACACGGTCGCGTTTGTGGAGGTCGTTGAACTGCTGGAGTGCATCGAGCTTGGCGCGCTGACGTCCGCTGTTGCCGGAGGCATCGCCGAGGTTGGCGATGGGATTTTTCAAATCGCGGACGAGCGTGCCCTGATAGGCGCTGGGGAGGAAACTCGAGGCCCAGAGCTGCGCGCCTTGGAAAACGGCGGCGGGACTAACCACCACGAAGCCGGGGAGATTTTGGTTCACCGTTCCGAGGCCGTAGGTGAGCCACGAGCCCATGCTGGGCCGCGAGAAGGCCTGTTCGCCGGTGCAGAGCTGCGCGGCGGCCCCGGTGTGGTTGATGTTGTCGGCGACCATCGAACGGATGACGCAGAGGTCGTCGCTGCACGAGGCGATGCGCGGCAGCAATTCGCTCACCGCGATGCCCGACTGACCGTGCGGGGAAAATTTCCACGGCGAGGCGAGGAGGTTGCCGGTCTTGGTGCGCTCGAGTTTGGGCTTCGCGAAGGGGAGCGGCTTGCCGTTGTCCTGCTGCAGCCGCGGCTTGGGGTCGAAGAGGTCCACATGCGAGGGTCCGCCGGGCATGTAGAGAAAAATGACGCGCTTGGCGCGGGCCGGATGATGCGGCGGGCGCACCGCGTAAGGGTGCGCCGCGCGCTCAGCGTCAGCGCCGACGGGACGCGGCGACTCGGCGGCCAGCAATTCGGCGAGCGGCAGCAGACCGAAGGCCGCGCCCGAGCGGGCCAGCCATTCGCGGCGGGAACTGGGGCGAGGAGTCCGGGAGAAATCAATCCACATAAACAAATTCATTCGCGCACAGCAGCACATGCGCGAGGTCGCACCACGCGGCTTCGGCGTGCGGTTCGCCGGATTGCGCGAGCAACTGGTGGCCGATGGCGAGTTCTTCTGCGCGCGCCGGACGGGCAAACAACAACTGGCAGGCCCAGTGGATGCGCGCCGCCTCGTCGGCCGGGGCCTCGCGCAGGAGGCGTTTCGCCAGGGCGGCGGCCTGGGTTTGCACGAAGTCGTGATTGAGCAGCAGGAGCGCCTGCGGGGCCACGGTCGAGAGGGTTCGTTTTTCCACGGAGGCGTCGGGGTTGGCGGCATCGAAGAGCGTCGCGAAGTTGCCGCGGTCCCAGCGCGCAGTCTGGATGTAGAGCGATCGTCGGAGCGCGCCGACGTCCGCGCCGGCGGGACCGGCGGGGGCCAGGTCGAGCCGGCCGGACACAAAGATCATCGCGTCGCGAATGGCCTCGGCCTCGAGCCGGCGCGCGGTGAAGCGGCCGAGCCAGCGGTTGTCAGGATCGCGCGCGGCCTGCGCGCGGGGCACCGCGCTGGCGCGCTGATAGGCGGCGGAGAGCATGATCTGGCGGTGGAGCGACTTCAGCGACCAGCCGTCCTCGACGAACCGGGCCGCCAGCCAGTCGAGCAGCGCCGGATGCGTCGGCGTCTCCGCGAGCAAGCCGAAGTTGTTCGGCGTGCGCACGAGGCCCGCGCCGAAGTGCCATTGCCAGACGCGATTGACGATCACCCGCGCGGTGAGCGGATTCGTCGGCGCGGTGATCCAGGCGGCCAGCTCGCGCCGTCCGCTGCCGAGGGTGATCGGCGGCTGGGTTTCACCGGCGAAGAATGCGGGCATGCGCCGCGGAATCACCGGCCCCAGCCGCGTGTAACTGCCGCGGACATGGACCGGCACGTCCTGAATTTTCGGGAACAGCCCGCCCTTCATGCCGCCCTCCTGCACGGTCATCGCCACCGGATACGGCGGCGGCAACCGGGCTTGGAGCGCGTCGCGTTCCTGCACCAGCGCGAGGCGGACGGGATCGTTGTCGGCGGGCTTCGGCTTCTGTTTGTCGAGCGCCGTCAGTTTCGCCTTGAGCGCGTCGAGTTGCGCGCCCTGTCCGTCTCGCAGCGCGGCAATTTCCTTCGGCACGAGCGGCACGCGTTTGAAGGTGATCTCGCCGCCCTTGGTGCCGAGGGTTTCCATGAAATGCGTGCTGTAGAAGACCCCGGCCAGCGCGTAGTAATCGTCGTTCGAGATGGGATCGAACTTGTGATCGTGACAGCGGGCGCAGCCGAGGGTGAGGCCGAGAAACGCCTTGCCCACCGTGTCGATCTGATCGTCCACCATGTCGCTGAGCATCTTCTCCTTGTCGGCGTCGCCCCGGTCCCACGCGCCGTTGGCGAGGAACGTGGTGGCGATCAAGCCGGCCGGATAGAGCGCGCCGCCCGCCGGATTCGGGAGCAAATCCCCGGCGAGCTGATGCACGATGAAGCGGTCGAACGGCAGGTCGGCATTGAAGGAATCGACCACCCAGTCGCGATAGCGACACGCTTCCAATGGCTCGCAACTCGCCGTGCGGGCCTTGGGATCGGCGTCGTGGTAATCCGCATAGCGCGCGACATCAAGCCAGTGCCGCGCCCAGCGCTGGCCATAAGCCGGGGACGCGAGCAGCCGGTCCACGACGCGCGCGAAGGCTCCGGGTGCAGCGTCGGCGAGAAAGGCGGCGACCTCCGCGGGCGTGGGCGGCAGCCCCGTGAGATCGAAGGTCGCGCGGCGCAGGAGCAAACGCCGGTCCGCCGCGGGCGCGGACTCGAGGCCCGCCGCCGCGAGCTTTTCCGCGATGAACGCATCAATCGGATGGCGTGGACCGACGCCCGGCACGGCGGGCTTCCGCACGGGTTGAAACGCCCACCACGTTTTCGCCTTGTCCACGGGCATGGCGACCGTGCGCGCGTCCGGCGAGCGCGGGTCGGGCAGGCGGGGCGCGGCGGTGGATGGCTCGGCGCTGCGCAGGTCCGGCAGCGAAACAAACAGCAGCGCGGCGGCGAGGGCGGCGGCGAGCGGGGCGAGGGCGCGGCGTTGTTTCATGTTGGGTCGCGTTGGGCCGGAGAGCGGCGGTTCAATCACCGGTGGACAGGGACTGGAATGGCGAATTCACTTTTCTATTTTCACCGGGCCGGTGAGGCGGTGGCGCAACCCAAGGAGCGCGGCTGTGTCCGCAGAGGACCAGTCGCAGCGGCCCCGAAACCCGCAGGCACCCGTCGGAATCCGAGGCGTCCCCTGCGATCAACCCGCTGCGGCTGGTGCTCCGCGCACACAGCCTCGCTCCGGTAAGCGCCCCGCGGCGCCCGAGGGTTTTGCGGAGATGTCGTGTGCGCCGAAGCCGCAAACGAGGCGGAGCGCGACCGGTCCCCTGTCGCAGCGCGTGACAGGTGAGGGGAGCGGAGGGACATGCGTGATCTTGGTCGCGGCGCGGATCGCAGGCGCTCGTGGGCACGGCCGAATTGGGCAGGGGAATTTGGGGCAGGGGAATGGGAGGGGAGGAATTGGGGCGGGCTGTTCGTGCCGCGGGAAAATTGTTTCGGCGCGCAGGCGGTCCCCGCTCGCAGCGCGCACGCATGGGGGATCGTTGACGAGGTGACGTGGCCAGGAAGCGGTCAGCGAGAAGTCTGGAGGGCTGCAAACCAAGCGGCGGCCATTTTGTCCATGCCCGCTTGATTCGGATGGACGCCGTCGGGCAGGAGATCGTCCGTGGTGATCGCGGCGTGCAGGTCCACGAAGGTGATGCGTTTGCCGGCGGCCTTCTGCATGGCGACGATGGCGGGCAGCGAGGCGTTGTACGCGTCCACTTTCTCCCAACCGGAGCGCGGGACCTTCTGAGGGAGGATGGTGGCGATGAACAGGTGCGCGGGGCTCGTCTCGCCGATGGTGCGGATGAGTTGGTCGCGCGCGGGGGCATCGAATCCGTTTGCGCCGGACAGGAGCAGGATCACGTCGGGTTGGTGCTTCTTCAGCACATCCACGATGCCTGGGACGGTGACTTGCTTCACGCCCATCTTTGCCAAGGCATCCGGCAATGTGGGCACCACGCCGCCTTTGAGGATGCCCGCGCTGCTGAAGCCCGCGAGGCCGTGATGATCGGGATCAAACTGGGGATCAACGACGCCATCGCGACCGAAGGCGGCGTAGTTGAGTTCGCCGACGAAGTCATACGCGATGCCGGCGGCGCGCAGCTTGTCTTGAAGCGGCTTGCGCCAACCACCGCCGTCGGGATGCGGCAGTCCGGTGGACTTGCCGCCGTTCTTCGCGAGATAGGAGCCGCGTGTGATGCTGTCGCCGAGCGGGAGGATGCGCAGGGGCTTGGCTTTGGATTCAGCGGACTTCTCCGGCACACCGGCGGCTGCGAAAGTCGCGCTAGGCAGGACGTGATGGTAGAGGCTTGTGCCGCCCAATCCGCCGACGGGGGTGGCTCTATCGATGTGCCGCCAGACGAGGTGCAACTGGCCTTTGATCCACCGCACGGCGGGATAGTCCACCCACAGTTTGTTGGTGGGCGAACGATAGATGTCCGTGGGCGCGGACCAGGTGTGACCACCGTCGCGACTGGTGCGAAAAGCGAGGGCGAGGCGTTCCCCGCCATGCCAGCTATCGGTGAGTTTGACGTCGGGGTTGTGGATGAGCACCAGCGTCTC
>CAMAUZ010000085.1 GCA_945861535.1 Akkermansia muciniphila | reverse complement strand
CGCTGCGAGGCGGTGGGCCGATTGACGAGCCGTCGCAGCTCGGATCGCTGTTCGGGGGTGAGGGACAGGGTTTGAATGGGTCGAGCCATGCCGTGAGTTTATCGCCAAAACCTGTTATGTATAGTCAATTCGGAGACACTACACTAGTGTCATGCGTTCAACCTATCTGACTCGGTTCCGTTTCTCCCACCAAACCAACGGGCACTGGCTGGAAATTCCGCGCGTTCTGGGTGGGGAGGAAAATCGTTCGCAGTGCGGAGAGATTAGGCCGGGACGCGGGGGCACCGCAAGCGTCGCCTCGGGAATTCGTGCCGGGAAGCACACCCGCCCTGGGTGTCGCTGACTGCGCCCTCCCAGCCAGTTCCGGCGGACCCACCGATGAATTCATGATGCGCTTCGTGGACATCCTTTACGCGCTGGCCTACGTCGTCTTCGTCCTCGTCACCAGCCTCCTCGCCCTCAATTTCCTCGGCGACGGCCTCCGCGACGCCTTCGACCCGCGCTCGGACAAATAATTCCGAACGCCGGAATCGGCGGCGCTGCCCCGTCTTGCATCCAGCCCTCATGCGAGCCGGTGAGTTTCAATAACTCCGCACGCTTTCGTCCCGCGCTGGTTTTCCGTGAGGGCGCGGGAAATTGCACCCGAGGGCGGGTACTCCCATGCTGTGCGGTGCGACTTATTCTGCTGCGCGCTCAAGGTCAGACTAAGCCGCATCTCTGCAGTGAAAACCGATGAGAGAACCACAGAGACGCGAGGAACACAGAGCGGCGGAGCCGCAACCCAAGGAGCGCGGCGTTCACGCCGCTTCACCGTTCGAACGTCGTCGCGGGTCCGACCATGCCCGTACCTCTCACGCTGAAATAGTACGAATGCCGTGCTCCGAATCCCTCGTGCCACGCGAGGATATTGCAGAGTTGTGGCACAGAGCGGCGGAGCCGCAACCCAAGGAGCGCGGCCGTCCCGGCCGCAGCGGCCACACCGGAGCCGGGGCGTTGGAAGTTGGTTGGTGTCCTCGCAGGTGCGCCGCCGCTGCGGGCGGGGACCGCCCGCACCCCGAACGCCTCGCGATGTGCGAGGATTTTTTCAGAGTTGTAGTGCCGAGAGAGAAGGTTTTCGGCCGCCGTTCCCGCCTCCTTTCGCTTCCCCTTCCCAGCCCCGTTCTGGCATCACTTCCCCCATGAACACGCCCGCCAAGTCCGCCTCCCCCGCCGACCTTGCCCTCCGCCGCTTCGTCACCGCCGCCGAGAAAATCGATTTCACCTCCCCATGGGCCTACGAAGAATGGCTCTGCCGCGCTGACATTGTGCCCAATCAGGAGCTGCTCCTCGTCCGCGCTAACATGCCTGCCGGCGGCTCGCACCCCTTCCACACCCATCCCACCCGCGAAGAAATCATCTACGTCCTCTCCGGCCGCGCCGAGCAGTGGTGCGGCCGCGACCACCGCCTTCTCGATCCCGGGGAAATGGTCCTGATCCCCAAAGGCGAAGTTCACGGCACCTACAATCCCCACCCCGAACCCCTCGTCTTCCTCGCCATCCTCTCCCCCGCCAACGCCCCCGGCCCCGCCATCGTCGATGTCTCGACCGAAGCCCCGTGGAACACGCTGCGAAAAACGCCGTGAGCGGCTGAAGCCGGAAACGGTCGGCAAGACGAACCACGAAAGAGACGAAAGGCACGAAAACAAAGGGCCGAATTGTGGTTTGGCGGCATTGAGTTTCTTCACCTGCCCCGCGATCCCCCGGTTCCGTATGGCTTTCTCTTTTCGTGTCTTTCGTGTCTTTCGTGGTTCCAACTACTTTTTCCAAGTCGAACCACCGTGCGCCAGCCACTCCAAAATCCCCTCTCCCCTCCCCATTTTTCTGCCATTCCCGATTCCGTCTCCCCGAAAATCTCCACCCGAAAATCCCGCGAAACCTCATTGTCGCCGCCCCATTTCTCCCTAATCTTTCGCCGCTCCCTGCCGCGCGGCGCTCCCCCCGGACCTCCCGCGCGCAGCGAGCCAAAACCATCGTCATGAAAAACAAACTCGCGTCCCTCCTCCGCCCCGCCGCCTTCGCGCTGGCGTTCCTCACCACGGCCACCACCTTCGCCGCCGCCAAAGCCCCCCTCCCAAAAACCAGCGGCGCGCTCAACGTCCTCTTCCTCGGCGACCAAGGCCACCACCAGCCCGCCGCGCGCTTCAAGCAACTCGACGCCGCCCTCAGCCCGCGCGGCATCACCTTCACCTACACCGAGAAGCTCGACGACCTGAACCCCGCCACGCTCGCCCGCTACGACGCCCTCGCCATCTTCGCCAACCACACCAAGCTCGCGCCCGAACAGGAGAAGGCACTCCTCGATTTCGTCGCCGGCGGCAAGGGCCTCGTGCCCATCCACTGCGCCTCCGCGTGCTTCGGCAATTCCCCCGCGTTCATCGCGCTCGTCGGCGGCAAGTTCAAAAGCCACGGCACCGGCGTCTTCCAGGAAACCATCGTCAACGCCGAACACCCGATCATGCAGGGCCTCACCGCCATCGAGAGCTGGGACGAAACCTACGTCCACTCCGCGCACAACCCGACCAACCGCATCGTCCTCGCCGAACGCCGCGACGACAAGGGCGCGGAGCCTTACACCTGGGTCCGCACCCACGGCCAGGGCCGCATGTTTTACACTGCCTGGGGCCACGACCAACGCACCTGGTCCAACGCCGGTTTCCACGCCCTGATCGAGAACGGCCTCCGCTGGGCCGCCGCCAACGGCCTTGAGGAATTGCAGGCCAAGACCGGCCTCAAACCCTTCGAGTATCAGGAAGCCAATGTCCCCTTCTACGCCCCCGGCGGCGCGCGCAAAGGCGACACCAAATGGAATCAAATGCAGAAGCCGCTGCCCGCCGACGAATCCGCCAAACACCTCGTCACCCTCCCCGGTTTCGCCTCGCAACTCTGGGCCGCCGATCCCGAAATCAAGAAGCCCATCACCATGGCCTTCGACGAACGCGGCCGCCTCTGGATCGCCGAGACCGTGGATTATCCGAATGAAATGCAGCCGCCCGGCGCGGGCCGCGACCGCATCGTGATTTGCGAAGACACCAAGGGCACCGGCCGCGCCGACAAGTTCACCGTGTTCGCCGACAAGTTGAGCATCCCCACCGGCTTCGTCTTCGCCAACGGCGGCCTCATCGTCGTGCAGGCGCCCGACACGCTCCTCCTCCAAGACACCGACGGCGATGACAAGGCCGACGTGCGCAAAGTCCTCTTCACCGGCTGGGGCACCGGCGACACCCACGCCGGACCGAGCAGCATCCGCTGGGGTTTCGACAACTGGATCTGGGGCACCGTCGGCTACTCGGGCTTCAACGGCGAAGTCGGCGGCCAGCCGCAGCGCTTCGGCATGGGCTTCTTCCGCTTCAAGCCCGACGGCTCGAAACTCGAGTTCATCCGTTCGAGCAACAACAACACCTGGGGCTTCGGCTGGAGCGAGGACGCCATCGTCTTCGGCTCCACCGCCAACGGCAACCCCTCCATGTACATGCCCATCCCCAACCGCTACTACGAAGCCGTCAGCGGCTGGTCCGCGAGCCGCGTGGACACCATCGCGACGAGTTCGCGCTTTTTCCCGATCACCGAAAAAGTCCGCCAGGTCGATGTCCACGGCGGCTACACCGCCGCCGCCGGCCACGCCCTCTACACCGCGCGCAGCTTCCCGAAATCCTACTGGAACCGCGTCGCCTTCGTCACCGAACCCACCGGCCATCTCGTCGGCAAGTTCGTCCTCCAGCCCAACGGCGCGGATTTCATCGCGCAAAACAGCCGCACCTTCCTCGCCAGCGATGACGAATGGACCGCGCCCATCATGGCCGAGGTCGGCCCCGACGGCGCGCTCTGGGTGATCGATTGGTACAACTACATCATCCAGCACAACCCCACGCCCGCCGGCTTCAAGAACGGCAAAGGCAACGCCTACGACATCCCCCTCCGGGACAAAACCCACGGCCGCATCTATCGCGTCACGCATCAGGATGGAAAACTCACGCCCTCGCTCAACCTCGCCAAAGCCACGCCCGCCGAACTCGTCGCCGCGCTCAAACACGAGAACCTCCTCTGGCGCATGCACGCCCAGCGACTCCTCGTCGAGCGTCACCTCACCGCCGCCGCGGACGCCCTCGTCAAACTCGTCCGCGACACCACCGTCGATGAACTCGGCCTCAACCCCGGCGCGCTCCATGCCCTCTGGACTTTGCAGGGCCTCGGCGAACTCGACTCCGGCTACAAACTCGCCCACGTCGCCGCGCGCCAAGCCCTCAAGCATCCCGCCGCCAGCGTCCGCCGCGCCGCGCTCATGGCCTTACGAAAAGATTTCGCGCCCGCGCTCGCCACCCCGCTCCTCGCCGACGCCGACGCCCAGGTCCGCCTCGCCGCCTTCCTCGCGCTCGCCGACCTGCCAGCGGACACCGCTGCAGGCGAGGCCGTTTTCGCCGCGTTGAAAGATGAAAAATACTCCGGCGACAAATGGCTGCAACACGCCGCCACCGCCGCCGCCGCCAAGCACGACGCGGGCTTCCTCAAGGCCGCCCTCGCCAGCGTTCCGCACGCCCCCGCGCCCGCCGCGCCGAAGCCCGTGAACATTATTCGCAACCCCGGCTTCGAAAACGAAACCGCCGGCAAACCCCTCGACTGGACCCCGCGCACCTACCGCGGCAAAGGCGAGCACAGCCTCTCCGACCTCGCCCACACCGGCACCCGCAGCCTCCGCATCGACTCCACGGAAGGCGCGGACACCAGTTGGTTCACCAAGGTGAAACTCGAACCCAACACCACCTACCGCCTCTCCGTCTGGATCAAAACCGAGAACCTCAAAGGCGCGCGCGGTGCCCAGCTCAACCTCCACGAAGCCCAAGGCATCGAAGGCTCGAAAACCCCCGCCATCACCGGCACCAAGGACTGGACCCGTGTCGAAACCATCTTCCACAGCGCCGGCATCACCGACCTCACCATCAACTGCCTCTTCGGCGGTTGGGGCCTCGCCACCGGCACCGCGTGGTTCGATGACATCGAACTCATCCCCATCGCCGGCGGCGGCGGACCCGTGGCCGGCGTCTCCGCGGGCGTCGGCCAGACCCTCCGCATCGTCACCGGCCACTACGCGTCCCGCGTCCCCGTCGAATCCGTCGTGCCCACCCTCCTCGCCCTCACCGACGCCTCGCCCGCGCTCGCCCTCCCCATCCTCGACGGCCTCGCCACCGGCTGGCCCGCCGGCACCGCGCCGAAACTCACCCCCGACGACGAACCCAAACTCGTCGCCCTCCTCAAATCCCTCCCCAACGACTCCCGCGGACGCCTCGTCAGCCTCGCCGACCGCTGGGGCCGCCGCGACCTCTTCGCCTCCGAAGTCGCCGCCCTCACCAAAGGCTTCAAGACCCTCGTCGCCGACGCCCAGGCCGGCGTCACCGACCGCGTCGATGCCGCGCGCCAGCTCGTCTTCCTCGATGACCAGCCCGCCTCCACCCAACTCGTCCTCGCGCAACTCGCCCTCACCGCCCCGCCCGCCCTCGCCAGCGGCCTCATCACCGCCGTCTCCGAAAGCCGCCACCCCCAGACCGGCACCGCCCTCGTTGAAAGCTGGAACAAACTCACCCCCACCACCCGCCGCGCCACCATCTCCGCTGTCCTCCGCCGCCCCGAATGGATCGCCGCCCTCCTCGACGCCGTGGAACGCGGCCCGCTCAAACGCACCGACATCGCCGCCGAATACTGGCAGCAACTCAAGAGCAACGCGAACCGCGACCTCGCTGCCCGCGCCCGCAAACTCGAAGGCGCCAAGCCCGCTCCCTCGAGCGCCGAAATGGCCGCCCTTACCGACAAACTCCTCCCCATCGCCAACCAGAAAGGCGACGTGAAACGCGGCAAGGAAATCTTCGACCTCGTCTGCCTCAACTGCCACACCCTCGACGGCAAAGGCGGCAAGATCGGCCCCGAACTCACCGGCATCGGCGTCCGCCCCCGCGCCGACATCCTCGTCGAAATCATCGACCCCAACCGCTCCGTCGAAGCCAACTACCGCTCCTGGAGCGTCACCACCAAAGCCGGCGAAACCTACACCGGCCGCCTCGAAGCCGAGACCCAGACCACCGTGGAAATCCTCGACCTCACTGGCGCCAAACACGTCGTCCAGCGCAAAGACATCGCCAAGCTCGACGCCTCCCTCCTTTCCATCATGCCCACCGGCTTCGAGCAACTCCCTCCGTCCGACTTAGCCGCGATCTTGGAATACTTAGCCCTGAGTCATGAACCGAAGAAGTAATCCGGACGTAAACATACCGGAACCCGTGACACGCATGATCTAAGCCCAAAATGACAAGCAGACTTCATTATGTCACATGCGTACTTTAACTGGAGCAGCAAGGGACTGATTGCGGCGAATACGGGAAAACCATTTTCCATCGGTGGATTGGAAGCCGTGTGCAATAGTCACCGCAGCGACGAAACCGAGCGAAATCCAGGACCATTCGATTCCGCATTGGAGGCAAAACGGAAGGTGGATGCGCTCCGGGCGAATAGGCTTGATGCTTACAAACGTTGCCCTGGCGACGTGATTGAGCATGCCCGCGCTGAGAAAGAAATGGGGTTGGACTACACGAATCGGCTCCTGCTCGAACTCTTGCAAAATGCTGACGATGCCGCAGCCACTGATCCAATCGGCTACAAAGGACTTGGATTCAAAGCGGTGCTCGACGTAGGCGAGCGAGTGCGGATTCGATCGGGAAACCTGCGGGTCCGCTTCAGTCGTGAGGATAGTCAAAAAGCATTGCGGGCTGCTGATTTACCGTCTGCAGACGAAGTGCCAGTTTTACGGCTGCCTTTCTGGGATGACCAAGACCTCGCAATTCCAGAGGTCGAGGCAGTTTACGCCACAATAATCACTTTGGAATCGGCTGCGCCGATAATCCGCAACGGCCTTTTCGCCAAAGAATGGGAAGCAGTCACTGGGGATCCTACAATTTTGCTCTTTCTTCACGCTATCGATGAAGTTTACTGGCAACCTCCCGAAGGCGATCGGATTCTTTGGAGATGCGAGAGAGACGGTGACGTTCGCAATCTTTCGGCGGAGATTGGAGACAAGGTCACCCATAAAAGCCGGTGGCGTATATTCCGGGATCCTTCGGGACAAACGGCAAGCGCGGCTGCAGTCCTCGTCGATTCGGACGGCTACCCCACACCGTATCGCCACGACAAGATTCGCGTATTCTTCCCGACGGAGGAAATTTGCCCTGTGCCAATGTACCTACACGGGGAATTCGACTTGGAGCAAAACAGGAAGAGGGTACGCCCAGGGGCCAACCGCCCTGAGATAGTGCAATCGTTGGCCTGTTGTGTGAAATCTGTCCTCACTTCAGTACATGAAGACGGAATCTTTTTGGATTTGTTAGCGCCACTAGATGGCATGACTGGACTTGCAGATGAAGTCTGGCGAGCAATAAAGGCCACCTTGCTGGAAATGGTGCTTCCCCAGTGCGGAGTTCGACTCTGCGACGTGCGTTTGTGCCCGGATGCAGGCACAAAAGACTTCCCTTGGAATTCCATTAACCGAGTCCCCAACTGGCAAAAGTTTAAGGAATTGCTGACGCACCACAGGCCAGGTGGGCTTGCCGGAACGTTTTTTCTTACGCCGGGAGTGGATAATGAAAAGCGAGAAAAAGTTGTTATGGCGCTCAACTCAACGGCCAAACTCAGCATCGAAGAGTTGCGCAACTTCCCACTGCTTCCCATTGAAGGCGATGCCAGCCCTCAAGCAACATTCAATTGCTATCTTTTCTTTCCGCCGAAGGACAGCCGTCTCACACCCGCCCCCGAGGGCATCCAAGTTGGATTCATTTCCCGGGCATTTGCGGTCGATTGCGAACTAAACCCAGAGGTGAAACGTCTTTTACAGGCGCTGGGGGTTCAGGAGTTCAAGCCGCAAAGCATCGCCCAAGTACTCGCAAAGCAGCAACTTGCCGCAGTCGTTCCAGAAAAGCTGTGGGCGTATCTTCTCTCGAACATCGCGCCGCTTCTCAAAGAGTCCGACGGTGTAATAGACTGGAAAAGCAAGGACCGCAACGCACTGGCAGAGCAAGTCAATGTCCCATGTCACAATGGGGAGTGGAAGCCAGCCAAAGACGTCTATGCGGGCCAGGAATGGACAGGGAACGATTTCCTTGAACGCGCCTACACATCAAACCGCAATCGCTCGTTTTTTCTGCCGCCGGAAGAGGATGAAACTCGGCGCAAACAGATCGAACTGATCGCCCGATGGCTTGGCGTTGGTTGGTCGCCTAAGGTGCTATGCGTGGTGAACGAAAGCGAGCCAAAACAGCGTATCTTGTGGCAGTGCGGCCGATTTCCCTTCCCACTCCCAAATGCACCAAGACTCTGGAATGACCACTGCATTACGCTGAACAAGGACAACGAAAACGACGTCCGGTGCGCCCGCCTCCGGGAAGACTGGCAGCTCGACGGCGATGCGTCGGTTCTTGAGCTAAGTGGGGCATTTACATCTATCGGCGGAGAGTGGGCCTACTATGAGACCTATCGACAGGCAAGCATATCCCGATCTAGCTCGAAACGATGTGACCATGATAATGTCTGCCTGCCAGATTCACCCTCTTATCTTTGGCATTTATTCCAACATGTAGCGTGGATTCCCGTTGATGGGTCTGAGAAGCTTGCGCCACCGCGTGACCTATTTTCACAAGCTTCCGAGGTCTATCAAACTCTTTCGGACTGGGTCTTCGCGCCAGCCCGTCACATACCCACCCACGTTCAAGAACGCTTGGGCATCCGGTCTTCGTGGAATTCCGTAACCCCATCGGACTGGAACCATTGGCTCCTTGCCGCAACCAAAGTTGATGGCAATGAGAACGAATCCGATCGGTCGAGGACTAAGCGCCTGTATGCGGAGGCGCTCCGCAGATGTTCGTCGAATTATCCCGGCAAAATTTGGTGCGTCGAAAAGCGCCCTGATAATACGGACGCCTGGCATCTCGTATCGAGCGGCCAGAATGTTTGGTTTGTGGACCGCC
This sequence comes from Akkermansia muciniphila, assembly GCA_945861535.1. Classification (GTDB taxonomy): domain Bacteria; phylum Verrucomicrobiota; class Verrucomicrobiia; order Limisphaerales; family BJHT01; genus BJHT01. The sequence goes on along the minus strand of CAMAUZ010000085.1, from coordinate 23,535 downwards.
CCGATCTCTCGCGTTTACGATTGAAGGGTATCCGGACATTCCCCGTGGAATTGGGGAGACGGGAAAATAAGGATAAGGCATGTGAAATCTTTGGAATTCAATCGCTCAGTAAAGCTTTACAGGGTAGCGCTTCTTTTCGAAAAGGTGAACCTCAGCCCGATTTGGCTGACGAAATACGGTGGCGCCTTCGGGAGCGCTCCCCCTGTCTGGAAGCGTATCTGCGTGCTAGAGATCACGACCCGACGAGAGTCAGCGAGAAATGGCGGACAGTAAGCTTCCGGGTTGGGTTGAGCCTTCAGGTGAAGTTTCTGCTTCATCAACATGAACTCGAAACGCAATCGTGCCCCGCATTCTTTCAGGAATCGGCGCTGACGCCGCCATCCCTGTGGCTCGATTCCGATGAGAATTTCACGGCTCAAGGAAAACCCAAAGACATCTTATGGGAAGAGGTTGGCTTGGCATTATGTCACGCCGCTGGTCGTTCAGACCAGTTGGATGATGGTGCAGTTTTTGCCGACTTGCTCGGTTGTGACGAGGCCAGCCTCAAGCGCAAACTGCTAAATCGGGGAGTCACAGAAGTCGAGATCGCAAACGCGCTACCAAAAACCCCAGTTCTAACACCCCGTGTTTTGACCCTAACGCCTCCCCGTCCAGTCACGCCTGTGCCGACTCTGCCGCTTGCCCCACTCCCCATTGCCGTGAGTCCAACTCAGAGTTCAACTTCAACTTTAGTTCCATTAGGAACCACCCAACCGGGCGGCGGACACCGTCTTCCAGCATCCGGAAGCGGACGGGGTGGGGGCCACGGTGGCGGGGGAGGAGGCGGCGGCGAAAACCGCGCCCATCGCGATCTTAAAGACAAGCTATGGAAACATCCTGAGATCATCGAAGCCGGAATGCATCAGTTCCGATATGAGCCTTCCCTTGAATCGCATTTCAGACCAGACCTCATCCTAATAGACGTTCACGAGAGGTTCGTCGCGATTGAAGTCGAATCTGAATTTCCCGGTGAAAGCGACTACGGCGTCTGGCAAACTGTGGCCTACAAGCACGTCACTGCCGCGGAATTCAATCAAGCGTGCGGGAATGTTCGTGGAATTCTTGTTGCACCAAGCATCCCGAATGGTCTGAAACAGAAGTGTAAAGAACTAGGCGTGGAATGGGTTGAAGTTGGCGACTGTTGAAGTTGTTAATCCGCGAGTTTCGGTATCTCTGCTTCAACTTAACCCGTCAACTTCCCCCAGTGACCATGCGCTACGAAGACTTCCGAAACGCAATTCGCGATGAACTCCGCCGGAATCCCACCGGCCTGACCTGGCCGCAATTGCAAGCGCGCCTCGCCCTGCCCTATGCCCGCCCGTGCCCCACCTGGGTCAAGCGCCTGGAGCTAGAAATCGGCTTAACCCGTACCAAAGGCCCCCCTGCCGCCTACCTCTGGAAGCTTCCACCCCCAAAAGCCCCCCCGCCGCCCCGCCTCCTAACTCCCGAACAGCGAAGCAACATGGGGACCGCACCCGCCCCCGGGTGCCGTTTTCCGCGCCCTCGCGGAAAACCCGCAAGCCCGAAACCCCGCACATTTTCTACAACCTCCGTCCGCGCCTCGGATCTGGATGCCCTTCTCACGTGAAACCCCGCTTGCCCCCACCACACCAAGACGCTAGCCTCGGCCCATGAAAGTCGCCACCACGTTGCCGCAGGACGAGATGCGCGCGGACGCTCAATTCGCAGCACAGCTTCGCGGTTACCTCGAAGAACTTACCCTCATCCGCAAGGCCAACCGAACCGCCGCCGCCGAAATCCGGCAGCTCCGCGTCGCCACCCGCAAGAAATTTGACCGCATCCGGGAGAATCTGCGCCATGTGGAAGCAGCTCGCTGAACTACTGGCCGGTCTGGTGTCCGTGGCGAAGGACACCCGCGAAAACAAGGCCGCCATCGCGGAACTGCGCCGGGAGATGCACGAACTGGCCGGATTGGTGGAGGCCCTTTCCACCGAGGTCCGTCACATCAGCGACCGCGAGCGCCTGGAGCGAGAGAAACAGCACCTCCAGTTAGAAAATGCCTTCCTCAAGCTCGAACGCCGCCTGACACAGGGGAAGTTGCCCAAGGACCGACCCTAAGTTCGCAGTTCTCCGCGCCCTCGCGGAAAACCCGCCGACCCGAAACCCCGCGCATTTCCTCGACCTCGGTGCGCGCCCCGTATGTGGGGTAGGCATCCTTGCCTGCCGGTTCACGGGGCATCCCTGCCCCGTGTTCCCGCTCCTGTCGCGCCGCCGCAAGGAACGGGCGGCACGGATGCCGCCCGTACCGTCAGGCTGGAAGCCTGACCCACGCCAACCCGCTTGATCGCCGGGCCGCCAAGAACTAGCCTCCGCCCATGTCATTGGCACAACTCAAAGACCAGGCCGCGCATCTGCAATCAGCGGAGCGGCGTGAATTGATCGCCTTTCTGGTTTCCCTACAGACCCACCAGAACGATCAGTTCCAAAGCGAACTTTCCCGCAAGATCGATGACAAGAATCTGGCTCACTGGGTAGAACTGGATGACTTGCAGAAGCGATATTCGGACTAGCCGGGTCGCACGGACTACCGCCTCCTTGATCTGGAAGCGATCAGTGTCTTGGACGCCATGCCCAAGCAATCCCGCGCCCGTCTCCTAGCTCATCTTTCCAAGTTACGGCAGTTTCCCGAAGGACATTCCGACTACCAGGAGCGCGACGGCATCGGCCGCCGCGTGGAGATCAGCGTCTTCGCCGGCTACGCCATCCATTACTGGATCGATTCCGCCGACCGCCACATCAAGGTCCTCGCCCTCAACCCCGCCGATACCTAGCCCCAACGGGGCGATGACATACCAGCCCAGGGCAGAGCGAAGCGACGCCCTGGGTTACGCCACCCATTGAACCGTTTAGCCCTGAAGGGGCGTTCGATCGCGGGGTAACAGTCCCACGGTTGGACCGCCCCTTCAGGGCTTCGCGGACGCTCGACGCCGAAACCCAAGGCCATGCCCTGGGTTGGAATAGCACCGCCCCGCTGGGGCTAAACAAATGGAATCCTGTTGGGTTTGCCGGGAGCTGTGGAACGCGCGCTTGGGGGTTCAGCATTCAGCGGAGCGGGATTACCGAGAGGGAGTAGGGCTAACCGTGGAGTGCGCCCGCAATACGAAAATCTTCGGAACATTCCGCCGCTCCCTCCGCCATTCACGCGCTGCGTCCGGGGACCGGTCGCGCGCCGCCGTTGCCGCGCCTCCACCAACTCTGCGCCCTTCCGCTCTCTGCGGTGTTCTGTGCCGCTCCGAAAGCCCACCGCACGCTCTCCCCCCACTCCCGGTCGTCCGCCAAATTCATCCGTAAATCTCCTTGCGACCCCCAGCGCCCTCCGCCTTAATCCGGGGGCCAGGGTCCATGGAATGTGGACTTACAAACCCCGCGAGGGCCGGAAGGCAGCAGCGGTAGTCTGCTCCGCATCTGCCGTGGTAACCCTGGTATCTCTCCTTTTTCTCCTTTCCACGAAACACGGTAACGAGACTCCACCGCGACATCCGCCGCTCGCAGGAAGCGCGGCAACCATTCACCTTGGAAACGGCAGTCGGGTTGAACGATGAAAGACACGAAAGAAACGAAAAGGGAACGCGTTACAGCAAGCTCACGGTTCACCCGGCAGGTGTTTTTTGATGCCGTAATAACTCACTTGCAGCCCTTGTTTTCGCCTGTTTCGTGGGCTTCGTGTGTTTCGTGGTTCAACTCAACTGCCGTTTTCAGGTTTATCTTTGCTTGTCGGTTCTGATCCGTGGTTCCCAGATTCCTCCTCCTGTTTCCAGACTTACAAATCCTGGTAGCGGATGAGGGTGATGCCGAGGTCGGTGACGGCTTGTTTCACGGCGGGGCTGAGGAGGGCGTCCAGCTCGGGGCGGAACTCGTCGAGGGACGGGTGGGAGTAGAGTTCGCTGTCGCCGGGGGGCAGGGCGGGGAGGAGGGCGCGGACGTAGGCTTCGTTCACGCGGGCGTTTTGCAGGAGGCCAAAGACGAGCGGCGTGTGGCGGATGCCGCGGGCGCGGAGTTGCGGGCGGGCGCGCGCGGAGAGGAGCAGGAAAATGAGGGCGTGGCTGAGGCGGTAGGGCCACTGGCCGCGGGCGAGGCGGGCATTGAGCCGGAAGGGATCGCGCGTGAGGCGGAGGTGGCGCAGCGCGGGTTCGGCGTCGAGGAGAAGGCGGAAGACGGTCGGGTGGAGGTGGAGGTTGAGGTGGCCGTTGACGTGGTCCAGGGGCAGGCCGGTGGCGCGAAATTTGGCGAATTGGGCCTGGATTTCCGCGCGGAGTTGCGGGCGCAGGGCGGGTTGCGCGAAGTAGCGAAAGCCGGTGCGGACGGGGTCGTTGCTGAAGTCACCGGCGGAATCGACGAGGCCGGGAATCTCGCGCGGTGGCAGGGCGGCGCGGCCGCAGATGAGGGAGAGATGGAGGCCGACGCCGAGACGCGGATGCTCGCGCGCGAGGGCGATGGCTTCGGCGCAGGCGTCGCCGTTTACCATCAGGCTGGCGGTGGTGAGGATGCCATCGCGGTGGGCGCGGATGACGGCGGCGTTGATCGAGGCGGAGCGGCCGAAGTCGTCGGCGTTGACGATGAGGCGGCGGGGCGGGGCGACCGTGCTCATGGGCGGGGGAGGGGGCGAGGAGCGCGGTCTTCAGGCCGGAGAAATGTCCGCCGCTCGGCGGAGTCTGCGGCGCATATCGATCGTTGCGAAAATTCGTTCTGGGACCGCTGTAACCAGAGGCGGGTCCGCCTCCCTCGCCCCGTGAGGCACGAACGGGGAGAGGGCCGGGGAGAGGGGTGCTTCACCATGGCGAGCGGACCGAGCTTGCGGAGCGCCTCCTCGCCCCGCCCCACTCCTCCGTTCCGAACGGAGGAGTGGGAGACAACGGCCCCGGTGCGGACTGAACGAACTTCCGCGAAGATTGACAGGTCCCGTCGTGGCCCACTGCGGCGTAAACGCCGCGCTTCGTGCGGGCGCGGCTCAGGGGCGGCCATAGTTCGGGGTGACCGCGCCGGTGCGGAGGCGGAGCCAGGTGCGGAGGATGAGGAGGATTTTCTGCGGTTTGGTGAGGCGGGTTTTCGGCCCGGCGAAGACGTGGAAGCGGCGGTGTTCGAGCTTGAGCAGGAGACGCCAATATACGGAGCCCATCAGTTCGGCGGTCATCATCGCGCGGCGGTCGGTGGCGGGCAGCGTGTCGTTGGCGAGGCGGTAGAAATGGCGGGCGCGCGCGGCGACACTGGCGGCGAGGGCGGCGTAGCGCTCGGAGTATTCGCCGCGGAGGATTTCTTCGGGCGTGACCTGGAAGCGGGCCAGCTCGGCGAGGGGCAGGTAGATGCGGCCGCGGGTGGCGTCTTCGCCGACATCGCGCAAGATGTTCGTCAGTTGCAGGGCCTTGCCGAGATGGACCGCGTAGTCGCGGCAGGCGGGATTTTGGTAGCCGAAGATTTCAATGCTGAGGAGGCCGACGACGGAGGCGACGCGGTAGCAGTAGAGTTCGAGGTCGGCGTAGGTGTCGTAGCGCTGGGTGTCGAGGTCCATCGTGACGCCTCGGATGAGGTCCTGAAACAGCGGCAGGGCGAGCCGGTATTGCGCGATGACGGGGCGCAGTTCCTGATTCACCGCGAACACCGGTTCGCCGCCCGCGCAGGCGGTTTGAATGTCGGCATCCCATTGGGCCAACTGCGCGCGGCGCTGCGGGACGGGGACGGATTCTTCGTCGGCGACATCATCGACCTCGCGGCAGAAGGCGTAGAGCGCGGACATGGCGGCGCGCTTTTCGGGGGGCAGAAGGATGAAAGCCAGCGCGAGGTTGGAGGCGCTTTTGCGGGTGATGCTTTGGCTGACTTCCATGATTCAGGGCGCGGCGGGCGGCGAGTCGGGATCGGGGCGCAGCGGCGGGAGGCCGCCGATTTCAGCGAGGGTCGGATTGCGCGGCCGATGGGCGCGCACCCGGCGGCGACTCGCTCGGGAAGCGGACTTCGCGGGCGCGGGCGCAGGTGCGGGCGGGGTCGGACGGGGTGGCGCAGCAACCGGTTTGGACGAAGTCCCGGGGCCGCTGGAAACCGCGAGGGGGCGGGGGACCGCGAGGGCGCCGGGTGTCGCGACGGCGGCGGGGATGCCGACGTGTTCCAAGCCTTTGAATTTTCGATGGCGCCGGCCGGTGCGCCGCCAGTAGCGGGCCGCCCAAGGCGCGAGGAGGAGCGTCAGGAAAAGTCCGGCCAGCACGACGAGGGCCGCGTCGTTCGCGAGCAGCGTGGTGATCTTCGATCCGGACGGTGTCGGCACCCGGTCGTCGCCGAGGGGTGTGGCCTGCGCCAGAGATGGAACCCAGCCGGTCATGTCAGGAAGAGCGGCCCTCGGTGTCGTCCTCGGTCGCGCTCTCCGGGTTGAGGCTGAGGCGTTGCATGCGGTAGCGCAGGGCGTGGCGGGTCATTTTGAGCTGCTCGGCGGTTTTGTTGATGCTGAAGCGATTGCGCTCCAGGACGGTGCTGATGATGTCGCGTTCGTAGGCACCGAGGATTTCATCCAGCCCGAGGCCCGGCGCGATGGTCGGGGCGTCGCCTTTGCGCAGGCGGGCCTCGAGCTGAAAATCCGGGACGTTGGCGGGCTGGACGGTGTCGGTGGTTTCCAGAATGACGGCGCGCTCGATGACGTTGCGCAGTTCGCGCACGTTGCCCGGCCAGGAGTGGCCGAGGAGTTTTTGCTCGGCGGCCGTGCTCAACTGCTTGGTGGGCCGGTTGAGCGCGAAGCAAAAATACTGGAGGAAATGCCGCGCCAGCAGGATGACATCCGTCCCGCGTTCCCGCAGCGGGGGCGGGCGGAACTGGACGACGTTGAGCCGGTAGAAGAGGTCCTCGCGAAACTGATTGTCGCGGATGGCCTGGATGATGTCGCGGTTGGTGGCGGCGATGATGCGGACATCGACCTTGAGCTCGTCGTTGCCGCCGACGCGGGTGAAGGAGCCATCCTCGAGGAAGCGCAGCAGCTTGGCCTGGAGCGAGCGGCTCATGTCGCCGATTTCATCCAGGAAAATGGTGCCGCCGTGGGCCTCCTCGACGCGGCCGGATTTTTGTTTGAGCGCGCCGGTGAAGGCTCCGCGTTCGTGGCCGAAGAGTTCGCTCTCGAGGAGGGACTCGGGGATGGCGGCGCAGTTGATGCGGACGTAGTTCTTTTCCCGGCGGTTGCTCAGGGAGTGGATGCAGCCGGCGATCAGCTCTTTGCCGGTACCGCTTTCACCGAGGATCAGCACGGTGGCGTTGGTGGGGGCGACGGTGGCGATGAGCTGGCGGAGATTGAGGATGGCGGGGCACTCGCCGATGATCTGGTCGAGCCGGTAAACCTCGCCGCCGGAGCGCGAGCGCAGGGCGGCGTTCTCCTGCACCAGGCGGTAGCGGTCGGCGCAGCGGCCGACGGAGTGGATGAGTTCCTCGGGGGCGAAGGGCTTGGCCAGATAATCCATCGCGCCGGACTTGATGGCCTCGACGGCGAGCTTGGGCGTGGCGTAGGCCGTGATCATGAGCGTCGGCATCTGCGGCCACCGCTGCTGAATCTTGGGGAGCAATTCATAGCCGCTCATGCCGCCCAACTGGGCGTCGGTGATGACCATGAGGAACTCCTTTTGTTCGAGCGCCTCGAGGGCGTCCTCGGCCGACTCGAGCACCTCGACGCGATAGCCCTCGTCGCTGAGGACGGAGCGCAGCGTGAGCCGCATGTTCTTCTCGTCGTCAACGACCAGGATGGGGGGCAGGGCGGGACTCATTTGCGCAGACTCATCAATACTTTCGCGGGAAACTTTAGGGTGAAGCGGGCGCCCTTTCCAAGCGTGGATTCGACTTCAATGGTGCCGCCGTAGAGCTCGACGTTGTGCTTGACGATGGAGAGGCCGAGCCCGGTGCCTTTTTCCTTGGTGGTAAAGTACGGCTCGAAGATCTGCCGCCGCTGGCGCTCGGGGATGCCGGGGCCGCTGTCCTTGATCTGAATGACCACCGCGCCGTCATCTTTCTGCACGGCGTGAATTTCGAGCTGGCCGCGGCCCTGCATGGCCTCGCGGGCGTTGAGCAGGAGGTTGACCAGGATGGCCTCGAGATGGGCGCGCTGCATCAACAGCGGCGGCAAACCGGACTCGATCTCGCGCCGGAGGGTCACCTCGTACTTCGCCGCCGCGGGGAACACCTGGGCGATCGCGTCCTCCAGCAGCGGGGCAAGGTCGAGGCGTTCCACGCGGCCCTCCGCGAGCTGCGAATAGCCCATCAGTTCGGTGAGAATCCGGTCGGACCGTTCCACTTCGTCGCGGATCATCTGCATTTTTTCGAGCGCGCCCGACTGGTCCTGTTTCAGCAGACGTTGGGCGGAAAAGGCGGCGTTGTTGATGATCGCCAGCGGGTTCTTCAGCCGGTGCGCGATCTCGGCGGCCAGCCGGCCCGCGGAGGTCAACTGTTCCTGGCGCGTGCTGAATTCGCGGGCCTCTTCCGCCGCCTGCGAGCCGCGGTCGAAGAGCACCTCGACGCCGTAACAACAGGCCGTGAGCAGCACGAGCAGGAGCACGCGGGCCAGCAGCAATTGCCCGGTCTGGCCGGACATGACCAGCCCGGCCGGCTCGCGCCCGAGGTCGATCAGCACCGGCGAACTCAAGGGGTCCAGTTCGACGATCGATTTGTAGAGCGACACGGCGGCGACATAGGAACCGATGGTCAGGAAGTTGAGCACCAACTGCGGCCCGGCGACCGGCACGCTGACGGCGTTGCGCACGATCAGCACAAGGAAGACCCAGTAGAGCACGCTCTCGAAGCCGCCGGTCACCACCGTGATCGCCGCCACGAACAGCGCGTCGAGCAGGTTCACGATCCAGGTGATCGAGTTCACGAGCGAGAACGGCAGGCGTTCCATCCACAGATACACGCCGACCACACCGGCGTTGATGATGAGATAGCCGATCAGGAAGCGCTTCACCGGATCCAGCGCCATGTCGCCGATGGTGTTCAGGCCTTCGAAGCTGTTGGAAAAAAAGAACTCGTAAACAAAGATCGCCAGCACGGCCAGCTTGGCCGGCAGCACAATGTTCCGCTCGCCGAACCGCAGCCGTTCGGCCCGTCGCACGGGGTCCACGGTCGGCGTCACCAGGAAATCCGCCCACCGCTTGGGCGTCTGGTAATCGGGGAATTGCATGGGGCTCAGGGCGGAGTTCAGCCGGGCCCGGACAGCCGCGCCGTCGCCCGGGCGGCGATGTCGGCGATGGGCCAGAGCCGGCCGAGGCCCTCGTAACCACAGGCAAGCAGGCCGGCCTCCGGTCCGATGAATTCCACCCCGCGCGCGGTCAGCGTCGCGACGTTTTCCTGCGTCGCCGGGTGCTGCCACATCTTCCCGTTCATCGCGGGGGCGATGAGGATCTTCGCCCGCGGATTCAGCGCCAGCGCGAGACACGATAGCGCGTCGTCCGCGAGGCCGTGCGCCAGCTTGGCGATGAAATTGGCGGTGGCCGGCGCGACCAGCAGCAGATCCGCCTCATCGGCCAGCCGGATGTGCGTGGGCTGCCAGCCGTGCTCCTCGTCGTAGAGATCGGTGACGACCGGATGGCGCGAGAGGGTCTTGAAGGGCAGGGGGGTGATGAAGCGTTGTGCGTCGGCGGTGAGCACGACGTGGACGGCGAAGCCCTGCTTGGTGAGCAGGCTGGTCAGGTCCGCCGCGCGGTGTGCGGCGATCGAGCCGGTCACGCCCAGAACAATGTTTTGCGGTGGGTTCATCGGGGCCTTTCGCGACGCAGACGGGGCGCGGTTTTCGGGTTAATCGCCGAGCGGCGGCGCTGAGCGCGACTGCCGCATTTTCTCCGCATCCATGATCGCCTGCATCCGCCGCACGTCTTCGTCAATCGACGAGCTGACGACCAGATAATCAAAGTGTTTCCACTGGGCGATCTCCTGCCGCGCGTGCGCCAGGCGCTTGTGGATGACGGTGGACAAATCCTGATTCCGCTTGCGCAGGCGGTCCTCGAGGATCGCGATGGACGGCGGGGTGAGGAACACCGTGACCAGCGCCGTGCCCAGTTCGGCATCTTCGGCGGCCTGCGTGCGGATGGCGGCGGCCCCCTGGACATCGACGCTCAGGAGCACGTCCTTGCCCTGGCGCAGCTTGCTGAGCACCTCGGCCTTGAGCGTGCCGTAGCTGTTGCCGTACACGGTCGCGTGTTCGAGGAAATTGCCGGCCTGCACCCGTTTCAGGAAATGGCCCGCATCCAGGAAGTAGTAATCCACGCCATCGCGTTCGCCGGGGCGCGGCGTCCGGGTGGTGCAGGTGATGGCGCGGGCGAGGTTGGCATTTCGCTGAAGCAGCTTCGTGCTGACGGTGGTCTTGCCGCCGCCCGAGGGCGCGGAGAGCACCAGCAGCAGGGCGTTGGAATGCTCGGAACTCATCGGCGGCTTCATTCGACGTTCTGCACCTGTTCGCGGAATTTCTCCAACTCGGTCTTCAAGACCACCACCTCGCGCGAAATCTCGCTGCTGTTGGCCTTGGAACCCAGCGTGTTGATTTCCCGGTTCATTTCCTGCGAGAGAAAATCCAGTGTCCGGCCGACCGGTTCGCCGGATTTCACGCAGTCCTCGAACTGTTGAAAATGGCTCTGCAGCCGGGTGATTTCCTCGGTGATGTCCGAGCGGTCGGCGAAGAACACGAGTTCCTTGAGCACGCGTTCGTCGTTCGCCGTGGCGACCTCGACCCCGGCGGCGCGGACGCGTTCGAGCAATTGCTCGCGGTAACGCACCTGCACCGCGGGCGCCTGCGCCTGCACGGTCTCCAGGGAGCGCGCCACGTTGGTCATGCGCTGGCGGAGATCGGCGGCCAGATTCTGCCCCTCGCATTCGCGCATCTTCACCAACGCCTCGAGCGCCTGGCCCAGCGCCGTCTCGACCGCGGGCCAGACCGCCTCGGGATCGAGTTCGCCGGCGCTGCTCTCCAGCACGCCGGGCGCGCGCAGGATGGCGTCCACGGTCACCTCGCCGGCGAGGTTCAGCGCTTTGGCCAGCGCACGAAAATCCCGCGCGTATTCCGTGGCGAGCGCCAGGTTGATCTGTTCGCGGCCCGTCGCGCCCTCGGCGGCGTGCAGGAGCACCCGCGCCGTGACGCGGCCGCGGGCGATCCGGCGGTTGACCGCATCGCGAATCCGCGATTCGAGCACCTCCAAATCGCGCGGCAGATTGAGCGCGATCTCGCTCTGTTTGCGGTTCACGGAACTGAGTTCAACGGTCACTTTGAACCCCTCCCGGGCGCATTCGCCCCGCCCGTAACCCGTCATTGATTTCATGTGGGGCGGGACTATGCGAAACGGGTTGGGGCAGCGCGAATCCTTTTTTCCCCGCAGCGGTGCGAACGGTGGAAATGGGGTGACCGGATCGCCTGCCGCCGTCGCTTTCGCGCAACCCTGCCTGCGGCGCTCCGATCTCCGATCCGGCGCGTACCGCCGCGGTCCCGGCCAAGAATTTTCAAACCCCGGAGGCACTTGCAAAACCTCGGCTTCACAGTTCCGGCTTTCCATCTTTTACCCCTCATCTTTTACCAGATGACTGGGCCTTGGCCGAGGGGACGGGCTGGAGATGGTAAGAGAGGGTGGGTAAAAGATAAACAAGCAGGGGTTTTGCAAGTGGCTCCACGGAAGCACCCGGCTGAAGTCGGCCACTGATGAACTGGGAATCGGCCGCAAAACTGAGATGCGCCCGGAGCGCCGCCGCGCCGCGCCACGACGACGTGCGCCTCTTCCACAGCGCGTCTGAACATGCTGCCGCCACGGGTATCCGTCGCAAGCACTGCCCACCCCGCCAGTCAGATCACCCGTGTCCCCCCGCGCCGTTCCCACTACCCGTGCGGCGACCGGGGACCGGTCGGCTCCGCCGTGGGTTGCGGCTCCGCCGTGCTGTGGCCATCGCGGCTCCGGGGTCATCCTGGCGGTTCCGACCGCATGGCCAGGCCTCCGATCCCTGGGCCGTTGCTTTTCTGCCGCCGCGTCGCATTCTCGCGGCCGCCTAATTTAATGCAGCCATGAAACCCTACCGATGCCTCCTCGCTTTGTTTCTTTCACTCCTGCCCGCGCTGTCGGCGCTTGCGGCAGATTCACCGACGCCCGCCCATCGCCTCCTGCTCTTCGAGTATGGCAAGGGGCTGAACCGGATGCTCGAACTCGACGCGAACGGCAAGTTGGTCTGGGAGCACCGGCCGCCGAGCATTGCCGTGATCTTCGAGGTGCTGCCGAATGGGAACGTGCTCTATGCCTACGGTGGCAAGCCCACGGGCGTGCGCGAGGTCACGCGCAAGGGCGAGGAGGTTTGGAATTACGTGAGCAAGTGCCCGCAGGTGTTGGGCTGTCGGCGGCTGGCCAATGGCAACACGCTCGTCGCGGAACAAGGCCCGTGTCAGGCCGTCGAGGTGAGTGCGAAAGGCGAGGTCGTGCGCGTTACGCCGCTGCCGACCAGCCACGCGAGTTATCACCTGCAAGTCCGCAACATCCACAAGCTCCCGAATGGAAACATCTTGTCCGCGCACGAAGGCGAAGGCGCGGTGCGCGAGGTGGACGTGAACGGCAAGGTCGTGTGGGAATACACCGGCGTGCAGAATGCCGGCGACGCGCAGCGCCTGAAAAACGGCAACACCCTCATCTCCTGCGGCACCCAGAAGCGCGTGATCGAAGTGACACCGGACAAACAAATCGCGTGGCAGTTCACCGCAGCGGATGCACCCGAGCTAAACATCACGTGGATTTCCAGCATCCAGCAGTTGCCCAATGGTAACTTGCTCGTCGGTAACTTCCTTCGTGGGCAGGAAGGCAAAGGCGCGCACGCCTTCGAAGTTACTCGTGACAAGAAAGTAGTCTGGAAATGGGATGACCATAGTCTCATCAAGTCACTGACTACCGTAAGGGCGGTGGATTAAGAGAACGTCTCATTGGAAGACTGAGAGCCTGTTTGAAAAGTCGCTTGAGCCGCGAAGGACTGGGTTTGGAGTTCCGCGTTTACGCGGTTCCGGCGGTGTGCAACGAGCGGGCCGCGTAAACGCGGAACTCCAAGCCGGGGCTTTCCGACAGGCACTGAGGGAAACCCGGTTTACAGGCGAGTCACCCAGTGATGATTCTGATTTGCGGATAGCGATGGTGGTTTATGCCAACCCTGAAAATTCTTACGGTTACTGATCTTCACCGGGTGCGGGTGCTTTATGAGCAACTGGCCAAAGCGGTGGCTTCGTACAGGCCGGAGGTCGTGGTGTTGGTGGGGGATTTCCTGGATGCGGGCGGGGATCATCCGGATCAGTTCACCACGGCGGAGTGTGCTGAGTTTTTCAGCCGGCTTCCGTGTGAGGAGGTGGTGTTTGTGCGGGGTAATCACGAGGGTGACAATTGGTGGGAATTCTTTGTGACTTGGAAACACACCGGGCGCCCGCTGCACGCGTTGGATCGGGCGGTGTTTGTTCATGGGCCGCTGGTGATAGTGGGGTTTCCCTGTCTTATGGGGGATGAGACGGCGTTTGTGGAGTCGCTGTACGATCCCGACCCCAAGGCGCCACACCATGACGGCGATGCACTGCGGTGGCTGCCCAAGGCGCTGGCTCCGCATGGCGCGGCGGCGCGTACGCTTTGGCTGATGCACGAACCGCCCGCGGGGACACCGCTTACCCGGCCAGGCGGAGTGGTCGCCGGGAATCCTGAATGGGTGTCCGCCATCGATCGCTACTCGCCGTGGCTCACCATATCCGGGCATGACCACGGGACGCCGCGGCGCACGGGGCGTTGGCATCATAAGTTGGGTCGCACCGTGTGCGTGAACGCCGGGCAGACGGACACGGGGGCGTTGCACTATTGCGTGATTCAGGCGGAGTTTGCCACGGCGACTCCGTCGTTGCCGAAGCGGATGACGGTGCTGATGCAGCCGACGGGGGAAACCGTGGGATTGCCTGGGTGAGCTTTGCAGGAGGGACGGCTGAAGGACTGGAAACCACTAACCGGCACTAACCTGCACTAATAGATACCGAGCCAAGCCGCGCTTGGGGAGTGATGTTGGTCTGGGCTTTTTATTAGTGCGAGTTAGTGCCGGTTAGTGGTTTTGATTTGTTAGTGGTCCACCAACTTTCCGATTAGAGCCTGTCTTAAAACCCGCCCGGTGAGGGCACCGGGCCTACAGGCGGCGGGCTTTGCGGCCCAATCGTGTAGGCTGCGTGCCCTCATGCGGACGGCGCAAAAATCCGCTTCCTCACGTCGGCGGCTACGGCCCAGCCGGCTTCCGCGTGGTTCGGGCGCGCTGTTCCTTAGCCACCTTGAAGCGGCGTGAACGCCGCGCTCCGACCGATCGGAAAACCGCCTTGCGATTCGGTGCCGACGGCTACCCCGCGATTTTCTGGTATGCCTCGCCTTCGTTGACGGTCGGGTTTTCGGGGCGGCCTTTGTAGTTGTAGGTGACCTTGAGGTTGTCCATGCCGAGTAGCCACAGGATCGTGGCGTGGAGGTCGTGGACGTGGAGGCGTTCTTCGACGGCGTGGAGGCCGACCTCGTCGGTGGTGCCGATGACCTGGCCGCCTTGCACTCCGCCGCCGGCCATCCACATGGTGAAGCCGGTGGGGTTGTGGTCGCGGCCGTCGCCTTTTTCGCTCATCGGGGTGCGGCCGAATTCGCCGCCCCAGACGACGAGGGTGCTGTCGAGAAGGCCGCGGGCTTTCAAATCTTTCAGAAGGCCGGCGATGGCCTTGTCGGTTTCGCGGAAGCGTTCGGTGTGGTTTTTCTCGATGTTCGAGTGGGCGTCCCATTTGCTGCCGGCACCGGAGTAGAGCTGGACGAAGCGCACGCCGCGCTCGACGAGCCGGCGCGAGAGAAGGCACATGCGGCCGAAGGTGGCGGTGGCCGGGTCATCCAGGCCGTAGAGTTTTTTGGTGGCGTCGGTTTCGTGGGTGAGATCGACGGCTTCGGGGGCGTCGGCCTGCATGCGGAAGGCGAGTTCGTAGGCGGCGATGCGGGCGTCGAGTTCGGTCTGCTGCGGGCGGCTGCGGGCGTGGTCGCGGTTGATTTCGTAGAGGAAATCGAGCTTGCCGCGCTGGCGCATTTCGCTGACGCCCTCGGGGGTGTTGAGGTTGGCGATGGGTTCGTTGCCGGGGGTGATGCGGGTGCCCTGATAGACGGCGGGCATGAAGCCGCTGCCCCAGTTGCGCGGGCCGTTGACGACGGTGCCGTTGTTGTCCTGCATGACGACGAAGGCGGGGAGGTTCTGGTTGACGGTGCCGAGGCCGTAGTTGACCCACGCGCCGAGGGACGGCCGGCCCGCGAGGATCGAGCCGGTGTTCATCTGGCAGACGCCGTTGGAGTGGACGATGCCGTTGCCCCAGCAGGAGCGGATGACGGCGAGGTCGTCGGCGCAGGTGGCGACGTGCGGGCACCAGTCGGAAATCCACAGGCCGCTCTGGCCGTGCTGCGCCCACTGACGTTTGGAGGCGAGGACGGGGGAGTTGAACTCGCCCATCGCGGTGATGATTTTGCCGAAGCTGGGCGGGAGGGGTTTGCCGGCGAGTTCCTGCAATTTCGGCTTGGGATCGAAGGTGTCGAGGTGGCTGGGGCCGCCTTCCATGAAGAGGAAGATGACGCTCTTGGCCTTGCCCGCGAACTGCGGCGGCTTGGGTGCGACGGGCGAGGTGAAGGGCTTGGCGGGCGCGGCGAGGGAATCGCCGGCGAGCAGGTGGCTCAGCGCGAGCGCGCCGAAGCCTGCGCCGCCGCGGAGGAGGAAGTCGCGGCGGGAGGTGGCGGGTTCAAAACGAAAGCAGCGGGGATCGGGGGTGGGTTTCATGGTGAGGGGTGGTTGTGGGAAGTGGAGGTTCTCAGGGGTATCGGCGGGCGGATCACGCTGGGACCAGAACGCGGATGCTCGGCGCTTGGCGGCTTTTCTTCTTTGCCCGTCGGATGACGATTTCGATGTCCTGATCGAGCGCGTTCAAGAACCGGAAGAGGCGGTCGGAGGAGAACCCTTCGAGCCGTCCGTGGAGCAGCGCGGACACCCTGGGCTGGTCGGTGCCGAGCAGCTCCGCCGCCGCCTGTTGGGTCAGCTTGCGTTCCTCCAGAATGCCGCAGATGCGGTAGGCGTTCTGGGCCTTGGCGTTGAGTTCCTCCGCGTCCGGCAGTTGCAGATCCTCGAAAATGTTCTTTCCGCCCCGACGGATGGCTCCGTGAGTTTTCATGGCGTTTCCTTTTTCGGTTTTTCGATCCATTCCCGGTAATGTTCTTCCGCTCGTTTCAGTCGTTCCTTCAGTTGATGCCTTCGCCGCCGCGGAGGAGGTAGTCGCGGCGCGAGGTGGCAGGTTCAAAACGGAAGCAGCGGGGATCGCGGGTGGGTTTCATGGCGAGGGGTGGTTGTAGAAAGTGGAGGTGGTCAGTGGCGTGTGAGACGCCGTGATTTTACGAGCGGTTTCGATAGCGGCACTTCAAGGCATGATCAGGCACTACGGGTGTTTGGGCTAGGCGCTGCATTGGGGGTTGGTCACCTGCTAGGCCGCACGGGCATCTTCTGTGGACCGCTCAACCCTGTCCAGTCACTGTGCCAGTAACGCGAGTCAATCCAGTAGAGCGGAAAGAATGGAATGACCACCCCAACGCGCAGCCGCCCGGAGTCGTCCGCAAAACCGCGAGGGGTCCACGCCCAGTCTTTGATGCCGTTCAGTCCGTAGTTAGCCGGCATGTATGCGCCGCCCAATGATAGCCCCAAGTAGCTGCCGAGATAGATGGCCACGAAGCACAGACTCGGAGTGGTATATTTGCGCTTCATGCGTCGTGCGGACTATAACCCAAGTTAGGCCTAGTCATGGTGAATACATTAACCAGAACTCTCCGCGTCGGCGACTCCAATCTACGGCAAGGTAGAAGTCGTCGTGGCGATAAAATGTGTAACCCTCGTGCTCCATCTGGTCGCGGGGAATGCTAACTCGACGAATCACATTGCCCGCTGGCAACACTGTAAGCGTGGCGCGGAACTTCTCTGAATCTGATGCTCCAAAAGCGAATGTGCCGTGCCCGATGTTGGTGTCGAGGTCGTGTGACTCGCGAATCTGCACGGTCGAAGCTGGAAGAATCGGCGGAATCCATCCTCGCTCAATGTCTGCCTTGGCTGCTGCAATCGTTGCGTGGTTGCTCTCAGCCATGTCGCTGCATCCGGCAAGCACGATGAAGAAGCTCGTTAGAAGTATGGCGCGAGAAATTAGCATGACACTCGCTGTGGCCTAACGACCCGAGCTCAGCGACCCGGCACACGAGGGCGTTCGATTGCAACCGCGACGCTCTCGACGGGTTCGCAGCAGCGCATGGTTAGGCCACTTTCTTGCGTCTCTCATATCTCCTCAACAGAAATACCGACAATCCGGCCAGTGGCAAGAACGCGATCATGCTGAAAAGCCAGATGAACGACGGCAACTCTCCACCGCTGAACGTCCACGCCAACCTGAGATACTCGAAGAAGTATCTGAAATCCAAACCGTCACCTCGGCTGACAAACATGACTGCATACGACGCCGTCCACGCCGCGAGATAAACGGCGACGAGAACGACTGTGTATCTCAAAAGTGTCCTCATGCTCTGCGACGTGCGAAGTGGCCTAACATTCCGCTCGTGAACGTAATGCATTCGGCGAAACCAGCGGGGCAATCCTGTCTGGATGCTTGGTTGAAATCCACCCGCAGCCTTTTCTTTCAATCCACATACACAAACTCATTCGCGTTGAGCAGGACGTGGCAGAAATCGGTGAGGGCGGCGAGCTGGCTCTCGGGCGCGCCGTGGGCGGAGGCGGTGGCGGATTTCGCGCTGGGGCGGATGTCGTTGCCGTGACGCGAGGCGTCTTTGAAGGCGCTGGGTTTGGACTCGAACTGCCAGAAGCCGACGGTGCGTTCGGTCAGCGGCTCGGCGGTGAGGAGGAGTTGTTCCTTGGTCAACGCGCCGGTGGAGATGCGCACGTCGTCGAGCATGCCGTCGAAGCCGCCGCCTTTGCCGGAGCGGCCGCCGAGGTGCAGCGGGAGCGCGTTTTTGAAACCGCCGGTGAGCTTGTGCGCGACCTTGGCGACCTGCAGCGGCTCGTCGTCGTTGGCGAGATTTTTGACGTGGAAGGTGATTTCGCCGGCGGTTGTGGCGGTGGCGAGTTTCACGGAGGCGGACACGTAGTAGGGCGTGTTCAGCGCGATGGTCTGGTCCGAGAAAACGGCCTCCTCGCCGAACGAGCCGTCCTGCTTGGTGCCGCCGAACTGGAGCACGAGCGTCTGCGGTTTGCGGCGCGAACCTTTGCCGGTGACACCGAATCCCCAGCCGGGCTTCTTGGTGTTGCCGTCCCATTTCGCCGCGATGGTGCGGACGGCCGCGCCGTCATCGACGGAGCGGAGGAGGATGCACGCTTCGAACGTGAAATCGCCCGTGGGCAATGACGCGCTGTCGGGAATGGTGAGGCTCTCGGCGTTCATCTCGGGCGAGACGACGGCGGCGACGCCGTCGCGATAGGGCATCTTCTCGGCGGCGAACGCGGTGATCGCGGCGGGCGCAGTGGATTTGGCGGCGACGCGCGTTTTCTGGCTGGCGAGATATTTCAGCGCAGCGGCGAGTTCCGGCGGGCGCGGCGCACGGCCAAACGCAAGGCGGTACGCGGCGGCGACCATTTCCTCGTTGCTGCTCGGGTATTCCTGTTCGAGGCGCTGCGCGAAGGCCTTGGCGTGGCGCAGCATCATCTGGCTGTTGAAGAGCAGCAGGGCCTGTGTGGGCGTGGTGGTGACGTTGCGCTGGGGGACGCTCTGGAAGGCCTCGGCGAGATCGAAAACATCGAGGAGCGGGTCGCGGGCGTTGCGCAGTGCCTTGCTGAAAATCGAGCGGCGGTGCGTGAGCGAGTCGGTGCCGGGACCGCCGGCGTCGAGCTTGAGCACGCCGGTGGCGGTGAGGAGGGCGTCGCGGATTTGCTCGGCCTCGAGGCGGCGGACATTGCCGCGCCAGAGCAGGCGGTTCTCGGGATCTTTCAATTGCGCCGCGGACTGGAGATCGGTGCGCGAGCTTTGGCGATAGGTCGCGCTGGTGACGATGAGGCGGTGGATGGCCTTGAGGCTCCAGCCTTCCTCCAGGAAGCGCGCGGAGAGCCAGTCGAGCAACTCGGGATGGGAGGGAAGCTCGCCGAGCTTGCCGAAGTCGCTCGCGTTGGCGGCGAGGCCGCGGCCGAAATGCCATTGCCACAGGCGGTTCACCATCACGCGGCGGCTGAGGGGATTTTCGGGTTCGGTGAGCCAGCGGGCGAGTTCGCTGCGGCGGCCGGTGGAATGCGCGAGCGGCTGCACGGTGGCGGGGCGTTCGTCGAGCACAGTGAGGTAGCCGGGCAGGATGTTTTCGGCGTTGCGTGCCTTGGGAATCGTGGTCGGCGGCGCGAGCGGGCCGACGTCGGTGGCGGCGAAGGCGACGGGCAGCGCGGCGGGCTTGAGCTTGTCGAACTCGGTGAGTTTTTTGCGGAGCGCGAGGACGCGTTCCTTGGTGTCGCCCTTGAGCTTGGCGTCGAGGCGGTCGAGGTCGTAGGTGACCTGGCGGAGGGCGAGTTCGGCGACCTGATGTTCGTAGGGGGTGCGTTCGGCGACGGGCTTGGTGATCATGTCGCGGATTTCATCGATGAACTTTTCGCTCGCGCCCTTGATCGTGCGCTCGCGGACGGGGGCGAGGATGGTCTCGATCTCGGCGCGAATCTCAGCGGTGGCGGCCGCCCATTTGGCGAGCTTGGCCTGATACTCGGCGCGCTCGGGGGCGGTCGCGAGCGTGAGGTCTTCGCGCGGGAGCAGCGGGGCGAAGAAGGCCTGGAGGCGGTAGTAATCCTTGCGGAGGATCGGGTCGAACTTGTGGTCGTGACAGCGCGCGCACTGGAGGCCCATGCCGAGGAAGGCGTCGGCGGTGGTGTCGGTGATGTCCTCGAGGATGCGCTGCCATTGGCCGGCGACGTCGCGGTTGTTGTATTCGTAGATGCCGTGGCGCAGGTAGAACGTGCCGGTGACGGCCTCGGGATTGTCGGGGAAAAGCTCGTCGCCGGCGAGCTGCTCGCGCACGAAGCGGTCGTAGGGCTTGTCGTCATTGAAGGACTTCACGACGTAATCGCGGTAGCGCCAGACGTGCGGGCGGTAGTCGTCGGCCTTGTAGCCGTCCGAGTCGGCGTAGCGCACGAGATCAAGCCAGTGGCGCGCCCATTTCTCGCCGAAGCGCGGGCTTTGCAGAAGGCGCTCGACGAGCTTGTCGTAGGCGTCGGCAGATTTGTCGGCGAGGAAGGCATCCACATCGGCGGGCGTGGGTGGGAGGCCGATCAAATCGAAGTAAACGCGGCGAATCAGGGTGACGCGGTCGGCTTCGGGCGAGGGCGGGAGACCTTCGCGTTCGAGACGGGCGAGGACGAAGCGATCGACGTCGTTGCGCGCCCATGCGGCGTTGCGCGGCTGCGGCACGGCGGGCTTCACGACGGGCTGGAAGGCCCACCATTGCTTGTCGGCCGCGGTGAGTTTGCCGGTGCGCTTGGCGGGGCCGTCGGCGAAGGGCGTGGCGGAGGCGGGCACGGGCGCGCCGAGTTTGATCCATTGCTCGAGCGCGGCGATTTGTTCGGCGGAGAGTTTCTCCTTGGGCGGCATGTTGGTCTCGAGACCCGCGGTATTTTTCACCGCCTTCACGAGCAGGCTCTTCTCCGGATGACCCGGGACGATGGCCGGCCCGGTGTCGCCGCCGGTGAGCATCGCGCCGTGGGAATCGAGCACGAGGCCGCCCTTGATTTTGTCCGCAGCGTGGCTGTGGCACTTGAAGCAATGCTGCTCGAAGAGCGGGCGGATTTGTTTTTCGTACAGGCCGGTGGGATCGGTCGTCGCGGCAGTGACGGGAACGGGCAGGAAAGCGAGCAGGCCGCCGAGGAGTGTGGCGAGACCGAAGCGATGGGGCGATGTCTTCATGGGCTGTTACTGGCGGCGGAATATGCCCTGAAATCCAAGGAAGTGTCAGCAGGTCTTTTGGGCCTTCGGGGCCGCGCATGGCCAAGTCACGGAGCGGCACCGTTGGCGATCTGGGGAGGCAGTGGAAATGGAGGGAAGAACCGACGATCTTCCCCGACCCGAACTTGTTTTTCACGGGAGGAACCGACACCTTGGGGACATGGAAATCGTTTTCAGCGTCACCACCGAGGCGGATGGAGGCTTCGTGGCAGAATGCCTCTCGCACGACATCTTCACCCAAGGCGACACCTGGGAGGATCTGCGCCGCCACGTGCAGGAGGCCGTCGAGGGTTATTTCTTCGACCAGCCCAAGCCGGCCCGCATCCGGCTGCATCTGGTGCGCGATGAAGTGCTGGCGGTCGCATGAAGCTGCCGCGCGACCTCAGCGGACGTGAGTTGATTCAGGTGCTTTGCCGACACTATGGCTACCGTCAGGTTCACCAAGTCGGCAGCCACGTCATTCTTCAGACCGAGTCCCCGGTCGCCCACCGCATCCCGATATCCGACCATTCTCCGCTGCGCCTCGGCACGCTCAACGCCATCCTGAACGCCGTCGCGCGAGCCAAAGGCGTTAGCAAAGCTGACATCTTGGGAAAGCTCTGAGCAGCAGTTGGCAGCCCAGCGCCCATTCGCTTCTCCATCGCCTCGGTCACCTCAGGAGTGTTTCCCGGTCCGCCTTCGGTTGGCCCTGCGCTTTTCCTGTCCTCCGCGGCGGGCGGCGCTACAGTTGCGGCGTTGCGCATGAATAATCCCTTTCGCGGTTTCAACGCCATTCTCTACAAGGAGGTACGCGTGGTCCTGCGCGATCCGATGACGCTGTTCTTCATGTTCTTCCCGCCGCTCATCGAGATGATCGCGTTCGGCTACGCGCTGGACAATGACGTGAAGCACATGGCGACGGTGCTGCTCGACCAGGACCGCACGCAGGAAAGCCGGCAGCTCGTTGAGCGCTTCGTGAACACGCAGACCTTCCGCATCGTGGGCGAGGTGCAGAGCGTGACGGAAATGGCGGCGGCCATCCGGCAGGGCAAGGCGTACGTCGGCATTCAGATTCCGCCCGGTTTCACGCGCGACCTGCGGGCGGGGCGCAATGCGCAGTTGCAGGTGGTGATCGACGGCTCCAGCTCGACCATCGCGTCGTCGGCGTTGAACACGGCGCTGGGCGTGTCGTTCCGCGAATCGGTGCTGACGCTGCTCGCGGAGTCCGGCCGTCGCGAACTGCCCGTCGAGGTGCGGCCGCAAATCCTCTACAACCCGGCGATGCGCAGCCCGAACTTCTTCGTGCCGGGCGTGATCGGCGTGGTGTTGCAGATCGGCACGACGTTCGCCACGGCGATGTCGCTCGTGCGCGAGCGCGAGCGCGGGACGCTCGAACAGTTGCTGGTGAGTCCGCTGTCGCGCTGGGGTTTGATGCTCGGGAAGCTGGTGCCGTATCTGGGCATCGGGATGATGATGGCGGGCGGGTTGTTCGGCATTATGCACTGGCTGTTCGCGGTCCCGATTGCCGGCAGCCTCGGGGCGCTCGTGATCGCAACGATTGTTTATATTTTCGCGCTGCTGAGCCTCGGGTTGCTGATCTCAACGCGCGCCGAGAACCAGATGCAGGCGCTCCAGATGACCATGATCTTCATCATGCCCTCGGTGTTTTTCTCCGGCTTCATCTTCCCGCGCGAGACGATGCCGTGGCCGTTTTGGTGGCTCGGGGCGATGCTGCCGACGACGTACTTCATCGAACTGGCGCGGGCGATCATCCTGCGCGGCGCGAGCCTCGCTGAGTTTGGGCAACATCTCGTCGTGCTCACGCTCATGGGCATCGCGTTGTTCGGCCTGTGCGTGCTGCGCTTCCGGCAGAAGATGGGGTGAACGGGAACTGCGATGAGGCGAAGAGTTGAAGAGTTGAAGGGTGAAGGGTTGAAGCGTGAAACGATCAAGCTGCGCGATGCACCCGGAGCCTGCGAACCGGAATCCGAATCCGGCCGGGGAGCGCATGCGGCCCGCGTGCCGGTTGGGGCGGCCCGCCCAAACCGCCGTTCCCCGATCTCACTTTTCCCGCTGCGGAAGAAGGTGGTGGAACGAAGTTTTCGGCGGGCCGCCGAAAACTGCACGCCAGCGGCGTGCGCTCCCCAGAACGCGCGGCTTCGCCCGCTGCCGATGTCGGCGCTCTGAAGCAACGCTTTAACCCTTTAACCCTTCAACTCTTCTGTGCCCCACCCTTTTCTAAACCCTTGGACCTGGCGGATGGCGTGGCGCGAGAGCCGGTCGAGCCGGCGGCGGTTGCTGCTGTTCTCGTCGTCGATTGTGCTCGGCGTGGCGGCGCTGGTGGCGATTGGCGGACTGCGCGCAAGTCTCGAGCTGGCCATCGCGGAGCAGGCCAAGACGCTGCTGGGCGCGGATCTGGCGGTGAGTTCGCGACGCGCGTTTACCAAGGTGGAGGAGGACTTTTTCCGCGCGCTCGGCGGCGAGCAGGCGCGCGAGGTGGTCTTCTCGTCGATGATTCATTTTCCGAAAAGCGACGGCACGCGGCTCGTGCAGGT
>CAMAUZ010000084.1 GCA_945861535.1 Akkermansia muciniphila | reverse complement strand
ACCAACGGGCTGACGTTCACGACGGGCAGCGGGACCAACGGGACGCAGACCTTCAGCGGGACGCTGGCGGACCTGAACGCGGCGCTGACGAACCTGTATTACCTCGGGGCGGCGAACTACCACGGGAGCGACACGCTGGTGGTGGTGGCGGACGACGGCCTGTTGCAGACAACGAACACGGTGGGGCTGACGGTGACGGCGGTGAACGACGCGCCGACGCTGGCGGCGATCGCGAACCCGGCGGCGATCCTGGTGGACGCGAGCGAGCAGACGGTGACCCTGAGCGGGATCAGCGCCGGCCCGGCGAATGAGAGTGCGCAGGTGCTGACGGTGACGGCGACCTCGAGCAATCCCGGATTGATCCCGAACCCGACGGTGACCTACACCAGCCCGAACGCGGGGGGCACCTTGAAATACACGCCGGTGGCCCATGCCAGCGGCACGGCGGTGATCACGGTGACGGTGACGGATGACGCCACGGCGGGCGGGGCGGCGCTGGCGACCAGCCAGACCTTCACGATCACCATCGAGCTGCCGCCTGCTCCGACTGTCACCGCCATCTCGCCCACCAGCGGCAGCACCACCGGGGGCACGAGCGTGACGATCACCGGCACGGATTTCACCGGGGCCACGGGCGTGACCATCGGCGGCACCGCCGCGACGGGTGTCACCGTGGTCAACAACACCTCGATCACCTGCACCACCCCGGCGGGCACGGCTGGCACAGCCAGCGTCGTCGTCACCACCCCCGGCGGGGCCAACGCGGCGAACACGCTGTTCACGTACGCGCTTCCGCCCCCCGTGATCACTGTACAACCCGTCAGCCAGACGGTGGCCGCAGGCGCGACGGTGAACCTGAGCGTGACGGCGACCGGCTTGCCGACGCTGACGTATCAGTGGTTCAAGAACGGCCTGCCGCTGGCCGGGCAGACGGGCGCGGGCCTGACGCTGGCCAATGCGGACTGGCAGACGATCGGCAGTTACTCGGTGGCCGTGACCAATCTGGCGGGCCGCGTGGTGAGCCGGGCGGCGCTGGTACAGGTGCCGGGCCAGTTACAAGTGGTGGCATGGGGCTACGGTGCCAACGGCCAGACGAATGTGCCGGCGGGCGCGAGCAACGTGGTGACGGTGGCGGCCGGCGGCTATCACTCGCTGGCCCTGCGCGGGGACGGAACGGTGGCGGCCTGGGGCTACAATGCCTTCGGGCAGGGGAGCGTGCCGGCGGGATTGAACCAAGTGGTGGCCGTGAGTGCGGGCAAATACCACAACGCGGCCTTGCGCGCTGACGGGACGGTGGTGGCCTGGGGTTACAACTTCTACAGCCAGACCAACGTGCCCGCGGGGCTGGGCACCGTGGTGGCCGTGGCGGCCGGTGGGTATCACACGGTCGCGTTGCTCGAGAACGGCACGGTGCGCGCATGGGGGTACAACACCTCGGGCCAGACCAACGTGCCGGCCGGCCTGAACGGCGTGATCGCGGTGGCGGCGGGGGAATACCACACGGTGGCGCTGCGCGGCGATGGCACGGTCGCGGCGTGGGGCGACAATGCCTACGGCCAGACCAACGTGCCGGCGGGCCTGAGCGGCGTGGTGGCGGTGGCGACCGGCTGGAACCACACGGTTGCCTTGAAGAGCGATGGCACGGTGGTGGCTTGGGGGGCCGGGATGGCGGTGGGCGGCACCCCGCACTTCGGCCAATCGCAGGTACCCGCCGGTCTGAGCACGGTGGTGGCGGTGGATGCGGGCGCCTTTCACACCCTGGCGCGGAAGGCGGACGGGACAACGGTGGCGTGGGGTGGGAACGCGGACGGGCAGACCAGTCCGCCGGGGATATTGGTGACGGTGCAGGGGCTGGCGGCTGGCGGACGGCACAGCATGGCGCTGGCCGTGTTGACACCGTCCATCGCGACCCAGCCGGTCAGCCAGGTGGTGAGTGCCGGAGCGACTCCGACATTGACGGTGGTGCTGGGCGGGACCGGTCCCTTTGGGTATCAGTGGCGCAAGGACGGGGTGCCCATTGCCGGCGCGACGGCGGCGACGTTGACCTTGGGTGCCGTGGACTGGTCCAGTGCCGGGGCGTACTCCGTGTTGATCAGCAACCGCACGAGCCGGCTGCTGAGCCGGCCGGCCAACGTGGTGGTGAACGGCGCGGCGCAGGTGCGCGCCTGGGGCTATGGGGCCGATGGCCAGACCAATGTGCCGGCGGGCTTGAGCAACCTGGTGGGCGTGGCGGCCGGGGGCTTTCACTCGGCGGCGCTGCGGGCCGCCGGGACGGTCGCGGCGTGGGGCTACAACGGGTTCGGCCAGGGCACCGCGCTGGCGGGGCTGACCAACGGACTGGCCCTGAGCGCGGGCAAGTATCACAACGTGGTGTTGCGCAATGACGGGACGGTGGTGGCCTGGGGCTACAACGTCTTCGGCCAGACCAATGTGCCGGCGGGCTTGAGCAACTGTGTGGCGGTGGCGGCGGGATGGTATCACACGGTGGCGTTGCGGGAGAACGGCACGGTGGTGGCGTGGGGTCACAACGGTGCCCGGCAGACCAACGCGCCAGCGGGCCTGAGCAACGTGCTGGCGGTGGCGGCCGGTGATTATCACACCGTGGCCCTGCGCGACAACGGGACCGTGGTGGCGTGGGGCGACAATCGGTACGGCCAAAGCACAGTGCCGGCGGATTTGAGCGGCGTGGTGGCGGTGGCAGCAGGGTGGAACCACACGCTGGCGCTCAAGAGCGACGGCAGCCTCGTGGTCTGGGGTGCCGGGACGACGACCGGGTCCGCGCCCCATTACGGACAGGCGATCGCGCCCGCGGGCTTGGCCAACGTGGTCGGGCTGGCAGGCGGCGCGTATCACACCGTGGTGCGCCGGACCGACGGCAGCCTCGTGGCCTGGGGTGCGGGCACGACCGTGGGGAGCATCCCCGAGTTCGGGCAGGCGCAGGTGCTGGCCGGTTTGACCCAGGTGATCCAGTGCGGCGCCGGGGCCTATCATACTGTCGTATTGAGCGGCCCGGCCTCCGGCTTGGGTGCGATGGCCTTTGCTCCCGCACCGGGCGGGAACATCGCCGGGACTGGGAACTTGAAAATATCCGCGCTCGCTCCGACGGATGCGATCCGGCCGCCGGCTTCCAGCCCGCCGCTCGCCGAAAGGGCAACCGGTCGCGCGTCCGACACCCCGGCGGCTACCCTCCGTGTCACCGGTCAGGGGACGCTGATGACCGCCGTCGCCGAGCCGGGAAGTTCCACGCCAGCAATCGGCCGCGGTGAGTTCACGATCAACGTGCAGCAAGCTGCCGGCGCCGCCGCGCCGGTCGGCGGTCTGGCCTTCACCTGGACCTTCGGCGCGGGCCGCTACGAAATCGTCAGCACGGAGATAACTCGCGTGCTGAGCGCGGCGAACGTGGCACGTCTCGAAGGCCGGTGCGCCATCAACGGCGTGGGCGGCTTTGCCTGCAGCGTCCTCGTCGTTCCGAACCGCGGCCCGGACGGCGCGGAAACGCAGCGCCTGCGGCTCCAAATCCGGGACGCCGCCACCGGGACGGTCGTCTTCGACACCCAGCCGAGCACGGGCCTGGAGGCGAATCTGGATGCCGCCGGCCAGTTAATCGCCGGCCGCGTGACGATCGACCTCACCGGCCCCGCACGCGAGTGAGCGCGGGACGAGCGGCGGTCGGCGGACCGGAAAGCCACGAAAACAATTGTGCGCTGAAGGGGGGCGGGCTAGCTTCCGTCGCACAGCGGATCCGAACGGAAAACACGGCAGAACCAAATCACACTATGCGAAACATTATCTCGAAATTCTTCACGGCGGCCGCGCTTACGGTCGCCCTCGCTGGCGGCAGTCTTCCCGTGCAGGCGGCGAAGAAGGGGGCGCCCACGGACCCCGGATCGGCCGGCAAGGTCAAGGCGATTGACAAGGCAGCCAAGACCATCACGGTCGAGGAAAAGGGTGCGGCCAAGACGATTGCCATCGCTTCGACGACCGTGTTCAAGAAGGCGGGCAAGCCGGCGACGATTGACGACGTGACGGTGGGTGAAGCTGTGAGTGTCACCACGATCAATCTCGGGGACAAGGTAGAGGCCGTGACGGTTTCGTTGGGGGCCAAGTCGCCGGCGTTGACGGCCAAGGGCAAGAAGAAATAGCCGGCCGCCAGGATCAACCAGCTTATCAATGCCCGGTTCTTCGGAACCGGGCTTTTGTTTGTCACGAACCTCCCCTTTTCGAAGCGACGATCGGCGAATAACCCAATGCCGAAGCAGGCCAGGGAGGCTGAGTTTCTCCCGGTTGCCCGGCCATAAGCTTATGCTCAAACCTATGTTCCAGAATCTTTCCCACATCTTGGCGGTCGCGCTCGTGACGGCGGCTTGGTTGGCATCCCGAAACCCCGCGGTGGGCGCGGAGGCGATCCGTGTGGCGTGTGTCGGGGACAGCATCACGTTCGGCGCCGGCGTGGAGAAGCGGGAGGTGAACAATTATCCGGTCGTCCTCGGGCAGTTGCTCGGGAGCGGGTATGAAACGAAGAACTTCGGGGTGAGCGGGGCCACGTTGTTGAAGAACGGGGATCATCCGTATTGGAAGACCGGGGCGTTCAAGGCGGCGACGGACTATGCGCCGAAGCTCGTGGTCATCAAACTGGGGACGAATGACTCGAAGCCGCAGAATTGGAAGCACAAGGGGGAGTTTGCCGCGGATTTGCGGGCGATGGTGGCGCATTTTGCGGGGTTGCCGTCGCAACCGAAGATTTATCTTTGCCTGCCGGCGCCGGTTTATCAGGAGCGGTGGGGCATCAATGAACCGGTGGTGAAGGGCGAGGTGATCCCCATTATTCAGCAGGTGGCCAAGGACAAGGGGTTGGCGGTCATTGATCTCTACGGCGCGCTCAGCGGGCATGCGGAAATGTTCCCGGACAAGATTCATCCGAACGCCGCCGGGGCCGCGCTGCTGGCCAAGACGGTCCACGCGGCGCTGGCGGCGAAGAAGTAGGCGGTCACTTTGCCGGCGGAGTACGGGCTTCCAGCCCGCTCATGGCGGACATCGGGCGGCAACGGTGGGCGAGTTCGCGGTTTTCGGTTCGCCCTTCAGTCCCCACCTTTCGTACCCGGGTGTGGGTTGGGCACAGTGCGCGAGCGGGATGCCCACGCTCGACCCCGGAGGAATGGGTTGGTCGGTGGTTCGGGGCGGGTTGGTGGCGGCCCAGCAGTAATCGGTGGGGCAGGAGCAGTAAAAGCGGGGGTGAGGCGTTTGATTTTTGGAAGTGAGTGCCTTATCCTCGCGCACTTGCTGGGGAGCGGGCGGTTGGATTTGGACATGCTTTCAGTGGTTGAACGATTGATGATGAACAGGTTACGCGACGGAAACGAGGGTTTCGAGAAATCCTGTGGCGGTGGGGGAAACTCCGTCGTCGCCAGCTTTTGGTCGTGCGCTCTGCTGGTTTGGTTGCTGGCGGGCGGGTTCGTGCAACGGGGGACGGCGGCGAACGATCTGCCGCCGGGGTTTTCGCTGATCCAGGTCGGGGGCAACGCGGGGATTGAGTTTCCGGTGGGCATGGCATTTGCGCCGGATGGCCGGATTTTTGTGGCGGAACAAAAGGGGGCGGTGCGGGTCATCAAGAACAACCAACTGCTGCCGACGCCTTTCCTCACGCTCAATGTCCACTTCTTCTCCGAACGGGGCCTGGCGGGTATCACCTTCGATCCCAATTTCGCGCTGAACGGCCATGTCTATGTGTACTACACGGCGATGACGCCGACGATTCACAACCGCCTCAGTCGCTTCACGGCCAGCGGCGATCAGGCGGTGCCGGGGAGCGAGTTGGTGCTGATTGATTTTCCGACGCTGGGGGAATCGGGATTTCATAATGCCGGCTGCCTGAAATTCGGTCGGGACGGCAAGCTCTACGTCTCCGTCGGCGAAAACAACATCCCCGCCTTTTCCCAATCGATGACGACGCCGATGGGCAAGATTCTGCGCCTCAATGGCGATGGGACGATCCCCAGCGACAATCCGTTCTTCAACCAGACCACGGGGGTGAACCGGGCGATCTACGCGCTGGGTTTTCGCAATCCGTTCACCTTTGATTTCCAGCCGGGGACCGGGCGGATGTTCGTCAACGACGTCGGCTACTCGACCTGGGAGGAAGTGAGCGAAATCGTGGCCGGTGGGAATTATGGCTGGCCGACTTACGAAGGGGTGTCGCGGGATGCGAGTTTCAAATCGCCCGTGGTGGCCTACGCGCACCCGCCGGCGCCGCTCAGCAGTGCGATCACCGGAGGCGTCTTCTATAACCCGCCGACCAACCAGTTTCCGGCGCAATATGTCGGCAAGTACTTCTTCGTCGATGGCTACACGCAGTGGCTTCGCTATCTCGACCTGGGAACCTATTCGGCCACCGAATACGCGACGAACCTGGCCGGGGCGCTGAATTATTCCAACTACCGGATCAGTGAATTCGCGACCAATCTGACCGGGGTGCCAGTATATCTCACGCTGGGGCCTGAAGGGTCGATTTACTACGCGGCGCACAATGGCAACGCCGTGTACAAGATTCAATATAGCGGGCAGTTGTCGCCGCAGATCGGCACCCAGCCTGCGCCGCAGTTTGTCTCGGTGGGCTATCCGGCCAGCTTTGCGGTGGAAGCCTACGGCGCGCAACCGCTGACCTACCAATGGCAGCGCCGGAGCGCGGGCGCTCCGGATTTCACGGTCATTCCGGCGGCCAACAGCGCGACTTACTCCCTCGGGTCGGTCGCCGTGGGGGACAATGGGGCGCAGTTCCGGTGCGTGGTGGCCAATGGTGCGGGCACCACGAACAGTCTGCCGGCCACGCTGACGGTGACTTCCGACACGCCGCCGGTGGCGACGATTCTAACTCCGGTCGATGGCGCCACGTTCAAAGCAGGTGATGTCTTGAGCTTCTCCGGCATGGCGACGGATGCCCCGAATGGCGAACTGCCGCCCAGCGCGCTGAGTTGGTCGATTGACATCCATCACCTGACCCACACCCATCCGTTTCTGGCGGTGACCAATGGGTTCCGTAGCAACTCCATCGCCGTGCCGACCCTGCTCGAGCACGATGACCGGATTTGGTTGCGCCTCCACCTGACCGCGGTCGATACCAACGGTCTGTCACACTCGGTGTTCCGCGACATTCTCCCGGTGAAATCGACCATGACCCTGGCCACGCAGCCGCCGGGTTTGTTGCTGCGGTTGGATGGCGCCAATGTGCCGACGCCGACCAACTTGCTCGTCGTCGCCGGCGTGGTTCACGATCTGGCGGCCGATCCGCAGGTCATCAATGGTCAGGTTTATCAGTTCAGTTCGTGGTCGGATGGCGGAGCCGCGGCGCACGCCATCAACGCGGCGGCCACCAATCAGACCTATACCGCGGTCTTTACTCCGGTGGTCAATGGGACGGACTCCGCCGAGTATGTCTCCCAGACCTTTCTCACCTACATGATTGGCAACCAGAACTACGATGTGACCGTGGTGATGAAAAACAACGGCACGACGATCTGGTCGCCGGGCACCTATTTCCTTGGTTCGCAGAACCCGGACAACAATACGAGCTGGGGCACCAACCGGGTCAGCCTGACGACCACGGTGTCGCCGGGCGAGACCGCGGTATTCAACTTCAAAGCCACGGCCCCCTTCACCAGCGGCACTTACAACATGCAGTGGCGCATGTTCCGCACCGGCACCGGCTTCTTCGGTGCGCCGAGCCTGAATGTCCCGGTGCTGGTCCAGGTGCGCGGCAATGCCGCGGCGTTCATCAGTCAGAGTGTGCCCGCTGTGATGACCACGGGGCAAAGGTACTCGGTGTCAGTCACCATGCGCAATGCCGGCACGAATACGTGGACGATCGAGAAGAAGCACCGGCTCTCCTCCCAGAGTCCGACGGATAACACCAATTGGGGTTTGGCCCGCGCCTTCCTGTCGAATTTCGTCTTATCCGGTAACAATGTGACCTTTGCCTTCACGGTCGCCGCTCCGGCGCAGCCCGGCCAATATGACTTCCAATGGCAGATGGTTCAGGAAGCCATTGAGATATTTGGCGAAGTCACTCCCAATGTGTCGGTGACCGTGCGCTCGCCGGGGGATGGCGCGGCCTTTGTCTCGCAGACGGTCCCGGCGCAGATGGTGCAGGGCCAGACCAACCCGGTGACAGTGGTGATGCAAAACACGGGCACCAACACCTGGCTGGCCGGTTCGGTCATCAAGCTGTCGTCGCAGAATCCGCAGGACAACACCGTCTGGGGTCAGGCCCGTATCGCCCTGCCGTTTCAGACTGCCCCGGGTCAGAACGCGGTGTTTAATTTCCCGGCCATCGCTCCGATCAATCCCGGCACCTATAACTTCCAATGGCGGATGATTCGCGAGGGCGTGAATGTGTTCGGGGCGGTCACGCCAGCGGTGGCGGTCGAGGTGCTGGCGGTGACCAACCACGCCGCCTTCGTGTCGCAGACGGTGCCGACGACGATGAATCCCGGTCAGAGCTACACGGTGACGGTGGCGATGAAGAACCTCAGCACCACTACCTGGCCGGCGGGCGCCGCGTACCAGTTGGGATCTATCAATACTCCGGACAATCTGCGCTGGGGCGCCAATCGCGTCGCGCTCCTGGCACCGGTGCCGCCGGGGGGCATCGCCACTCTTGGCTTTCTGGTGACGGCCCCGAACGTCGGTGGCACCTATCCGTTCCAATGGCAGATGATCCAGGACGGCGTCGGCTATTTCGGCCAGACTGCTCCCGTGGTAAGTGTCACGGTGCTCCCCCCGATCAATGGCGCGGCGTTCGCTTCGCAGACCGTGCCGGCGAACATGACGGCAACCTTGAGTTACAACGTCCCGATTACCTTCACCAACACCGGTTCGACACCCTGGACCACGGCCGCAGGCTACGCGTTGCGGTCCAGCAATCCGGCGGACAATTCGACGTGGTCCACCAATCGGATCGCGCTCCCCGGTTCGGTACTCCCCGGCGGCACGGTGACCGTTAATATTCCTGTGGTCGCTCCGGCGAATCCGAACACCTACAATTTTCAGTGGCAGATGAGTCAGGATGGAGTCGGTCCCTTTGGAGCGCCGTCGCCGAACGTCGCCATTACCGTGGTGCCGTTGGTCAATAATGCCGCCTATGTGTCGCAACTGGTGCCTTCCGTAATGACCACCGGACTGACTTATACGGTTTCGCTGACGGTGAGCAATTCCGGCACGAGTTTCTGGCAGCCGGGTACCCACCTGCTCGCGGCGGCGAATCCGCCGGACAACTCGGTGTGGGGCACCAACCGCGTGGCGTTAGACACGACCGTGGCGCCCGGCGGCACCGCCACGTTCGCGTTTCCAGTCAGCGCGCCGGCGGTCCCGGGAAGTTACGGATTCCAATGGCAGATGCTCCAGATCGGTTCGGGAGTTTTTGGGGCCTTGTCTCCCCCGACCACCATCAGTGTCGGTTCGCTATTTAACTCCGCGGCGTTCGGTCCGAGCAGTGTGGTGGCGACGATGGCAGCCGGTCGTGACTACGCAGTGGGCGTTACCGTGACCAATACCGGTACCACGACGTGGTCCACCAATGACTTCTATGAGTTAGTCGCGCAGAATCCCCTGACCAATCTTACCTGGGGGGTGAACCGTCTGCCGGTGCCCGCGCCGGTGGCTCCCGGACAACGGGTGACCTTCAGTTTTGCAGTCACCGCGCCGGTGACGGTCGGGACCTATAACTTCCAGTGGCAGATGCGGCAGAGCAGTCTCGGACTGTTCGGCTCGCCGTCGGCCGGCACGCTGGTCAGTGTCACCGCGGTCGGCAACGCCGCGCGGTTTGTGTCGCAAACGGTGACGACGAACATGATTCCCGGGGCGCGCTATCCCGTGGTCATCCGGTTGCGCAATGTCGGCACCAACACCTGGACTGAGACGACGAGACACCGGTTGGCGGCGATCAATCCGCTAGAGAACAATAATTTTGGTGCCGCCCGTGCCATCCTGACTTCCCCTGTGGCTCCGGGACAGGAGGCGGTCTTTAGTTTCAGTGCCACCGGTCCGCTGAACCTCGGCACCTATCGTTTCCAATGGCGGATGATTCAGGAAACTGTCGCCTACTTCGGGGACGTGACGACCGATACGTTGGTCTATGTGGCCGACGGCTTGAACAACGCCAACTTCGGCGTGCAGACCGTGCCCGCCACCATGACCGCCGGGCAGACTTATCCCGTGACCATCACGATGACCAACACCGGGACCACGACGTGGACCACCGGGAGTCTCTACACTCTGGCGGCGCAGAATCCGCCGGATAACACGACTTGGGGAGTGAGCCGGGTCGTCCTGCCGGCGACGGTGGCCCCGGGGGCCACGGGCACTTTCGCCTTCAACCTCACGGCTCCCCGCGCTGCCCGGAACCTATAACTGTCAGTGGCGGATGCTGCAGGAGGGGCTTGGGCTGTTTGGCTCGGTTACTCCCAACGTGGCGGTGGTAGTGAGTGCCGGGGTCGCGGGACCGGATGCTGGCTATGTCTCCCAAACCGTGCCCGCATCCATGTTTGTTGGTGAGAGCTACCCGGTCTCGATCACGATGAGCAATCGCGGCGGCACCACCTGGGCTGCCGGGACCTTCCGGTTGCGCGCACAAAACCCCGTGGATAACTCGACCTTCGGCACCAGTGCTGTGGTCGTCGGCGCGCCGGTCGTGCCGGGCGCGGCGGTTGCCTTTAATTTTACGGCGGTCGCTCCCGCCGTTCCGGGAGTGGGCAATTTCCAGTGGCAAATGTCGCAGGACGGCCCCGGCTTCTTCGGCGCAGTCACGCCCAATGTGCCGGTCAGTATCCTGATCCGCTCCAATGATTCCGGGTTTGTTTTGCAGACAGTGCCGAACGCGCTGACACCCGGACAGGTGACTTCCGTGAGTGTGACCCTGACCAATGTCGGCAACACCCAGTGGACAGTGGGAGGCTATCGGCTCGCGGCGTTGAGTCCAACTAACAATACGGTCTGGGGCACCAATCGCATCGCGCTCGCGGCCCCGGTCGAGCCGGGTGCCGCGGTGACCGTGAGTTTTCCGATCACCGCGCCGGTCGTGCCCGGTCCGTATGCGTTTCAGTGGCAGATGATCGAGGAAGCCACCGGCTTCTTTGGCGCAGCGACTCCCCACGTCGTGGTGACGGTGGCCCCGGCAAGCGATGGTGCCGACTATGTTTCGCAGAACGTCCCCGCGGCCATGACGATCGGACAATCCTATCCGGTGTCAGTCGTGATGACCAATACCGGGACGACCACCTGGCTGCCGGGGAGTTATCGGCTGGGATCCCAGAATCCGACCAACAATCTCAACTGGGGACAGACCACGGTCGCATTGGCGGGAGCGGTGGCACCGGGTGAGGTCGGCACCTTTGGCTTCACGGTAAGCCCGCCGGCCGGGCCGGGGACTTACGACTTTCAATGGCAGATGTTGCGCGATGGGGTGGGATACTTTGGCCCGTTGACCCCGGTCGTTTCGGTCGTCGTCACCGCGCAGCAAAACAACGCGGGCTTTCTCTTTCAGACGGTAGTGGGAGCCATGAGCGCCGGGGTGTCTTATCCGGTGACCATCACGATGACCAACACGGGTGGTTCGACTTGGACGACGGCGGGCGGTTATGCCCTGGCACCGCAAAATCCGCTCGACAGTTCGGTGTGGTCTTCCAACCGGATTGCGCTGCCCTTCAGTGTGTCGCCCGGTCAGGCGGTGACCTTTAGTTTCAATGTTTTCGCCCCGGCGGTGGTGGGCACCTATGACTTCCAATGGCAGATGGTGCAGAATGGAGTCGGGGTCTTCGGGGCGGCAACTCCCAACCTTCGGATTGGTGTCACGTCCGTCGCTTATGCCGCGCGGTTCGTCAGTCAGACGGTGCCGGCGAACATGCTGCCGGGGCGGAAGTATCCGGTGGTCATGATATTGCGCAACACCGGTACGAACACCTGGAGTGAGACCAACAAATATCGCCTGAGTTCGCAGAACCCGCTCGACAATGCCACTTGGGGAGTGCGCCGGGCCGTTCTCCCGGCCAATGTCAATGTTCTGCCCGGCCAAGATGGGGTCTTCGCGTTTAACCTGACCGCACCGGCGGCCCAGGGGGTTTACAACTGTCAGTGGCGCATGTTGCGGGAGACCATCGCGTATTTCGGCGACTTCACGGCGAACGTGGCGGTCACAGTGACCAATAGCTTTGATTCCGCGAGGTGTGTGACGCAGACGGTCGCCAGCGCGATGAACGCGGGACAGACCTATCCGGTGTCGATCACTCTGACCAACGACGGCACGACCACCTGGAGCGCGGGTGCCAACTACCGGTTGGTGGCGCAAAGCCCGGCGGGTAACACGAACTGGGGTGGTGCGCAGGTGACATTGCCGGGGAATGTGGCGCGCTCTAACACGGTGACCTTGGCGTTCAATGCCACCGCGCCGGCCACTCCGGGGACCTATGTTTTTCAGTGGCAGATGATGCGCGATAACGCGGTGTTCGGGGTGCCCACGCCGGCGGTGGCAGTGACGGTGATCGGGGCGACGGATGCCGCCGGGTTCGTCACTCAGTCCGTGCCGGCGGCAATGAATGTCGGGCAGACTTATCCGGTTGCCATTACGTTCACCAACACGGGCAATACGACTTGGACCACGGGTGCCAGCTATCGTCTGGCATCGCAAAGTCCGGCGGGCAACACCAACTGGGGACTGACTACTGTCGCGCTGCCGGCCAGTATTGCACCGGGTGGGACAGTGACCTTCCCCTTCATCGTCACCGCTCCCGCCATTCCCGGGAGCTATGATTTTCAATGGCAGTTGCAACACACCAATACCTATTTTGGCGCCGTGACGCCGGTGGTGGCGGTGGCAGTCATCGGTAACACCGATGACGCGACCTTCATTAGTCAAATTGTTCCGCTCAGCACCACCGTGGGCAGCGTGTTTCCGGTTTCCCTCACCTTGTCCAACGCCGGCAACACGACCTGGAGTGCCGGTGCCGGCTACCGGTTGGTGGCGCAGAGTCCGGCGGGCAACACGAATTGGGGTTTCGCCGATGTCGAACTTCCGGCCAGTGTCCCGCCGGCCGGGGTCGTGACGTTTGCCTTCAGTGTCACGGCCCCCACGAACACCGGCTTGGTGGGCTTCCAATGGCAGATGCAGCGGGGCAATACGGGGTTTGGCGCACCCAGCCCCTTGGTGCAATTTGAGGTCGTGGCTTTGATCGATAACGCGACGGGGCAGCAGTCAGTTCCGCGACTAGTGGCGGCGGGAACCAGTTTTGTGGTTTCTGTTACGGTAACCAACACTGGTACCACGGCCTGGGATCCGAATGCAGGCTATGGCTTGGTGTCACAGGGGCCGCTGAGTAATCTGGTCTTGGGAGTCAATCGGATGCCGGTGCCGCAAATGGTTCAGCCCGGCGAGTCGGTGACCCTCACCCATGATTGTGTCGCGCCAGTGCTGCCCGGGACTTATCCGTTGAGCTGGCAGATGGTCCGCCACGGCTTCGGGACTTTTGGCATGGTCATTTCCAAGACCAATGTGAGTGTGCTGGGTCCGGTCGCCGGCGCGGGCAACGTGGCGGTCTTTGACGGCACGGGTTACGCGCTTTTCTCGCGACCGCCGTGGACCAATCAGAATACGGATTTCACCATCGAAGGCTGGGTGAAACCGGCCAGCCTCACGAATGCGAATTTGACCGGACTGATGGGTTTCTCCGACGGCGGCGGGCGGTCGCCTTCGCTGTGGATGATGCCGTCCGGCGGGGGGCTGCATTTCGATTCTTATGCGACGAACGGCACGCGCAAAACGGGGGTGATCCCGGCGTTCTTTGTCAGTACGTCCAAGTGGGTTCACGTTGCGTGGGTCAAGGAAGGGACGGCGTATCGCTTCTACCGGAATGGCGCGCTGTTCCATTCGGCAGTGGCGGCGGAGTCGGTGCTGGTGAATCCGGGCGGGTTCGTGGTGGGGAACGTGGGCGCGGTGGGATCGGGATGGCGGGGCGGCATTGACACCGTACGGGTCTGGAGCCGGGCGCGGACGGAACTGGAGCTCCGGGATTTGCGGCAACGTTATGCGCCGGCGTCGGAGCCGGGGTTGGTGGCCAGTTGGTCGTTCGATGAAGCGGCGGGGCCGGCGGTTTACGACGCCAGTGGCAATCACAACGACGGCGGACTGACGGGCGGGTATCAGTTGGTCCCGGCCGCCCGGTCGATTGAGTTCGCGGCGGTAGGGAATTCGGAGATGGCGGGATGGCTTCCGGGTTCGGATCCCTTTGGCAGCAATCTGGTTTTCCGGCTGCTCAGCGGACCTGTTTCAGGAAGTGCCGCGGTGGGTGTCGAGGGTCGGCTGACCTATACTCCTAACGACGGATTTGTGGGCACCGACCTGATCACTTATGGAGTGACTGGAGCAGCGGGTGTCACATCGGCGGTGGCCACGGCGACGATCCGGGTGGTTGACACCAACGGACCGGCGGGCAACGCGGCGAGCTTCGTAACTCAGGATGTCCCGGCGAGCATGATTACGGGCCGGACTTATACGGTCTCTATCACGTTGGCCAACGGGGGGACCAATGACTGGACCGTGGGAAATGGTTACTCGCTCAGGAAGATCAGTCCGCCGGACGCGACCTGGGGGCTGGATGAAGTTCCCCTAGCAGGCGACGTTTTGGAAGGCGACTTGGCCGTGTTTACTTTCGACGTCATCGCGCCCGGAGTGCCCGGAGACTACAATTTTCAGTGGCAGATGTTCAAGACCGGTGAAGGCAGCTTCGGCGGTCTCAGCAGCAATCGGTTGGTGACGGTTCGCAGCCCGGTGGTGGATGCCGCCTTTAATTCTCAGGCCATCCCGTCCGCCATGCTGGCGGGCCGCAGTTATGACGCGGTGGTGAGTTTCAAGAATGTGGGGGAAGTCACCTGGGACAATGCGACAGGCTTCCGGCTCGCGGCGGTGAATCCGGGGAATGATTCGGTGTGGGGGACCAACCGCGTGGCCCTGGCGGCGCCGGTGGCGCCGGGACAGACGGGAGTCTTCGCCTTCGCAGTCAGCGCGCCGTTGGTGGGGGGGCCGTATGACTTCCGCTGGCAGATGATCCGGGAGGGCAGCGGGCTGTTTGGGGCGCTGGGTTCCAACGCGGCGGTGTCCGTGACGGTCCCGGTGAACAGCTCGACCTATGTCACCCAGACCGTGGCGTCGGTAATGCTCACCGGGCGGACGGAGAATGTCTCGGTCACCTTGCGGAACACCGGGGATACGACCTGGACGACGGCGGATGGATACGCGCTGGCGGCGGTGAATCCGAGTGACAATACGACTTGGGGCATGAGTCGGGTGAGTCTGCCGGGCAATATTCTGCCGGGGCAGGATGCGGTCTTTGGTTTTGCCGTGACTCCGCCGCTGACGCCGGGAACGAATAATTTCCAGTGGCAGATGTTCCAGACCAATGCGGGCCTGTTTGGCGTGGCGAGCACGAATGTGGCGGTGACGGTGCGGACGTTGCGGACGGACGCGGAATTTGTCTCTCAGTCAGTGCCGTCGGGTATGTTGACGGGCCGGGTCTATGACGCGGTGGTGAGTTTCAAGAACTCAGGAGAAGTGACTTGGGACAACGCGGCGGGTTTCCGGCTGGCGGCGGTGAATCCGGGGAATGACTCGGTGTGGGGGACGAATCGCGTGGCCCTGGAGGTGCCGGTGGCACCGGGACAGACGGGGCTCTTTGCCTTTGCGGTTGGCGCGCCGTTGGTGGCGGGACCATATGACTTCCGCTGGCAGATGATCCGGGAGGGCAGCGGGCTGTTTGGGGCGGTGGGTTCCAACGCGGCGGTGACCGTCACCTTGCCGGTGAACAACGCCGCGTATGTCACGCAGACCGTGGCGTCGGTGGTGCTGACCGGGCAGGTCAGCAATGTCTCGGTGCGGATGCGGAACACCGGGAACACGACCTGGACGACGGCGGGAGGCTATGCGCTGGCGGCGGTGAATCCGGCGGAAAACACAGTGTGGGGTGGCAACCGTGCGGTGCTGGCGGCGGATACCGCGCCGGGACAGGAGGCGATATTCGACTTCGTCGCGGTGGCGCCGATGACGCCGGGCACGAACAATTTCCAATGGCAGATGAGCCAGACCGGGCCGGGACTGTTCGGAGCGCCGAGTGCCAACGTGGCGGTGACCGTGCGGGCGCTGCGGACGGATGCGGAGTTTGTCGCGCAGTCGGTCCCGGCGAACATGCTGACGGGTCGGGTCTATAATGCGACGGTGGGTTTCAAGAACACGGGGGAAGTGACCTGGGACAATGCGTTGGGTTTCCGGCTGGCGGCGGTGAATCCGGGGAATGACTCGGTGTGGGGGACCAATCGCGTGGCCCTGGCGGTGCCGGTGGCGCCGGGACAGACCGGTAGCTTTGCGCTGGCGTTCAGCGCGCCGCTGGTCCCCGGGCCGTATGACTTCCGCTGGCAGATGATTCAGGGAACCAACGGATTGTTCGGACAGGTCGGTTCCAACTCGGTGGTGACCGTGACGGTGCCGGTGAACAATGCGTTGTTTGTCACGCAGACGGTCGCGTCGGTGATGGTCACCGGTCAGACTTACAATGTCTCAGTCACGCTCCGCAACACGGGTGATACCACCTGGACCACGGCGGCGGGTTATGCCCTGGCGGCGATTAATCCGGTGGATAATACGGTGTGGGGTGGGAATCGTGCGCCGCTGACGGCGGCGGTTCCGCCCGGTGCGGAGGCGGTGTTCAATTTCGTGGCGACTGCGCCGGCCGTGCCGGCCACCTACAATTTCCAATGGCAGATGGTGCAAGCTGGCGCGGGCTTGTTCGGCGAGCCGAGCGCCACGGTGCCCGTCGTGGTACGCAGCCCGATCTCGGCCGCCGCGTTCGTGTCGCAAACGGTACCGACCAATCTGGCGACCGGGCAGACGTTTAATGTCTCGATCAGTCTGCGGAACACGGGTGACACGACCTGGGCGGCGGGGAGCGGTTTCAAGCTGGCGTCACAAAACCCGGCCGACAATGGCGTATGGGGCACCAACCGCGCGGCCTTGGCGACGACCGTCGCCCCGGGGGCGGTGGCGATCTTTACCTTTGCGCTGCGGGCGCCGGGTGTTGTTGGGAGCTACAATCATCAGTGGCGGATGCTGCAGGAGGGCGTGGGAGTTTTCGGCGACCTGACTCCGAACGTGGTGATCAACGTGACGGGGGCGATTAATGCGGCGGCGTTTGTGTCGCAAAGCGTGCCGGCGACGATGGTGGGATCGCAGCGCCATACCGTCTCAGTCACGTTCAGAAACACCGGCACCACGACTTGGAGTTCGGGGAGCAAGTATAAGCTCAGTGCGCAAAACCCGGTGGATAACCGAAACTGGGGTGATTATAGGATCCTGCTCCCGGCCTCCGTGCTGCCTGGAAATTCCGTCACCTTTACTTGGACGGCCGTGGCTCCGGAACTGGCGGGCAGTTACAATTTCCAATGGCGCATGATGCAAGAAGGTCTGGGGTGGTTTGGTCAAAGTAGTGCTAATGTAGCGGTGGCCGTCAGCACCGCGCCCAATTCGGCGAGTTATGTGAGTCAGAGTGTTCCGGCCACGATGCAGGCCGGTAAAACGAACACGGTGACGGTGACACTGCGTAACATGGGGACCAAGACATGGACCGCCGCGGAGAACTACAGGCTGGGTTCGGTAAGCCCGGTGGACAACGTGGTCTGGGGACTGCAGCGGGTGGCGCTGCCCGCTAGCGTGGCCCCCGGAGCCAACGCGGTGTTTACGTTTCAGGTCAAGGCGCCGGTGACCCCGGGGAGTTATGTGTTCGCGTGGCGGATGATGCAATTAGGCGTCGGGTGGTTTGGCTCGGCGTCGCCGAATACCACGGTGACGGTGATACCATGAAGACGTGTGATGTCGGGCGGCGGCCGGTGGCGGAAGGTTTTTCGTTCGGAGGCGGCCCGAACAATCGACGTGCCTTTACAACGGAGAGAAAGCTTTGTTAGCTCTAGCTATTATGAATTCCATGACTGACGACATTTTTGCCGCCACCCGGACGACCGCGGTGGTAGTCGCGCGCGGGACTGGGCGGGGCGGCGTTTGGTTTGGCGGTTGGTTGCTGGCCCTGGCGCTGCTGGCCGGCGTGCCGCGCGCGGGAGCGCAGGCGCTGCTGCCACCGGGTTTTGCGGAGACGCGCATTGCTGGCATCGCCTCGGGGGCGGCGCTGGCGGTGGCGCCGGATGGCCGGGTGTTTGTGTGCGAGCAGCGGGGCAACGTGCGGGTGGTGAAAGACGGGGTGCTGCTGCCCGCCCCGTTCGTGTTCGTGACCGTCCATGCGTATCAGGAGCGCGGACTCATCGGCATCCAGTTCGACCCGGACTTCAGCGCCAATCATTTCGTGTATCTCTATTACACGGCACTGACCCCGACGGTTCACAACCGGCTGAGCCGTTTCACTGCCAACGGGGATGTCGCGGAAGTGGGCAGCGAGGTGGTTTTGCTGGACTTGCCCACGCTCGGGGAGTCCGGTTGGCACAACGGGGGCAGTCTGGCGTTTGGTCCCGACGGCAAGCTGTATGTCGGCGTCGGGGAGAACAATGTCCCGTCCCATGCCCAGTCGTTGTCCAGTCCGTTGGGCAAGATTCT
The DNA here is from genome assembly GCA_945861535.1 of Akkermansia muciniphila. Lineage (GTDB taxonomy): Bacteria > Verrucomicrobiota > Verrucomicrobiia > Limisphaerales > BJHT01 > BJHT01. Next base: position 14,172 of record CAMAUZ010000084.1, on the reverse strand, counting down.
CCGGCTCAATCGGGACGGTTCGATGCCGTCGGACAATCCGTTTGTGGACTCGACCACCGGACTGAGCCGGGCGATCTGGGCGCTGGGATTCCGCAATCCCTACACGCTGAGCTTCAAACCGGGCACCAACCGGTTGTTTGTGAATGATGTGGGATTCGATCGATGGGAGGAGATCAACGAGGTGCAGCGCGGCGGAAACTATGGCTGGCCGATTTACGAGGGCTACTCCAGCGATCCCAATTTTGGAACTCCAGTGTACGCCTATCCGCACCAGGCCGATCCGCCCGTCAGCAGCGCCATTACCGGCGGCGCTTTTTACAATCCGGCCGTCAATCAGTTTCCGGGCAACTTTCTCGGGAAGTATTTCTTTGTGGATGGCTTTACCCAGGTCATCAACTTGCTGGATACGGACACCCAGACGGTCACCAGTTTTGCGACGTTCCCGCCGTTTGCCGCCGCCGGCCCGGACGTAGTCCCGATGTATCTGACCGTGGCCAATGACGGGTCGCTCTATTATCTGGCGCGCGGTCGCCGGTCATTGAACCGCATCCAGTATTCGGGCCTGCTCACCCCGCAGGTGGGCACCCAACCGGCTGACCAGTTGGTGTCGGACGGTTACCCCGCCACCTTCTCTGTGAGCGCGTATGGCGAGTCGCCCATGACTTTCCGCTGGCAGCGCAAGGATCTGGAACAGGCGGAATTTGCGGACGTCGCGGGAGCCACGACCGCCACGCTCAACCTGGCCGCCGCTGCCTTGGCGGATAATGGCGCGCAATTCCGGTGTGTCCTGAATAACTCCGTCGGCACCGCCACCACGCTGGTCGCCACGTTGTCGGTCACCACCAATCAACCCCCGGTCGCCAACATCGTGACACCCACGCTGGGCCGCAGCTATCGGGCTGGCGATTTGATCGAGTTTTCCGGCACTGGGACCGATCCCGAGGCGGGTCTGCTGGCGCCGACGGCGCTGAGTTGGCGCGTGGATTTTCAACATCACGACCACAATCATCCGTTCATCGAGGAATTTTCCGGAGCCAGCGGTGGTTCGTTTGTCATCTCGGCGGTGGGCGAAACGAGCGACGATGTGAGGTACCGGATTTATCTGACGGCGACGGATGCGGTGGGCTTGAAGCACACGGTGTTTCGCGACGTGCTGCCCCAGAAGGCGACCGTCACGCTGGCCAGTCGGCCGGCCGGATTGCAGCTCACGCTGGACGGCACGCCGATCACGGCCCCGCATAGTTTTGTGGGCGTCGCGGGGGTGTTGCGGGAGGTCGGGGCCGGCCACCAAGTGCTTGACGGCGTGACCTACGAGTTCGTGGGCTGGTCGGACGGGGGGAATGCGACGCATCTGCTGCGCACGCCCAACAACACCGCCACGGTGACGGCGAATTTTCAGCCGGTGGTCAACCAGAACGACAACGCGGTGTTTCTCTCGCAATCGCTCTCGACGTTTATGACCGCGGGTCAGACCTACCGGGTGATCATCACGATGAGGAACGTCGGCACCACGACCTGGATGGCGGAGAACCAGTATTTCCTCGCCTCCCAGGGGCCGCCCGACAACACGACTTGGGGGCTTAACCGCGTGACGCTGCCGGCGAACATTCCGCCGGGCGTCATCGCCACGTTCAGCTTCACGGTGATCGCCCCCGAAATTCCTGGCACCTATCCGATGCAATGGCAGATGATTCATGACGGCGTGAATTTGTTTGGGGCCGCGACGGCGTCGGTGCCCATCACGGTGGCCGTGCTCCCCAACGCCGCCCGATACCTCGATCAAACTGTCCCGACGAACATGATCGCCGGCCACAGTTACACGGCCGCCATCACGATGAAGAACGTGGGGAGCAGCGCCTGGACGCCGGAATTGAAGTATCGGCTGACGTCGCAAAATCCGGTGGACAACACGTTCTTCGGCACGGCGCGCGCCACCCTCGGCGCCGCGGTGGCGCCGGGAAGTCCCGTCACCTTCACCTTCCCGCTGATCGCGCCCGTCGCCCAAGGAACCTATAATTTTCAATGGCAGATGGGGCTGGAGTCCGGCCCCGGCGCGGGGGTGTTCGGAGATCTCACGCCAAATCTGGTCATCGCCGTGGGCGCGATTGGCAACGACGCGGCTTTCGTTTCGCAGGAGGTCCCGGCGAACATGACTGCGGGCCAGACTTACAATGTCACCGTGCGCCTGCGCAACACGGGGACCAATGCGTGGAGCGAAGTCGCCAAATACCGCCTCGGTTCGCAGAACCCGCTGGACAACTTCACCTGGGGTCGCGCCCGCGTGTTGCTGCCCGCCGAGGTCGCGCCGGGGCAGGAGGTCGCGTTTACGTTTCCCGTGACCAGTCCGCTGACGCCGGGCACGTATCCGTTCGAATGGCAGATGGTGCAGGAAGGAGTCACGGCGTTCGGCCAGCGGTCCGCCACGGCGACGGTGATCGTGGCCCCGGCGGGTGACGATGCCGCGTTTGTCGCGGCAAACGTCCCGTCGAACGTCTCGCCGGGCCAGCTCTACAACTTCTCGATCACAATGCAGAACAGCGGGGTCAACACCTGGACGCCGGCGACGCACCGGCTGGTTTCCGTAAACCCGACCGAGAACACGGTGTGGGGCGTCGGACGACTGCTCCTCACCGCGCCCGTGGCCCCCGGCGGCAACGCCGTCTTCGCCGGGGTCATCTCTCCGCCGAGCCGTGCCGGTGAGTTTCCGTTCCAGTGGCAGATGATGAGCGACGCCGCGGGGCTGTTTGGCGCGGTCACGCCGAACCTCCCGATCACCGTGCAGCAGCCGGTGAATAACGCCGCGTTTGTCTCGCAAAATGTCCCGACGCGGGTGGCGCCCGGCCAGGGGTTTGATGTCCAGGTTGTGCTGCGCAACACCGGGGCCAACCCGTGGTCGCAGGCCGGCTTGTATAATTTGTCGTCCCAGAATCCGCCGGACAATTTCACTTGGGGGCTGGCGCGCGCGCCGCTGCCCGGTCCGGTCCCGGTCGGAGCGGAGGCCGCCTTCAATTTCCGCGTTTTCGCCCCGGTCGTCGGCGGCACGTTCAATTTCCAATGGCGGATGGTGCAGGAAGGCGTCGAGTTTTTCGGAGCGCTCACGACCAACGTCGTGATCACCGTCGGCACGCCGGAAAATGATGCGCTGTTTGTCACGCACACCGCGCCGGCGTCGGTCACGACCGGCGAGGTCTTCACGGCCACGGTCACGGCGCGGAACATCGGCCTGAATGCGTGGAGCGCGGCGACTGGCTTCACGCTGGGGTCGCAGAATCCGGCGGACAATCTGCGCTGGGGCGTGAGCACGGTGCCGCTGCTCGGGGTGGTGCCGCCGGGGGAAGAAACCACGTTCCTCATCCCGCTCACCGCGCCCGCGGTGCCGGGCAGCTATGACCTCCAATGGCAGATGCAACGGGCGGGCGTCGGCTCGTTTGGATCGTTGTCGCCCAACCTCGTGGTCGCGGTGACGACCCCTGCGGCACCCGTCAACGCGGCGACCTTCGGCGCTCAGACCGTGCCGACGGTGATGGAGCCGGGGACGATTTATATTGTGTCCATCACGATGACCAACAGCGGGACGACCGCGTGGCGCGGCGACCAGTTGTTCCGGCTCGGTTCGCAGAATCCGGCGAACAATTTGACGTGGGACATCAACCGCGTCGGGTTGCCGACGGCCGAGGTTTTGCCCGGCGGCACGGCGACGTTTGATTTTCAAGTCAGCTCGCCCGCGGCCTCCGGCGTGTACAATTTCCAATGGCAGATGGTGCAGGATGGCGTGGGATTCTTCGGCGACCTCAGCCCGAACGTCGCCGTGATCGTCGGCACCGTCCCCGCGGATAACGCCGGGTTTGTGGCGCAGGAGATTCCCGCCGGTCTCGTCGCCGGACAGGCCTTCACGGCGACCGTCACGATGCGCAATCTGAGCGGCGCCACCTGGACTCCCGCGGCGGGCTATCAGCTCGGCGCGCAGAATCCCGCGGACACGCTTCGCTGGGGAATCCATCGCGCGGCCCTGGCGGCACCCGTGGCGCCGGGAGAAGTCGGTGTGTTTGCGCTGTCGTTGGTCGCGCCGGCCGGCCCCGGCCTCTACGATTTTCAGTGGCAGATGTTCCGCGAGGGCGCGGGTTTCTTCGGTGATCCCAGCACCAACGCGGTCATTAACGTCACCTCGCCGCCGCCCGCCGTGAACAACGCCAGCTTCGTGAGTCAGAATATTCCCACCACAATGGTCGCCGGCCAGACCTACCCGATCTCGATCACGCTCTCCAACAGCGGCACCGCCGGGTGGACGCGCGAGCGTCTCCACCGGCTCGCGTCGTTCAACCCGATCGACAATTTGCGGTTCAATGTGAACCGCGTGCTGCTGCCCGCGCCGACGGCGGCCGGCGGGGTCGTCACGTTTTCCTTCAATGTCACCGCGCCGATTGTGCCGGGTGATTACGACTGCCAATGGCGGATGGTCCAGGAGGCCGTGGCCTTCTTCGGCGCGCCGACTCCGAACGTGGTCGTCACCGTGGTGCCGCTGGCCAACAGCGCGCTGTTTGTCTCCCAGACCGCGCCGCAAACCGTCCTCACCGGCCAGGTCCTCACGGCCACGGTGACGATGCGCAACAACGGCGCGACCACCTGGACGCCCGAGGAATTGTTCCGGCTCCGCACGGAGAATCCGGCCGACACGCTGACGTGGTCGATCAATCGCGCCCTGCTCACCGGCCCCGTGCAGCCCGGCGAATCGGTCACTTTCACCGCCCAGTTGGTGGCACCCGCGACGCCGGGTTCCTACAATCTGCAATGGGGCATGGTCAAAGAAGCCACCGGGCCGTTCGGGCAGTTGAGTCCGAACCTCGCCATCAATGTGATCGCGCCGTCACCGGTGCCGAACGACGCGTTGTTCGTCAGCCAGAACGTGCCGACCGCAATGAATCCCGGGCAGATTTACATCGCCTCCGTCACCATGGCCAACGTCGGCTCATCCGCCTGGACCACCGACCGGCGCTTCCGCTTGGGCGCGCAGAATCCGGCGAACAACCTGACGTGGGACATCAACCGCGTCGGTCTGCCGGGGAACATTCCGGCGGGTGCGAACGCCACGTTTGATTTCCAGGTGACCGCGCCGACCACGCCGGGGGCTTACAACTTCCAATGGCAGATGGTGCTCGATGACGCCGACGCCGGCTTCTTTGGCGGCCGCTCGAGCGACCTCGTGATCATCGTCGGTGTTCCCGGCGACAACGCGCAATTCATCCAACAGACCGTGCCGCTCACGCTGATCCCGGGCCAGTCCTTCACCGCCCTCATCACCCTGCGCAACAGCGGTGGCTCGATCTGGACGACGGACGGCGGGTACCAGCTCGGCTCGCAAAGCCCCGCCGACAATCTGACGTGGGGTTTCAACCGCACCGACCTGCCGGCCGCGGTACCACCCGGACAATCCGTGGACTTCAGCTTCCAACTCACCGCGCCGTCGGAGCCGGGCACCTACGATTTCCAATGGCAGATGGTGCGCGCCGTGACCGGGTTCTTCGGCCAGCCCGCGGCGAAACTCGCGATCACCGTGGCACCGCTGGTGCCGCTGGTGAACAACGCCGGCTTCGTCGCCCAGACCGTCCCCGGCACCATGGCGCCGGGCACCGTTTATCCGGTCTCGATCACGATGACCAACACCGGCACCACGACCTGGACGGCAGAAGAGCTGTACCGGCTGGCTTCACAAAACCCGCTCGACAATGTGATCTGGGGATTCAGTCGCGTGCTGTTGCCCGCTTCTGTTCCGCCGGGGGGAGTCGCGCAGTTTGACTTCAATGTCACGGCGCCGACCACGCCCGGGGTCTATCAGTTCCAGTGGCAGATGGTGCAGGAAGGCAAGGCGATCTTTGGCGAAGCGACCCCCAACGTGACGGTGATCGTGTCGGGCGAGATCAATGCCGCGGCGTTCGTTTCACAGCGCGTGCCCGCCGTCATGAACAAAGGCCAGCGCTACCCGGTGTCCATCACCTTCAAAAACGTGGGTGACTCGACCTGGACCCGCGAAGCCAAGTTCAAGCTCGGCTCGCAAAACGCACTCGACAATATCGTATTCGGGCTGAACCGCGTGGGGCTGCTGGCACCCGTCGTGCCGGGCGCAACTGTGACGTTTAATTTCATCGTCGCCCCGCCCGAAACCGGCGGCGTCCGCGACTTCCAATGGCAGATGGTGCAGGAGGGCCGGGGCTTCTTTGGCGAGCGGACTCCCAATGTCCCGGTCAGCGTCGTGACTTCGTCAGGTCTCGGCAATCAGGCGGTGTTCGTCGCGCAGACGGTGCCGTCCAACCTCGTCAGCGGGTCCATTAACCCGGTCTCGGTCACCATGCGGAACAACGGCACGAACACCTGGACCGCCGACGCGCGTTACAAACTGGGCGCGCAGAATCCCACCGACTCGACCATCTGGAATATCAACCGCGTGCTGGTTCCGCACGCTGTGGCACCCGGTGAATCGGTCACGTTCAACTTCAACATCAAGGCCCCTGCCGTGGCGCGGAATTACAACTTCCAATGGCAGATGCTGCAGGAAGGCGTCGGCTGGTTTGGCGAGCTGACCCCGAACCGGATTGTCACCGTCGGTCTCCTCGCGCCGCCGGCGATCACGAAGGATCCCACGAACCTGGTCGTCGTCGCCGGCCAGGCGGCCACCTTCTCCGTCACCGCCATCGGGGCCGCGCCGCTCGGCTATCAATGGCAGCGCAACGGGAGTCCGATCCTCAACGCCACCGGCACTTCCTACACGATCTTCAGCACCACGCTGGCGGACCATAACGCGCAGTTCCGCTGTGTCGTCTCCAACGCCCTCGGCACCGCGTTCAGCGCCACCGCGCTGCTGGCCGTCGCCGATGTCGGCGTCCCCTCCGTAACCGGCGTGACCCCCGTCGCCAACTCCATCAGCGTGGCGGCCAACGCGACCGTCACCGCCACTTTCTCCCAGGCGATGGACCCGGTGTCCATCACTGGCCAGACCGTCAAGCTCCTGCCGTCGGGCAGCACCAACCCCGTCACCGCGCTCGTCTTCTATGACGGCGGTGCCCGCACCGCGTCGCTCACTCCGCTGCAAAATCTCACCCCGGGAGTGTCCTACACGGCCCGGATTGCCGGCGGTGCCGGTGGCGTCCGCTCGCTGGCCGGCGTGGCGCTCCCGGCGGAAGTGATATGGAGCTTCAGCATCATCGACACCCGGCCGGTTGACGTCGCCGCGATCTCGCCGACGAACGGCACGCGCCAGGTCACGGTCGGTTCCGCGATTCGCGTGACGTTCACCAAACCCGTCGATCCCGCCTCGATCACCGCCGCCACTCTCACAGTCATCCGCAAGAGCACGACGACGCCGGTGCCGGCCAGCGTGTCCTACGACCCCGCGACCCGCACGGCCACGCTGACGCCCACCGTCGCGCTCCTGCCGAACTGGACCTACACCGTGACGGTTCTCGGGGGCCCCGAAGGCATTCGCGGCCTGGATGGCATCGTCCTGAGCGCCAGCAAAACCTCCGTCTTCTACACCACGGACACGTTGCCGCCCCGGATTTTCAATGTGGCCGCCACCGTCATCACCAGCCGCTCGGCCACCATCCGGTGGGAAACCAATGAAAACGCCGATTCGCAAGTGCGCTACGGCCTCACCGCCGCGTACGAAATCGCCACGCCGGTCAATCCCACCCTCGTTCTCGACCACGCGGTGAATCTCACCGGGCTGCTCCCCAACACCACCTACCACTATCAAATACGCAGCCGCGATAACTTCAACAACCAGGGCGGCACCCTCACCGACCTCGTCTTCACCACCGCGCCGTAGCCGTCGCTGAATTCGCGCGGCCCCGGAGTGCGGTCTTCCCCGGCCGCAGCAACGTCCGCCCGCCCGGGGCGTTTGGATTCGTCGAGGGGCGCACCGTCCACCGCCTTGCGGCGTCCCGGGACGCTGCGCCACGGCGTAGTGACGAACGCCCTGAAAACGATTGCCGGCTCGCGGGGCAGCCTGATTCCGATGCGTGTCCAAGCTGCGGCTGATTCGCCGGGTCTTTTCGCCGGTGGCGGCGAGCTTCCTCCTTGCGTTAAGGCGGCCGAGTTGCCCACGTTTGCGCATGGAAAATTTGCAGGAACCAGCCGCGATTGACTCGGAGTTTTACCGGCCCGCCGCCGAGTTTTTCAGCGCGCACCGGAGTTTGGCGCTCACCTACGATGACGTGACGCTGGCGACGTTGTACTCGGAGGTGCTGCCGCGGGAGACCCAATTGGACACGGTGTTGGCGGAGGGTTTGAGCCTGCACATCCCGGTGATTTCGGCGGACATGGACACGGTGACGGAGGCGCGGATGGCGATCGCCATGGCGCTCAACGGCGGGCTGGGCTTGATCCATTACAACATGCCGGACCGGCAGCAGTTGTCGGAGGTGAGCCGGGTGAAAAATCATGTGCATGGCCTGATTCAGGATCCGATCAAAGTCGCGCCGGAGCAGTTGATCGGGGACGTGCTGGAGATGATCGAAAAGCGGACGTTTGCGTTTGCCACGTTTCCCGTGGTGGACAGCGCGGGGAAGCTGCTGGGGCTGCTCCCGGGTCATGTCGTGAAGCCGCGCTACGCCAAGCGCAAGGTGGCCGAGGCGCTCACGCCGCGAAGTCAGATTCACACGATCCACAAGCAGGAGCTGGCCAACGATCCGATTGCGCGCGCGGACCGTTTTTTCACGGATCATCCCGGCATTCACAAGCTGCTCGTGGTGGATGACGGGGACCGGTTGCACGGGTTGTTCACGATGAGCGACATCGAGCGGATCACGCAGGAAAAGAGCGCGCAGCTCAAACCGTCGCGCGACGCGGAATTCCGGCTGATTTGTGGCGCGGCGATTTCGACCTCGCGCAAGGCGGACGGGTCGCTGGATCGTGAGCGCATTCTCGGGCATGTCGGCGCGCTGGTGGAACGGAGCGTGGACGCGGTGGCGGTCTCGACGGCGCACGGGCACAGCAAAGGGGGCGGAGAAATGGTGCGGTTGATTCGGGACGCGTTTCCGAAATTGCCGATCATCGCCGGCAACGTGGCGAGCGCCACGGGCGTGGAGTATCTGGCGGCCAGCGGCGCGAATGTGATCAAGGTGGGGCAGGGGCCGGGGTCGATCTGCACGACGCGCATGGTGGCGGGCGTGGGCGTGCCGCAGTTGACGGCGCTGTATGCCGCGTCGCGGGCGGCGGTCGGGCGAGGGGTGACGATTGTGGCGGACGGCGGAATTTCCAAATCAGGCGATGTGGTGAAGGCGCTGACGCTGGCGCACGCGGTGGTCTGCGGCGGGATTTTCGCCGGTTGTCCCGAAGCGCCGGGAAACATCATGGAGATCAACGGCAAGCTCTATAAGCAGTATCGCGGCATGGGCAGCGCGGCGGCGATGAAGGCCGGCTCGGCGGCACGTTACGGCCATTCGCCGGACACGACGCGTAAGGTCGCGGCCGAGGGGGTGGAGGCGTTGAAGGAGGCGTCGGGGACGGTGGAGAGCGTGCTGACGACGTTGATGGGCGGACTGCAGTCGGGGATGGGTTATCTTGGCGCATCGAACCTGGAGAAGCTGCGGGAGAAGGCGCGTTTCATCCGCGTCAGTCCGGCGGGGCAGCGGGAGGCGGCGCCGCATGACATCATCGAGGTGAAGGCGGGGAATTAATCGCGACCGTGCCGGCGGTGCGCGGCCTTCATTGATCGGGGGCCGTTCTTTGCGCCCTTCTCCGACAGCGAGACACGCACGTTTACTTACGAGATCACGTCGACCAATGGGGGCAGCAGTTTCGCGGGCACCGCGGCCTTTGACGGGGTGAAGCTCAACACGGCGGGGGCGGACCGCACGGTCGTCACCGGGCCGTTGCCGATCTCGGAAATCGCAACCCCGGTCCGGCTTCTTTCCGGGGAAATCGTACTGTCAGTGGCAACGCGTCCGGGGCGGACCTATATCACCCAGATTTCCGTAACCAATCGCGTGCCGGTTTCGACGAATGAGTGGGTATCAATTGCCACGAACATCGTGACCGGCGGGAGCATGCTCCTGCGCGACCCGGCGGCGGGAATCCTGAGCGGGCGGTTCTACCAATTCATCGAGCGGTAGGGCGGGCATCCATTTACTGCGGCTCTTGTGAGCCGTGGGCACGGCGGGTCTGGCAAAACTGTGCGCCCAGACCCGCCGTGTTGTTTTTCTGGGGAGGACCGAACTCCGCAACCGGATGGGGAGCACACGCGCCCTCGCGTGTGGCTGGATGCGCCCTCGCAGCCAGCCTTGGCGCGCGGACGGACGGTTGGGGAAAGTTCGGCCGCGTTCGTGCCCCCCGGGTTTTCCGCGAGGGCGCGGAAAACTGCACCCGAGGGCGGGCGCGCTCCCTGCGGAGCGCGGCGTTCACGCCGCAGAGACGTCCGCAGGGAACGGAGATCGCCGAACATTCCACGCCCCTTCCGCTCCCCACGCTTCTGCCGCCTGAAGGCCGCGCGCCTTCCGGGTGCGCTCCCCCGAATTGGGAGTTCGGATTTACATCTCCGCCAGCAGTCCCTCCAACTCGGCCTGCGGGCCGTCGTGGTGTTGGGCGAGGGCAAGGGCGAGGGCGCGCTGGAAGGCGGCTTTCGCGGCGGGTTGGTCGCCGAGGGCGAGGTCGCATTTGCCGAGGAGGATTTGCACGACCATCCAGTCGGGCTTGGTCGCGAGCGCGGCGGCGAGGTGCTCGCGGGCGGCGCTCCATTGGCCGGCGTCGCAGAGGGCTTTGCCGAGGCTGAAGCGGGCGAGGCCGTTCTGCGGGTTTTGCGCGACCATCCGCCGGAAGCGTTCGAGGGCGGTCTCAGTGGGGGCCGGGGCCGACATGTTCGTCACAGCGGGCGGACGAGGATTTCTTCGACCACGGCGCGTTGCGGGAGGTTGATCGCGAGTAGGGCGCAGTCGGCGATGTCCTCGGAGCGCATCATTTTTTTGCGCGCCTCGGCGGAGGGCGGGGACGGGCGTTTGTCGAGGATCGGCGTGTCGATGTCGCCGGGGAAGATGGAGCAGGCGCGGATACCGTTCGGGCGTTCCTCGGCGTTGATGCACTGGGTGAGGCCGGTCATGCCGAATTTGGAGATGACGTAGGACGGGCCGGCCTTGGGGCTGGCCTGTTTGCCGGCCTCGGAGACGATGTTGACGATGGTGCCGGACTTGGCGACGCGCATTTGCGGGAGGAAGGCCTGCACGCAGTAGTAGGCGCCGTTCATGTTGGCATCGAGGACGGCGTGGTAATCGCTCATGGTGAGTTCGGCGAGCGAGCGGCGGGGGATGTTGGTGCCGGCGGCGTTCACGAGGACTTCGACGGGGCCGAGTTTTTCGAGGACGGTCTTGGCCATCGCGGTGACGGCGTCCGCCTTGCCGATGTCGCAGGGGCAGACGAGGAGGTTGGCGGACTCTTGACCGGCGAGCTGGACGGTCTCGCGCAGGGCGTCTTCGCGACGTCCGACAAGCGCGACGCGCCAGCCGAGTTGGACCAGTTTGATGGCGGTGGCCTGGCCGACTCCACTGCCGGCCCCGGTGACGACTGCGTTTTTGTTCATGCGATTTCTAATCTGTGTATTTCACTAGCTGCCGAAATTTCGTATCTGTTTAGCCCCAACGGGGCGGTGCCATACCAGCCCAGGGCAGCGCCCTGGGTTGGCGTTGGCGAAGCATTGAAGCCCTGAAGGGGCGACCCATTCGCCCCGCCCCGCACCGGCCATGGGACTCCCCTTCAGGGCTGGGTTCCCTTTGGCTATCCAACCCAGGGCGGCGCTACGCCTTGCCCTGGGCTGGTATAGGTCCGCCCCGTTGGGGCTAAACAGATACCCGGCTTTAGCCGGGTGTTCAGCACCCGGAAGGACCGCCGCCGCTTCAGCGGCTTTCCCGGCCAGATGCGGCAAACCGTTAAAACGGTTCGTCGGGTGCAATGCCCGCAACACCCGGCTGAAGCCGGGTGCTAATGAGAGGGGATCAGTCTCCGACCGGAAAGCTTGTTCTTTCCACGGCTTCCTCCCGGTCGTATTCGCAAAATGCCGCGTCCGCCTCGGCGATCAGGTCGGCCTCAGTCACCACGCCGTTCTTGTCGTCGAACACAATCCCGTCGCCCCGCTCGCGGTAGAGCTGATGCAAGGTTTGCTCGAGATGTTGCAGCTCGGCGATGGTTAATACCGGAACGGCGGCTTCGATTGCGGCCAGTGTGCTCATGCGGGAAACTGTTTATCCCAAGACAGTCGGGTTCAAGTCCGCGGCGCTCAATTTTCCAGATTCACCCACTGCCCGGTCTCCGATGATTTCAGCGCCGCGTCCGTCACGCCCTGCATGCGCGCGCCGTCGTGGAAGGTGATGGCGCAGGGGCGCTCCTCGCGGATGGCGTTGATGAATTCGACGGCCTGGTCGTAGCGGAAGCTGATGAGCGGGTCGCCGACGCCGGGGTCACGGGGGGAACCGGGCCAGACGTAGAATTCCCTCGGCACCGGGAGCGCGGCAAGGCCGGGGCCGCCCGTCTTGCCATGCAGCAACTCATTCCAACAACCGGTGGTGAAGCTGAAACTGCCTTCGCTGCCGTTGAGTTCCACGCGGTCGGGGCTGCGCCAGCCTTCGTTCATGCCGCTGGCGAGCTTGGAGCTTTCGAGCACGCCGGATGCACCGTTGGTGAATTCGGCGAGGATGGCGACCCAGTCGTCGGTGTCGTTCGGCAGGCCGCCGCGCACGGGCGTGAGGGTTTTGAGATTGGCGACGAGGCGCTTCATCGGGCCGACGAGATGGAAGGCGAAGTCGATGCGGTGGCTGAGCATGTCGCCGATTTCGCCGGTGCCGGCCATGCGTTTCTGCTGCCGCCAGCCGACGTTGCGCGTGCCCCAGTCTTGGAGGCGACAGGAGCGGTAGTGATACGGCTGGCCGAGATCGCCGCGCTGCACGAGGTGATGCAGGTAACGCATGGCAGGGACGAAGCGGTAGGTGAAGGCGGTCATGTGACGCACGCCGGCTTTTTCGGCGGCGTCGGCCATCGCCTTGGCCTCGGGATAATTCATCGCGATGGGTTTTTCGCAGAGGACGTGTTTGCCGGCGGCGATGGCGGCGTGGGCGATGGGGCTGTGGACAAAGTTGGGCGTGGCGATGATGACGGCGTGGACGTCATCGCGCGTGACGATCTCCTCGAAGCGGGTGGAGGTGGCGGTGATGCCGGTCTGCTGGCTGGCGCGCTGGAGGGTGCCGGCGTCAGCGTCGCAGAGGGCGACGACTTTGGTTTCCGGGCACAGGGCGAGTCCGGGCAGATGATTCTGCAGCGAGATTCCGCCGCAGCCGATGATGGCAACTCCGAGTGGTTTCATTAGTTAAAAAATGTCGGGCGAGTATGGGGAGACGGCGGGAGATGACAAGAGTGGTGGGGAGTCCCAAATCGCCGCGTAAGCGGAAGGAAACGCCGCCACGCGCCCTGCCGTCCGGAAAAATCCCCGCTGCGGTTCCGGTACTGCCCCGATGCGAGTGCTGGACCCGCCCGATTCCCGCGTTTTGATGGCCAAAACCCGCCACGACGACCGTTTCGCCAGCACAGCTGCCGGCCAGTGGCAAAACCCGAAAATCGTCGGTAACGACTTTCGGGTGCTTGGATGGTGAATAACTTCGCGCCGGCCCGCTAACTGAACGCCGTCGCCTGCGTCGGCAGCGCGAACACCTCCCACACCCGCAGCACCCGGGCGATGGCCGCCGCGCTGGCGCAAAACCGCAGCCGCAGTTTGCACTGGTTGCGGCTCATCCGCCCAAGCAACTGCACCAGCAGCAGCCGGTATTTCTTGAACCGCACCGTCCGCTCCTCCGGGCTGAAGCACAGACCCTTGATCGCGCTGGCCAGATTGTAGGCCAGCAGCGCCAGCTTGAACCACGCCGCGTTGACCGCGAAATGCTGGCTGGGCAGATGGCCCCCGCCCAAGCCGTTCTTCACCTCGTCATGCACGTGCTCGATGGTGCCGGCTTTTTCGCGCGCCCAGTTGAGCAGCCGGTCCCCGGCCCACTCCAGGTTCGTCACCACCGCGTGATGGTGCCGGTCACTCCCATCGGCGAAGAGCACGCCCTGCGCCTTGAGCAGGCGCAAGCCCACATAGCGCAACGGCTGGCTGGCCTTTTTCTCGCCCGCCTCGCCCGGCACAAAGGTCACCTCCGCCCACTG
>CAMAUZ010000083.1 GCA_945861535.1 Akkermansia muciniphila | reverse complement strand
TAGTCCCAGTGGTCGCGGCCGGGGTCGGTGCCGTTGTCGAACTTGGGTTTGCGGCCCATCTCGCCGAGGGCGAGGACGATGGTGGTGGCGAGCAGGCCGCGCTGGTCGAGGTCTTCGAGCAGGGAACTGAAGGCGGCGTCGAACTTGGGAATCATGCGCCGGCCGGTGGAGAAGTTTTTGCCGTGCCAGTCCCAGTAGCCGTAGCTGAAGTGAACGACGGGCACGCCGGCTTCGATAAGGCGGCGGGCCATGAGGAAGTGTTTGGAGTTGCCGTCGTTGGTGTAGTCGATTTTGGCCGGGTCGTTGGCGGTGTAGCGTTGGAGGGTCGCTTCCGTTTCCTTGGAGAGGTCGAGGGCTTCGCGGAGCCGGGGTGAGCGGAGCATGTCGAAGGCGGTCTGCTGGTGTTGGTCGAGGCCCGCGATGACGGGGTCGAGCTGGTCCTGGGTGCGGAGGCGGCGGTCGAGGGCTTTCAGCAGGTCGGCGTTGCGCTCGAAGCTGGGGAGTTCGAGTTGGGGCTTGAGCATTTTCGCGATGTCATCTTTCTGCTGGAGCGGGTCGAAGATGAGGGGCGCGTGGGCGGGGCCGAGGAAACTGTTGGCGATGGAGTTGCCGATGTGGTGGTCGATCTTGTTGAGCACGGCGAAGGTGGGCAGGTCCTTGGGGCCGGGGCGGAGCTTGCTGAGGACGGAGCCGTACATCGGATACTCGTCGGTGCCGGAGGGGAGGCGCGGATTGCCGGTGAGCCAATACATGGGCGCCCGCGCGTGGTCGCCGGGCTTGTTCATGGTGGTGACGGAGCGGATGACGCAATATTTGTCGGCCATTTTGGCGAGCTTGGGCATGTGCTCGCAGACTTGAAGGCCGGCGACGTTGGTGCTGATGGCTTTGTAAGGGGAGGCGTAGCCGGTGGGTGACTGCGGCTTCATGTCGAACATGTCGGTGTGCGGCGGGCCGCCGGCCATCCAGACGACGAGAAGCTGCTTGGCCTTGGGCGCGCGGAGCTTGATGCCTTGGTAGGCGGCGGCGAGGGCGGATTGCCGGGCGCTGATAACATCGAGGGCACCGAGGCCGCAGAGGCCCAGGCCGCCGATGCGGAGGAAGTCGCGGCGGCTGGCGCGGCGGAAGGAGGAGCAAGCGGTGTTCATGGGTGAGTCAGGTTGTATGCCAGGGTGCCGGGTGGGTCAATGTTGCAACAGGAACTCACGGGTGTTCATCAGACCCCACATTATACCCTGCAATCCTTTTTCTGCTGAATCTGTGCTCTTGAGATAGTCGAGGCACGCGGTCTTTTCCGCGTCGTTCGGCGAGCGACTTAGGACGGTGAGAAAGGCCTCGCTGATCCGCGCGTCGTCGGTGGTGGCGGACTTGGTGAGGGCGGCGGCGCGGCCGGCGGGGTCGGCGATTTTTTGCAGGATGCGCGGGTGGTTGGCCAGACTCATGACTTGGAGAATCGAGGCGTTGGAATCGCGCTCGCAGTCGCACTGGACGCCCGCATTGCGCTTGGGTTGGCCGAACTGTTCGAGCATGAAGGCGACGTAGGGATTCCGCGGAGTGAAGGGACTTTCCACCGTGGTGACTTTGTCGGGCCAGCGATGGAATTTCATGTCCAGGTTTTCGCGGGTGCCGGTGACCTGGTCGATGGCGTCGAGCAGCACCTCGGCGGGCGGGCGGCGGAAATAGAAGCGGGCGTAGTTGGCGCGGTCCATCGCGTTGGCGGGCGTCGGGGTGCTGCTCTGCTGATAGGTACGACTGTTGAGAATCGTGCGGTGGAGCCAGCGGAGATCGTACTTATGGGCGATGAATTGTTTCGCCAACTCATCGAACAGTCGCGGATGGGTCGGCGGATTCAGCGGCGAGAGATCGTCGGGCGGATCGACGATGCCGCGGCCGAGATAGTGCGCCCAGACGCGGTTGATAATTCCCTTGGCGAAGTAGGGATTGTCGGGACGACGGAGCCAGTCCATCACGCGCTGGCGGGGATCTTCCGAGTTATCAATGGTGGCGGGTTCGGTGTCACCCAGCAGGCGGAACTGCATCGACTTCTGCGAGCCGAGCGGGCTGACGACGCTGGCCCAGGCCTTGTCATCCTGCTGCCAGAAAATGTCCGTGTGGAGGACGCGCTTGGCGACACTATCCACCAGGTATTTGCCGCGCCGCTCGAGCTGTCGGACGCGCTCGCTCATGGCTTCGTGCTCGGTCTTGAGTGAGTCATAGTCCGGGCTTTTTTCTGACTTAGCCTTGGTCATCTTATCGGTAAGAGCCTTGAGTTCGCCTTCCTTCAGCTTCTTCACTTCGGCGGTGAGGCTTTTGCCCTCGGCTTCGTAGGCTTGGAATACTTTGGCGTGCTCGGGGAATTTCTTTTCGTTGCCACCTTCGAAGCCGGGCTTGCGGACGCGGGTGAAGAAGTTGGCGAAACTGAGCAGATCGTCCTGCTGCCAGACATCGTGCGGGTGGCGGTGGCACTGGGCGCATTCGAGACGCAGACCAAGGAAGGCGTGAGCGACCTGAAGCGTGCCGGGGACGCCGTTCGCGCCCTTGCGCTGCCAGTAAAGATCAAGCGACCGGCGCTGGCTGTAGAACGCGGTCTCGCCCCAGTCGGCGGTGGAGAGTTCGTAGAGCTTCTCGACGTCCTTGCCCCACGCCGCGACGCTTTTGCCCTCGCGGCTGGTCGCCAGCAGGATGCGCTCGACGAACTGATCGTAAGGCGTGTTTTCCTGGAGCCGCGCCCGTACCCAGGCGGCGAAACGCGGGGCGTCGTCCTCGTTTTTCAGCCCATCGGCATAGACGCCGAAATCGGTCGCCTTGAGCAGGTCGCAGAACTTGAGGGTCCAGAGCGCCGTGTGCCCGGGGCGAAGGAGGAGTTCGTCGATCTTCTTCGCGCGTTTGGCGACGTCGCCCGCAGGGCCGGCTTGCAGAAAGGCGCGAATCTCCTCGGGCGTGGGCAGCACCCCGGCGATGTCGAGCGAAGCGCGGCGGAGGAAGGTTTCATCATCAGCGAGGCCCGAGGGCGGGATGTTCAGGCGCTGGAGTTTGGTGAGGATGTGCTCGTCGATGAAGTTGTGCGGCGTGACCCTCGGGAACGGCTCGTTGCCGACCGCACCGCCGCGCGGCACCAGCACTGTCGCCGCGATGGGATCGCCCCGGTAACGCGCGACCAGGGAGGTGTCACCGACGCCGACGCCCCGCACGAGGCCCGCGCGGTCCACTGTCACCACCGATTTGTCGCGCGACTCAAAGGAACAGAAACGCGTCATGTCCTCGACCGTGCCGTCGGCGAACGTGGCCTCGACGCGCAGGGTGTAGGTCTTGCCCGGATCGAGCACCTGCTCGGCGGGAGTGATGCGCAGTTGCTTGACGCGATAGCGCGCTACCTGCCGGGGATCGTCGGGATGGTCGCGCTGCATACCACCGGCGATCCATCGCAGCAGCAGGTTGTACTCGAAGCTGCCGGGTTCCAAGCGCAGGCCGCCCTCGTGCGCGAGGTCTTGGGTGGGCTTGCGCAGCAACAGGCTCTTCGCCGGCTCAATGGGATTGATCCGGCGACCGGCGAAGGCATGGACCACTTGGGCGTAGTCCGCCTGCGGATCGCCGCCGAACAGCGACAACGAGAAGCGGCCTTTCCCCTGCACCGCGCCGTGGCAGGCGCCGCCGTTGCAGCCGAGCTTGCTGAGAAGGGGGACGACGTGACGGCCGAACTGCGGTTCGTCGGCGCTCGTGGCGGCGGCGATGGCGCTCACGCTAGCGAGGGAGAGCAGCAATGCGATGAGGGGCGCGAGGTGAATGCGGGCGTGGCGGGAGAATGGCGTCCAAGCTCCGAGAATGGAAGGGGAGAGCTGTGGAAGCGGGATCATTACCGGGGAATTTGCGCCGACGTGGGTGGTTGGCAAGCCGTGTTTTGGGTCCGGGGGAGAACTTGAGGAGGGGAAACGGGAGGGGCCGCGGCAAATGAAGGTGGCATGGATTTTGGGGAGGACGCGGCGGGCGGGGAAAGGTCACGGACGCGCGGCAGCGCGTCCCTACCGGGATGGGGTAGGGCTGCGCTGCGCGCGGCCGTGGCCTGTCTTCGTTCGGGCGCGTGGGGACGGAGGCGGCGTGGTTTGTGGGCGGACGCGGCGGACGGGGGAGAGATCACGGACGCACGGCAGCGCGTCCCTACCGGGATGAGGTAGGGCTGCGCGCGGCCGTGGCCTCTTCACCGACGTCCCCGTCCTCACCAGGCGACGGTGGAAATCTCCCGCGTTCGGACGGGGAAAAGTTTGGGCCGAGCGGCAACTCAGCCCTGCCACCGACGCCCGCTACAAATCCCGGTTGGACGTGTACGTGTTGGTGGCGTTGACGCCCACGAACACGCGGAGGAACTCGGCGTGGCCGTCGGCAAAGGTCGCGTTGAAGCGATTGTCGTTCACCGGGCTATGCCAAAAGAACTGCTGCGCGGCGTTGGCATACGTGATCGGCCAGATGGGGGACCAGATACCCGGCTCGCTGTTCACCAACATGCGCACGGGCGAGTTGATTTCCGCCATGAACACCGAGTTCAGGTTCAGATCTTTGGTGATGTAGTTGATCGTCGGGTTCAGCTGCGCGCCAGCGTTGGGGGTGTAGGAGGAACCGTAAAAATCGTACGAGGAGGCGGTCGCCCCGACCGTGCGATCCGCGGGGCAATGCGCCACCTCCACTTCGTCATTCGTCCCGAACTTGCTGATGTAGCTGTTCACATACCGCCGGTCCGCGCCGAACAGCAGATACAGCGCGTTGTTGCCGCGCTTGCCGAACCACGCGAACTGCGAATCTGTCGCCGCCCCGAGCGTGTTGATGATGCGCGTCGGCGGGAAGCGGTCGTTGAAGTCTTCGACATAGAGGCGCGCGGCGAGACCGAACTGCCCGTTGTTGCTCAGACATTTGGCCTGATTGGCCTTCTGCTTGGCCTTGCCCAAGGCGGGCAGCAGCAGGCTGGCGAGTATGCCAATGATCGCGATGACGACCAGCAGCTCGATCAAGGTGAACCCCCAGTCGCGGCGATCTGGCGGGCCAGACGGGCGGAATGTGCGGCCATGAAACGGGTAAATCATGGGACCAGTGCTACGCCCGGGCGGGTGGGCTGGCAAGCGCGCGGTGCCGGCGGAGAGCGGCGGAGCTCAGTTCGGTTTGTCGCTCTTCTCATTAGCACCCGGCTTCACGGACTGTGTGAAAACGTAGCCGCCGAGGTGACGAGGCGGCGGCAAGTCACGCAGCCTGCGCCTAAATCCGTCTGCGAACGATGCTCGTTTCCATCCGCCGAAAATGGTGGCCCCGACTGCGCCGGCGCGGTGCCCGGGTTCTCCCCCCGTTCAGTGGTTCGGTTGGTTCTGATCTCCCGACCGCCGGGAGCCGGGAGTTTTTGACAGAAACATTGGGGACAGAAAAATCCGATTTTCCTGGCCTGAATCTTTCTGTCCCTAATTTTTCTGTCAAAAATTCCCCGGTCCAAGCCCGTGGATCTTTCCCCATGGATATTCCGCGCCGCCGCCTCCACCAGCCGTCCCTGCCCCCTCCGCCAATCAAGTGAGTTGGCTACAGGCTGCGCCGGTGCGGCACTCGGGTTCACCTCGACTCGCTTTTGTTCCTTTCGCGGCCGATCCATTTGCCGTTCCATCCGCCAACTCATGACCGCCCCGCTTACCGTCATCCGCAACGCCACCGCCATTCTCCCGGACCGGCTCCTGCCCGCCGCGCGCGTGCTTCTGCGTGCCGGCCGCATTCTGGAAATCACCAAGGACCGCGCGCGGGTTCCGCGCGACGCCGTGGTGGTGGACGCCGCCGGTGGCTACGTGTCGCCCGGATTCATTGATGTCCATGTGCATGGCGGCGCGGGCGCGGATTTCATGGACGGCACCGCCGAGGCCGTCCGC
Source organism: Akkermansia muciniphila (assembly GCA_945861535.1). Taxonomy (GTDB): domain Bacteria; phylum Verrucomicrobiota; class Verrucomicrobiia; order Limisphaerales; family BJHT01; genus BJHT01. Next base: position 27,737 of record CAMAUZ010000083.1, on the reverse strand, counting down.
ACCGCCTGTCGCGCTCATGCGCGGCATGGCACCACCACGATTTTCCCGACCACCACCACCGGCTCGCCCGCCGAGATTCACGCCCTGCTGACCGCCTGCCGCACGGTGCGCGACGAAGCCAGTCCCGCGAACGGCGCGCGTATTGCCGGCGTGCATCTCTACGGGCCTTTCTTTGCGCCCGACAAAGTGGGCTGCCACGCGGTCGATGGGCGGCGCGATCCGACGGCGGCGGAGTTTGGAAAATATTTCGCCACGGGTCTGGTCCGCATCGCCACGTGCGCGGCCGAATTGCCCGGTGCAGCGGCGTTTTATCGCGCAGCGCAGCGGCACGGCTGTTTCATCACCTGCGGCCATTCCAACGCGTCGTGGACCGAGATGGCGCGGGCCTTTCGCGGCGGGATGCGGCATGTGGACCACTTCTGGTGCGCCATGAGCAGCGTACCTTCGGTGCGCGCCCGGCTGGGCACGCCGATGCAGGGCAGCATGGAGCAGTTTGTCCTGGCGAATCGCGCCATGAGCACCGAGGTCATCGCCGACGGCGAGCATCTCGCGCCGGAGTTGCTCGAGTTTGCCTGGCGCATGATCGGCCCCGAGCGACTGCTCCTTGTCACTGATTCGAGCCGCGCGCTCGACCGGCCGCCGGGGCGTTACAAGTTCGGGCACCCGCTCACCGGCACCGACTTCGATCACGACGGAAAGGTGGGCCGCGCGCCCGGCGGCTCGCTCGCCAGCTCGGTGATGGGCCTGGACCACATGGTCCGGGTGATGAAGGCCCGCACCCCCGCGCCGTTGTGCGACGTGATCCGCATGGCCAGCCTCACGCCCGCCGAACGCACCGGCCTTGCGTCCGACCGCGGCAGTCTCGAACCCGGCAAACGCGCGGACATTCTCGTGCTCAGTCCGACCCTGCGGGTGAAACAGGTGTGGCTGGACGGCGTGAACGTTCGCCGCTGAGGGACTCAATACCGGCGGGCTGCGGCGCAGCGCGCGTGCGAACCGGATTGGAGCTTGTGGGGCTGTTTTGTTTGGGCAAGCGTCGCCCGCATAAACACGCGCATGACATGTGGATTCTTTGTCGGCCAGGAGCCTCCGGACTTGGTTGGTGGGGAGACACAGGCTGGCGCGGCGGGGGGCGGGAGTTTTCCAAAGCGGACTGGTAGGGCGCGTCTGTCCTCAGCGCGCCGGTTCGGCGTCCGCACGGCCCGCGGCGCGCTGGGGACAGACGCGCCCTACCAAGCTCCCAGAGGGTCCACGCTGCTGGGGTTTTGCCTGCTCGCATTTTGCACCGTGCTGCTGCCGCTGGCGGCGCACGCGCAGTCGTGGGCGGAGCGGGCGCGGCAGATGAACCGGACGGAAATCTCGGCGACGGAGGCGGTGAAGCGCTCGGAGCAGGGCGAGGCGGACCGGCGGAACAAAATCCGCATCCGCAAGATTCAGCCGGCGATGCCGAGCGTGGACTGGAACACGGACCCGACGGCCGTTCCCTACATGCTCTACCAAATCGGCAAGCGCACGGACCTGCCGGTGCATATCGAGAACGAGGGCTTGAACGTCGCGAAGGACGACATCTTTCAGGAGACGGTGCTCTACCTCACGTCGCACTACCGCTGGGGATTCAATGAGAAGGAGAACGCGAATCTGACGCTGTTTCTGAAGCGCGGCGGCACGTTGTTTCTGGATGATTGCTACAATCGCGGCAGCCCGTTTGCCGAGTCGGTGCGGCCCGAGGTGGCGAAGATGATCGTGGGCGCGGAGCCGCGGGTGCTGGCGCAGGACGACGTGCTGGTGAAGGACTGTTTTAAGATGATCTATCCCACGCCATGGCCGGGGGCCGCGGAGTTCGAGAATCGCGCGTGGCTCTATTTCCCGCTGGATAACCGGCCCGCGATTTTCTTCAGCCCGAATGATGACGGCTGCGGCTGGGAAATCTCGACGCCGCCGAGTGCGTCGAACCCGATCGGCGAAGGCATCGGCCACGGCGGCGACAACCGCCAGCGCGAAACGATGTACCAGTGGATGACCAACTGGGTGTTGTTCGCTTACACGCATTGAACCGGGAAAATTTTATGAAGACTGTTGGTGGGAATCTGGATTTGGCGGGGAGTTTTCGTGAGCGGGATGGTAGGGCGCGTCTGTCCTCAGCGCGCCGCGGACCGTGCGTACACCGAAGCGGCGCGCTGAGGACAGACGCGCCCTACCAATTTTCGAATTGCTCCACGCTGCCGGCGTTCTGCCTGCTCGCGTTTTTTGTCGCGCTGTTGTTGCTCACGCCCGCCTCGCACGCGCAGTCGTGGGCCGAGCGGGCGCGGCAGATGAACCGCACGGAGATTTCGGCGACGGAGGCGGTGAAACGGTCAGAGCAGGGCGAGGCGGACCGGCGGAACAAGATTCGCATCCGCAAGATTCAGCCGGCGATGCCGAGCGTGGATTGGAACACGGACCCGACGGCCGTTCCCTACATGCTCTACCAGATCGGCAAGCGCACGGACCTGCCGGTGCATATCGAAAACGAGGGGCTGAACACGGGGAAGGACGACATCTTTCAGGAGACGGTGCTGTATCTCACGTCGCATTACCGCTGGGGTTTCAATGAGAAGGAGAACGCGAACCTGACGCTGTTTCTCAAGCGCGGCGGCACCTTGTTTCTGGATGATTGCTACAATCGCGGCAGCCCGTTCGCCGAGTCGGTGCGGCCCGAAGTGGCGAAGATGATCGTGGGCGCGGAGCCGCGCGTGCTGGCGCAGGACGACGTGCTGGTGAAGGACTGTTTCAAGATGATCTATCCGACGCCGTGGCCGGGCGCGGCGGAGTTCGAGAACCGCGCGTGGCTGTATTTCCCGCTGGATAACCGGCCGGCGATTTTCTTCAGCCCGAACGACGACGGCTGCGGCTGGGAAATCTCGACGCCGCCCAGCGCCTCGAATCCGATCGGTGAAGGCATCGGGCACGGCGGCGACAACCGCCAGCGCGAGACCATGTACCAGTGGATGGCCAACTGGGTGTTGTTTGTTTACACGCATTGAACCGGGGAAATTTTCATGAAGATCAAAGAGGGCAATCCGGGTTTGCGGCGCACGCCGTGCGCGGCCGTTGTAGCGCAGGTTTCCAAACCTGCTGTGTCGCCGATTTCCAAATCGGCGGGGGCTGCGGATTTCCGGACGCGTGAGACAGGCCGCGGCGCTGCGGGTGGTCGGACGGTCCGCGGGTTTGGAAACCCGCGATACAGCAGACTTGGAAGTCTGCGCTACAGCGGAGCCGAGCGCGGAAGCTCCCAGCTTGGTGGCGCGGATTCGCGCACCGCCCCTGTAGCGCAGGTTTCCAAACCTGCTGTGTCGCCAATTTCCAAATCGGCGGGGGCTGCGGATTTTCGGACGCGTGAGACAAGCAGGGGCGCTGCGGGTGGTCGGACCGTCCGCGGGTTTGGAAACCCGCGATACAGCAGACTTGGAAGTCTGCGCTACACCGGAGCCGAGCGCGGAAGCTCCCAGCTTGGTGGCGCGGATTCGCGCACCGCCCCTGTAGCGCAGGTTTCCAAACCTGCTGTGTCGCCGATTTCTAAATCGGCGGCGGCCACGGACTTTCGGACGCGTGAGACAAGCCGCGGCGCTGCGGGTGGTCGGAGCGTCTGCGGGTTTGGAAACCCGCGATACAGCAGACTTGGAAGTCTGCGCTACACGGGAGCCGTGCGCGGATGCGCCCGGCTCGGCACCGCGCTGGCTCTTGCATTGCTCACACTGCTCTCCCCGTTCTCCGCCATTTCCGCCGAGGTGCCGAAGGGCAGTTTCGAGATCGAGCTGCGGCTCGTGCCGTTCAATCAGCCGGACACGACGGTGGACAAGCTCGAGCGCCGCAAGCCGATCATCAATCCGGTCTCGACGCCGACGGGCATCGAGATGCGGCAGGTCGGCGTGGAGGTCGTGTGCTGGGCGCGCAATGTCCTGCTGGATGACAAGCCGTTCTTCGAGCGCTTTCACGAGGGGAAATACATCGACCGCCTGCCCATCGCGCGCGCCGTGCTCAAGCCGGGCGAGCATGTGCTGTGGCCGGGGAAGCATGTTTTCAATGTCGCCACGAACGGCGCGCTTTCGACCAAGGATCCCGAGCTGCTCGTCGAGGGCGGCGTGGTGCGGATCAAGGCGTATCCGGTCAGCGTCCGCGCGTATCGCGCGAATCCCGACGAGAGCGATCTGCCGATGTCGATGCGCGTGGCGGCGCTGCCGAACCTCACGCTGCGCGACGCGGACGACGCGGCGAAGGGCATGGGCAAGGGCGCGGACAAATCGCGCGAGCTGCTGCCGGTTTATGAAAAATTCGCGCCGCTCACAATCTGGCTGCCGGCGAACACGGACACGCAGGGCTACGTGCTGCATCCGCTCGGGCAGACTTTTCATCTCGGCGCGGCGGGCGTGCAGGCGGGCGCGGGCGGCGGCGCGGCCATCGCGGGTTTGAACGTGAAGGAGAGCGTGATCGAGGTGCCGGTGTACGGCTTTCCGGTCGAGGGCGAGCCAGGCTCGAAGGCCATCGTGCCCGGGGTCGAACAATACACCTGGGCCGGACACGAGGCCGGCGCGCGCAAGCTCACGACGTGGTATCCGCGCAAGCAGCCGTATGAATTCAAGGTCGCCGAGGTCGGCCCGGCGATTCTCGTGGACGGCGATCTGTCGAAGTTTCCCATCAAGTCGTTTCGCGTCGCGACGGGCGACCGCGTGAAGGGCGCCCAACGCGGGCTGGTCGCCGAGTTGACGGGCCGCCACTGGGAGCCGGGCCAGGGCGTGCGCGCGTCGGTGCGCGTGATTGATCCGTGGCCGATTGTCGAAGCGGACCGCGGGGCACGGGCGGCGACGAATGCGTTCAAGGCGGCGCAGACCGCGCTGGGCGCGTTGAACAGCAAGCTCACGCAGGGCACGAACGCGTGGAAATCCGCGACGAACTCGGTCGGTGCGAAACTGAAGGCGCTCGACGCGGCGAAGGTGAAAGACCCGGACGTCGTGACCACCGATCTGCAAAAGGACATCGACGACGCGCGGGCGAAAGTCACCGACGCGATGAAGGCGCTGGAGGAGTTGCTGCCGCAAATCCCCACGGTGCAGGCGAAACTGGCGCTCGCCGAGACGGCGCTCACCAACGCGTCCGCGAAGGTCGAGGCGGTCGAGGGCGTGAACACGGCGGAGAACTGGAAGCCCTTCGCGCGTCTGCGCGGCGAAAAGGAAACGGCGTGGACCGCGCTGCCGACGAAGGCCGTGGCGAACGGCGTTCCCGGTGAACTGGAAATTCCGCTGCCCGCGACGCTGGTCGATGGCGTGTATCAGCTTGAGCTGGGCATGGCGCCGGACGATCCCGAGGCGTTGTCATTGCGCACGACGGTGCGGATTTCCGTGGCGACGAAAAAGCCCGTGGGCGTGGGCTTGTTCACGCTGCGCGGACGCGACGCGTTCTGGCGCGGCGAGTCGTTCTGGGTCGCGGTCGCGGTGCTCGTGAAGGGGCAGTCGCCGCCGACGGGCGCGGCGGTGGACGTGGATTTGGTGGATGCGGCGGGAAAGAAATTCCCGCTGTTGCGGCACAAGCTGGCGGCGGCGGTGATCGAGCGCGACACGTTCGTCGTGCGCATTCCCGACGCGCTGAGCCGGTCGCTCGCGCCGGGGCGGTATCGCTTCGAGGCGAAGGTCGGAGATTACGCGGCGGCCCCGCTGGCGTTTGATCTCGTCGATTCCGAGCCGGAGACGCATTTCGTGAATCTCTCCAACGGCAAGTACAGCCCGCTCGGCGCGGCGTATTCGAGTTCGCTGCGCACGGGCCGCGGCGCGGAGGAACTGGCGCGCGAGATTCAGTCGCTCGGATACAACGGTTTCAGCGGCATGAGCTACGACCAGGACCGCGTGAACCGCCACCACGCCGATCTCGAACAGCTCGTGCGCGACCGGCCCGAACTCGGGCCGTGGGAAAGCCATTATCAGGCGAGCGGGCGCGACCGGTTCATGACGGCGGCGCTGCGGCACAATCTCCGGTTCTACGAGGACCTCTTCACCTACAACGACACGCAGGTGCCGCGCCTGCCGCTGTTCATCGATGCCAGCGAGCGGTACGCGAGCCTGGAAATTGCCTCGCTGCGGCATCACCCGGCGTATCTCGGCGCGGCGCTCTACGACGAGTTTTACTGGACGAGCATCATCGGCCTGCCGCCGCCGGTGATCGTGGCGATCGACACCGCGGAGGAGATGGCCTTCCGCGAGAAGCACAAGGACCGCGGCCTCACGGGCGCGCGGGCGACGCGGGCGATCGACCGCTTCATGGGGCGTCCGGCGGGCCAGCGGAATTACGAGGACCTCGCGACCTTCCTGACGTGGAATGAATTTCAAGACCAGGAATGGGCGGACTTCTCGCGGCGCATCGGCGCGGTGGCGAAGGACCTGATGCCGCACTCGGCGAACTTTGTGTTTCAGCGGCAATGGGGCGGGAACGGCGGCAACATCGCGGGGAACGGCACGGTGCTCGATGTCCAGGGCGGCCTCGATATCGCGACGTGCGTGATGTACAAGGACGGCGGCTACGGCCCTCGGCCCGCGTATGGCGCGATTATGGCGGACATCCTGCGCGTGCGCGACGGCCAGCCGGTGTGGACGCAAATCGACGCGCACCACGTCTCGGGGCGGCACGGGGAAAGCCAGTTGCGGAACACGTTTTTCGCGCTGTCGCAAAAGGTCGAAGGCATCTCGTTCTTCGAGTCCGGACACGATGCGGCGCACCGGCATCACACCGATTCCGCGGACACGGCGCGCAACGTGACGAGGCAACTAACGCGGCCCTACGGCGACTTTCTGCTCGCGCTCGAACGCGGCTACCAGCAGGTGGCGGTGTATTACTCGCGGCAGGCGGATCATCTCTCGCAGCGCAAACAGACGACGGTGTCGCACGCGTGCGAGGGCATCTGGGTGGGCTGCATGCGCGCGGGTTTCCCGGCGGATTTTCTCTACGACCACCAGTTGCTCGCGGGGAAGGGGCTGGAATACCAGGTGATCTTCGCGCCCGGTTTCACCATCGAGCAGGAGATCGCGCCGACGGTGCGCGCGGCGCTGCAACGGCTGATCTCGGCGGGCAAAACCATCGTCGTCGAGCGTTCGAGCAAGCTCGATCTCGAGGGCGTGGTGCGGCTGGATTCCGAGCTGGATGAGTTCGACGACAAGCTGGGCGGGGCGTTTCCGCGCGGGCTGGATTTCGAGTTCCGGCAGGTGTTCGACCAGTCGGAGGAAATCACGAAGACGGTGCGCGAGTTTTTGGCCAAGCGCATTCCCCCCGCCGCGCAGCACAATTTGCTCGTCGGTCCCGACTGGCAGAAGCGCGGGCAGGGGCAGTACCTGTTCCTGCCGAACTTCGCCGATCCCGGTTTCAGCAGTCTCGGCCGCGCGCTGCATCAGGCGCCGGACGCGCCGCAGTTGCGGTTCCCGCGGCGGCCGCCGGTTTGCTACGACGTGCTGGCGATGAAGCCGGTCACGGACGTGAAGACCGAGGGCGAGTGGATGACGCTGACGGCGGACATGCGCGCGGTGCCGGGGAAGTTGCTGGCGTTTCTGCCGACGGCCATTGCGGGCGTGAAGCTCGGTGCGACGGCGCGGGTGACGGCGGGCGAAGATTTGAATTACGCGGTCAACGTGGCGGGCGCGGACGGGCAGGCGATTGACGCGGCATTTCCGCTGGAGATCGAGCTGCGCGACGCGGCGGGCAAGACGGTGCAGCAGGTGTGGCGCGCGGCCGCGCCGGAGTTTCGTGGCGTGTATCGCGTGGGCGCCAATGCGGCGGCGGGCCGCTGGACGCTGCGGGTGCGCGAGTTGATGAGCGGCTGCGTGGCGGAGGCGGGAATCGAAATCAGTGCGGGCGCGGTCCCGACGGGCACGCTGGACGCGCGGTCGGTGTGGGTGAACGAGCCGGCGCGCGTGGCGAAATTTCTCGCGGGCAAAACGCCGGTGCTGATCGTGACGGACGCGGACCAGGCGTGGGTGCGGCCGCAGGCGGAGCGGTTGCAGAAGGCGCTGGCCGCGAAGGGCCGCGAGGCGCGCATCGTGAACGCGGATGAGGTGATCAAGCTGCCGGGCGAATGGAACATGACGCGCGCGGAGATCGACGGGACGCGGCTGTGGCGCGGGGACGTGGTCGAGCCGGGGCTGTTTGTCGAAGCGCCGATGGTGTTGCTGGGGCGGCGGTATGAGAGCCGGTTGATCGAGGCGTTGATCCGGCGCGACGTGTTGCCGGAGCCATTGACGGCCAATTTCCCCGGCCGCGGGCGGGCGCTGGTGAACGTGACGGTGCGGGCCTTCTCCAACTATCACGACACGCTGAGCATCCTCAGCCAGGACGAGGCGGGGCTGACGCGCGGCGTCGATGCCGTGCTTGCGCCCGAGGCGGGCAAGGGCACCGAGATCGTCGCGCCCGTCGTGACGCGGTCCGCGCCGGATCCGAAGGCCGCGCTGGCCGCGGGCGAGGCGAAGGCGAAAGCGCCGTCAGCGATGGCCGACGCGATCGCGTGGCCGGACTGGGTGCGGATGGTGGATGTCGATGCGGCGACGGGCCGCACGGTCGTGGGCACGGCGGGTTACGGCGACAATCTGTTCTGCCTCGCCGCCGACGGGACGCTGCTGTGGAAGACGTTCTTGCCCGAGCACAACGTGTATTTCGCGGGCTTCATCGACGACGGGAAAAAGATCGTGGCGGCGACGGGGCGCGGGTGGCTGTGTTTCATTCTCGATGCGAAGGACGGGAAGGTGCTGCGAAAGTTCGCGACGACGGGCTGGGCGGATTTTCATTACACGGAAGGGCCGGTCGATACCGAGGTGCCCATCGTGATCAACACCAGGCTGCGGCAGGTGTTGCTGCTCGGGCGCACGGGGATTCTGGCGGTGGATTTCGAGGGCAAGCGCATGTGGCTGCGCGACCGCGCGGAGGCCATCGCGACGTATCCGGTCGAGGCCGAGCAAAGTCTCGCGGCGGAGTTCAGCCGCAGCGTGGTGCTGGCGAATGCGCAGCTCAGTCCCGACGGAACGAAGATTGTTCACGGGGAATTTCTGATCGTGGGTTCCACGCCGGGCAAGGTGCCGGGCACGGTGGACACGCTGTGGGCGTTCCGACCGCTCATCATTGAAGCGAAGACGGGCAAGGTGCTCGCCGAGGGCAAGGATGATCCGGGCAGCTCGGCCGCGCCGCGCGGCTGGAGCGTGAGCTGGCCGGCGAGTTCGCCCGTGCCGTTTGCGCACACGAAGGGGCTGGCGATTCCGCTGAAAGAGGACGCGAGCCTCGGCTCGCCGCAGGATTTGGTCGGACGCACGCTGGCCGATGGCGGCACGCTGGTGCTGGACCGCACCGAGGCCGTGCGGCGCGACGCGAAAGGGAAGCCGCTGTGGCGCATCGCCGCGCCGGAGACGGTGCTGCCCGATCTCGACGTGGTGAGCGCGGATGCGAAACGCCTGTATCGCTGCGACCGCGACGGAAACATCTCCTGCCACACGCTGGCGGATGGGAAATTGCTGTGGACGCAGAAGCTGCCGTTCGGTGCGGTCATGGACGCGACGGGCGACTTGCTGACGGCCGGCGACAAGTCGGGCCGCGTGGCGCGCGTGGACGCGACCGGGAAGCTGCTGTGGGAGACGCGGCTCGCGAAGTTGCACGAATTGCCGGGAACGAATTACGCCGGGTATGTGCAGACCGCGCTCCAGCGCGACTTGGATTCCACGCCGGACTTTTTCCCGGTGAACGATGATCAGCCGGGCGAGTACGACCAGATTCTGCGGCACGGGATCGAGCAGTTGACGAACGGCGGCTTCGAGTCCGACGACGCGTGGAAAGCCGTGACGGGGAAGCTGGAATTCGTCACGCCGGGCTTCGCGGGGAAGCGGGCGCTGGCGTTGAACGGGCAGTTGGTGACGCAGGCGGTCGGGCGGCGCGTGGTGCCGTCGGCGACGTATCTGCTGGAGTTTCGCTACCGGCTCGAGGGCGCGGGCGCGACGCTGACGGCGGGCGTGGAATTGAAGGACGGCGCGAAGTCGGCGCTGACGGCGTCGGAGTTCAAGGGGCGTCCGGGGCAGTGGTTGTTCGGGCGGCTGGCGCTGAAAAGTTACGCGGGGACGAAGTCGCTCGAAGTGGGTTTCGAGGCCGTGGGCGGGCGCGTGGTGCTGGATGCGGTGAGCCTGCGCGCGGTGCGGTTCCCGTCGGCGAACCTGCTGGCGGACCCGGAGCTGGCGGCCGTGGACCCGACCTTCGTGCGCGACATCCGCGTGCAGTACGACCGCATCCCGCAGTCGCTGCGCTCGCGCCTGATGAACCGCAACCACGTCGCCGGCTACAAGCAGGGGCCGTCGAACGTGGCGACGATCTACACCCAGGAGCAGGCGTTTCTCCACAACGGCCGGCTCGATGACGTCGGCGCGGTGTGGTCGTACCAACCGGACGTGATGGGGTTCAGCGTGGTGATGCCGAAGCCTGCGTACGTGTCGCATCTGGTGATTTATCTGAACAACGCGCGGCCGGACGATGTGTACACGACGCTCAGCATTCTCGCGAACAACACGAAGACGAAACTGCCCGAGTCGGTCGCGCTCGTGCGGGGCAACAAGAAGCGCTTCGTCGTGGTGCATTTCGCCAAGCCGGTGTTCACGGACTCGATGAAGATTCTGCCGCTGTATCGCGCGCATCACGAAAGCATCACGGAGATCGAGGTCTATGGTCCGCTGGGCGGGCCGGAGCAGGAGGGCGGGACGCAGCTCGCCGATGCGGAGGCGTGGCCAATGTTCATGGGCGGCCCGACGCATGTGCCGGCGAAGCTGCCGGCGGATTTCACGGGTGATTACGAAGTGTTCGGCAGCCAGCGGCTGGACCCGGCGTTTCACGCGGGCGCGACGGTGCTGAACGGCGTGCTGACGCTGGCCGATCCCGCGGGGCAGATTCGTTCGCTGCAACTGCCCGCGCCCGACGCGCCGGCGGCCGCGCGGCGGCTCGGCAACGGCCCGACCTGGCCGCTGCAAACCATCACGCCCACGACCACGCCCGCACGGCATCTCGGGCGGTTGCTGGTGGGTTCGGCGGACAACCGGCTGCACGCGGTGGCGGACAACGGCACGTATCTGTGGGGTTTCCCGACGGGCGGACGCGTGTATTCGTCGCCGGTGCCGGACGGGGACGACGTTTATTTCGGTTCGGATGACGGGCGGCTGTACAAGCTGGACGTGCATTCGGGGACGTTGCTGTGGGAGTTCGCCACGGGCGGCGATGTGCGCGGCAGCGCGGCGCTCGCGGGCGGGCGCGTGATCTTCGCGTCGGGCGACGGCTTCTGTTACGCGGTGGATGCGGCGTCGGGCCTGCTCGTGTGGAAAGCGCCGGTCGCGCCGCACACGCGCGGGAGCGTGGCGGTCGCGGGCGGGCGCGTGTACGTGGGCGACGAGCAGGGCGTGGCGCATTGTTTTGCGGCGGCGGACGGAAAGGAAATTTGGAAGAAACCGGTCGGCGGGTATGTCACGGCGTGTCCGTTGGTGACGCCGGATGGTGTGTTTTTCCTGAGCGAACAGGGCGACGCGGCGTTGTTCGGCACGGATGGAAAGGTGCAGTGGCAGCGACGGCTGGACGCGTTTGTCTCGGGGCAACCGATCGCGACGGAGACGCAGGTGCTGGTGCCGACAACGGAGGGTTTGCAGGTGTTGGTGCGCGCGGATGGCAAGGCCGACGAGCGCTTCGTCGCGCCGTCGCGGACGGGCAAGGTGCTGTCGGTCCTGGCGTATCAGGGGAAGCTGCTGCTGGTCACGGGCCAGGCGTCGGTGAATTTCAAAAGCCCGCCGCGGACGTATGCGCTGTTCGATGGCGCGGCGAGCGTGTGGCAGGTGAAAGGCTCGGGGCCGGCCTCGAAGCCCGCGCCGCGTCCGCCCGCGAAGGCCGGGACCACGCCGAAGCCGGCGGCGGCGCCGAAGAAGAAGTAGCGCGGTGGTTTTGAGAACACGCCCATGCAAATTTCCACGCCCGTGATCATGAATCCGAACTCCGAAGTCCCGCGATCTGCCGGAACCTCCACGCCGTGCGGCAACGAGCGCAGCACGCTCCCCGGGGAGCGCACGCCGCTGGCGTGCCGTTTTCGGCGGCCCGCCGAAAACTTCGTTCCCCGCTCTTGCTTTTTCGGGGAAGCAGGCAGACTGGGGAACGATGGTTTGGGCGGGCCGCCCAAACCGGCACGCGGGCCGCGTGCGCTCCCCAGACTATTTCCCGCGCTCTTGTTCGCCTTGCTCGCGTGCGTGGTTTCGCTCGGCGCGCAGCCGCATGTGGTGGGGCATAATTTTTCCACGGCGCTGCCGTCGAGCGCGAGCATCCGCACTATGTTGCAGACGAATGAGGTGAAGGTCGGTCTCGCGGCGGCGCGGCTCGAGTACACGCTGGATGCGCAGCGGCGCAGCGCGGACCTGCCGCTGGGCGAGCAGCCGTACACGCTGTCGGCGGGGCGCGTGAAGGTGTGGGTCAAGGGCGACGGCTCGACGAACACGCTCCAGTTCGTGCTGCGGCACGCGGAGATGGAGTCGGACGCGAAAGGCAAACGGGCGGTGCGGGTGTCGTCGCTCACGCTGCCCGGGGTGCCGCTGGATTTCACGGAGTGGCGCGAACTCACGCTCGACGCGACGGGCATTCCCGAGGGGCGAGTGGCGGCGCTGGAGCGCATCAGTATTTCGGGCAAGCAGGGCAAGGCGGGCGAGGGGATGCCGTTGCAGGGGACGATTTTTCTCGATGACCTGCGGCTGTATCCGACGGCGAATGCGCCGGCGTTTGCGGTGAGCGGCGGTGTGTTCGGTCCGCTGGTGCGGAATTTTGACCCGGCGGTGTCGCTGTTTCTCGACGGGCGCAATTTTGCGAATCAACCGGTGAAGCTGCAGTTGCGTATCGCGATGACCGACCGCAACCAAAACCTCGTGGCCGACCGCGATTTCACGCTGCAACTCGGCGCGCGCGAGTCGAAGGAAGTGCTGCTGGCGTTGAAGCCCGATCAGCTCGCCGCGTTCCTGCCGCCGTTCAAAATCACGGGCGACATCGTGAGTCCCGACCTGCCGACGTTGAACGAGCGGATCGAGCAGACGCTGGTGATGGGCAACGCGACCGTGCTGCACGCGGACATGGGGATGCTGTATTCGCACTGGTTCACCAGCGGCACGATGTCGGCCAACGGCGCGACCATCGCGCGCGATCACCGCAACTGGATTTATTGGGCGCACGGCGAATCGCAGCGCGGCAATCCGCTCACGCAGACCAGCACGCGCCTCAGCCGCGTCGAGGTGGGCGCGGATGAACTCAAGGCCGCGGCCGCGGCGAATCCGCTGGCGCAGCCGCCGGGACGCCTGGCGATGAAGCTCGAGTACAGCGGCGGCGAGGGCGTGGTGTATCGCGGGATTGACCGCTTTCTCGCGGGCAACGCGTACGCCGTCGGCGTGTGGGTGAAGGGCGACGGGAGCAAGTCGGATTTGTACGCGCTGTTTCTGGATTACACGGACCTCGCGGATTTCTACACCGGCGGCTGGAAGCGCATCGACCACGGCGAGCGCAAGGTCTGCACGTTGGACTTCACCGACTGGCGTTATTTCCGCGTTGAGCTGCCGGGCAACGGCATCGGGAGCAACACGCTCAAAGGATCAAGTCCCGACCTGGACATGCCGCTGGAGCTGACGGCGTTTCGCATTTACGCGGGGCAATCCGTCGAGCCGGGCACGGTGCTGCTCGGGCCGGTGTATGCGGAGACGCAGGTGGCGAACGCGGAGACGCTGACGGCGCATGTGAGCTACGAGGACCCGGGGCAGGCGTGGGCGGCGAATCGCAACGCTTGGCTGACGGTTCACAACGGCGCGCGGCTGGGGTCGCGCAAGGTCGAGGCGAACTGGGAGGTGCAGGACCGGCAGAACCGCGTGGTGGCGACCGGGCAGTTCAAGTTCGAGCTGGGCTTCGGGCGCGCGCACGAGACGAAGATTGACCTCGCGGCGGTGGCGGCGCAGCTCGCGGCGGCGGCGGGGCCGTTGCGGTTGAAGGTGACGGTGGTGGACACGCAGGACGCGTCGGTGTCGGCGACGCGGGCGATCGCGTTGTCCAAGCCGGACACGGTTGCGCGGGTCGCTGATTTCGAAACGCCGCGCGGCTTTCTCGGGCTGAAGGCGCAGGGCATCAAGGACGCGCCGGGCGAGGGCGAGACGGACGCGCAGACGACGACCGAACAGGCGCACTCGGGCAAGCGCTCTCTGGCGCTGCGGTGGGACAAGGAGAAGAAGCCGATTTCATTGGTCTCCGTCGATCCGCCGCTGCCCGGACAGGCGGTGGAGCTGTCGCTGTGGCTCTTCGGCGACAACTCGGGCGTGTTGTTTTATCCGCTGATTGGCGACAAGCGCGGGGTGAAGCACGGGTTGAACGCGTTGCAGTTCGACCTGTTCCTGCCGCGCGTGGCGGGCGAGTTGCAAAACGCGGTGCGCGTGGACTGGACGGGCTGGCGGCAGTTGCAGTTCCAGCTTCCGGTGGTGCCGCCGACGTGGGACCAGGCGCTGCCGATTTTGTCATTCACGCCGAGTTATCCGCTGGGATTGCATCTCGCGACGGACACGCGGCTGGTAGGGACGAATGTCACGAGCGGGGTTTTGTACGTGGACGATGTCGAGGTGCGGACGCACGCGGAGCCGGCGGCGCGGCTGTCGTTCGAGCTGGTGCAGGCGGGCGAGGCGAATGTGCTCGCGCCGGGCGGACGGATGCGCGTGCGCGTGGGCAACGCCGACACCACGCCGCGCACGGTGCGCGTGACGGGCGGCGTGTTCGACTGGCGCGGTCGCCGGGTGGCCGCGCCGCCCGCGGGCGAGGTGGCGCTCGCGCCGGGCAAGCCGGTGGAAGTGGCGCTGGAACCGGCGCTGAACGCGGGGGCGTTTCTCGTGCGGCTCGAATTGCAAGAGAACGGCAAGACGGTCGGCAGCGTGGAGGAGGACGTGATCGTCGGCGCGCTCGAGCCGTTGCTCGGGACGAATGTCGTCGCGGCGTTGCAGGACGAATGGAAGCTGCGCGGGCCGCTGCGCGATCCCATCACGCCGCTCGATGAGGACTGGGACTGGGTGGAATATCATCCGGGCAATTTCCAGCCGGACACGATGCGCACGCGCGCTGCCCGGGTGCGCGAGAACGGCACCGAGCCGTGGATGCTGCTCGGGTTCAGTTCGTACTGGGCGGCGGGCATCGGCTACGAGCGGGTGAAGGCGGGGAATTTTGTGCGGCTGTTCCGTCACGTCGGGCAGGGCGTGGACATTTTCCTGATCCCGCAGCGGATCGAGGATTGGGAAAATTACGTGCGCGAGGTGATGCGCGCGATGGGCCGCGACGTGGGCGGCTTCGTGCTGTGGGACAATCCGGACGGCACGAGCACGCTGGCGATGCCGCCGGAGAAGTTCGTGAAATTTTTGCAGGTGACGGACAAGTGGCGGCGCGCGTATTGCCCACAGACGCCGCTGATCATCGGGGGCATGAACCGCGCGACGGCGCTGCCGTATCTCGCGGAACTGAAGAAGCTCGGTGCGCTCGACACGTTCGGCGGCGTGAACGTGCGGCTCGATGCGGGGCGGATGTCGCCGGAGGATTTCGAGGTGACGCGGTTTGCGCGCGAGCTGTCCGACCTCATCAATCCGCCGGGCAAACGCGAGAAGGTGCTGTATTTCACCGAGCTGGACTGGGCGGTCGAGACGACGCGCGACGGGCTGAATGTGTTTGAGCAGGCGGGGTATCTGGTGCGGACGGATTTGCTGTTGCGCAGCCTCGGCGTGCGGCCCGCGCTCTCGATGCACAACGGCGATTACGAGCGGCCGGGCACGGGCCTGTTGCACCGGCGTTCGCTGAACATTCCGCCGCTGATCGAGAAGCCGCTGACGTATCAGCTCAAGCCCGCGTGGTGGGCGCTGGCGCGGCTGCGTCCGCTGCTCGACCAGCTCGAACCGCTGGCCGACGGCGAGGTGCCGGACGTGCTGCCGGGGCGCACGCGGTACGCGCTGTTCCGCCGCAAAGAGGGCGGGAAGCAACTGCTGGTGACGTGGCGCAACGGGCCGCTGGGCGGGCTGTCGCTCGCGGGGACGGGATTGAAGGTCGAGGCGGCGGAGGATGCTTTCGGCAGCGTCGTGGACGCGGAGAGCGGCTGGTATCCGGTGGGGACGGTGCCGGTGTTGCTGACGATTGCGGCGGGCAAGGAAGCGGCGGCGGAGGCGTTGCAGCGCTTGCAGGTGCGCGACGGGGCCGAGGGCGAGTGGCCGCAACGGGTGCTGGCGAACTTCACCCCGGCGACGGGCGCGGTGGCCGGGTATCAGCAGACGGGCGGCAAACCCGCAGTGCTGACCGGCGCGAACGTGGGCGGCGAAGTGGGGTCGTGGGCGGGCGTGGAGTTTGCGAGCGGCGGCAGCGAGACCTTCCGCGTGCGCGTGCCGGCGGGCGCGGGCGTGGTGCTGCGGAAGCGCTTCCAGCTCGACCAGACGGGCTTCGAGGCCGAGGTGCGCGTGAATGGCGCGACGGCGGGCCGATGGGATTTGCGCCACGCGGGCGCGGGTTTGAACGAGGGTTTGCGCGAGGCGGAGTTTGTGATCGCCGCGGAAACGCTGGCCGGCAAATCCGAGGCCGAAATCGTGGTGCAATACGCGACGCGCGCGACCAGCGCGGGCTGGACGGTGCTGGAATATCGCGGCGGCACCTTCCCGCTGAGCGCGCTGGGGCCGCTGCACGCGAACCAGAACGTCGGCCGTCCGCGCATCGCCCGGAACATGATCGGCTCCCCGCTGCGCATCGGGCAGACGGGTTTCGAGAACGGCCTGGGCGTGTTCGCGAACAGCCTGGTCGAGTTTTCCGTGAACGGCCAATTCAAGAAATTCCGCACCAAATACGGCATCGACGCCGCCACCGACGGCCGCGGCTCCGTGGTCTTCGAGGTCTGGGGCGACGGCAAGAAACTGTGGAATTCCGCGCTGGTGTCGGGATTTGATCCAGTGCGCGACGCGGCGGTGGACGTCGCCGGCGTGAAGCGATTGCGCCTGGTGGTGACAGATGCGGGGGATGGGAACCGGTTTGATGCGGCAGACTGGGCGGAGGCGGTGTTGGAGCGGTGAGGGAGGAGGTTGGCAGAAAAATGGGTTGGTGACCGAAGGGTTTACGAACGGCGCGGACCACACTGAACTCGGGGTCATTGTCGCCGCGGTCTGTTGCATGGGCGAGCGTGGCGAATCCGCTGTCCCAAGCTCGACGGTGCGGTGAGTGCCGGGAGCAGATATCTGCTGTCAACTTTTCGGACTGACGACGTTCCGAGTTGAAGCTGGCAAACGGCCAGACCTGACAATAATTTCGCGCACGACAGATGAAACAACCTTCACCCTCAGAATTGCTCGAAGCTGCCTACACGCAGCTTGAATTTGAGCAGGGTTGTCTGTTGCCAGCTGCGGACAAACCAGCATCGAACTCCAAAGCCACTTGGGTCACCAAGGGCGACTGGCAGGCTTTGGCGGAGAAGGTCGGAGCGGAGCGGATATTCTTTGTGGGTGACGACCCGGTAGCCGTTTTTGCCAGGCTGGGAAGCTCGGACGGTGAGTTGCTTGCGCGCCTGTATAATCGGGCGTGGTGCATGGCGCGTCCGCTACTGCTTTTCATCGCCAGGCCGGGTGAGCTGGCCGTTTACGACCTGACCAAGGCTCCCCTCAGACTGGATGAGAATATTCACAGCCAGAACCGTTTGCTGGGCACGGTCATCGCCGTCCTCGAAGTGCAGACTCGATTGGCTGAATTCCATCGAGAACGGCTGGAAACCGGCGCTCTGTTCGGGGAGGAGCGGTTCCGCGAATCCCTGAACCGGGCAGACCGGGCGCTGATTCGCGACTTGAAAACTGTCCGCAGCGAACTGGCCGGGGTTCCTGCGGCGCGTGGCGGCAAGCGGCCGGCGCTCGCCCATCTCCACTCGCTCATCGGTCGTGTCATCTTCGTGCGCTATCTGGAGGACCGGAAGGTTCTGCAGCCCGGGTATTTTGATAAAGTGGCTGGCCGCCGCAAGGAGTGGATTCGGTTACTTCAGCAGCCCGCGCCGGGCACTCCGCTTGATCCGGAGATGGGGCACCTGCTGTTTCCACGCGTGCTTCAGAATCAGGACTTCACCTACGCCCTGTTCGACCAACTGGCGGAAGATTTCAACGGCGACACGTTCCCGGTGGAAGACCTGGAGCGCGCGTCCATCCATCAAGGGCATCTGGACAAGCTGCGGGGTTTCCTCCTCGGCGATCTGTCCGCGCAAGCCTCGCTGTTCTTCTACGCCTACCGGTTTGATGTCATTCCCATCGAACTCATCAGCAGCATCTACGAGGAGTTTTACAACGAGCAGGTGAGTAAAGAGCGTAATCAAGGCTCGCACTACACGCCCCCGGCGCTGGTCGAGTTCGTTCTGGCTCACACCCTCACCCCGGAGGTGCTGGCGACCATGCCGCGCGTGCTCGATCCGGCCTGCGGCTCAGGCATCTTCCTCGTGGAGGCCTTCCGGCGCATGGTGCGCCACCTCTGGAGCCAGCAGGGGGGGCGGCGGCCCAGTCGCGCCCAGCTTCTGAAAGTCCTCCGCGAGCAGGTCGCCGGCATGGACATCAATGAGGAGGCCATCCGGGTCGCCGCCTTCAGTCTCTACCTCGCCTTCCTGCACTACCAAGATCCACCGGACATTCTTGCGCAGCCACGGCTGCCGCATCTGAAATGGGTGCCGGAGGCAGAATGCAAGCAGCGGCAAGCGCGGAAGCCAGGGGCCGAGTTCTTCGAAGTGCTGCTGAACGCAAATGCCTTCACGGCGATTGCAGGAAAGCTGCCGCCTGAAGTAACTCGCCGGTTTGGTCCCGGCAGCGCCACCGTGGTCGTCGGTAATCCGCCGTGGGGGTATCCCAAGCGCGACGACACGGAAGGGCAGCAGGCGCTGTGCGAAGCGGTGCAATGGTGCGCGGCGAAGTCAGGCCGCCCGATCGGCGACAAGGAGCTTTCCCAGGCCTTCATCCATCTGGCTCTGGAACTCCTCCAAGACGGCGGCAAGGCTGGCCTGCTGGTTTCCTCCGGCGTGTTCTTCAAGCACCACGAGAACAGCCGCAGCTTCCGTCGCGTGTGGCTCACGTCCGCCCGGCTGGAACACGTCGTCAACTTTGCGCATGTTCGGCAAGTCTTCTTCTCCGGTCCGCAGCGTGAGGCCAAGGGCATCTCTCCATTTGCGTCCGTAGTCTTCGAGAAGATGCCCGGCGGGCCTGCCCTCGACAGCCGGTTCGAGTATTGGTCGGCCAAGCGGACGGCGCTCATCGAGCACACCCAGTGCGTCGTGTTGAACCAAGGCGATATGCACTGGCTCTCGCAGCGAGACTGCCTCGCGAACGAGAAGCTGTGGAAAATCTACTGGTGGGGCGGGCATCGGGATGCGGCAATGATCGGGAGTCTCAATAGGTTCCCAAAATTTGAAGCGCTTTCGCAGCATCTGAACCTGCCAGCGATTATATTCGGACAAGGCTTTACTGAAGCGAAGCGGGAAAAGGCTTCGAGCGGTTGGTTGCGGCAATACAAGGAGCTTCCTGCTGACTGCTTGACTAGCTACGGGCCGCTCAAAGAGGCATGGCTTCGCCCCGTGCCACTGACTGTCAAACGAAAGGGAAAGCGCGAAGTCTACGAAGGGGATCGTTTGCTCGTCCGCCAAGGCATCGCGGACGGGCGAATTTGTGCTCGGCTTATTGATGTGCCGCTTGCCTTTCGAAACTCTGTTCATGGCGTCTTGCTGACGGGCCTGGACCGCTGGCAGCAACTTTCACTCTTGGGTATTTTTTGGTCTTCCTTACCTCGTTATTACTACTTCGCCACAGCCGGTTCTTGGGGGCTTTGGCACGATCAGTTGCACTTGGAAACAGTTGGGGATATGCCCATTCGCTTTCCAAATACCAGTAGGCTCCGAAACCGAATAGCCGGAATCGTAGAGGAGCTACAACGTTTAGACCTACAACCGGAAGGTTTGGAATTGGCTGGCATGGTCGCACAGCGGCGACTCCCAGAGCTTGAGCACCGGCTCGACGACGCCATCTTCGACCTCTACGAACTGAACCCAGCCGAGCGTGATTTGGTGCGCGAGATGTGCTCCGTCGGATTGGATTTGTTCTACCGCCATCAGACCAGCGCGGCGGCGAGTGAAGTGATCCGCCCCCAGTGCAGCTTAGGCAGGCTGGCGGATGTGGCCGAGTCGGAAACTGACCTCTCAGTCTACCTCCGGACCTTTCTGGAAATCTGGAACGACGACCTGGCTCCCGACGGCGAGTTTATCTGGCGGGTGCTGTCGCCCCCGTCCCGCGCACCGCTGCTGGCCGTCAGTTTCACCACACATTATCGGAACGGTCCGTTGCCTCAGACCCCCGACACGGATGCCGAAGCCTGGCGGGGACTGCTCGCGCGGCTAGAAAAGGACACCCATATTCCGGCAGGCAGTTCGCGCATCTTCACCGACACCTTCATCCGCCATGTGAGCGAACACGAGATTCTCCTCATCAAGCGGAACGAGCAGCGCTTCTGGACCCGCACCGCCGCCCGTGAGGACGCGGAAGCGGCTTTCGTGAAGCTTGCCAACCTACAGGAGGCGACGGGGGACTGATGAATGACCGCCAGCCCAGCCTGCTTTCCCGCCGCCTGTGGGCGCAGCGCGAAGCGTTCTTCCTGTCACAGCTCGTCCGGGCCTTGGAATTATTGCGCCACCGTGCCGCACTGCCTACCGACGAAGTTGGCCTGAATCGGGAGCTCTACTTCTGTCTATTGGAGGCCAGCCGCGAACTGGATCCTCGGGCCAAGTATCCCCGTGCCCTAACCGAGTGTTGCAACCAGCCGGACCCGGATTATGCAGTCCGCTCAAAGCGGGAGGACAAGCGCCCTGACTTCCAGTGGGCCTTCACCGACCCGCACGAGCCGGACATCCGCCGGAGCGCCAAGCAGTTCGTGTGTGAATGTAAGCGGCTGGGTTTTCCCACGAGCCGCAACTGGATTCTGAACGTGAACTACGTGACAGACGGGGTGTGCCGGTTTGCGGACCAAGCTTGGGGATACGGCCAACGCTTTGCCAGCGGCGTGATGGTGGGTTACTGGCAGACCATGGAACCCGATGCGATCCTCACCGAGGTAAACGCTACCGGTCAGAAACACGGTTTACCCAATCTGGCATTGACCGGCGGATGGCAACCCGGAGGGGTCAGCAAACTGGAGCATTCGTTTGCGCGTTCCTTCCCCATATCGCCATTCAGGCTGGATCATCTTTGGGTGGATGTCCGGATTGCGCCCGCTCGCTCGAAGGCTCCTAACGGGGTCGGTTCTTGAAAATGACCACCGATGGGACTTGGACACATCCGCGTCTTCTCCCGCAAAGTGAGGGCCGAGTATCCTGGCGCAGTTTTTCACGGCTTGAATCAAGGCGACGGCTGCGAACCGGTGTTCAAGAAGGAGGTGAGTTGCCAACCGTCGCCGAAACGCTGGGCGGGGGTGCCATGACCGGTTGGCAGATTCACGCGTATATCCTCCTGCCGAACCGTTTCCATCGGGTGGTCGAAGCGGCTGCGGCCGACTGAAAGGAGGTATCGGCATGAATCGTCATCGCCGGCGGCGCTGGCGTTCCTGCAGCACTGGATTCGGAACCCGGCGGGCGGCCTTGACCCTTTTCTGCACGCGCCAGAGCTCGCCCATGATCTGATCCCAACCGCGTTGCCCGGCGGCGACCCGCGCTTCGCTGCGCCCGTTGGCCCGGCCATCGCGGGTGATGACCAAGGATTCGCCCTGCTCAAGCGGGTTGAGGATAGCCTTGGTTTCCTGATGCGTTTTCAGCCGTGTTTATCGGTGTGTATCCGTGGTCTCTGAGTTCCAACTGCCGTCCCCGGATTTGCGGATCAGGTCAGGGGCTTGGTCTCGCCGGCCTGCCCGGCGGCCGCGCGAGTCGGGATTTCGTGCATTTTGAAAGCGACACGCAATCGGCCGCCAACGGTCGGGTATCAGGCAGCCGGCAGTTTGAATTCCCACGGATTGAAGGTCTTGGCGTGGCGAAAATCGTTCCCGTTGCGGGTGGCGACGGTGCAGCCGTGCCGGACGGCCATGGCATCAATCAGGCTGTCCCAAAAGGATTGTGGCTGGCGTTTGACTTCCGGCGAGTGTTTCAGCCTGCCCCAAGTGCGGGCCGTATCGGCGTCCCATTCGATGACCGCCGCCGAGTTGCGTTCGAGAAAACGGTCGAGCCGGGCATTGATCTCCACCCTGCGGGCAGCGCTGGGCGAGGCTTCCGCGCCCTCTTGGATTTCGGCAATCACGGGCACGGGGAGGAACCATTCGACGGAATTAAGGAACAACAGAACGCGGTGGTGCGGCTCGGGTTTCCAAATCTCGGAGAGGACGTTGGTGTCGAGCAGGTAGCTCATCGGCGGGGCAGGAAGTCAACCGGACCGATGGCGATCAGGTCTTGCAACGCCTGCTGGCGGTCGAGCTTCCGCACCGGCACCAGTTCAGCGCACGGCTCGCCGTGTTCGGTGAGGATGACCTTTTCCCCGTCGCGAATGGCGGTCCGCACGACTTTGGCGGTGTCGCGGTGGAGTTCAGTGAGCGTGGCAGTCATGCGCCGAAAATATGGACAATGCGCACTTTCGCAAGCGAGTTCGGGGTCAACCGACAATGATTTCGGGCGCATGGCGGGGCCGTGCGGGAGCCGTTTCGCTTTTCACAGCGACTGCAGTCTTTTGCCCTTCAGAGTGCTCTGCTCGCGCCAGACTTCGCCCATGATCTGTTCCCAACCGGGTTGCCCGGCGGCGCCCCGCGGTTCGCTGCGCCCGCTGGCCCATGCACCCGTTTGGAGTCCCGCGTTTACGCGGTTCCGGCGTCGCCCGACCCGCGGGCCGCGTAAACGCGGAACTCCAAACCAAGCAGCAGCGTTCCGCGAGGGCAGTGTCAATCACACCCGAACGATCCCCGCGGACGAAAACGGGTTCGACACCCAGACGGATGTCAGTATCCTCCACTCATGCCGCACACCTTGACCATCGAAGTGCCGGACGCCTTTGCCGAGGCTTGGCGCTCCCTCCGTCCCGCCAGCCAGGATACGCTGGTGCAGTTTGCCCAGTTTCTCAAAAGCCGCGAAGCGCAAGACGGGCTGGAGCCAGTGGCTGAAGCCGAGGAAACCGAGTGGGATAAAGTCTTCGCCGACCCCGCCAAGATGGCCAACTTCCACCGCTGCGCCGACCAGGCCCTTGCCGAAGGCCCCTCCGAACCGCTCGATCTCTCCCGGCTGTGAAGTCCCGCACTGCCCCCAGCTTCTGGCGGCTCTACCACACACTCCCCGCCAGCGTGCAGGCGCAGGCACGACGGGCCTACGCGCTCTTCATGGCCGACCCGGATCACCCCAGCCTGCGATTCAAAAAGCTCAACGGCCCCGGCGAACGCTGGTCCGTCCGCATCGGCGGGGAATACCGCGCCGTCTGCCAGCGGGATGGTGCCGAGGTCACCTGGTTCTGGATCGGCACCCGCCAGTCCTTTGGCAAAGACTTCTAGCCCGGATATTTCACAGTCCCATCGCCGCCGCGCGCCGCGCGGCCTTGTAGCGCAGGTTTCCAAACCTGCTGTGTCGCCGACTTCCAAGTCGGCAGAGGGTCGGCCTCGCCGGACGCGCCGCGGGTTTAGAAACCCGCGATACAGCAGGCTTGGAAGCCTGCGCTACAAAATGAGTGTGAAATATCCGGGCTAGCCCCGAGGCTCCGCCACGCCCACCGCTACGGCTCCGGCGTAAAGGGGGCCATGCGTGTGTGAAAACTCTCAGGAACCGCCGCGTGAGGGCACGCGGCCTACACGATTTGGCTGGAAAGCCCGGCACCTGTAGGCCCGGTGCCCTCACCGGGCGAGTTGGCAACCTTTGGGCCTGCCCCATTTTCTGGCGCGTTGATTGGGCGCATCTCAGTTTCTGGCAGGGACGCGGCACGGTTTTGGCCGTCCCGGCGGGACGACCGAGAATAGCCCAGCACTTGAGTGCTGGGTACGCGCTGATTCAATCCGCAAGTCCCGCAGGGACGACCGAGCCATCGGCACGAGGGTCTGCCGTCCCTGTCGGGACTTGGTTCCTCCCCATCACTGACCCAGCACTGAAGTGCTGGGCTATTCTCAAGTGTCCCTCCGGGACCGCAGGGACTGGGCTGGGTGTTGCAAAAAAACTGAAATGCGCCCCGCGTTGAATTGCAGCGGGGATGGATTATTGACCACCTCGATCCGCGATGGCAGCGTCCGATCATTCGCATTTGACCTATGACGATCTCCTTGCTAGCCGAACAGGACAGTTTCCTCTCCCGCCTCGTCGCTGCTGGGCGGTTTGCCTCTCCTCAAGAAGCGGTCACGGAGGCGGTGCGACGCTTGGAAGCTGACGAGGCGCTGGGCTACCTAACTCCGGCGCCGTCGACCGCCGCCGAGGCCGCCTTGGTCTATGCTCCGGATGCGGAATGGGCGCAGGTGGAGCAGGCGTCCGCCGGCCGTGCGCGTCCTGAGGTGTGAACCATGAATTCAGCCATCCAGATGCACGATGTGGTCGCCCCGCTGGACGACGTGGCCACCCAACATTTTGAAACCGGCCAGCCGCTCCGGTTGCGTCGCGGACAAATCGGGACGGTGGTGATGACCTATGACGGGTCGGCGTTTGAAGTGGAATTCGCCGGGCGTGACGGTCGGGCGTATGCGCTGCTGCCCGTGCCGGCTGGAAAACTGATTGTGTTGCACGAATCGCCCATGGCCGCCGCCGCCTGAACTGCCGGAATCGGGGAAGCAAAGAATCGAAGCCCTCGCCGCCAATGGCGCGCTGCTCGGGCGAAAGGCGCAGAGTGGCCAGTCCGCACTATCGACACAAAATCAGGGCCGAAATACCCATCGGTCTGGTATCAGGCAACCGGCAGTTTTGTTTCCCACGAGTTGGAGGTCCTGGCGTGGCGAAAATCCTTCCCGTTGCGGGTGGCGACGGTGCAGCCGTGCCGGAGGGCCATAGCATCAATCAGACTGTCCCAAAAGGATTGCGGTTGGCGTTTGACTTCCGGCGAGTGTTTGAGCCTGCCCCAGGTGCGGGTCGAATCGGCGTCCCATTCGAGGACTGCCGCCGAGTTCCGCTCAAGAAAGCGGTCGAGCCGGGCGTTGATCTCCACCTTGCGGGCAGCGCTGGGCGAGGCTTCCGCGCCCTCTTGGATTTCGGCAATCACGGGCACGGGGAGGAACCATTCGACGGAATTATGGAACAAGAGGACACGGTGGGGCGGTTGGGGTTTCCAAATCTCGGAGAGAACGTTGGTGTCGAGCAGCTAGCTCATCGGAGCGGCAGGAAGTCAACCGGGCCGATGGCGATCAGATCTTGCAAGGCCTGCTGGCGGTCGAGCTTCCGCACCGGCACCAGCTCGGCGCAGGGCTCGCCGTGTTCGGTGAGGATGACTTTTTCCCCGTCCCGAATGGCGGTCCGCACGACTTTGGAGGTGTCGCGGTGAAGTTCAGTGAGCGTGGCAGTCATGCTGCAAAAGTACAGACAATGCGCACTTTCGCAAGCGAGTTCGGGGGCAACCTGAGCGCAACTCGACACTGCCCCCGTTTGGAGTCCCGCCTTTAGGCGGTTCGGCGGGTTCAATCTACCGGGCCGCATAACTGCGGAACTCCAAACCCAGCGCCAGCGTTGCTCGGGGGGCAGTGTCGATCACACCCGAACAATCCCTGCGGACGAAAACGGGTTCGACATCCAGCAGGGTGTCCGAAGGCTCCGCTCATGCCGCAGTCCTTCCTTTGGTTCCATCCGGGCCGCCCGGGACAGAAGCCGGGCTATACCATGGACGTGTTCGATGCCATCGGGGAAACGGTGGATGTCCTCACCGGGAGCGAACCACAGATTGAACCGCCAACGGTTGAGAGGGCGTTTGAAAACTGACCCGGTGAAGGCACCGGGCCTACTGGCGCCCGGCCTTTTGGCAGAATCTTGGAGACCGCGTGCCTCCGCGCGGCGGTTTCCTGAACTTTCAAACTCGGTCTGGAAAGTTGCTGACGGTCCGTCCGCTCGCCGGGGCAGTCTGCTGGCGGTGCCGGACGCGGGAGATGGGAACCGCTTCGACGCGGTCGACTGGGCGGAGGCGGTTGCTGGAGCGGTAGCCAGCACCGCAGGCGTCCTCGCCTGCAAGTTCGCGCGGCGTCTTGCCGCCCGGACCGACGGCTGGATCCCCGACGCCCCGCCAGTCACAGCCGAGGACGACTGCGGTAGCGGCGTGAGGGCGGCGCGCGGTGCGCGCTAGAACTGCGCCGCCCCGGAAGCTTCGGGCAGTCGAGCGTTCGAGTTGGCATGGATCGCTGGTGCGGTGCGAGGGCCGCACCCAGATCGGTGAGTTCCGGCGCGGTCCAGCCGACTACAATCCGATTGGGCGAGTATGGTTCGGCGGAGTTTGGGTTACTGCACGCGACTGCGATAGTAGCGGCTCATTCCGGTAGTTACGGAGTCGGTAAAAGACATTTGATTGCCGTTCCCGGTATTGGTTTGAAAAGCAGTCCAGCCGGGATCACTCAAAAGGACCTTGAATTCTGTAACGTAGGTGACCCCCGCCTGCGTCGGCATGGTAAAGGAAAAGGTCCTCGCCACCATTAGCAGACTGCCAATGGTTTGTGGTTGCGAAGGAGGCTGTGTGGGTGACTTTCGCAGCCATCCTTGGCAGTAATAAGCCGCTCCAAGGCGGGAGCCATCAACAGTGTATGTCCCACCAGAAACGCTAAGTGAATAGGTGTAGTATTCATCTCGATTGTCCTGCGCGACGTTCTGCTGAATGACTGTAATCTGGCTGGAGCTAACATCGCGAACGATCGCCACGTGCCCTGCCGATCCCCCCTCGAAGCACAGAATATCACCTACTTGAACCGCCATGCCGCTACCATTTGGAATACCGATCAAACCGCGTGCGGATGCGTTCGGAAAATACTGATTGGCGTTTTGACCAGGAATACGAATGTTGAGGCCGTAGTGGACATAGTAATAGCGATTTACATATTCCACGCATTGCCATTTGAGACCGGTATTTGTGCCAGCGTCTGAATTGTAATCCCCGCTATCATTATTGATTGAGCCATTTGAATACGCCGGGATTTCATTGAATGAGCCGATCAACGTGCCAAATGCCGGACTCGATGGTGCGTTGACGGTGAAGGTGTATTCGCCGGAAGTCCGCCCGTCCGGGTTGACGACTTCCACCGTCCAGCTTGCCGTCGTGGTCGTGAAGTTCGGGTTGATCGTGAGGGCCATGCCGCTAAACGAACTGATGGGCCGATTGGTGTAGGTGGAGCTGCCGGTGCGTAGCGTCACGTTGCAGTCGAAGACAAAGTTGCTGCCGTAGATGGTGAACTCCTGCGCGCTGGCCGAACCGGTGGCTGGATTCGGCCATACGCTGGTGATCGCAGGTGGGCCGGGGTCGATGTGTCCGCCATTGTGTGCGTTGCCGACGAAGACCAGCACGAAAACGGCGGCGATGAAAAGTGAAATGGTAAGAATCTGTCTCATAACGCTGCGCGGTCTGGTTGCATATAGCGGGTCATAACCATCCGGATATTAGTCCCACAGCATCAACTGGTTACGAGAGGCGGTAGCCTCATCTTGAGAGCCGATATTGGCAAACAGCTCAGCCATAGGCACTTGCTCAAACGCGTTGACGCTCACAATCTGTAGCATTTGGGACAGG
>CAMAUZ010000082.1 GCA_945861535.1 Akkermansia muciniphila | reverse complement strand
TGTCCCAAATGCTACAGATTGTGAGCGTCAACGCGTTTGAGCAAGTGCCTATGGCTGAGCTGTTTGCCAATATCGGCTCTCAAGATGAGGCTACCGCCTCTCGTAACCAGTTGATGCTGTGGGACTAATATCCGGATGGTTATGAAATCACATAATCCAATCCGATCGGCGAAACGAGGAGCCGATAGACCCAGTCCGGCGGCGGCGGAAACAAACCGAACATATGATACAAGCCGTCTTGAAATGGAGGTAGTTTGTTGGCCTCCAGCCAGCGGCTGGCCGCGACGGCGGTACCTACCAGACTCAGATTCACGGGCAGGAAAAAGGCGAGGTATCCAATCGCACTGATCGCGAGGGTTCCATCGGTGGGGGGAGTGTCGCGGCGTCGAAGGCGGTCCACCAATTGATATGTGGCACTGCCGGCGGAGCAACCGAGAAATGCCGCGGCGATTGGAATGACATAGTCCTCGCCCCAAAACTGGCCGGATTGCCACCAATCCTCGAAACAGTAGTTCCAGTACTCCGTGGTGGGTGGCATGCCCAAGCGTAGGCTGACCAGCAAGGGCAGCGTTATCAGCAGCGCGGGAAGGAATGTTACTTTGCCCCGGCGATGGAAGCTCAGCGGAAACGGGGTCAGGAAGCAGATGAGTATTAAGAGATAAAACGACGGAGAAGAGCCGAGCAGGTACCAGCGCACCCACATGCCTGGAATACTCAACCCGAGCAGCCGGGTTTGCAGAATCCCATTGGATCGCAGGAACCTCAGAATTCGGGTGAGCCTGCGGCCCTCCGGTGTGTCGAGGTACGGTTTGAGGCGATGAAGTGGTAATCGCCGCAGCCACTCGCGGGGTGAAGGATGCTGGAAAACATGGTCGAGTACGACGATGGCTCGGCGGTTGAAAAGCAGAACGGGCAGCAGGCAGGCGGCGAATGCGGCGATGGGGTCATCCAGCAGGTGCAAGGCGGCGAATATGGCCACGAAATTAACCGCCACGGCCAGGGCGATGGCCCGCCACCGGTGGACGAAGACGGGTTTTAAGACGGATAAGAACCAAGGTCCGGCAACCCCGCCAGCAACCGTCCATCCGGCTACCGACATCTGAAAGGCGATCTCCAGAAAGTCATCGCGTGCAATCGAAGGGCTGTTTTCGGGCCGGTCCACCAGAGCAATCAGGTAGAGGATGCCGGCGGCCGCCCACAACCCGCCAATCGCACCCAAGACGACCGGCTGCGGACGCAGCAGCCATGCTGCTCGTTGAGCTACTGTCGGCCGCAGTGTGCTTAACTTCCGCGGCGCGAGGTGCGACAGCGTGGGCAGCGGCGATTCATTCGCGAATAGGTGACGTAGGGAAACCCACTCACAGCCGTCGGCCCATCGAACTGTGCAATCCGCCGGAAGTTTGCCGCTGCGAAAATCAGCCAGGAGCTGCCCCTGACTGTATTCGCAGAGGGGACCATTCTTCGGCCACTGGAGAACAAGTTTCATCAATGTGCCGGATGCGGCGGACATCTTCGACGATCAGGTTTCGCTGGTTCATGTGTCCCCCCTCCATCAGTTGAGTAGTCATGCCGGCTTCTTCGGTTCCCCGCCCTCATCCCCCTTCCCCATCGCCTTCCTCAGCCCCGGCACCTGTTCCAGCAGCTTCTCGAACTTCACGCCGGTCAGGCTTTCGAGCACGGGCGGGAGCTGGGCGATGATCTGGGTGATGTCGCCGGTGAGTTTGCTGGCGCCGCCGCCGGGGCCGTTGCCGGAGTTGATGATGACCATCTTCTCCATCTTGGAGAGCGGCTCGCTGATGCGGCCGGCGATTTCGGGCAGGACTTTGACGAGGAGTTCGATGACGGCGGCTTCGTTGTATTGCTGGAAGGCTTCGGCTTTGAGGCGCGTGGCTTCGGCGGTGGCCTGACCCTGCGCCAGGATGATTTCGGCCTGGGCGAGGCCCTTGGCTTTGTTGGCCTCGGCATCGGCGATGCCGGTGGCTTTGTTCACGTCGGCTTGCGCGAAACCGGTGGCCTTGGTCGCGGCGGCGGCGCCGGCGGCCTCGGCTTCGAGCTGGAATTTGCGCGCGTTGGCGAGGGTCTCGACTTTGTAACGCTCGGCGTCGGCGGGCTTCTGCACGTTGGCTTCGAGTTCGCGTTGTTTGCGGGAGATTTCCTGCTGTTGGAGTTCGATCTGCTTTTGTTTCTCGATGATTTGCACCTGCACTTCTTCGGCTTTCACAAGCTGGCCGGTTTTGAATTTCTGCAAATCGTAGGCGAGGTCGGACTCGGCTTTCTTCTGGTTCACCGCGGCCTGGTATTGGGCGACGTTGGATTGGTAGTCGCGCTGGGCCTCGGCGATTTTGGTGTCGGCGGCGAACTTGGCTTCCTGCCCGGCCTGCGTGGCCTGCGAGGACTTGATCATCGCGTCGCGGTCGGCCTCGGCCTGGGCGATGACGGCGTCGCGTTTGACCTGCGCGATGCGGGGTTTGCCGAGGGCGTCGAGGTAGCCCTGCGTATCGCGGATGTCGCGGATGGTGAAGCTGACAATGCCCAGGCCCATGTTCGCCATGTCGCCCGCCGCAACCTCCTGCACCTTGGCGGCGAAGGCGTCGCGGTTCTGGTAAATCTCCTCGACGGTCATCGTGCCGAGGATCGCGCGCAGGTGGCCTTCCATCGTCTGCATCGCGATGTTTTTAATGTCCTCGACGCGTTTGCTGAGGAACTGCT
Source organism: Akkermansia muciniphila (assembly GCA_945861535.1). Classification (GTDB taxonomy): domain Bacteria; phylum Verrucomicrobiota; class Verrucomicrobiia; order Limisphaerales; family BJHT01; genus BJHT01. Next base: position 31,418 of record CAMAUZ010000082.1, on the reverse strand, counting down.
CGGAGGCGGTGGCGATGGAGATGTCGTCGCCCTTGACCTTGATTTGCGCGACGCCATCGACTTTCACCGGCACGCCTTTGCTGGTGTAAACCTCGGGCGTCTGGACATCGATGGTGAGGAGTTCGAGCGAGAGGATGTCCACCTTTTCGAGGACCGGAATGACGAAGGTGCCGCCGCCTTTGACAATGCGGAAGCCGCGGATGGTGGCCTTGCCGTCGGGGTCGATCACGCGGTATTGGCGGCCGGAGACGACGAGGACTTCGTTGGGGCCGACCTTGGTGTAGCGGCTGGCCCAGACGAGGGCGAAGACGAAGATGACGACGACGATGCCGACGATGGCCAGGGCCGCGAAGCCGTAGCCGGTGGGGGGCATTTGCGCGAGTACGGTCGCACTGGCGGCGAGGGTGAGGAGGGGTGTCATAGGAATTTGGGTGAGGTCTGGGTTGGGTGAAGAAATGGCGAAAAGGAAGCCGACGGCGCTCAGGCGGCGGTCACGTAGAACTGGGAGCCGACGATGCGGGTGATGCGGGCGGAACTGCCGTTGGCGAGCGGTTGGCCGTGTTCGACGCGCGCGGGCGCGGTGTAGCGCGTGCCACCCTGCACGTAGGCGATTTCCCCGACGCCGTTCTCGGGAACCGGCGTGATGACGGTGGCGACGACGCCGACAAGGTTGGCGACCTTGCCTTCGCTGGAGCTTTGGGTTTTACGGAAGACGGTGCGGAAGAGCCAGACCACGCCCGCGGCGACGAGCAACCCGGCGAGCACCGCCAGCGGCGCGCTGATCCACGGATTCCGCGTCGCCTCGATTTTGCTGAAGATCATGCCGAAGCCCCCGAACGCCGTGATGAAGGCCGCGATGGTGGTCGGGCTGACGGCGGCGAAGCCCGGCATGTCGTCCGTGCCGTAGCCCGCCTCGGCGTGTCCGCCGGTGCCCGCGTGATCCAGATGCCCGTCGTGCCCGCCGAAGGAGTGCGCGAAGAAGCCGCTGACGAGGGTGAACAGGAGGCCGACGCCGAAACAAATCAGGTAGATGATGAACAAGTCCATAAGGGCCTCATGGTTTTCGTTGCGGACGCTGACGGAGTAAGCCGGTGGCACGCGGGGCGGGCAAGGAGGAAAGGGCAGGGGACCGCGGCGGGCGGAATTTCTGCCGCTGCAACGTGGGGTGGTCGGGGCGGTAGCGACGAGGGGAAAGCTTCCCCCACAAGGCGCGAGTTCGCCGCGCGCGGTTGGCGGCGGAACGGGCAGGCGTTCTTGAGTGACAGTGGTCCGTTGCTCGATGGCGCGTCCATTTGCCCGGCGTTCTCGGGTTGCACGCTGCTGCGCGGCGCGGGACATGCGATTGCGGATTTGCTCCGGGCCAGCCAAGCTAAGCAATGCGCTTTGATGTCTGCGCCCATACCTACGACGAGCACGCGGGACCGCAACGGTTCTTCGCGGAACGCGTCGCGCAATTCATTGATGCGAAGCCAACCGAAACCATCCTTGAACTCGGCGCGGGCACGGGCGCGTTGACGCGGTGGTTTGGCGGCCTGACGGTTTTGGCCACCGATGCCTCGCCGACGATGGTTCAACGTGGTCGTGTCGCCGTCCCGCAGGTGCAATGGGCCGCGCTCGATGCTTTCCAGCAGTCCCCTCCGATCGTCGCACTGCAGGTTTCCTCGGGGCTGTTGCACTGGGCGGATGATCCGGCGGCAACCTTGGTTCGCTGGAAAACTTCCCTCGCTTCCCACGGGCGCATGGTGCATGCGATGCCGTGTGAGCCGTGTCTGGCCGAATGGCGTGCGCTGGTGCCGGAAAGCCCCGTGCCGTGGCGCGGTGAAGATGAGTGGTTGAAGATTTTTGAGTGCGCCGGCCTGCGAGTCAGCCGCTGGGAAAGTTGGACGCATGCCGCCGTCTGCGCTTCTGCCTTGGAAATGGTGCGTGGCTTTCATCGCACTGGCGTGACGGGGCGGGTGCGTGTCGGCCCCGGTCGGTTGCGACAGGCGCTGCGAGAGTATGATGCGAAACAGCAGGTGCCCGGTGGCGTTCAGGCAACCTGGACCTGGCTGGTGGTTGAGGCACGCTAAACGGCCCGGCGGATGACGGTCACTTCTGCCGCTTGTCCGCGTTGTTCTTCAAGTCGGTCCAGTCAACCTTCGCCTCACGCGGGCCGAGGCCATTGAAGAAGTCTTCGCTGTTCGTTTAACCGTTACCGTTCGGGTCGTTGCTCCCGTTGCGGAGGTATCCAATTGCTTGTGTTTGGGTCGGTTTCATTTCGCTACCGTTTCTCACTCGCCACAGGCGGGGAGGTAAACCGATCACCAAACTTCAGCGCGAACTGCAGCGCCGCCTCACCCCAGTGCGTCTCCTGCCTCAGCCGAACGGCTATCTTCACCTTTTCGACCTCCCCCTTTGCCAGCTTTTCCTGAGTCTCAGCCCGCGGACGCCACCGCTGCTATTCCTCTGCTACCACACGCTCCACGTTTTCGTCCTGGCTCTCTGACCTTTCCTCACCGTAGTGCTCCCGCCCCACCACTTCACTCATCTATCCAAGCAATTCGTGCTTCAACGCCTTGCCCCCGAGGGACCAGCTCGCCGGATTGACTGGTGTTGCGTCCCCTCCCTCGCGCCGCGGCTCGCCTCCAGCCACTGTTCCAACTCCCGCCGCCCGGCCACACAGTCTTGGGGAATGCCAGCCTCACCCAGCGCCCGGTCCACCCGTAGCCACGCCTGAGGTTCGCTCGGGGCCTTCAGGTAATGCAGGCCAATAGCTCGACCGATACTCGCGGTGGGCTTGCTCTGGCTTCAACAGCTACGCCCGCACTGGATGCAAATGTATCCTACTCGCACACCGTCCTGAGGACTAGGCGATGGCGTGGGGTGACTGCCAGCTTTTCGTCGGGGACGAGCTTTTCATTTGCTACGGCGACTAGGTTCGTGGGCACAAGGTCGGGTGAGAGACCGGGCGGCAGATCGGCCTGCTTCGGATGCTGCGCGGCCGCTACATCAGCCGCGCCGCCGGCGACGTGGCGGGGATCCTGCGCGCTCCGCTGGTAAAGCTCGACGGTGTTGCGATGACGCTGAACGTGGACTCCTGGGTTGGAACAACATGCGTCCAAGCGCTGGCCTCCGATGGCAAGGTGCTTCCTGGCTTCGCGCTGGCGGATTGCGAGCCGGTCAAGGCTGACGCAGTGGCTGCGCCGCTGGGTTGGAAACGGTCGCTGTCGGTCCTACGCGTCCAGACCGTTCGCTGGGAGTTCACACTGCGGAACGGCGGCTGTTCGGATTCGATCGGCATCGTCGGGGCTGCCTTGTAACGCCAAGAAGGCCCGCGTGAATCGTGGAGCGGCTAGAGAGCAGAATCCTGTCAGTTTGCTTTGAACAGCCGTCGTTCGGCGGCACCGGCCCGAACTGGCGAAAGCCACGGATAAAATTCTTGCCGTAGGTCGGTGATGTGGCAAAACCACCGCCGACGAACCCGGCTCAACAGCAGTTCTCCTTGAACCGCCAAGGGCCCAGACGGCAAATCTTTATCAGTTCAAACATGAAAACACACACCTCCGAAACTCAGGCTACGATTACTCCGAAGAAAGCGCTGGAAGTTCTCAAAGAAGGAAACGCCCGCTTCGTCAATAATCTGCGTATCAATCGCAATCTGTTGCAACAGGCCAACGAAACCCGTGACGGCCAGTGGCCCTTTGCGACGATCGTCAGTTGCATAGACAGCCGCACGTCGGCTGAACTCATTTTCGACCAGGGGCTTGGCGACATCTTCTCGGTGCGCATCGCCGGCAACGTCATCAACACAGACATCGTCGGCAGCCTCGAGTTTGCCTGCAAGCTTGCGGGATCAAAGCTGATCGTCGTTTTGGGTCACACTGCATGCGGTGCCGTCAAGGGAGCGTGCGACCACGTGGAGATGGGGAGTCTCACGGAACTGCTGTCGAAAATTCAGCCGGCGGTTTACGAGGAGAGCGAGACGATAGACCGCAAACTGCGCAATTCTAAGAATTCGTCGTTCGTCGAGAACGTGGCTTCGCTCAACGTGCGGCGGTCCGTTCGCTCCATTGTCAATCGCAGCGTGATCCTCGAACAGTTGATTGAGTCCGGGGAAGCCGCGATCATCGGCGCGAAGCATGATCTTGCCAGCGGCCAAGTAGAGTTCTTCGAGGATACATTGGTGTCCGACAAATCCACCATTGCCTCGGTCGTTCGCCAGAACGCTCAGTTGGTCGCCAGCCCGAAAGCTCGTGCGCCAAAAGGGAGCGAACCCGCGCCGACCTGAGGTCCGACGCTGGCTGATCCAGCTCGCTGCATAAGCCGAGTCCCCACAAGACAGTGCATTGCTAAAGGGGGGCGGTCCGTATGATTGGTTACTTTGCTTTCCGCCAGTAATACCGGAGCGCGTTTACATCGGCCACACTCCCCATCCGCAGCCGCGCCGCTATTCACGCCACCGGCACCAGCGTTTCCGGTGCGGCCGAACGGCTATCTTCACCTTCTCGATCTCCTCCTTCGCCAGCTTTTCCAGAGACGCCGCCCTGCCGGCCCTGGGCTCGATACCCCGACACCATGATCTGACATCCACCGGCTGGGTGCTGGTCTTCGACGGCGGCCTTTGTCATCTCACGCAGGTAAGCCCCGCGCGAAGCTCAGAATACAAAAGTGGCCCTGAACCGCGAAGCGCCCAGAAAGCAATTTCCTATCAGTCGGCTTCCGAAAGGAAGTCATCGGCTTATTCGTGACGAGGAGACTCCGGTCCCGGTGATTTGCTGGCGTTAAAACCCGCCCCTTGTTGGCGCGTCGCGCGTGGCGATGCGGTTGTCGCCGAGTTGCCTTTCACAGCGTTGCCGGCTGCGGATTCAAATGGTTAGGCCAGAATGCCCTTTATGACGTGGCCATGCACGTCGGTTAGCCTGCGGTCAATGCCGTTGTGATAGAAAGTTAGCTTCTCGTGGTCAATGCCCAGCAGGTGCAAAATCGTGGCGTGGAAATCGGGAATCGTGACTTTGTTTTCGCCGACGAAATAGCCGACCTCGTCGGACTGGCCGTAGTGGAAACCTTTCTTCACGCCCGCGCCTGCTAAAAAGCAGGTAAACGCCGTGGGATGGTGGTCGCGCCCCGGCCGGTTGATGCCCTGCGTGGACGGGCTGCGGCCAAATTCGGTGCTCCACACGAACAGCGTGTCTTCGAGCATGCCGCGCTGTTTCAGGTCTTTCATCAGCGCCGCCACCGGCTTGTCCATGGTGGCGGCTTGGTTGTCGTGGTTTTCTTTGAGGTTTTCGTGGCCGTCCCAGTTGATGCGCGGGCTGCCAAACGCGCCGCCGTTAAGAATCTGCACGAAGCGCACGCCGCGCTCCAACAGCCGCCGCGCCATCAGGCAGTTGGCTGCGAAGCCTTTGTTGGCAGCCTCGCCTAGGCCGTAGAGTTTTTTGATTGCTTCGGGTTCGGCGTCCAAATTCGTCGCTTCGGGAATGCTGGTTTGCATGCGCGCCGCCAGTTCATACGAACGCAATCGCGCCGCGAAAGCGCCGTCGCCGGGGTGCGCCTCGGCAAAATCGCGGTTCATCGCGGCCAGCAGTTGCATATCGGCTTCGCGCTGCCCAGGGGCGATGCCGGGCGGCGTGTTCAAATCGGGTATGGGTTCTTTCGACTGCGTGCGAAACGGCACGCCTTGGTGGTTGGCGGGCAAGAATCCCGCCGTCCAGTTGATGGAGCCGCCCGCCAACAGCCCGCGCGGGTCGGGCAGCACTACAAAGGCGGGCAGATTTTCGTTTGCGGTGCCGAGGCCATAGCTGAGCCACGCGCCCATGCTGGGAAAGCCGTTGAGCGTGAAGCCGCTGTTCATCTGAAACGTGGCGGGCGTGTGGTTGTTGCTCTTGGCGAACATCGAATGCACAAAGCAAACGTCGTCCACGCACCCGGCCAAATTCGGCAGCAGGCTGCTGACCCACGAGGCGCTTTGGCCATGCTGCTGGAACTCGTAAACGCTTTGCATCACCTTGCCGGGCTGCCCGAAAAAGCCCAAATTCTCGCCTTTGCCTTCGAGCGTTTTGCCATGCAGCTTCGCCAGTTGGGGCTTGTAATCGAAGGTGTCGAGATGGCTCACGCCACCGCAGCAGAAAATCTGCACCACGCGCTTGGCCTTGGGCGCGAAGTGCGGCTGCTTCGCCGCCGAAACGGCGGGCGCGGCCTTGGCATTATCCCGCGCCAGTAGCCAGGCCAGCGACACGCCGCCCAGACCACCAGCGGTGTTGGAAAGAAAGTGACGGCGCGAAAGCAGCGGTGCGTGGTTATCGGACATAAACAAACTCCGTGGAATTGAGCAGCGCCCAGCAGACGCTGGCCAAACCGCGTGCTTGCGCGGCGGCAGCAGCGCGCTTGGCTTCGGCGGGCATGGCGTCGCGGCCCAACGCGTGGCGATAGGCGATTTGAACGGCATCCGGCAGGTCGTTGTTGGCGTCTTTCATCGCGCGCTCGGCCAAGAACTTTGCTTGGCGCAGCGCAAACGAGTTGTTCATGAGTTCCAGCGCTTGCAATGGCGTGGTGGTGACTCCACGGCGCGGCGTTTTCACCGACGGGTCGGGGCAATCGAAGGCATCCAGCAAAGGGTCTTTGCCGGAGTTCACGTTCGCACGATAGACGGTGCGGCGGTTGAATTCCGGCTCGGCGCTGTCTTTGGGGTGGTAAAATGCGGCGTTGAAATCCGTGATGGTGAACGGGCGGAAACTTGGTCCGCCCATCGCGGGATTGAGCTGCCCGCTGACGGCGAGCATCGCGTCGCGAACGGCTTCGGCTTCGAGGCGGCGCGGCGCAAAGCGCCAGAGCAGCGCGTTGTCGGCATCCAACGCGGCGGCCTTGGCCTCGAATGCCGAGCTTTGCTGATAGGTCGCCGAGCTGACGATAAGCCGATGCAGATTCTTGATGCTCCAGCCGCCCGCGATGAACTTCGCGGCCAGATAGTCGAGCAGTTCGGGATGCGAAGGCCGCGCGCCGCTGCCCCCAAAATCATTGGGCGTGGCCACCAGTCCCTGCCCAAAGTGATAGTGCCAGACGCGGTTGGCCATCACGCGCGCGGGAAGCGGATTGCGCGCATCGCCCACCCAGTCGGCGAACTTCAAGCGGCGCTGTGCCTCGGGCGCGTCTGCGGCGAGGCCGAAGTCGGGGCTTAAATCCGCCACCGCGGCGAGCGCACCGGGAGTGACGATTTCATCCGGCGCTTTCACATCGCCACGCTTCAGCCGATGTGTCGGAGCCGGCTGCACGCGCGTGCCGACGTAGCTTACTTGGCGGTCCGGCTTCTTTGCGTCGAGCTGTGTCCGTGTCGCGGCAATCTTGGCGAGCGCGGCGTCGCGTTCGGCGCGTTGTGCGTCGTTGAGATTTGCGAGTGTATCGGCGAGCGGGATGGAGCGGCCTTGCGAGCGGAAGGACGCGTCGATTTCCTCGGCGCTCAACGCGCGGTCGTAGAGCGAGGCGCGCTCGACTCCGCCGCCGAGAAAGCCGTTGCCCGCGCCGTGGTGCCGCAGGCCGAGCAGCACGCGCGACTCGCCGGCCTTGTAGGTGCGGAGCGGCTGCGCGGGCGTGTAGGGTTTTCCATACGGCTGTCCGTCGCGGAACAACGCAATGCTGTTGTCCGCGCGATAGACGATGGCGACGTGGACAAGCGTGCCCGGCGCGGCGGTTTCCTCAGGAGCTTCGAGGTCGCGCGTGCGCTGGAAACCTCCGCTACCGGGGACCCATTTTCTCGGCTGACGCTCGCCAAACACGATGGCGTCGAAATCGCGACTCGGCTGCGACTCGATGGAAATTGCAGCGCCGCCGCCTTGCTTCAAATCGTCGAGCGCCACCCATGCTTCGAGTGTCTTTTCGCGGATGTCACGGGTGAGCGGTGCGCTTTGAAAATACGAGCCGCTTTCCTTTTTCAGCAAAAGCCGGCCGCCCTCGACTTTCGCTCCGCCTTTGAGCTCGCCAGCGGGCAGCGCGCCTTCGAATGCCCACCGCGCAAACGGTGCTGGACCGACGGGGCGCGGGTCGGCTGCCAGCTTGGCCACTGCGAGTTTCCGTGCTTCCGCTTCGAGCCGCGAGACGACGTCCTGCGCCGCCGCGATTTCCTTTTCCAGCACGGCGCGTTGGTCATTGAGCGCCTTGGTTTCCGCGGCGCTGGCGATGCTGCGTTCGCCGTGTCGCACGCCTTCAAAGACCGCTTTGACGCGATAGTATTCTTCGTGCGGAATCGGGTCGAACTTGTGCGCGTGACAGCGCGCGCAGTTGATCGTGAGCCCGAGGAAAGACTGCCCAACGACGCCGATGAGATCCTCCAGCTCATCCTCGCGGGTAATCATCTTTTGCGTCGCATTTGCCTGTGCATTTCCGGCCTGATCCCACGGGCCGCAGACGAGCAGGCTCGGGGCGATGATGCCATCGCTCGTCACCGGTTCCATCACGTCGCCCGCGATTTGCTCGCGCATGAAACGGTCATACGGCTTGTCGTCGTTGAAGCTCTTGATGACGTAGTCGCGATAGTGCCAGGCGTTGTTGCGCAGGCGGTCGTATTCAAAGCCCTGACTCTCGGTGTAGCGCGCCACGTCCAGCCAGTGCCGTCCCCAGCGTTCGCCGTAGTGCGGCGAGGCCAGCAAGCGTTCCACAAGTTCTTCGTAGGCGCGCGGCGCTTTGCTGTTCACGAAGTCGGCGACTTCGGCGGGCGAGGGCGGCAGGCCGGTTAAATCGAAGCTCAGGCGGCGAATTAAAGTGGCCCGGTCGGCGCGCGGCGCAGGGCGAAGTCCGGCTTTTTCGAGGCGCGCCAAAACGAAGGCATCAATCGCGTTGGCACCGCCTTTGAGCACCGTTGTGGGCACCCGCGGTTCACGAATTGGCTGCAACGACCAGTGTGTTTCAGCGGGCTTCGCTGCGTCGGGCCACACAGCGCCGTCGTCAATCCAGCGGCGCAGCAGGCCAATTTGCGCGGCGCTGAGCCTCTCGCCGGTTGGCGGCATGATGTTATCGGCTTCGAGTCCGGCCACCAGATGCATCAGTTTGCTGTCGCTGCTTTTGCCGGGCACGATGACTTTGCCGGATTCGCCGCCGCGCAAAGCGAAGGCTTTCAAATCCAGGCGCAAATCGCCCTTTTGTTTGGTCGCGCCGTGGCACTTCAGGCATTTCACCGCGAAAATCGGCGCGATGTCGCGCGTGAATTCAACGGGTGCGGGAGCAGGCGGCGGCAATTTCACCACGTCTGCCGCGGTCAGACTTGTGCAGCAAACCAACAAGGTGGCTAGGTGGCTGGGACGTTTCAACACGGATAGGAATTTGCTTTCTAGTCGCTTGATGGAATTCATGCGTGTGGGAATGGGGAGCGCTCGTTTTCGCTCCGACAAGTCACGGACGTTTCTGCGGCTTCCCCATGTCGAGTGTGGCTTCCGCGAAAGCCTTGCCCATGAGCGCGAAAGTCTTCGCGCAACCGAGATAGTGATAGCCGGCGTTCGAGGCGCCGCGTTTCCACAAGGCAACCTCGGCGGGACTGATGAGTTCGGCCTCGCATTTTTTCAAATACTCGCGCTGCTCCGCCTCGGTCATCGTGCCGTCCTTGTTCGCGTGGTCCTTGTGTTTGCTGCGGAGGAAATGGCCCATCTGGCTGACCTTCCCGCGCTTCTCATCAATCGCGCCCAGTTCCTCCGACCAAAACGGCGCGGTCTGCACGGCGGTGACATTGCCCTTGAACTCGGGCATTTCCGCGGGAGCTGCCATCGCCCGCCGGAAGGCCACCATCGACGGCGATTGATCCTTGAGCCCGCCCACGCCCATCACACCGATCACGAACGGCAGCTTCGGCGCGGACAAATCCTTGCGCACATCGCGGATGAAATGCCCGAGCAATTCGGAGTAGAGGGAATAGCGGTCAGGCTGGTTGTGATTCGGATAGACCTGCCCATCCACCATGTCGTTGAAGCCCTGGAGCCAGGCGAAGCCGGCGATTTCATAGCCCTGCGCGGGATCGTAGCCGGGAACGACCTTCTTGGGGTCGGCGAGCACATTTTTCACGTGCTCCATCATCAGGCGGTAGTAAACGCCGGTGGCGGCGATCTTTTCGGCATTCCATTTCTGCCGATCCTCGGCCTTGGGAATCCCGTGGGCTCCCTGCGGATGCCGCTCCCAGAGTTCACGGGTTCGTGCGGGCATTACATACGGCCCCGCGCTCGGAGAACGAAAATCCGTGTGCAGGCTCTTGCCGCCCCACGCCGCCTTGATGATCAGAACGGGTTCATCGAACGCGGCATCCATCGTCAGGCCGAAGGTAAACTCCGGGCCGATGTTGCGGCCGGGCTTGGTGGGATCCTGGCCCCACATCGAACCGTAGCCCGCCGTCAGTTTGCCCGAGAGAACGAAGTTCTTGTCGTTGGCTCCGGTGAGATAGGTGATCCGGGCGCCCTCGCTCACGGTTGGTTTGCCATCGCTGCCTTTCATCATTTTCAGCAACGGAACAGTCGCCGGGTCGTCACCGAGATAGTCAAAGGTCGCGACATTGGCAGGGCCTTCCATGTTGGACTGGCCCGCGAGGATGAAGACTTTGAGCGGCTTCGCTTCCGCGATGGCGGTGGCGAGGAATGCGGTGATGAGGATGAGTGGGAGTTTCATTGCGGGGTTCATGGATGCCGGCAGAGAGCAGTTATTGATAGAACGAGTTTTGCAACGTGAGCAACGTGACGCCGATGGTGCCTTGCTTGGCGGGGGCAGGGGCCGTTGGACTGCTGGTTTTCGGGGCATCGGCGGATTTCTGGCAGGCGGCGGCCATCAGGCACCAACTGGCGGTGAGAAGGATGCGTAGTTTCATCTTCATGGCTGGGTTGAGTTCTAATGGGAAATTTCGCGGGCTGCTTCACTGGCTGCTTCAATCATCAGTTTGCCTAGGTCGGCAAAGCGCTCTTTGGGAATCCGCTCCTTCGGCCCGGCAATCGTGATGGCCGCTACGGCGTGCGCGTGCCGGTCCAGCACCGGCGCGGCAACGCAGTGAATCGCCTCGAAGTGCTCGCCGTAATCCACTGCGTAGCCCGACGTTCGCGTGCGGTCGAGTTCCGCCAGCAGCACTTTCCGGGAGGTCAGGGTGTTTTTAGTGTGCTTCTCCAGACGCATGCCCTCCAGCAACCGAGCGAGGTCGGAGGGCGGGAGGAAGGCCAGCATCGCCTTGCCGGGTGCTGCGCAGTGCAGCGGAACACGCGAACCCAGGTCCACGAAATACTTAAACGGATACAGCGAGGGCAATTGCTCGATAATCACGCACGCATCTCCTGCCAGGCAACAAAGCTGGGTGGTTTCACCCGTCGCGTGGAGCACGCGGCGCATCGGTTCCAAGGCCGCTGCGACCAGGCTGCGTCCGGCGGGGCGAGGCTGTCCAAGTAGAAGGAGCTTGTGCGTGAGCCGGAACCGTTTGGTGGCAGCATCTCGCTGGACGTATCCGAGTTCTTCCAGCGCAGTGGCGATGCGGAAGCCCGAGGCCGAGGAGAGCTGCAACGTTTCGTTGATTTCCGTCAGGGTCAGTCCCTCCGGTTGATGCGCAATCAGTTCCAGCACGGCGAGGCCGCGCTCCAACGCCGGCACCTGCAATTCCGTCTCCGCGCCCTTGGCGATGCGGGTGCGACGAAATCCATTGGTGCGCGGTAGGCGCAAGGCCGTTTCCATAACGGGAAGACATTCCGCCAATGGAATTATTCAGAGCGCCCGAAACTTTCTGCCATCTCGGAAGCGGATTTCTCTGATTGGATGGAACCGCCCATAGCTCAATCGAGCCATTGCGAGCGGACTACCGTTCGTTACCCGCGTCTTTCCGTCTCCCCAGCGCCGCGTGGTTCGGGTTGGGCTAGGCTTGGTGGCGTTTTTTGGTCCGTCCAGAGAAGCTCGCGGCGCGGACGGGGTTGCGGTTGCGCCGAAGGCCACCGACTCGATGGACTGGAACAAGGAACGCCAATTCTGGTCCTTCAAGGTGCCGCAGGCGCAGGTGCGGTCCGCCGGGCTACGACCCGAAGTATCACAAGTTCCACCGCGTACAGGGCGGCTTCCTCGCCGTCACGTTGAAGCGAGAGGGTGCGAGAAGCCGCATCCTTTTCGAACACCGCAGTGATGGGCGGGGCCGCCTACCCGTGGAGTAGCGAGCGGTCGGTGTGACGGCGCTGGGACGTGGGAACTCTCATGCGAACCACTTCCAGATGGATCGCCAGCGCGACTCCAAGAATGGCACAGCCGCGTTTGTGCAAACTCGGGCACTTTCCCAAGGCAGGCGATCTGCCCGCACTCTCACGAGTGCAGCCACAGATTTTGGCGGACCCGGCGAGGTCGCTACGGCTGCAGCTCGTCGAAAGGGCGGCCATCTCTTTCATGGGCTATTTGCTTTTCGGATTGTCCTCAAATCTCCCCTCGACTCGCACCGGGTCGAGCGACGGCACATACCTCCGCAATTCGCCGCGCCGCGTCAGTCTTCCGACAAATGGGCGGATGGGGATCTTGTTCCTGTCGGTGATGCCCGGATGGGCTGGGAGTAACTTGCCAGCCACCAGATCAAATTGGACCACACGACGATGACGGAGGACTTCGGGCCGCGCGTCCTTCAGCTTGTTCCGGGTGTCCCCGTTGGCGCCGATCACCGCGCTGCTTACCGATTTGAAAGGACGCGGCCTGCTCAAAGACACGCTCGTCATCTGGGGCGGCGAATTCGGCCGCTCGCCGACGGGGCAAGGCAGCAACGGCCGCGAGCATCATCCGCACGGCGTCAGCATGTGGCTGGCCGCGGCGGCGTGAAAGGCGGCCACATCCACGGCGCGACCGATGAATTCGGATGGTATGCGGTCAACGATGTCGTCCACGTCCACGACCTGGACGCCACGATTTTGCACGTCATGGGCCTCGACCACGAACGCCTCACATGGCGTCACGCAGGTCGCGACTACCGCCTGACCGACGTGAGCGGCAAGGTGATGAAAGGCATCATCGCATGATGGGTCGATTCACACTCGAACCGCGGAGCGCCCAGGAAGCTAAATCCTGTCATTCATTGCTCTCCCGGTCAGCCGCTGGATTACAACTGCGGCTCCCGCGTTGACTTTGCCTGCGTCGTGCGAAAACTGCCCGCACTGCCGCAATATGAACTTCCAAGCCAAGGTCAGTCCACAAGAGCGGGGTCTTCAAGCCGAAGGAACATGCGGAGCACCGATGCGTGCGGTGTCGGGCGCGCCTTTCGGCGGCCTGAAGGCCTTGCTCCCGTTCGCCCTCGCCATGCTGTGCTTGCTCGCTGCCTGCGCGGTGAGGCGCGCCCTCTCTCCGCCTCTTCCCAGCGTCGGCGTCGCGCGCGTGGACATCACGCCGGACTACCCGACCCGCCTCACCGGTTTTGCCGCGCGCAAGATTGAGTCCGATGGCGTCGCCCAGCGCATCCACGCTAAGGCCCTCGTCATCGGCACCGACGCGGAAGGCCCTGCCGTGCTCGTCACCGTGGACAACCTCGGCGTGTCCGACGCCATCCGCACCGAGTTGCTCCGCCGCCTCGCGGGCGACACGCGCCTTACGCCCGACCGCCTCGCCATCTGCTCCTCGCACACGCACTCCGCGCCGATGATTGCCGGCGTCGCGCCGAACATCTTCATGGCTGACCTCCCGCCCGACCAGCAGGCGCGCGTGGACCGCTACACGCGCGAGTTGACCGTGAAGCTGGAGCAAGTCATCCGCGCCGCGCTCGCCGACCGCCGGCCCGGCCGCGTTGAATGGACGCAGGGCAAGGTCGGCTTCGCCATGAACCGCCGTGGCAAACCTATCGCGCCCGTGGACCACGACCTGCCCGTGCTGCGCGTCACGTCGCCCGAAGGCAGCGTGCGCGCCGTCTTCGTCAGCTACGCGTGCCACTGCGTGACGCTCGGTTTGAACACGATTCACGGCGACTGGGCCGGCTCCGCGCAACTCGCGATTGAGGCCGATCACCCCGGCGCGATTGGCCTCGTCGCCATTGGCTGCGGCGCTGACCAAAACCCGAACCAGCGCGGCACGCCTGACCTTGCAGACGCCCAAGGCCGCGCCATCGCCGATGAGGTGAAGCGCCTCTTCCACGGCATGTGGAAGGAGCTTCCCGCACCGCCGGTCGCACGCACCAAGCGCATCGCGCTCGACTTCGACAAACTCCCCACGCGCGCCGAGTGGGAAGCGCTCGCCACGAATAAGGCGCAGCAGATTTCCTTTCACGCGAAGAAGAACCTCGCCCGTCTCGACCGCGGCGAAAAGCTGCCCACGGAGTTGCCGTATCTCATCCAGACCTGGAACTTTGGCACCAACCTCGCACTGGTATTCCTGCCCGGCGAAATCGTCGTGGACTACGGCCTGCGCCTGAAGCGCGAATTCGACGGCACGCGCCTCTGGGTCCACGGCTACGCGAACGACGACCCTTGCTACATCCCGAGCGAACGCATCTTGCAGGAGGGCGGCTACGAAGGGGGCAGCGCGATGGTCTATTACGACCGACCCACGAAGTTTGCGCCCGGCTTGGAAGACAAAATCGTCAGCACTGTCCACGAGTTGCTCCCGCGTAACTTCGTGTCGAAGAACCGGAATGCGCCGGCTGCAACCGCCCCCCGTGCCGGCGATTTGCAATCGCCGTCTGTGGCAGGCAGCACGCCAGAACCGCGACAACCAGCCACCGGCACAAGCAACCCGCCGCCGAAATCCCCCGCCGACTCCCTCGCCACCCTCCGCACCAAAGCCGGCCTCACCATCGAACTCGTCGCCGCCGAGCCACTCGTCACCAGCCCGGTCGCGATTGATTTTGGCACCGACGGCAAGCTGTGGGTCGTCGAGATGGCAGACTACCCGATGGGATCAGACGGCAACTGGAAGCCCGGTGGCCGCGTGAAATTCCTCACCCGCTCGCGCCCCGACGGCCCCTTCGACCGCTCCACGCTCTTCCTCGATGGCCTGCCGTTTCCGACCGGCGTGATGGCCTGGCGCAAGGGCGCGCTCATCTGCGCCGCGCCGGACATCCTTTACGCCGAGGACACCAACGGCGACGGCAAGGCCGACGTGGTGCGCAAGCTCTACACCGGTTTCGAGACGAACAACTACCAGGCCCGCGTGAACAGCCTCTCCCTCGGCCTCGACAACTGGGTCCACGGCGCAAACGGCCTCCTCGGCGGCGACATCGTAGCCGCCGATGTAAGGAGGCGGACTTCGGAAGGCGACAATACTCCGGTCCGCCTCCTCACGTCGGCGGCTGCCAATGCGGTCAACATCCGCGGCCGCGACTTCCGCTTCCTCCCGGACACCGGCGAGTTCGAGGCCACGTCCGGCCTCACGCAACAGGGCCGCGCGCGCGACGACTTCGGCAACTGGTTCGGCTGCCACAACAGCGCCTTCGCCTACCACTACCCGCTGCCCGACCGCTACCTCGCGCGCAACCCGCACGTCCCCGCGCCGCCGCCCAGCGTGAACCTCGCCGCCACTCTCGGGCGGCTGCATCCCATCAGCACGCCACTGGAGCACTTCAACAGTCCGCAGTCGCTGAACAATGTCACGAGCGCGTGCGGCCTCGGCGTGTATCGCGACACGTTGCTTGGTGCGGGCTTCAGCCAGAACCTCTTCATCTGCGAGCCGGTGCACAACTTGGTCCGTCGCCTCGCGCTCACGCCCAGCGGCGTCACCTTCACCGCGGCGAAACCCGCTGATGAAGCCGCGTCCGAGTTCCTCGCGAGCACCGACAACTGGTTCCGCCCCGTGCAAGCGCTCACCGGTCCCGACGGCGCGCTGTGGGTCGTGGACATGTATCGCTTCGTCATCGAGCACCCGCGCTGGATTCCGCCAGAGCGCCTCAAGTCCCTCGACGTCCGCGCCGGCTCCGACAAAGGCCGCATCTACCGCATCTATCCGCAAGGCGCGAAGCTCCGGCCCTTCAACGACCTGACCAAGCTGACGACCCCGCAAGTCGTCGCCACGCTGAACACCGAGAACGGCATCGCGCGCGACCTTGCCCATCGCGAACTGCTCCACCGCAACGACCCGCAAGCCGCCGCGCCGCTGGCAAAACTGTTCACCACCTCGACGAACCCCGTCGTCCGCCTGCAAGCCCTCGCCGCGTCAGCCGGTCGGGACGCGCTGCTAACCGCGCTCACCGACTCGCATCCGTCAGTTCGCCAGTTCGCCCTCCGCCTCGCCGAACCGCTCCTCGCGAGCGACCCGCGCCTCGCCGAAGCCACATTGAAACTCACCGCCGACTCCACACCCACCGTCCGCTACCAACTCGCCTTCACCCTCGGAACTTGGAACGACCCACACGCGAGCGCCGCCCTTGCCCAACTCGCCCGCGACGGCACGGCCGACCCTTACCAACGCGCCGCCATCCTGAGCGGAGCCGTGGGCCGCACCGGTGAGTTGCTCACGGTCGCCGTCACCACCTCCGCGACTGCACCGGGCCGCAACGAGTTCCTCGGCCAGCTCATCGCCACCGCGTCCGCCTCGGCGGGCGAGGCTGAGTTCGCGGCGCTGCTCACCGCGCTGGCACCGGTGGAGGGCGAGCGCACGCAGCAGTGGCAACTCCACGCGATGACCGCGTTGCAGGACGCCTTGGATGCGCGCGGTATCGCGCTGCGGAAATCCGCCGACTCGCCCAACGCTGAGGTCCGTGCCGCAACGACGCGCCTGCAACAGCTCTACGCCGATGCCCGCACCTTCGCCGCCAGCCCGAGTTCCTCCGACGCCATGCGCCGCGCGTCCGTGCCATTGCTCGGACGCGGCTTCAACCGCGCTGACGCCGACGCGCCGGTCGTCGCCGGACTGCTCGTGCCGCCCGCGAGCGCCGAGTTGCAGCAACTCGCGCTTACCACACTCCGCACCCGCCGCTGGCCGAACTCCGACGAACTCATCCTCGCGCAATGGGCCGCTTTGCCCATCGCATCGAGGCCATCCGTGGTGGACACGCTCGCAAGCCAGGAGGCGTGGACACAGTCGCTCCTCAACGCCGTCGAGCGCGGCGTGGTGGGTCTCGCGGAGATTCCGCCGGCCACGCGCAACCGCCTCCGCTGGCACGGCAGCGATGCGACAAAAGCGCGCGTGGCAAAGCTCTTCCCGGAACAAACCGCCTCGCGCGCCGCCGTCCTTGCGAGCTACGCCAGTGTGGCCTCGCTCAAGGGTGACGCGACGAAGGGAGCTGCGCTCTTCACCACGAGCTGCGCCGCGTGCCACGCCTATCGCGGCGTCGGTCACCCGCTTGGCCCGGACCTCGCGACGTATCGCACCAAACCCGTCGGCGATTTCCTCACCGCCATCCTCGACCCGAACGCCGCCATCGAGCCGCGCTTCATCGCCTACAACGTGGACACGCGGGACGACCGCGCCCTGACCGGCCTCGTCACCGACGAAACCGCCACAGGCTTCACCCTCGCGCAAGCCAACGGCGTGAAGGACAAGCTGCTACGCCCGAACGTGAGGACCTTGCGCCCGTCGCCGCTGAGCCTCATGCCCGAGGGCCTCGAAACCGCGCTGCCACCACCGGCAATGGCGGACTTGCTGGCGTGGCTGCGCGAATAGAAGTGCGAACAGCTCGCCCACGGCGCTCAAGGCGCTGCTCCGATTGCCCGGCGTTGCCGCCCCTCCCTATCGTCCGCGCTGCGGAAAGAGTGCGATTTCAGTTCCAAACAAGCCAGCAGATGGAGTCGGCGGATTGCTCGCCGAACCGAACCGTGGAGCGTCCAGAAAGCAGTTTCCTATCATTAACTGCGTGAGCCGCTCGCCGCTCGGACAGTCCGCGCGCGTCGTCCGGTCCGCTGACCAGGTGCATGTGGATGCCGCTGCTCGGGACTTCCGCCAGCGCGTGTTTGAGGTCGGGGGCCAGGGTGGTGTCGCTGAGAGCCTGATTGAAAAGCCCGGTTGGGAGTTCCGCGTTTACGCGGTTCGAGCGGCCTGGGCCAGCGGGCCGCGTAAACGCGGAATTCCAAACCCGGTCCCGCGCGGCTCACGCGACTTTTGAAACACGCGCTAACGGTCGAACGGGGTGGGGGACTTCGTGGACGCGGACAAGCTCGGCCTTGCCCAGCGCGGCCAGTGTGGCGAAGAACAATTCGGCGCAGCGGTCTTCATCGCTGAAATGCCGAACCGCCGAGCGGCCAGAAAACGGATTCCTGCCAATGGTAAACGCGGACCTCGAAACCCGGTTCCTCGCGGCTTGTGCGACGCTGTCAACCGGCGCTCTGGCCAGGCCCTTCGCCGTGGGTAACAAATCTCGCGGAAATCATTCTGGAATCAGCCGGACAATTCCCGATGATACGGGGATTCAATGCACTCCAACACTTGCCGCGGCATTCACTCCCCATCGGCGGACCCCAATCGGGCGCCGACTATGAAACTCAATCTGCGTTCCTTCCGACCCTGGCCGTTGGCCGCTTTGCTTGGCGTTCTGGCGTGGTCCGCCGCAGGTTGGGCGAAAGAGGTGTCGGTGGCACTGGTGACAACCGAAGACGGGCGGCGCGTGGCGGTGGAGTCGCGCCAGAGTTTGTGGAAGTCGTCCTACGGCGGCTGGGTCGTGACCGCCTGGCCACATGGCATCAGCATTGATCAGACGCCCGTCTTCGTTTTCGTGACGAGCGACGAACGGCTCGCGACGAAGCTGGAGCCGGAGGCAAAGCCGAATCCCGGTGCGGACAACCTGCTGGATGAAATCAAGGGACAGACCAACAAGGTCCAGGCCACCGGCCTGAAGGCGTTGCGGTTGGATCGCCGGTCTGAGGTCACGCTGGACCTCGCGGCCGGGCGGCATGTCGTGCAACCGTTTGGCATCGAGTTCACCGTCGAGGCCAACGGCACGCTGGCGTCGAAGGACAGCCGGGTTCACATCGACGCGAAGCAGAGCCGCCTCGAGGTGGTTTGCCATCCGGTGGCCGTGAAGCTGTTCACCAACGGGCAAAGCACCCACGGCTCGATCCGGTTGACGTGCGGCACGACATCGCTGCTGGCCGGATTGGAGAAGCAGATTTCCGAGTTCGAAAAGCACAACGCCGGCACGCTGGGGCCGGCCGACAGCCGAGGCCTGCGGCGGATGACGATCTATCTCCCGGCGTCCCAACCCGCGACGCCGTACGAGGTGAATGGCGTGCGCTTCGAACTCGATCCCGACGGCGCCATGCGCCTGGCAAAAACTGAGCAGGCTCGCGCGACCGGGCGCGAGATTCATCTGCTCGCGTCGTTACCCGCGGAGATCACCCGACCGGTGGGCGTGCGCTGGTTCGGGGCCAGCGGCAAGGTCTCGCTGGCGGCCGGGGCGAAGACGGTGGCGGTCAGTGAGAACGGGTCCGACTGGGTGCCGGTAGGCAGCGACCGGGCCATCCGGCTGGGCACCGAGGTGGTTCAGCTGCCACCGGCCGACGCGCGCTGGCCGCACGCGGCCGTTCTATGGGACGAGTCTAAATCGGCCGCTTGGTGTGTGGCGGCGGCACCGCTCGCAGCCGTGCCCGGTGGCGAATGGTCGTGCCGCATCACACCGCTCACCAAGGCGGCACCGGTTGTTCCCACATCTCTGTCGGTGCGACTGGAATCTGAACCAGGGGGAGAAGCCGGCGGCGAGTTCGTGCTCCAGGCGCGGGGCGAGGGCGTTTTCGCCGGCAAGCTGCCGGGGAAAGCCGGCTTGTGGAAGCTGATCGTTTCGCCGGGCGATTCGCCCTGGGCCGGCCGGCCCCTCGGTCTGGTGCGAATCGCTGCGAAACCGCCGACCCAGTCAGTGTCGCTGTACACTGACCACAATCGCGGCGTGGTGCGGCGAGGCGACCAGGTGTCGCTGCTGTGGTCGGCGAAACGCCCCGCCGGCGCGGCCGCCAGCGACTGGCCCGTCGTGCTGCGGGGCGAGAAGTTCGAGGCCAATATTGCTCGAATCACAATTCCGGCCGGCGGAAACGCCCGCGCAGCGGACGACAATCCGATCACGATCGCCGCGGGAAACCTGCTGTTCGATACGACCGCCCTGGCACCCGGCGACTACACGGCGACGGTGGGAGCCAACGATGTCGCGGGCTATCCGATCCGCCTGCGCGTCTGCCAGCGCGAGCCGGTTTCCGACTTCGAGCTTTACACGCACGTCTTCGGCGACGCGAAACCGTACGGCGGCTCGCCCGTGACGGGTTACTACGGAAGCGTGCCCGGCGGTCCGGGGCTGGAGCCGTTTCTGGCGGACGGCGACGCCGCGATCGATCCGCTGTTCGCCGCCTACGCCGCGGCTCCCGGTGGTCCGGCGCTCGAAAAGTTCACCCGGCCCGGCGCGGAGGATTTGAAGTTCATGGCGCTCGCGCGGCTCGGCATGCGGGCGGTGCCGACCATGCCCTCGATGCTGCATCATGAGGAATGGAATCCGAAACACACCCTGCCGGAGGATCTCGCACAAATGCGGCGGCGGCTGGCGCTGTTCGCCCAATCGAGGGCGGACGTCGCGGGCTTCAGCGGGATCGCGCTGGGTTGGTACGCGACCGTCGGTGGATATTGGGAGGAGTCGCCGCAACTGGACGGCCATCAAAAGCAACGCAACGCCGCGGCCGACCAATGGGTCGCCGACCGCGTCGCCGCCGATCTGGCGAAACTGGCGGACAAGGGGCTTTCCGAGGAGCAACGCAAACGTCAGGCGTCTTGGGCCGCCCAGCGCGCCCGCAGCTCGATCCTGCCGCACGCGTTTGGCGAGTATCTCGCCGACGTGCGCCAGATGCTTCCCGACCTCACCGCCCACAACGCCATCCCCACCTTTTGGCTGGGCAACGGGCAGTCCTACGCCCCGACCGCCTACGCGACGCTCACCCATCGCGACTCGGTCGATTACACCGATTACTGCCTGCCGCCGTGGGGCAACTTCCGGGCGCCCGCGTTCCTTGCGATGAACAACCCGCTGCGGCAAAAACTGCAGTGCGAGTTCTTCACGCACCAATCCCGCAGCGAGCAATTCGCCTCGGCCTTCGGCGCGGCGGGGCGCGGGCTGGACGGCTTTTCCATGACCAGCGCCAGCGAGGATTTGCTGCGGGTTTTTCAGCGGTATGGCCCGTGGTTCTCGGCGCACGACCCGCTGCCGGATGTCGCGGTTTACTTTAGCGGCTGGGCCAATCAGGCGAGCGTCATCCTGCACGACCTGGCCCGGATGCGCCGGCCGGGCATGCTGCTGTCGCCCGAGGACGTGCTGGCCGGCGAACTGGCGCGCCACAAGGTGCTGTTCCTCGCGGGCATCGGGGTCGGCGAGGCGCCCGAGATTCTCGCCGCCTTCCGGGAGTTCGAAAAACGCGGCGGCGTGGTCATCAAGGACGCCTTGTGTCACGCAAGCCTGCCCGGTCGGTCGCTCAGCTTCGGCTACGACAAGGATCAGGTTCACAACGGCTGGGGGCTGGCCTATCCGAACGGCGAATGGGAGTTCGCCCATCTCTGGAAGAATTTCAAAGCGACCCGCGAGCAGCCGTTGATCCAGGCGTTCGCCGGCACGGCTCCGATCCCGGTGGGTACGCCCAGCGCGGAGGTCGTCATCTCGCCGCTGGCCGGCAAGGAGTCGATCTTGTGCTTTGTCATCAACCAGACCCCGGTGCCGCTCGAGGTCGAAGGGCGCTGGCGGCAGATGTTCGTGCTGCCGCGCGTCGGCGAGCTGCTCGTCGAACCGGGCTGGCATGTGCGCGACGTGCTGGCTGGCACGGTGGCGGCGGCGAAATCATCGCCCGCAGGGCTGACGGTGCCGGTGGATTTCACGCGGGCCGAAGGGGCGCTGCTGCTGCTGACGCGGCGCGAACCCAAGAGCATGTCGCTGCGCACGACGCGTACGTCCGCGCTGAACCTGCGGCTGCACGCGTGGCTGGCCGACGTGAAGGAGCAACCCCTGCCGGACCCGATGCCGTTCGAAGTGACGCTCACCAGCGCCGACGGGCAGGTCGTGTTTCATAAGTTCTCGGCCCTAGCACCAGAGCTGTCGCTGGACGTACCGCTGCCGGCGGTGACGGGCGACGTCGCGCTGAAGCTCACGGTGCGCGATTTGATTCTAGGATCCGAGGCGACGCAGGCAGTCGGCGGCGAAGCCCGCCCGGCCGGGTCGGAAATGGCTCCGACCGGCGCTCTGGCCGCGGCGGATTTCGTCGGCGGGCAGCAGCCGGTCCGGGCGTTTCTGGGCCAGCGCAAAGGTCCGGTCACGATCCTGCTCGACGAGGGACAAGACGCCTTCCGCCCGGCGGCGGAACAGTTGGCGGCGACGCTCCAGCAGGCGGGTCGCGTGGCGCGCGTCGCCGTCTTTCAGCCCGACGAAGTCCAGCCGTTGCTGCTGCGGTGGAAGCCGTTGCCCGAGGAGGTGGAATTGCTCGCACGCGTGCGCGACGGAAAGGCGTTCGTCAGCCGCGTGGCGTTGGGGGCGGTCGGCAAAACCGATCTGAAGACTGGGAGGACCACGCACCTCGTCTTCGACGATCCGAAATGCGGCTACGACGAATACGGGCCGCGGCTGCGCCACGACGCGGACATCGTGTTGTTCGGCAAGCCCGCCTCGCACCGGGCGTTGGCCGAACTTTCCCCCTATCTGCGGCGCGTCCCATCGGAAGCACAGCCGGCTCCCGGCGGCTACTTCATCCATTATCTCTGGTCGCCGTTTCAGGGCGGCTTCGACGGCTTGTACGTCGGCTGTCACGACGCCCACGGTGCGACTGCGGCCGTGGCCCGGCTGGCGGGTCTGCAACCGGCTGCGCCGCCGAAGCCGGAGCCGAAACGGGAGACCGCGCCGCCGGTCGTGACTCGCGGCGGTCCGTCAGCGCAGCTCGATCATCTCCTCGTGGGCAAGTTCGGCGCGGCGATTCTCAACGTCGCCTTTGCGCCCGACGGCTCGCGACTTTTCGTGACGACCGCCGCGATGGGCGACTCGCTGTTCGCAGTCAGCCCCGGCGGTGAGATTCAAGAGCATCGCTCGCGCTACCTCGGCCGCCAAAACTTCTGGGCGCCCTTCAACGGCTCGTTGGAAGCGATCGACGGACGAACGGTCAAGGTCGGCGTCGGCGACGCCCAGTACCGCTTCAGTTTCGACCACGGCTGGCAGAGCCGCATTCCCGCGCCGCCGTCCGGATTGCTCCGACCGTTTTCGCTCCCCATTGGCGGCTCGACCGTGCTGAAGGACACGACCCGCCAGCTCACCTATCTCGGCGGCGCCGGCAAACTGCACGCGCTCGACGCGCAGGGGCGACTGCGCTGGCTTTTCGACGACGCTACCGCCCGGACGAGCACCGAAGATCTGCTCTATCCCCGCAGCCTGTTCCCGCGCGCCGTGACGACCGACGGCCGCGTGCTGCTCGTCGCCGGGTTCGGCATCAAGCACGACGTTTACGGACGCGGCTCGGTGATGAATGCGTCCGTGTGCGGCTTCGACACGACGACCGGCAAGCGGCTCTGGGAACGCGCCGGCTGGCTGCTCAATCAGGGCAAGGTCGTGGCCACCGCCGGACAGTTCCTCGTGGTTGACGACGCCGGCGAGACGCAGTTGCTCGACGCCGCGCGGGGCGAAACATTGACCCGCATGCCGTCCGTCGCCGGCACAGACTGGGTGCTGCCGGTGTCGGGCAGCGAATCGCTGCTGATTGTCGAGAATCAGGTGTTCGACCGGCAGGGTCCGACCGCGCGCGTGTATCTGCGTCCCCTGAACGGCGGCGCCGACCAACCGCTCCCGGTCGCCGGCCGCGTCACCGATGTGCTGGTGACCCCGGACGGGCAGTCGATCCTCTGCGTCAGCGCGCGCGGCGTCACCGAACGCTTCGCCGCGAATGGCCGCCGTCTCTGGCAAAGCGACACGCCGGGTGGCGGCATCGCCCGGTTGTCGCCCGACGGGCAGACCGTGTTCGTCGGCTCGCGCGACGGGCAGTTGCACTGGCTGAACGCGACCGACGGCAAACGGGTTCGCTCCGTGGACTTCAACCCCTACAACGTGACGACTCCCGCGCAATTTGTGCAACAGCTCGATTCGGCGGGCGGCGTGCCGCTCGATTCCTCGACCTCCGCGCCGCCCCTGCCGCCCGAGCCGTCGTATCTCGCGACACTCAAGGGCAGGGGGGTGAAATTTGAACCCAGTCTCATCTCCGGCGAGCAGCTCCAGCGACACGCGGCTCCCGCCGCCCCGCTGCCCGGCGATCCGGCCGGTCCGGTCACGGTCAGCAAACTGAATCCCGAGGCCTCCTTCACGCTGCCCGTCGCGGCGGGTCGCACCTACCTCGTGGAACTGCTCGCCGGCGCCGCCGATCCGGCCAAGTTGACTCCGCACACGCGACTTGAGATCGCCGTCGTCGGCAAACAAAAGACCGGCAATCTGCCCTACACCGCGCGCCTTCCCTTGAGCAGTCATCTTACACGCCGTCGTGCCGCCTTCCGCGCCGATGAAAGCGGTACCGTGACCTTCACCCTGCGCGCCGTGGAGCCCCGCCCGACCAGCGACACGAAGCAACCGGGCCTGACCTACGATTCCGCAACCCCGAGCGCCTCCGGTTTGCTCGCCGCCGAGTTGGTCGTCGCGGCCATGAACTTCGGCGGACGCAATCTCGTGTACGACGGCTCCGCGAAGACGACGCTCGAACGCGACACGCCCAAAGCCACGGCCCAGCGGCTTGATTCGGCGGCCGGCACGGGCACAGCCGGGAACGCCAAGCCCGTCGGCAATCTAACCAGCCTCGTGATGCCGTGGACGGGCGGCAATTCCACCCTCCGGCACGAGCCGTATCCCTGTCCGTTGACATCGCTGCGGCTGGCGGACGGCGTGATCGCCAATCAGGAAACGGCCTGGACCACGCTGGCCCGCGGCACGGGCATCGACCGCGCCGAATGCCGGGTCCGTTTCAAAACCCCGCAGGAGGTCGCCTCGATCGCGATTTACGAAGACAACACCGGCCCGATCGCCGACAAGCACGGCGTGAAGGAACGCACCACCGCGCGGTTTGCGGTTTACGTGCATGACGCGGTCGCCCGGCAATGGCTGCCGGCGGGCGTGGTCGTTGACAACCAGCAACTCGTCCATGTCTTCGCCTGCCCCGCCCAGAAGATCGACGAGATCCACTATTTCTGGGCCGGTCGCAACGACTCGGCCAAAACCGACGGCCTCGTCCGCTTGGCGGAACTGGAGGTCTATTCCGCCGACGAACTCTCCGGTGTCCTCGGCAACGATATCGATGGCCTGCTCGAGGACAAACCAGCGTCGCGGAGCAGAAAGAAATGAGCCTTTTTGGCTTGGAGTGAAATCTTGTCCGATGGCGCGAATTGATTGTCGTCCCAAAAAGTTCTACAATCCGCCGCATTAAAATAAATCGCTGCCAGTCCCCAATGAGCATCCCGTATTCGACCCCGATGAAGTCCGTCATTTTCCTCGCCCTCATCTTCGGTGCCGCGACTCTTTGCGCCGCTGATTTCACTCCCGCCGCCCGCAGTTTCCTCAGCAAGAGCTGCGCGGAGTGTCACGACGCGGATGTGCAAAAGGGCAACCTGCGTGTGGACCAACTCTCACTCGCCAAGCCTGACCGCGATCAGTTGAACCGGCTGGTGCTCCTGTTTGATCGGGTGCAGACGGGCGAGATGCCGCCGAAGAAAGCGGAGCAGCCTTTGCCCGAGGAACGCGCCGCATTTTTGAAGGAATTGCGCGGGAGCTTGATCGACATCGAGAGGACGGTCGCCGGTGAGGTGGGCGGACGCTCCACGGTGCGCCGCATGAATCGTGTCGAGTATGAAAGCACGCTCCGCGATTTGCTTGGGCTGCCGTTGCTGCGCGTGAAGGAGCTGCTGCCGGAGGACGGTCAGCAGTTCGGCTTCGACAAGGTCGCGGGCGCGCTCGACATCTCACACATTCAGATGAGCAAGTATCTGCAAGCGGCGGACACGGCGTTGCGGCAGGCCATCGTGCCTGCCGCCAAGGCGCCGGAGACGAAGACATGGCGCGAACCGGCAGTGATGCAGGACACGGTGCGCGGAGCGATCGCGATTCATTGTGGCGTGCCGCTGAAGGGGCACGAACTCGCTCCGGGCTCGCGACGCACATCGTCGGCAATCCGCAAAACGACATGGGCAACACCAACCGGGGAGCGACCTTCAAGGGCGAAGCGGACTCCGTCGCGGTGCTGACGGGTGTCATCGGTGCGCATCAGCCCGAGGGTGTGCAGATCGATCGTTTCAAGCCGTCCGTGCCGGGCTGGTATCGGGTGAAGTTTTCCACCTGGAGCCTGCGCTGGGAGCGAACGAAGGCGGTGCCCGCGGTGCGCGGCCTGGTGCGCAACCACACCATCTTCGGCCCGCCCTATTTCAAGAACGATGCGGGCCGGTGGGAGTTCACGAGATTGCCCGAGGAAAAGGCGGATGCCGGGCGCATGGAGAATGTCGAGTTTTACGGCGAGGCACCCGTCACGCAAATCGTCCGCGCTTCGCTCAAGGGCGAACCGATTGGCTACTTCGACGCGCCTTCCTTCAAGCCCAAAGTTCATGAGTTCAAGGTCTGGCTGAATCCTGGCGAGCGCGTTTCATTTCATGCGATGACGCTGCTTGCCACCGGCGCGCGCAATGGCGGCCAGAGCGAGGGAGTGAGAAGCTACGAAGGGCCGGGTGTCGCCTACGATTGGTTCGAGGTGGAAGGCCCACTCATCGAGCAGTGGCCGCCCGCGAGCCAGCGCCGCTTGTTTGGCGAGTTGCCGGTGAACGCGTATCCGCGCCCGATGCTGGATGGTGTGCCGACCGTTCAGCCAGGACAGCCAACCAAGCTGCCACTGAATGCCTTCAAGGACGCAGGCGCGATGCTCGGCTCCGAACGATATTTGAACGTCAATGGCACCACGACCCTCACGCTCAACTGCGCCGTCGCGGGGGAATACGAGATGGCAGTCACCGCCTACGAAACCCGTGCAGGCGATGAATCCGTGAAGATGTATCTCATGCTCGGCGACCAGGAGATGCCGCACGCGAGGTTCACCGTAAAAGCCTTGCGCGATGCCCCGCAGACCCACCGTGCGAAGTTTCGCGTCTCCAGCCCCGGACCGGTCACCGTGGGCGTGCAGTTCGTAAACGACTTCCTCGACGAGACGAACCCCGACCCGAGGCTGCGAGACCGGAACCTGTTTCTCTCCAACATAGAAGTGACGCCACCCAAGGCTGGGCCGGCGACTACGGTAAAAGCACCTGTTGCCGACGCGCATCGCAGCCTGCTGCTGAGCTTTGCCGACATCGCGTTCCGACGCCCTGTGAGCGGCGATGAAATCGCGCGCTACGCCGCCATCGTCGAATCCGAGTTGAAGCAAGGCACGAAGTTCGATGAAGCGATGATCGCGGGCTACAAAGCCATCCTGTGCGCGCCGGATTTCCTGATGATCGGCCTGGAATCGGGTGTGCCGCAGCGCGCGAAGCTCGGCGATTTCGCGCTCGCATCGCGGCTGTCGTTCTTCCTCTGGAACTCGATGCCCGATGCGACGCTGCTCGATCTCGCGGCGAAGCGCGAACTGTCCAAGCCCGCGACCCTCACCGCGCAGGTCACGCGCATGCTGGCCGATCCGCGCTCCGACCGCTTCATCGAACACTTCCTCGATGAGTGGCTGGAGTTGAAGAAGATCGATTTCACCACGCCCGATCCGAACCTTTACCCCGAATACGATCCGTGGCTGCACGACTCGATGCTTGCCGAGACGCGCGCCAGTTTCCGCCGCATGCTCACGCAAAACCTCGGCGTGCGCGAAGTCATCGCGGGCGACACCCTGCTCATCAATCAACGCCTCGCGGAACTCTACGGCATCCGCGGTGTGGCCGGGTCGGAGTTCCGCGAAGTCAAAGTGCCCGCGGGCACGGCGCGCGGTGGATTTCTTACGCAGGCTGCCGTGTTAAAAGTCACCGCCAACGGCACCGCGACATCGCCGGTGCTGCGCGGCGTGTGGGTGATGGAGCGCATCCTGGGCATCCCGCGCCAGCCTCCGCCGCCGAACATCCCGGCCATCGAGCCCGACGCGACCGGCGCAGTCACCATCCGGGAGATGATCGAGCAGCATCGCGCCGACGCCGCCTGCGCGTCATGCCACGCCAAGATGGATCCGCCCGGCCTCGCGCTGGAGAATTTCGATGCCATCGGCGGCTGGCGGGATCGCTATCGTCTCGCCGGCCAGCCGAAGAAAATGCGCGTGGGCACAGGCAAGGATTCCAAGCTGGTCGAGGAGCCGACCATCGAAGTCGTCAGCGATGCCGCGTTGCGCCGCAACCGCGTGAAGCTCCGCCTCGGCTCCGAAGTCGATGCCTCCGGCGCCCTCGCCGATGGCCGCACTTTCACCGACATCAACGGCCTGCGCGAACTCCTCCTGAAGGACGAGGACGCCCTCGCCCGCAATGTCGCCCGGCAACTCATGATTTACGCCACGGGAGCCGGCGTCCGTTTTTCCGACCGCGAAGCGATCGACGGCATCGTGGCGAAGACCAAGATGACGAAGCACGGTCTGCGCTCCCTCGTGCAGGAAGTCGTGGCAAGCGAGTTGTTCCAAACCAAATGACAGCACTATTCGCCCAGCCAGTTTTCGACCTTCAAGCCCGGGACTTGGGCAAAGTCCTTCATATTGCGCGTGAGCAACGTGGCGTCATGGGCGAGGACGATGGCGGCGATCTTCAGGTTGTTCGTGCCAATACGAACGCGCTGGGTCTTGAGCATCTCAAAGTGGCGCACGGCGTCAGCATCCCATGGCAACACCGCCAGCGACGCATGAAGCTCCACCTGGCGGACCAAGCGGGCGTAATCGCGAATGTGCTGGTGCGGGTCGGTGTGGCGGCGGATTTCCGCAAGCCAGCCGCGCAACTGCTCCTCCACTGTAATTGCCGTGATGGTGGCGTCCGCGCTGTGCGCCTGCAGCCGTGCGAGCAACCGCAAGCCGGGAACGGAACGGTAGCCCAACTCGCTGGAGTGATCCGTGTCGAGAACCAGCATCGTGCTCACGGCTCCTGCCGGCGCCACTCTTCCCCGAGCCGCTGGGCTTCCCGCGAGAGTTCGTCATCCGGCATCATGCCCACGGTTGCACGCCAGTCCTTCTTCACCGGCTTGAGACCGAGCACCTCATCGCGCAGTTGGGTGAACCGTCGTTCCAGTTCAGCGAGCCGTTCTTCGATGCCGGGCGGCGGTTGGATTGCTTCACTCATAGGTGTGGAACCCTATCTTTCAACCAGCCCTGCTGCCATTTGTTTTTGCGTGCGGCAGACCTTGCCCCTTTCACCATGATAAACCTCCTCAAGCCATCTCTCTCTCGCCGCACCTTCCTCCGCGCCTCCGGCGCCGCGCTCGCGCTGCCGTTTCTCGATGCCATGCGGCCCGTCTTCGGCAAGCCCGCCGAAGCGCCGCGCCGCATGATTTCCATCTGCACGAATCTCGGCATTCTCGAGCGCCACTTCTAT
Source organism: Akkermansia muciniphila (assembly GCA_945861535.1). GTDB lineage: Bacteria > Verrucomicrobiota > Verrucomicrobiia > Limisphaerales > BJHT01 > BJHT01. Next base: position 2,060 of record CAMAUZ010000082.1, on the reverse strand, counting down.
CCCGCCGAGACCGGGCGCGGCTACGCGCTCACGCCGTATCTCGAAGCCATCAAAGACCACCGCGAGCAGTTCACGGTCGTCTCCGGCAGCTCGCATGGGGAAGTCACGGGCGGGCACTCGGCCGAGGTCACGTTCCTCACCGCCGCGCCGCATCCGGGCACTGCGTCATTCCGCAACAGCATTTCGCTCGATCAATTTGCCGCCGAGCGCATCGGGCATCTCACGCGCGTCTCCGCGCTGCCGCTCGTCGTCTCCAAGTCCGGCAACCAATCACTGTCCTTCACGTCCAGCGGCGTCATGCTGCCGGCGGAGCGCAGCCCGGCGCAGGTTTTCAAGGCGTTGTTCGTCGCGGGAGATGCGGCGTCTGTCCAGAGGCAGGTTGATCAACTCCGCACCGGACGCAGCATCCTCGACGCCGTCGCGGACCGCGCCGCCGCCTTGCAGAAACAACTTGGTAGCGCCGATCGCGAGCGGCTCGATCAATACTTCACCTCCGTCCGCGAAGTCGAACGCCGGCTGCTCATCGCCGAGGAATGGGAGCGCAAGCCCAAGCCGAAGGTCGATGCCCCCGCGCCGAAGGACGGCGAATACCTCCTCGAAAAACTCGGCGCGATGTATGACCTCGCGCATCTCGCCTTCGCCACCGACAGCACGCGGCTCATCACCCTGTTCATCAAGCTCGACGGCTTCAGTGAGCACATCCCCGGCGTGAGCAGCGAGAGCCACAACCTCTCCCACCACGTCGGCCGCGAAGACAAACTGCGCGAATTAAAAAACCTCGAACTCGCCGAGTTCCAGCAGCTCAACGCCCTGCTCACCATGCTGCAATCCAGCAAGGAAGGCGACGCCACATTGCTCGACCGCACACAGGTCCTCTACGGCAGCAACCTCGGCAACGGCAACAATCACGACACCAAGAATCTCCCCATCCTCCTCGCCGGCGGCGGCTTCAAGCACGGCCAGCACCTCGCCTTCGACAAGACCAACAACGAACCGCTGCCCAATCTCTTCGTCTCCATGCTTCAACGCCTCGGCGTCGACGCCGGAAAGTTTGCCTCGTCCAAAGGCCCGCTGAGAGGACTGGAGATGGCGGCATAACCCACTGCCAAACGCTGCCATGAAGTCCATTCTCGGACTCTTCGTTGTCGCTTGGTTGCTCGCGCCGCTGGCCGCAGTGCAATCCGCCGAAACCTCACCCGCCCGCGGTCCCAGCCACGTCATCGTACCATACTCGAAGGAGGCAGCCCGCAATGGCGAGGCGTCGTTGATCGAGCTGCGGGATGGCTCGCTGCTGCTCATGTATGGAGCGCATCAGAAGAGCGGCGATTGGGATCGTGGGGAGATTCGCCAGATGCGTTCGCTCGACGACGGCAAGACCTGGTCCCGGCCCGAGACCGTCTTCAGTGATGCAAAGCGTTCATTGTTCCAAATCGCCTTCGCACGACTGGCAAATGGCGATCTCGGCCTGACCCACACGTCGCTCGCCAATGGCCGCGATGCCTTCAAGGTCTTCCGCCGCTCGACGGACGAGGGGAAGACTTGGTCCGAGCCGCGGAAAATCAGCGATGACTCGCATGACTACACCACGGGGCCGTGGGACAGACTCTATGTACTGGCGAGCGGGCGCGTCATCGCGCTGCTGCACTGCAACCTGAAGCCGGACGCGAATAAGCAGGGTGGGCCGCTCGGCACCTATACCGTGTTCTCCGATGACTATGGCAAGACGTGGACTCGCTCGCCGTTCAAGGAAGTGCTCCATGTGCCTGACAATCCGCTCAAAAAGCACGAATGGGGTTTCTGGGAGCCGGCCATGGTCGAGCACGCGCCTGGGAAGCTGCTCATGCTGGGCCGCACGACGACGGGTTGGTTGTGGGAGAGTCGATCGAAAGACAACGGCACCACTTGGAGCAGGCCCGTGCAGTCCACCGTGCCCAATCCTGTCGCGCCGCCTGTGCTCACGCGCGTCCCTGGCACCGAGACGCTGGTGCTCATCCACAACCCCGACGTCAAACTCACCGATAGCTGGCATGGCGGGGAACGCCTCGCCCTCGCTTTTCGCA
>CAMAUZ010000081.1 GCA_945861535.1 Akkermansia muciniphila | reverse complement strand
GGTCGCGGCGCGCTCGACGACAAAGGCATGGCCAGCGCGTTCCTCCAGATTTTCCTCCAGTTGCACCGGCTCAAGGTGCCGCTGGACCGTGACGTGATTTTCTTGGCGGAAGCCGGCGAGGAAGGGACCACGCACGTCGGGATCGATTTTCTCGTCGCGAAACATTGGGAGAAAATCGCCTGCGAATTTGCGCTCAACGAGGGCGGGCGCATCAACGAAGCCGACGGCAAGGTGAACTACGTCGCCGTCTCGACCACCGAGAAGGTGCCGCGGCCCTTCCTCATTTCCGCCAAGGGCACCAGCGGCCACGGGTCGCGTCCGCGTTTCGACAATCCCATCGTCCACCTCGCCGCCGCCATTGCGAAGATCGGTGAATGGCAGGCCCCCATGCGGCTCAACGACACCACGCGCGAGTTCTTTCAGCGCATGGCCAAGATCAGCCCGCCCGCCGACGCCGAACTTCTAACCCATCTCGACACCGTGGAAGCGCAGGAAAAACTGCGGCGGCTCAACGGCACCTTTTACGCGATGACGCGCACGACGCTGGTGCCGACGATCATCAAGGGCGGCTTCCGCATCAACGTCATCCCCGGCGACGCGCTCGCCCAAGTGGATGTCCGCGCGCTGCCCGATGAGGACATTCCCCGGCTCGCCGGCGAATTGCGGAAGCTCATCAACGACCCGCTCATCGACGTGATCGCATCCGAAGGCGGACGCCCCACCGCCACGCCGACGCGGCATGACACCGTGATGTTTGGCGCGCTGGAGCGGGCGCAGCAGCGGCTGTTCCCCGGCGCCATCACGGTGCCCATGATGGTGGTGGGCGCGACCGATTCGGCCCAGCTCCGCGCCCGCGGCGTGCAGGCGTACGGCATCGGCAACATTTACGGCGAGAAGGAACTCAGCGGGATGCACGGGAACGACGAGCGCCTGTCCATCCGCAGCCTTGGACGCTTCCTCGAGTTCGTCTGGCTCGCCGTCACCGACGTCGCCGCGGCGCGCTGAATCCGGATGAGGAGCGCACCCGCTCCGGGTGCCGTTTTTCGCGCCCTCGCGGAAAACCCGGGGAGCGCACGCGGCCCGCGTGCCGGTTTGGGCGGCCCGCCCAAACCCTCGTTCCCCAGCCTGACCTCGCCGCCGTCGGAAAAAGAGGGTGGCACGAGTTTTCGGCGGGCCGCCGAAAACCGCACGCCAGCGGCGTGCGCTCCCCAGCCGGGGAGTACACCCGCCCCGGATATAGTTTTCCGCGCCCTCGCGGAAAAAATGGTCCGCGAGGCGAGACGCCGTCCGAACTCGCAAGCGAGGACGCCCGCAGTACGAGCGCGTGCCCGCGTGACGGTTCGAGTTCAAGAAAAACTCCGCCGGTGCCCGCACCGGCGGAGTTGCGAGGTCTCGTTTTTTTCTCCGAGCAGCGTTTTCTCCCGCTCAGTTCGCCGCGAGATAATCCAGCAACTGCCGCCGTTGCGCCATGGTCAGCCGCAGGTAGCGGTCGCGCGAGACGCGGCCTTCGCCTTCATGCGCGGCGATGGCGTCGTGGACGGTCGGGGCGCGGCCGTCGTGCAGATAGGGCGGGCTGGCGCGCAGGCCCCAGAGCGGGGCGGTGCGCATTTCGCGGGGCTTGGCCGCGCCTTGGGCGATGCCGTCGCCGAGCGTGCCCATGTCGTGCAGGAGCAGGTCGGAGAAGAGCCACACGGGTTTGCGGTCGAGTGCGGCGATGCGGTTGGGACCGGTCTGCATGAGCGGCGTGTGGCAGACCGCGCAGCCAATCTGCGCGAAGAGCGGCTCACCCGCGCGCGCCGAGGGCGAAAGCGGCAGGCGCGGCGGCGCGCCGAGGAGACGCATGAAATCCGCCAACGCGTCGACGTCCCCGCGGCCGGTGGCGGGATTGACTTCATCCTCGGGGTCCAGCGTGGTGTCGAACAGGGTGGCCAATACGGCGCTGCCGTTGGGCGCGTTTTCCTTCGGGAAGAAGCGGCTGGTGATGCCCATCTCGTTCAAGTACGCGTCCGCTGCGAAGGCGAGCAGCGTGGCCTGCTGAAGCTTCCAGCCGAAGCGCCCGACGCGCACCTGGCCGGTGGTGATGTCGGTCACTTCCGAGATGCGACCGGCGACGCCGTCGGGCTTCTGCCGCAGCGCCCCCTGACGGATGGCGTCGTCGGGAATCGCCTCCATCAGACCGAGACCGAACAGCGGCGTGGTGCGGCGCCGGGCGATGGTGTTGGCCTCGGGCGGCACGACTTCGCGCACGGCCGGGTCGATGGAGAATTGTTGCAGCAGCGAGCCGCCTTTCTCCGTGAGCGGATCGAACACGCCGTTGACCGTGCGGCCGAAGCGCGTGACGACGATGTCGCTGCTCCCGCCGACCGCGGGGCCGGAATGGCACGCGACGCACGAGACATGGTTGAAGATCGGGCCGAGGCCGCTGGCGACGGTTTCTTCATTGGTAAATTCCTCGACGCCCGCCGCGAAGGCCGCGAGCTGGCCGGGAGTCAGGCCGGGAAGCGGACTGCCGAAGTCCGGTCGCGTCGTCGTCGGCGGCGGGAGAATGCCTGCACCGGGCCGCGGGCGTTGGGCGCGGAGGAGGTGTTGACCGAATTGGGATTGCGCCAGGACGCTGCCGATCCCAAAGAGGACTGCCATCAGGACACCGAAGACTAGAGTCGATTTGGTTTTCATGGAGGTTGGCTGTTGGTTGGTTTTTCTGCTGAAGCTCCGCCGCCCGAGCCGGGCGGTTTCGCCTTCATCTGCCTCCAGTAACAGGCATGGATGTTAAGTGATTATTTCGATTCAAGCGGAGAATTGTTAAGGGATGGTAAAAGTCGGGAACCACGGGTGGGAGTGGAGTTGGGTGATGAACGGAAGCTCAAAGCTCAAAGTTCAAAGCGCAAGGGAAGCGCCAAAAGCCAAGCTCCACGGCCTCGGGGTGGGGTTTTGCTCTTTGGGTGGAATTGGCCGCCATGACTTTGTTTTGCGGCCAGGCGGCGAAATTCTCCTCATTGGAGACTTGAATGCTGGAGCTTCCCTTGAGCTTTGAACTTTGAACTTTGAGCATTTTTCGGCGTTGCATCGGCCGCGCGGCGATTGGGCGCGACGCATGGGTTGCGCCCCGATTGCCAACTGTGTTTAGCTGCGCGCGCCTTAACGGCGGAACGCACGCAATGATTACTTTTCTTCACGGCAAACTGGTGGAAGCCCTGCCCACGCAGGTGACGATCGACGTCAACGGCGTGGGCTACGCGGTGCTGATTCCGCTGTCGTCGTTCAACAAACTCCCCGCGCCCGGCAATGCTCTGCATCTGCTCACGCATTTGGCGGTGCGCGAGGATGCGCATGTGCTCTACGGCTTCGTCACGGCGGCCGAGCGCGAGATGTTTCGGCTGCTCATCAACACTGTCAGCGGCATCGGCCCGAAGATCGCGCTGAACGTGCTGAGCGGGATGAACGTGACGGCGTTTCGCGGCGCGGTGGCGGCGGGCGATGTGCGGTCGTTGTCGCAGATTTCCGGCATCGGAAAAAAAACAGCCGAACGCATCGTGGTCGAGCTGCGCGACAAGATCGGCGCGGCGGGCGCGTGGGAGGCCGGCAGCGCGGAGCACACGCTCTCGGCCGCGGATCAAAAGGTGAACGACGCCGTGCTCGCGCTGATGGCGCTGGGCTTCAAACAGGTCGAGGCCGGCGAGGCGGTGCGTGGGGCGCAGGCGGTGCTGGGGCCGGCGGCGGCCCTCGAAGACCTCGTGCGCGCGGCGTTGAAAAAAGGAGCTTGATGGCAGCAACGGTTCCCAAGCCCCGCACGTCCGGCATCGTCCGGCCGCAGCCGTTGAAGTGGCATCAGCACCTGGCGGCGGCGGTGATCGTGGCGGCGATCCGCGGGGTGTCGTGGACGTTGCGGACGCGGCATGAGGACCGTGCGCGGCTGCTGGAATCGCCGGATGCGCCGCCGATTATTTTCGCCGTGTGGCACAACCGGCTCGCGCTGGCGATGCCGGTGTTCGAGTGGTTTGTGCGCCGTCGCGCGCCGGACCGCGGGCTGGCGGCGATTGTCAGCGCGAGCAAGGACGGCGGGCTGGTGGCGCGGGTGCTCGAGTATTTCGGCGTGCAGGCGGTGCGCGGGTCGTCGAGCCGCCGCGGCGCGCAGGCGCTGCTCGAACTCACGACCTGGGCGGAAAAGGGGCATCACCTCGCCATCACGCCGGACGGTCCGCGCGGGCCGTGCTACCGCGTGCAGGACGGCGTGCTGGCGCTGGCGCAGGTGACGGGTTTGCCCATCGTGCCGGTGGGGACGTATTTGAACTGGAAGATTCGGGTGCGCAGTTGGGACCGGTTTCAAATTCCGCTGCCGTTCGCGCGGTGGGAGGTCACGTTCGGCACGCCCATCTGCGTGCCGCGCGACATCACGGACGAGGAGCGGGAGAAGCTGCGGGTACAGCTCGAGACGGCGTTGCGCGAGCTGTCGCCGGATTGAGCGGAGCGTAAAAAAAGCTCAAAGCTCAAAGTTCAAAGCTCAAGGGAAGGGCCAAGTGCCAAGTTTCAAATTCGGCCGGACGGCGGGCTGGGCGCCAAGTCTCGATCGAGAGCTTACGACATAGCCAACGGCGAAAGCCATCCGTGCCGCTTGGAGCTGGGAGCTTGGAACTTTCTTTGAGCTTTAGGCTTTGAGCTTTGAGCTTCGCGTTTCGCGTCTCGAACCGGCGCGACTGAAGAGCGCGGCACCGCGGCGAAATCACTTCCCCTTTACATCCACACACGCCGTGTTGCCCGCGCCGTTGCGGCAATAGATGCGGCCGTTGGCGAGGACGGGCGCGGCCCAGCAGGTGCCGCCGAGGATTTGCGCGCGGGCGATGGGCTTGAAGGAATCAGGCGAGGGCAGGGCGAGGATGAGTTCGCCCTTTTCACTGAGGATGATGAGCTTGCCGTCGGCGGCGGTGAGGCCGCCGAGGCCGACGGGGCGCTCGGTCCATTTGATCGCGCCGGTCTTGGGATCGAGGCAGCGCAGGTCGCCGGGAACCGTGCCCGAGTGGCCGTGGATGGCGTAGAGATAGCCGTCGAGCGCGATGCCGGTGGCGAAGTGGGCGAAGAGATTTTTATTGTGCCAGATGCGGGTCACGCGGCTGCCCTGGAGTTGCAGACCGGCGGCACCCGCGGCGTAACCGGAGGAAATGATGATGCGATCACCAATGATCACGGGGTCGGCGGCGTTGACGTCGTACTGGGTCGTCCATGGGTAGGTCCAGATTTCACGACCGCTCTCGGGTTCGACGGCGACGAGCGAGCGGCCGGCGAAGAGCATCACCCCGCGGCGTACGCCGGTGCCGAAGGGCAGGGGAGTGGAGTAGCCCGCCTTGCCGGAGGATTTCCAGACGACCTTGCCGGTGGCTTTCTCGAAGGCCGCGCCGGCCGCGCCCGCATTAAGCAACAGGAGATCGCCCTCGACCACGGGAGAACCGGCGAAGCCCCAGTTGTTGGCTTCGTTCACGGCGAGTTCGTTCATGATGTTGCGCGCCCAGAGCACGGTGCCTTTCGCGGCATCGAGGGCGAAGAGATTGCCCTTGCGGCTGAGCGTGTAGACCACGTTGCCATCAACCGTGGGCGTGGCGCTGGTGCCGCCCTGATAGTAATCCGCGCCGAGCGGGCACGGATAGGAGTGACGCCAGAGGACCTTGCCGGTGGCGGCATCGAAGGCGGAGACGGAGTCCTGACCCGCGGCATTGCCCATCGTGTAGGCGCGTCCGCCGGCGACGGTGAAGGAGGAGAAACCGAGGCCGACATTGGCGCGCCAGAGGACCTTGGGTCCGGCGGCCGGCCAATTGGTGGACCAGCCTTTTTCAGTGGAAATGCCGTTGTGATTCGGGCCCCGGAAGACCGGCCAGTCGTCGGCGCGCACCGCGAGGGCGAGCAGGAGGAGAATGGCGAAGGGCGAAGGGCGAAGGAGGAATGGCGGACGGGAGGCGGCGGGCAGGCAACGAGAAATGGGGACCGGGGGAGCGGTGATCCCTCGTGGGGCGGTGGAACCGCGGCGTGTTTGCCGGAAATGGAATTGCATGGGCGGAGAGTAGGATTGTGGCGGCAGCATTAGTCAAATCTGCTTTGCTCCCGAATGCCGAGGTGGAGCCGCAGCTCGTTCGGAGGCCGCGCCGGAACTGCCCGTCGGCGCGCCGGCATTCACCAACACCGTCTGGTCGGAGCTTTTGGTGAAGCCCGGAACGTCGTTCACCGGCGGGTTGGTGAGCGTGGCGGTGAGCGTGGCGGGGTTCGTGCGCCGGTTCACGGCGCTGACCCGTTACGGTGTCTTGAGCCGGTAGAAGCGGCGCACTGCGGCCGGCGGGGTCGGGAGCGAGGGCACGGTCAGGTGGTTCGTGCCCAGCGTGATCGTCGGCAAATCCGTGACGGGGGTCCAGGAGGCGGGGACGTTCGGCGTGGCCGTGCTTTGGAGAAGGAATGTTCCCGGTGACACGGGCCAGCGGATCGTCACGGTACCGCTGCCGCGCTGGATGGCCAGCTCCGGGGGCACCACCGCCGCTGGCGTGAGGGTAATCGTGAAGGTCTGCGGCGCGCTGGTGTCCACGCCGCCGTTGGCCGTGCCCCCATTATCCCGGGCAATGACCGTGACGGTCGCGGTGCCGGCGGTCCCCGCCGGGGTGAAGGTGAGGTTGCCGCTGGCATCCAAGGCCGGCTGCCCGCTGAAGCTGAAGAGCGCGTTGAAGTTGTTCGTGACCGTGAAGCTCACCGTCTGCCCCGCCTCATCCGCCGGGCCGGCCACGATGCTCGTGGCGAAGCGGTTGGATGTGACCAACCCGCTGCTCGCCCCCACCGTGATGGCGTAGAGCGCCGCCGGCCCCTTCGAAGGGTAAAGCTGGCCGCCGGCAACCCCCGCCGCCGACTGCGGCGCAGCGACCGACAACGCGATGAGACGCCGGTCCCGGCCGCCCGCTGCCGGGGCCGTCCCCGGCGCTCCGGCCGGCGTGGTCGCGCCCGCCGGCAAGACGAAGCTTGGGGCGTCGTTGACCGGGTTCACCGTCACGCCAAAGGTGTTCGTCACCGCCAAGCCGCCGGGATCGGTCGCGCTCACGCTGATCTGGCTGGCACCGCTGCGGTTTGCCGTGAAGGCCAGCGTCAGGTTCGTGCCGCTGGTGATGGTGGCGGTGACCAGCCCGCTGTTCGTGTTCCCCACCACGGCGTAAAGCAGGCTGGCGGCGGGCGTCTCGGCGTCCGTGAAGACCACTGTAAGATTGGTCACCACGTTCGCGGCGTCCTCGTTCACCGTGAGGCTCCCGAGGCTGTTCGCCACCGTCGGCGCGGTGTTGGGCGGACCGGTCACCGTGATGGTGAAGAACTGCGGCGCGCTGGTGTCCACGCCGCCGTTGGCGGTGCCGCCGTTGTCACGGGCGATGACCGTGACGGTCGCGGTTCCGGCGATCGCCGCCGGCGTGAAGGTGAGGTTGCCGCTGGCATCCATGGCCGGCTGCCCGCTGAAGAGCACGGGGTTGTCGTTCGTGACCGTGAAGCTCACCGTCTGCGCCGCCTCGTCCGCCGGCCCGGCCGCGATGCTCGTGGCGACGCCGTTGGACGTGACCAGCCCGCTGTTCGCCGCCACGGTGATGGCGAACGGTGCCACCGCCCCGACCGAGGTGTAAATCAGCCCGCCGGAGGCCACCGCAGCCAGCTTAGTCCCATCGTCCGAGGACGCGATGGACTTCCAATTCCGGCTGCCCGAGGCCTGCGCCGTCCAGTTCACGCCCGAGTTCGCCGAGGTGTAAATCTGGCCGCCGTCCACCACCGCCGCCAGACGCCGTCCATCGGCCGACGACGCGATGGACCGCCAACTCCGGTTGTCCTCCCGGGCCACCCAGTTCTCCCCGGAGTCCGTCGAGGTGTAGATCTGGCCGCCGGTGCCCCCGTCGCCGTAATCGACCGCCGCCAGCTTGATCCCATTGGCCGACGACGCGATGGCCAGCCAATACCGGTTGCTGTCCCGCGCCGTCCAGTTCACGCCGGAGTTTATCGAGGTGTAAATCTGGCCGCCGTCCACCACCGCCGCCAGCTTCGTCCCCGTGGCCGACGACGCGATGGCAAACCAATTCCGGCTGCTGTCCCTCGCCGTCCAGTTCACCCCGGAGTCCGGCGAGGTGTGAATCTGGCCGCCGGCAACCACCGCCGCCAGCTTCGTCCCATCGGCCGACGACGCGATGGAAATCCAATTCCCGCTGCCCGCGTCCGGCTGCTCCGTCCAAGTCATCCCGGAGTTCGTCGAGGTGTAGATGTAGTCGCCTTGATGTACCGCCGCCAGCTTCGCCCCGTCGGCCGACGACGCGATGGCAGTCCAAACCCGGCTGCCCGCGTTCAACTGCGCCGCCCAGGTCACCCCGGAGTTCGTCGAGGTGTAAATCAGGCCACCGCCATCCACCGCCGCCAACTTCGTCCCATCGGCTGACGACGCGATGGAATTCCAATTCCGGCTGCCCGCGTTCGGCTGCTCCGTCCAAGTCACCCCGGCCGGCGTGCTCGTGCCCGCCGGCAACACGAAGCTCGGGGCGTCGTTGACCGGGTTCACCGTCACCGCAACGGTGTTCGTCACCGCCAAGCCGCCGGGATCGGTCGCGCTCACGCTGATCTGGCTGGCGCCGCTGCTGTCCGCCGTGACGGCCAGCGTCAGGTTCGTGCCGCTGGTGATGCTGGCGGCAACCAGCCCGCTGTTCGTGTTCCCCACCACGGCGTAAATCAGGCTGGCGGCGGGCGTCTCGGCGTCCGTGAAAACCGCCGCGAGATTGGTCACCCCGTTCGCGGCGTCCTCGTTTACCGTGAGGCTCCCGAGGGCGTTCGCCACTGTCGGCGCGGTGTTGGGCGAATCGATCAGCGTGATGGTGAAGAACTGCGGCGCGCTGGTGTCCACGCCGCCGTTGGCGGTGCCGCCGTTATCCCGCGCGATGATCGTGACGGTCGCGGTGCCCACTGCCCCCGCCGGGGTGAAGGTAAGGTTGCCGCTGGCATCCAGGGCCGGCTGCCCGCGGAAGAGCGCGTTGTTGTTGTTGGTGACCGTGAAGCTCACCGTCTGCGCCGCCTCCGCCGCCGGGCCGGCCACGATGCTCATGGCGAAGCTGTTGGACGTGACCAGCCCGCGGTTCGCCGCCACCGTGATGGCGAACGGTGCCAGCGTCCCGACCGAGGTGTAAATCTGGCCGCCGAAGGCCACCGCCGCCAGCTTCGTCCCGTCGGCCGATGACGCGATGGAGGACCAACTCCGGTCGCTGTCCCGCGCCGTCCAGCTTATCCCAGAGTCCGGCGAGGTGTAAATCTGGCCGCCGTCATTCCCCGCCGCCAGCTTCGTCCCATCGGCGGACGACGCGAGGGAATACCAAAACACGCCGCCCGCCACCTGCGCCGTCCAGTTCGACCCGGAGTCCGTCGAGGTGTAAATCTGGCCGCCGTTTTCCCCCGCCACCAGCTTGGTTCCATCGGCCGACGACGCGATGGCAGACCAATTCCGATCGCTGTCCCGCGCCGTCCAGATCACCCCCGAGTCCGTCGAGGTGTAAATCTGGCCCCCGGCCACCACCGCCGCCAGCTTCGTCCCATCGGCCGACGACGCGACGGAAGTCCAGGACCGGTTGCTGTCCCGCGCCGTCCAGATCGCTCCGGCGTCGGTCGAGGTGTAAATCTGCCCGATGTTGACCACCGCGACCAGATTGGTCCCATCGGCCGACGACGCGATGGCAGACAAAAACCGGCTGACGGCCCGCCCCGTCCAGTTCACCCCGGAGTCGGTCGAGGTGAAAATCTGCCCGTCGTACACCACCGCCGCCAGCTTCGTCCCATCGGCCGACGACACGATGGCAGACCAGCTCCGGCTGCCCGCGTTCGGCTGCGCCGTCCAGTTCACCCCGGAGTCTATCGAGGTGTAGATCTGGCCGTTGTAGGCCACCGCCGCCAGCTTCGTCCCGTCGGCCGACGACGCGATGGAATACCAATTCCGGCTGCCCGCGTTCGGCTGCGCCGTCCACGTCGTCCCCGCCGGCAGGTTGGTGCCCGGCGGCAGGACAAAACTCGGGGCGGTGTTGGGAGCGGGCAGCACATACGTGTAGAGGGTGTTCGCCGCATTCGCCCCGCCGGGAGTGGTGACGACGACGCTGGCCGGGCCGGCCGCGCCCGCCGGGGTGGTGGCGGTGAGCGTGGTGGCATTCACCACCGTGACGTCCGTGGCGGCGGCGCCCCCGAGGGTCACGCCCGTAGCTCCGGTCAGGCCGGTGCCGGTGATCGTCACGCTGGTGCCGCCGGCCGTGCTGCCGCTGGCGGGCGCGATGGCGGTGACGGTGGGGGCGGCCACCGCTGAACCCAGGCCGGTGAACACGTAGGCCGCGCCGGAATCAATGGCGAGTTCGTTTACCACGCCGTTCACCCCCGTCGCGCGGCCGTCCTCCGAGTTGGCCCCGACCACCACCGTGGTGCCCGAGATGGCCACCGACCGGCCGAAAAAGTCCGATACCGAGACCTGACTGGCTTTCAAATACGCCTGTTGCGTCCACGTCGTCCCGTTGCGCACAAACACGAAGGCCGCGCCGGCCTCGATCACGCCCTCGTCCACCGGGCCGTTCACCCCGGTGGCGGTGCTGTCCTCGCCGTTGGCCCCGACTACCACCGTGTCGCCCGTGATGGCCACCGAGATGCCGAACTGATCCCCCGCCGAGACCTGGCTGGCCTTCAAATACGCCTGCTGGCTCCAATTCGTCCCGCTGCGCACGAAGACGTAGGCCGCACCGGACTCGGGCGCGCCCTCGTCCACCGGGCCGTTCACCCCCGGCGCGCTGCCGTCCTCATGGCGTGCCCCGACCACCACCGTGTCGCCCGCGACGGCCACCGCGACGCCGAAACGGTCACCGGCCGTGACCTGGCCGGCCTTCAAATACGCCTGCTGGCTCCAATTCGTCCCGCTGCGCACGAAGACGTAGGCGGCGCCGGCATTGGTGGCGAGTTCGTCCGCCGGGCCGTTCACCCCCGGCGCGCTGCCGTCCTCCTGCTCTGCCCCGACCACCAGCGTGTCGCCTGCGATGGCCACCGAGGAGCCGAACCAGTCTTGAGTCGTGACCTGGCTGGCCTTCAAATACGCCTGCTGGATCCAATTCGTCCCGCTGCGCACGAAGACGTAGGCCGCGCCGGCATTGCTGGCGAGTTCGTCCGGCGCAGCGTTCACCCCCGGCGCGCTGCTGTCCTCATAGTTGGCCCCGACCACCACCGTGTCGCCCGCGATGCCCACCGAAAAGCCGAACTGGTCATAGGCCGTGACGTTGCTGGCCTTCAAATACGCCTGCTGGATCCAATTCGTCCCGCTGCGCACGAAGACGTAGGCCGCGCCGGAATCGGGCGCGAGTTCGTCCACCGGGCCGTTCACGCCCGGCGAGCTGCCGTCCTCCAAGAAGGCCCCGACCACCAGCGTGTCGCCCGCGATGGCCACCGAGGTGCCGAACCGATCATCGGCCGTGACCTGGCCAGCTTTCAAATACGCCTGCTGACTCCAATTCGTCCCGCTGCGCACGAAGACGTAGGCCGCGCCGGCATTGACCGCCCCCTCGTCCACCAGGCCGTTCACCCCCGGCGTGCTGCCGTCCTCCAGGTAGGCCCCGACCACCACCGTGTCGCCCGCGATGGCCACCGACAGGCCGAACTGATCCACCGCCGTGACCTGGCTGGCCTTCAAGTACGCCTGCTGGGCGATGGGATCAATGGTGAGCGGGTAGCGGGCGCCGCGCTCCTCGACGAGCAGGCGCAGGGTGGGAGGAGCGTTGGGAGTGGCGGGGTGCGAGGCGGCCATCGCAAAGCGCGACGGGAGAATCTTCCCGTCTGCATCCCAGACTTTGAGGCCGGAATAGTTGAGGACCGTGACCCCGGTGGCATCGCGGAACTCGACACCGAGCGCGTCGGCGGTGAGGTGCGGCGCGAGACCACCGCGCACCGCGAGCGTGAAGGCGAGAGGGTCAGCGGCGGTTGGCGCGCCAGCGGCTTGGAGCGCGCCAGTCCGCTGGCGTTTTTTCGCGGCGCGCGCCGAGGCCGGCAACCGCACGTCTCCCTCCGAGAGCGGCAGCGGACGGGCACCGTCCAAAACCGGACGAACCTCCGGGCGCTGCGTCACCGTGAAGCCATGCTCCAGGCCGCGCCGGTCATTGACGAACCACTCCTGCACATTCGCATCCCACTGGTAGCTCAGGCGTTGGCCCTCGGCCTTGACCCCTGGCCCGTCACCGACGGTGCGCTCGGCCCCGGGGAAGCCGTAGGCCTGCAGCTCCAGCCCCCACTGCCAGTCCGCCCCGCGCGGCTGGGCGAGGAAGCCGCGGCGGTCGAACTGCGTGGTCCACTGCTGCCCCGGATTGCGCGCCTGCCAGCCGGTGGCGGTGGGCTGGAAGGCGTGCCGCCCGGCCTCGTAAGCGGCGCGGATGCTCGACCAATCGGACTTGGCGAGGCCCTCGGGCACCTGGTCGGGGCTGGTAAGGGTCTGGGTTTCGCCCGGTGCCGGGGCGGCAACCGGCGGGCGGTTGTGCGCCACGGGGGCGACGGCGGCGGTGCCCGGCCCGGCGGCCAGACCGAGACCGGCGAAAAGGCACAGCGCGAGGGCGCGGAGGGAGTGACGCAGAGTTTTCATGATACGGAGTCAGGTTGATCGCCCGCAGCCCGCCGACCCAACTAGGAGGAACGGCGATGGTGCAAAAACAGGGGATACGCGGGGGGCGTTTGTAGGGAAGCGCCAGTGGGGCGTCAATGGCAAAACGGAGTGGCCAGCGCCGCTCGCTGCGTCCCGATGTTGTTGGAAAAATTACGAGCGGCGGGCGGTGGAATAGTTGCTCTGCCAGTGCCGCGCCGCAGGCGCGGCTGGGGCGCGGCGTTCACGCCGCTTCACCGTCCGAACGTCGCAGCGCGGTCGGACCCGCCCGGAACGCTCCCCGTTGAAGCGGCATCAATGCCGCGCTCCCGGTGCGCCCGCGACGCCCCGCCCGCCTTGCCTTACACCACCAACTTCGGGATGTACCGCCCGCCGACGGGCGCATCTTGACACTGCCCCCGTTTGGAGTTCCGCCTTTAGGCGGTTCGGCGGGTTCAAGCAACCGGACCGCATAAATGCGGAACTCCAAACCCAGCACCAGCGTTCCTTGGGGGCAGTGTCAAGATGTGCCCCCGTCGACCTTTCCCGCTTTTTTTTGTCGCTTCAGTCAGGTTGTGCGGCATCTTCCCGCCATGTCCAATTTGATTCTCCGCCCCGACTGGCACTTGCCGGAACGTCAGGTCACGTCCGAAACCGCTTTTTTCAACCGCCGCCATTTTCTGCTGCAGCTCGGGTTCGGCGGTGCCGGCTTGCTGGCGACGCAGGGCTGTGGCAACGCCGCCGATGCCGCCGCCAATGCGCCCAAGGCCGCCAGCAAGCTCTATCCGCCGACGCGCAACATTTCCTACGATCCGGGCTGGACGTTGACCGACGAGAAGACGGCCGCGACGTACAATAATTTTTACGAGTTCACGACGCAGAAGGACAAGGTGCATCAATTGACCGCGAAGTTTGAGATCGATCCGTGGGCCATCGAGATCGGCGGGCTGGTCGAGAAACCGCTCAAGCTCGACGCGCGCGAGTTGCTCGAACTGATGGGCGTCGAGGAGCGGGTCTATCGCTTCCGCTGTGTCGAGGCGTGGGCGATGATCGTGCCGTGGACGGGTTTTCAACTCAGCAAGTTGCTCGAAAAGGTGGTGCCCAAGGCGGAGGCGAAGTTCGTGAAGTTCGTCACCGCCAACAAGCCCGAGCAGATGCCGGGCATCCAGCGGTTGCGCGGTTATCCGTGGCCGTACACCGAGGGGGTGCGGCTCGACGAGGCGATGAATCCGCTCACGCTGGTGGCCTCGGGCATCTACGGCAAACCGTTGCCGAAGCAGCATGGCGCGCCGCTGCGCCTCGTCGTGCCGTGGAAGTACGGCTACAAGAGCATCAAGTCGATCGTGAAGATCGAGCTGACCGCGACCCAGCCCGCCACGTTGTGGGAGACGCTGTCGCCGGAGGAATATCCTTTCGAGTCCAACGTGAATCCCGCCATCCCGCACCCGCGCTGGTCGCAGGCCAGCGAGCGGTTGATCGACACCGGGGACCGCGTGCGCACCCAGCCTTACAACGGGTACGCCAAGCAGGTCGCCGGTCTCTACAAGGCCTGATCGGGGCCTGGGCCACTCCCTGTCCCACCTCCTCCCACGCGCGCCCATGCCGCTCCCCATCATCACGGTTGCGCAGATGCGGGAATGGGAGGAGGCCACTTGGGCTGCGGGCATCTCCGCCCCGTCGGTCATCGCCGAAGCCGGGCACGCCATTGCCCGCGCGGCGCTGCGGCGCACGCGGCCGCTCGACCGCATCCTCGTTCTCGCTGGGAAAGGTCATAACGGCGACGACGCCCGCGCCGCCGTGGCCGATCTCACGGGCCGCAAAGCCGAAGTCATCACGGTGACGGACCCCGGCGCGGCGCTCGCGATTTTCTCCCAGCAGGTCGCGCGCAAACCGGCGTTGATTATCGACGGCTTGTTCGGCATCGGCCTCAACCGCCCGCTCGCCGCGGACTGGATCGAACTCCTCGCGCAGATCAACCAGTCAGGCATTCCCGTGCTCGCGATTGATGTCCCGTCCGGCCTGAACGCCGACACCGGGCAACCGCAGGGCGCGGCCGTGCAGGCGGAGCTGACGGTGACGCTCGGCGCGCCCAAGGCGGGTTTGTTGAAAATCAGCGCCGCGCCGTTTGTCGGCCGGCTCGAAGTGGTCACGGACATCGGCCTCATCCCGTGCCTGATCCGCAGCGAAATGCAGTGGACGCAGGCGGAGGATTTCGCGGGCTTTCCGCCGCGACGACCGGTCGGCGGGCACAAGGGGACGTTTGGCCATCTCGCGATTCTCGCAGGAAGTCTGGGGTTTCACGGGGCCGCGGTGCTCGCGGCGCGCGGGGCGTCGCGCGCGATGCCGGGCTTGATCACGCTCTTCACCGCCGAGAATGTGTACGCGCCGGTGGCCGCGCAGTTGCACAACGTGATGGTCCGGCCCGGTCGCCCGACGTTCGCCGAGTTGCATGATTTCAGCGCGGTGGTGGTCGGCCCCGGATTGGCGGATGAAAAGCTGTCGGCGGATTTGAAGGAGTTGATTGCGGAAGTCTGGCGGCAGCTCGACCGGCCGGTGATCGCGGACGCCAGTGCGCTGGAGTGGCTGCCCGCCGGGCCGACGACGACGGAAGCGTTTCGCGCCATCACGCCGCATCCCGGCGAGGCCGCACGATTGTTGCAGGTGCCGACCAGCGCGGTGCAGGCGGACCGGCCCGCGAGCGTCCGCAGTTTGTCGGCGCGTTTCAGCAACTGCCACGTCGCGCTCAAGGGCAGCCACACGGTCATCGGCCGCAGCACCGGCGAGATTTTCACCAACAGTTCCGGCAATCCCCACCTCGCGCAGGGCGGCAGCGGCGACGTGCTCGCGGGTTATCTCGGTGGGTGGCTGGCGCAGCCGCAGTTTCAGCCGCCGCCCGCCGCGCTCCGGGCCATGCGCTACGCCGTCTGGCAGCACGGCGCGGCGGCCGATCAATTGTCCGCGCGTGCGAACTGCTGGACGCTGGACGAACTGCTCGCGACGCTCGGCAACGCGACTTGAGAAATGAAACGCCTAGCCTCACCTTGTTCCCGGCGCGCGGCGTTCACGCCGCTTCACTGTTCGAATCGTACAGCCCGTTCGCACACGCCCGGACGTACCACGCTGAAGCGGCATAAATGCCGCGCTCCGTCGCCGGACAACGCGAGATGAACCATACGCCGCGGCGAATTTGATTTACCCACCCAAGCCCGCTGGTGTTTAATTTTTCCATGATCAGGCTGTTAATTTTCGGAATCGTCGTGGCTCTTCTCGCCACTGCCGGCGGCACCCTCAGCGGCGCGGAATTCACCATGAAGGATGGTACCGTCGTCAAAGGCGAGCCGGTCGCGCCCAACGACAAGGGCGTCATCATCAAGTCGGAGAGCGGCACGCTCGGCACGCGCATTGACTGGAGCAAGTTCACGCAGGAAGCCCTCAAGGAGTTCGCGAAAAATCCCCGCGTCGCCAAAGTCATCGAGAACCTGCTGGACAGCCCGTCCGGTGGCGAAGGCGACAAAGAGGACAACGTGGCCATTCCCGACAAGCCCAAGAAGGCCGTCCCCGTGGTGCGGGATTATCTCAAGCCCGACCGCAATGCGCCGCAGTTTGGGTTCATGTCCGGGTTCAGCACGGCGGTGGGCGTCGTCATGCTGCTCATCCTTTACGGGGCGAATATTTACGCCGGGCACGAAATTGCGATTTTTCGTCGCCGCCCCAAGGCGCTGGTGTGTGGCATTGCCGCCGGCGTTCCCGTGGTCGGGCCGCTGCTGTTTCTCTGCCTGCCGACCATTCCTGAAGCACCCATCAATCAGATGATCGTCGAAGCCCCTCCGGCTGCGCCCGCCGCGCCGGAACCCAAGGCGCACGGAGCACCTAAGAAAGGAGGTCTGAGCCTCCGCTCAGCGGCCGCCGCTCCCGCTGCTCCCGCCGCGCACGGCGCAGAAGCGGAAGCCGCCCCCGAAGGCGAAGCCGCCCCCGAGGCCGAAGCTCCGCCGCCCCCGCCTGCGGCGCCCGCCGTGAAGCTGCCCACCTACAAACGCGGCGAATTCACCATCAACCGCCGGTTCGTCGAGACCAAGCTCTCCTCCTTCCTCAAGGTCGTCCCCAGCGAGGCGGAAAAAGGCCTGGTCTGCGTGATGAAAACCGCGCGCGGCGAGTTCATCGGCCGCCGCATCACCAAGATCACCCCCGCCGACATCACCCTGGCCATCGGCGACGAAAACGCCTACTACGACCAGCTCATCACCTACAACGACATCCTCGAAATCGAGGTCCGCCACAAGGACGCCTGATCATGAAATTCCGCACCATCCTCCTGTTCGGCGCGCCCGGCTCGGGCAAAGGCACCCAGGGCAAAATCCTCGGCACCATCCCCGGCTTCTACCATCTGGCCTGCGGCGACCTGTTCCGCAACCTGCGCATCGACAGCCCGCTCGGCCGCGTCTTCATTGACTACTCCAGCAAGGGCCAGCTCGTGCCCGACGAGCCAACCATCGCCCTGTGGCAGCAGCACATCAACGCTCAGACTGAGATCGGTCGCTTCCATCCTGACCGCGATACGCTGGTGCTCGACGGCATCCCTCGCAACGCGCCCCAAGCCCACATCCTGCGTGACACCCTCGACGTACGCGCCCTCTTCAGCCTCACTTGCGCCGACGTCAACAAGCTCACCGAACGCCTCCAGCGCCGCGCCCTCCGCGACAACCGCCTCGACGACGCCAATATCGAAGTCATCCGCCAGCGACTCCAGACCTACGAACTGGAAACCACGCCGGTGCTCAACTTCTACGGCCCGGAAAAGGTCCATGTGATCGACTCGACGCAGGCCCCGGTGCGCGTTCTGACCGATATTCTCAACATCATCGTCGATCGGCTCTGAGTCCGACCCGGCCCATCGGTCACTCTCCTTCACGTCCCGCCGGCGGAATCTTTCCACGGTTTGGTTGGAACCATTTCTCGGCGTCGCCCGGAGTCCCTGATTCCAAACTCGAAATTTCAAACTCGTAATTCCCTTGGCCGCTCCCCTCCGCATTGTCTTCATGGGCACCGCCGAACTGGCCTGCACCAGTCTTGCGTGGCTCATGGATTGTCCGGCCGTCGAAGTGGTCGCCGTTGTCACCCAGCCCGACCGCCCCAAAGGCCGCGACCTCCGACTCCAGCCCTCCGCCGTCAAAACCCTCGCCCTCGCCCGCCAGATTCCCGTCCTCCAACCCGAGCGCGCCCGCCACGAAGACTTCATCGCCCAGCTTCGCGCTCTCGCCCCCGACTTGCTCGTCGTCGCGGCGTACGGACAGATTCTCCCCCAGGCCATTCTCGATCTGCCACGCCACGGCTGCCTGAATGTCCACACGTCGTTGCTCCCAAAATATCGCGGCGCGGCCCCGATTCAATGGGCCATCCTCGACGACCAGCCCGAGACCGGCGTCACGATCATGAAGATGGATGCCGGCCTCGACACCGGCGCCATCGTGAGCGTCGCCACCACGCCCATCCTTCCCGAGGACAACGCGCAAACCCTCCACGACCGCCTCGCCGCCCTTGGCGCGCGCCTGCTCATCGAAACCATCCCCGGTTACGTCCGCGGCGAGATCGTCCCCCGCCTGCAGTCCGCCGACGGCTCGTCCTACGCGCGCAAAATCACCAAGCAGGACGGCGCGCTCGACTGGTCCCAGCCCGCGCGCACCCTGTGGAATCGCCTCCGCGCCTTCACCCCGTGGCCCGGCGCGTTCACGCATCTCCCCGCCGCGCCGCCGCCGCTGCTGCTGAAAATCTGGCGTGCCGAAATCGAACCCGCCCGCTCCGGCCCTCCCGGCGAAATCCTGCAAGCCGACAAAGCCGGCCTCCTCATCGCCTGCGGCACCGGCAGCCTGCGCATCCTCGAACTCCAGCGCGAAGGCGGACGCCGCCTCGCCGCGGCGGACTATCTCGCCGGACATCCCGTGGCGGTGGGAACAAAACTCGCCACCGCGGCACCAGCCCGATAGCGAGACTTCACCGCACAATCTGGTATTACCGCTTCGATTGTTGATGCCGTCCCAGCGCGGTGGTGGCAGCGGTGATGACTCCGGGGGGGTGAGGCAGGCTTCCAGCCTGCCAGTTCGGGCGGCATCCTGCCGCCCGTTCCCAACAGTCGGCGGCGGGCAGGCCACCTGTCACCGCGTGGGAACACGGGGCAGGGATGCCCCGTGAACCGGCAGGCAAGGATGCCTGCCCCACCGCGCGGCGCGGAGGGCCGCGTGCCAGAACCTGAGCTGCGCCCCTCGCCGTTCATTTCCCCATGTTCATCCCCGTTCCGCCGCGCTAGAAACACCGCCATGAAATTCCTCCGCTGGCCCGCTGTTTTGCTCGTGAGTTGCCTCCTCGTCGCGGTCCACGCCGCCGCCGCCGCCAAACCCAACGTCATCCTCATCCTCGCCGACGATCTGGGCTTCGAGACCATCGGCGCGAACGGCGGCACCAGCTACCGGACGCCAGTGCTGGACAAGCTCGCGGCGACGGGCGCGCGTTTCACACATTGCTACGCGCAGCCGCTCTGCACGCCCACTCGGGTGCAGATGATGACCGGCCAATACAACGTGCGGAATTATCTCACGTTCGGAAACATGGACCCGCAGGCGGTCACGTTCGGCAACCTCTTCAAACAGGCGGGTTTCGTCACGGGCATCGCGGGGAAATGGCAGCTCGGGCGCGATCCAGAACTGCCGAAAAAGTACGGTTTCGACGAGCATTGCCTCTGGCAGCACACGCGCCGGCCGCCGCGTTACGCGAATCCCGGCCTCGAAATCAACGGCGTCGAGAAGGACTACACCCACGGCGAATACGGCCCCGACCTGGTGAACGACTACGCGCTCGACTTCATCACGCGCCACAAGGAGCGCCCGTTCTTTCTCTATTATCCGATGATGCTCACGCACTCGCCCTACCAGCCCACGCCCGCCAGCAAGACGTGGGACCCGCAGGCGCGCGGCGAGCAGGTGAACCAGGCCGAGAAACACTTCGGCGACATGGTGGAATACATGGACACCCTGATCGGCAAACTCGTCGCCAAGCTCGACGCGCTCGGCCTCCGCGAGAACACGCTGGTGCTGTTCCTCGGCGACAACGGCACGGGCAAAGGCACGCGTTCGATGATGGGTGACCGCGTCGTCATCGGGGGCAAAGGCACGACCACCGCCGCCGGGATGCATGTGCCGCTCATCGTGAACTGGCCGGGCAAGACCGCCGCGGGCACGGTCTGCGCGGACCTGGTGGACAGCACGGATTTCCTCCCGACGCTCTGCGCGGCCGCGGGCGTGCCGATGCCGGGTGGGTTGAAACTGGACGGCCGCAGTTACCTGCCACAGCTCCGTGGCGAAAAAGGCGATCCGCGGCCGTGGGTGTACTCGTGGTATTCGCCGCGCCAAGGCAACGACACCACGGTGCGCGAACTTGCCTTCAACCAGCGCTTCAAGCTCTACCGCAGCGGCGACTTCTTCGACCTCGGCGCGGACCGCGCGGAGAAGCATCCGCTCCAAGTGGCCGCGCTCACAGGCGATGCCGCCGCCGCCGCCAAACTGCTCCAAGGCGCGCTCGATCAGTTCCGCGACGCGCGTCCGGCGCAGCTCGACAAGCCCAACGCCGCGCCGGGGAAGGCGAAAGGAAAAGCCGGCAAACGCGGGGCGAAGTGACGGTCTGGGGAATTGCCGCAAAGAACGCAAAGAGACGCAAAGAGGGAAAGGGACGCAGGGCGAATCGGCGCGCGACCGGTCCCCGGTCGCAGCGGCAACTTCGGGGCTGCGGTGTGTGGAGTTTCTGAACTCGTCGCGCGTGCGTGACCGCCCGGTTCCAGTCCCGGAGGGACGCCGGAGGAAATTAGCCGGGGGCAAGTCCGCGCCAGCGGATGCGGCCCCCGGATTCCGCGCCGAGTGGCTCCGTGCCCCAGCGGGGCATCGAAGAAACAGTCCGGTCGGCAAGAGCCTCGTGCCGCGCAACGATTCTGCCGTTGCCCGGACGGCCCGCCCGGCCCGCCTCCCATTCATCCCTTCCCATTCCCTTGCCCCAAATTCCCCTGCCCAACTTGGCCTTGCTCGCCAGCGGCATCCTCCCGCGCCGCCAACCAAATCATCCGCGCCCTGCCGTGCCCGCAGCGCGCACCGCAGCCGGAGGTCGTCGGATATTTCCGCCCGTCCATTCCTTCTGCCCGCGCTGCGGCCGAAACGGACGCGCTCCACCTCGGAACCTCCATCGCGCCGCCCACTCAATCTGCAAACGCCGTCACGTTGAACTCATCCAAATCGAAACTCGCGCCCCCGGCCGCGCCTGCCGCGACGACCACCTTGCCCAGGTGCGTGATCGTGTCGCGCCACGAAAATGCCGCGAGGCCCCGCACCCAGCCGGCGGCCTCGGCTTCGGCGTCGTTCCAATCCCAGCGCACCGGCACGGTCACGCGGTGCCATCCGGTGGTGAACTTCGGCAGCCGCGCGTAGGTCCACGGCGCGAGATCGCGGGCGAAGAGCTCCACCTGAAAACCGCCGCGCGCCTCCGCGCCGCGCGTGTGAAAACTGAGGTTCGCTCCGGTCCCGCCGAACTTCACCGGCCAGTTGCCCGCGAGGCCGTTGGTCGCGTTGTGCGGCAGATACGCGAAGGGTCGCAGCCCGCCGCCGCGCGACACGGTGAGGTAGCCGCCCGCGACGCCACCGGACGCGCGCTGCTCCAGCTTGTCCGCGCCGCGCCATTCAGAACCCGGCTGATCAAAGGTGAAGGTCAGCGTCACCGGGGTGGGCCACGTCACGTGTCGCGGCTCGCGGCGCGTGAAGACCGCGTCGAACTCCGGCCCGCCGCCCGTCACGCCGACGAGGAACGCCCGCGCGCGGACCCGCGTCGTCTGCGCCAGCCGCAGCGGCCCACGCACGACGGGCGAACCCGCGGTTGGCTCAGTGCCATCAATCGTGTGGCGGACGACCACGCCGTTGGTCGCGCCGGGAAAGCCGAGGCTGAAATCGAGCGGCTCGGTGAAGTGCCGCACGCCCGTGTTCGCGACCGGCGCGGGCACCAGCTCAAGCCCGCGAAACGCATAGAGCTTCGCGTCGCGCAGGGTGAATTTGAGCCGCACCATTTTCCCGCGCAGCGTCGCTGAGTCGCGGCTCGGCCACTTTATTTCACCATCGGTCATGTCTCCGCCAACCACCGCGCCCGTGAAGTCCGGTTCATCCAGCACGCTCACGGTCAGCGAGCCGCGCACGTCGGCGCTGACCTGGAGCGGGCCGGTGACGAGCAGCGGTTGCGTGATGACGGTCGCCTCGCCGCCGGGCGTGCTCGGTTCGTAGCCTGCGAAGCCGTCCACGCGCACGCGGGCGAGGCACGGGAGGCAATGGCGTTTCCAGCCCTGATGCGGGAAAAAATCGCCGCCGTAAAAAATCAGCAGCTTCCCGTCCTGCGCGATGGCCGGGCCGGCCGGCGCGTAAATGCAGGCGCTGTCGTAGCTTCCCTGCGCGCCCCGCGGAATGAACGGCGTGCCGGGCGCGACGCGCGTCCAGTGTACCGTGTCGGGACTCCACGCCAGTTCGCAGTCCACCGCGCGATCCGTGCCGACGTGATACATCATCACGAAGCCGAGATAG
The DNA here is from genome assembly GCA_945861535.1 of Akkermansia muciniphila. Taxonomy (GTDB): domain Bacteria; phylum Verrucomicrobiota; class Verrucomicrobiia; order Limisphaerales; family BJHT01; genus BJHT01. The sequence continues at coordinate 12,672 of CAMAUZ010000081.1, read as the reverse complement.
CCGTTCGCATACGGAAACACCGGCAGGCAATAAGTCTGGTGCGTGCGGCCCTCGCCGACGGTCGAGCGAAGCACCACGCCGCTCGATTTCCAGTTCACAAAGTCCGTGCTCTCGAAACGCGCGACCAGCCGCTCGCCGAGAAAAGCCTTGGTGAACCACACGTATTTCCCCGAGCGCTCGTCCCAGAACGCGTTGTTGTGCGTGTCGCCGTTGTAGCCCGCGAAACCCCGCGGCTCCTGCGGTTCGCTCCACGTCACGCCGTCCGGCGAGGTGCGCGTGCGCGGTTTTCCGAGGCCCACGTCATAGACCATTTTGAATCGCCGCGTCGCGTCGGGATCGTGCGGGTCGCGGAAGACGCCGACGTTGGGCGTGTCGCGGGCGACGGCGTTGTTCGTGCGCGAACCGCCGAAGCCAAACTGCCCGACCGCCGGCTTCTCCCACGCCAACCCGTCGCGCGAAGTCGCATACAGCAGGAACCAGCCTTGGTCGTGAATCGTCACCGGATCGGCCATCTGCGCGATGACGCTTTTGTCGGTGAGCACGCATTTGTACCAGAGCTTGAAGCGCTGCGCGTCGGCGTCCCAAAGCACGTTTGGGTACAAATTGTTGAGCGCGTTCTCCCACGGCTGATCGGCGCGGAAGAGCGGGTTGTGCGGGTCTTTCTCGATGGTGCCGAGCGTGAGCTTCGCGTTGGTGACGGACTGGATGACACGCGGGTCGAGCACAAGCTGCTTGGTGCGGTCCGGCGCGACCAGTTGCGGCGCGGCGGCGCGGGCGGCGGTGGCGAGCAGGAGGAGGCAGAGGCCGAGGGCGCGGCGGAGGCGGCGGGTGTTGCGTGGTTTCATGGCTGCGTTTGCGGGCATGAACTCAAACCTATCGATTCAGTCCAGCCGTTCCCGAAGGATCACAGGCGCACGATGAACCCAGGGCGGCGGAGCCGCAACTCTAGCGGAGCGCGGCTGTGTCCGCCGAGGACCAGCCGCAGCGGCCCGGAATCCCCGCGAGCATCCGTTGGGAACCGAGGCGTCCCGTGGGGTCAACCTGCTGCGGCTGGTGCTCCGCGCACACAGCCGCGCTCCGGGCAAACTCCTCACGCGCCGCGAGGAGTTTGCCGGTGCGCCGGCCACCACCAGCCCCCCAGAGAATTGCTGTCGCCGCCTGGCTCCTCGTCCCGGAGGGACGCCGCAGGAAATTAGCCGGGGGCAAGCTCGCGCCAGCGGGCGCGGCCCCCGGTTGCCACGCCGAACGGGCCGTGCCCCAGCGGGGCATCGGAGAAGTTTTTGGCGTCGGCCGCCCCGCAGCGTCTCCACCACCGCTCGTCGCCTCGGGCAGATCGAGCCGCCAGCGATCATCCGACAATCCGGACCAGTTCTTCGATGCCCCGCTGGGGCACGGAACCACGCGGCACGATTTCCGGGGGCGGCGTCCGCTGGCGCGGACTTGCCCCCGGCTAATCTCCTGCGGCGTCCCTCCGGGACAGGAAACGGGCGGCCACGTATTGACCAAGGAAAACCACCGGCGCGGGAAGGGCGTTCCCAACTGGTTCGGCTGCGGCTTCGCCACTCTGTACTACAACTCTGCAAAATCCTCGCGCGCCGCGAGGATTTCTCCCGGAGCGCGGCTGTGTGCGCGGAGCACCAGCCGCAGCGGGTTGGCCGCAAGGGACGCCTTTGAATTCAGCGGGTGCCTCCGGGCGTTCGGGGCCGCTGCGGCTGGTCCGCGGCGGACACAGCCGCGCTCCTTGGGTTGCGGCTCCGCCCCCTTGTGGTCCTCGCATCCCTGTGGTCCTCGCGGCGGTTTCCACCCAATAGTTGCGGCTCGGACGTTCGGTGGCAGCGGAAGTGAACTCGCCGCCCGTCACGGTTTCTTTTTCGCTTTGAGCATCTGCTCGATCCGCGCCTGTTCCTTTCTCATCGCCTCTGCGGGGATCGGCATCGGCGTGAAGAGAAAGCGCGCGAGCTTTTCATCCGCGGGAATGGTGCGCAGACGAAGGTGGCGGAACCACACGTCTGCGCCGTGGTCTTGCAGGCGGAGGAGCGCGCCGCGCGCCGCGAGGTTCGCGCCGCGGATGCGCAGCAGCTCAATCTCTTTCGCCCAGCGCGGGTCGGTGTAATCGAAGTCGATCACCGCCTCGCCGTTGAGCCAGTGCTGGATGACGGTGCCCTGCGCCACGATGCGGCCTTCGTTCCATTCGGCGATCGGGCGGGTGGCGTCGCGCGCCGGGGCCATGCAGAAGAAGAGCGACGCGGCGGCCTGACGCGGATTCTCGCCGTAGGGGCTGTTGACGTTGTCGAGCACCTGATACTCGTATTGGCCGGGCCGGTAATAGACGCCGCTGTTGCAGCCCTTCGCGACCTTCCACTCGAAGCGCAGTTCGAAGTCGTCGGGGATTTTTCGCGCGGTGTAGGTGAGATCACCGCCCTTGTCTTTGCGATGGAACGCGCCATCCGCGACGACCCAGTTTCCCTTGTGCTCCCAGCCGGTGAAGCCCTGGCCGTCGGCGAGGGACTCGAAGCCGAGGCGCTTCTCCTCGGCGCTCAATCCGGACGGCGCAGCGGGGGCAACGGCGGCAGAGGGTATCGTCGCCGCGCCGCGGGTGATGCGCGAGACGATGACTTCGCGCCGGGGACGCGAGATCGAGTAGAGCAGGTTGGTTTCCACCGGGTCCCACGCGAACGCCTGACCCTCGGCGCTGATGGGAATGGTGGCCTGCCATTCCAGCACCGCCCTCGTAGCTCGACATTCCAATGTCGAGTCCTCCGGCATCGCAGTAGCTCGACATTCCAATGTCGAGTCTTCCGCCCCTGCGCCGGGGACTCGACATTGGAATGTCGAGCTACCAAAGCCGAGCACGTAGAGTTCGCGCGCGTCGTGGCCGGTGACGAAGAGCGCGCCGCCCGGCCCAAATCCGCCGCCGGACGCGCTGCTGCCGGCGAAACGCTGGATCAGGTCGGCGGGGAACGACCAGCTCGCGAGCCGCTGCCATTGCGCATCAAACTTCACCACCTGCGCCCGCGCCGGATCACTCAACGGCCGGTAATGCGCGAAGCACGCGAACCATTCCCCACCGCGCGGCACCGCCCACGTGAGCGAGCCGGGCGGCTGCTCGAAGCGATGCTGGCCGACGGATTGCATCGTGGCCGTGTCCCAGATCTCGACCGAGCTTTCCGCCGGCAGCTTGGGAAAATTCGAGTGCGCGCAATAGAGGCGGTCCGCGATCACCACGCCGGCGTTGAGATGCTGGAGACGCCCGGCCTTGCCGCCGTCCCAGCCGCCGACACGCGCGCCGGTGTCCTTGCGGTATTTGCCGAGCGCGTGGTTGTCGATGACGTAGAAAAACTCCGCATCCACCGCGACACCCTGATTCGCCTCGGCGGCCTTGAACCGCCGCAACTCCTCATGCCGCCAGCCGCCCGCACCCGGAATCGCGGCGGGGAGGGATTCGCCGCAAAGAAAGCAAAGGAGCGCAAAGAGCTGGAGTGATTGTTTCATAGATTGGTGGTTCAGGAGGTCTCACCCGCCATGCGGGGGGAATGTTTCAATATCGGGTCTAAAAAATGGATGTCGCTGGGTTCGACGGGTCGGAATCTCGAATGCCGTTGGGAACGCAAGCAAAGGCAGTTCGTGGTCAAAGTTCAAATTTCCGAACAGGGCGAAGTCCGGACATGGTCCCTTCCCAAGGAACCTTCACATTGCGAACATCCTCCGGGTTGTTGAAGCCGGCTCCCCTTCGTTTTTCTCGGTACTACAACCCTGCGAAATCCTCGCGGGGCGCGAGGTTTTCGGCGCGCGGGCAGTCCCCGCCCGCAGCGGCTCCGCACCTGCGACGACGCCAGAAAATCTCAGCACCCTGGCTCCGCTGTTGCCGCTGCGACCGGGGACCGGTCGCGCTCCAGTGCGGTTGCGGCTCCGCCGCCCTGTGTTCATCGCGTCTCGGTGGTCCAATAGATTCGGTTCGACGGAATGGTTTCGGCTGACTCACCCGTGTCACTTCTTCCCGATGCAATACAGCAGTTCCTGCCGTTGCCCGTCTTTGCGCGACGCTACTCGCATGTAGATGCGTCCGCCGCAGCTCGTCGGCGTGGCCATCGCTTCGTCGCCGAGTTGGTTTTCCCCCATCAGTTCAAAAGCGTCGGGCTTGGCTTTGAAAATGAAGGTCTTGCCGGCTTCGTTGACGGCGTAGAGGTGCTCGCCGACGAGCACGGGCGAGGCGCTGAAACCGCCGCCGAGGCGGCCTTTCCAGAGTTCGGTGCCGGTGGCGAAATTCCAGCACGCGGCGACGCCGGCGTCTTGCACGGCGTAGAGATGGCCCTGAAAAAACTGCATCGAGGGGACATAAACGCGGCTGCTATTTTCCCAGACGACCTTGCCCGAGCCGTCGGCGCGGATGGCGGCGACGTGGTTCTTCGGATAGCCGCCGCTGATGATGATGCTCTGGCCGTCGGTGACGGGCGAGGTGACGCATTCGGTGGTCGAACCTTTGGTTTCCCAGAGCACTTTGCCGGTGAGCGGGTCGAGGCTGGTGACGAGTTCGCAGCCGGTGAGGAGGAGTTGGTCGCGGCCGTCCACGTGGAGGATGATGGGCGAGGCGTAGTTGGGGAATTTCGGGCGCTCGTGTTGCCAGACAATTTTCCCGGTGGCGCGTTCGAGGCCGGCGATTCTGCCCGTGCCTTTGTTGTCGGCGGAGACGATCACGAGCGATTGATAAATGGCCGGCGAGGTCGGGAAGCCCTGGTGCAGGACGTAGTCGGTGATCTTGGTCTGCCAGAGCTGCTTGCCGTCGCGGCTCAGGGCTGTGGTGTGGACCGCGCCCTTGTGCAGGAAGTTGATGAAGACGCGGCGGCCATCGCACGCGGGAGTCGCGGAGGCGAAGGAACTCTTGTCATTGCCTTTGGGAAACGGCCCGCGATGCACCTCGGTCTGCCAGACTTCCTTGCCCGTCAGGCGGTCGTAGCAGCGCAGGGATTGGATGCCGTCCGGGGCTTCGGCGGTGGCGAGGAAAACCTGGTCGCCGACAACAATCGGCGAGCCGTGGCCGCGGCCGGGCACGGGGGTTTTCCAGAGGATGTTTTCTGTCGCGCTCCATTTCAGCGGGGGCTCCTGCTTGGCGTCGGCCACGCCGTTGCGTTGCGGTCCGCGCCACCAGGGCCAGTCCGCCGGGCCGATGGTGATGGGGTCGGCGGTGGGCGTGGCTGGTGGCTCGGCGGCGGACGCGTTGGCGGCAAACGCGAACCACAGTGTGGCGATCGTCGCCAGGCGTCGGGCGCGTTGGAGCGGCGAATCGGAGACATTCATGGGAGCGCGGCTCCGTGTTGGAGTGAGGGTTGGAATATCCATGGCGTTTCGTGGGTGTTGGCGGTGCTGCGGGCGGGGCCGCCCGCGCTCCGGGAGTGGGGATTACTTGGCCGGAGCGACCTCGAAGTGCAGCTTCGCGGGCTTCGCGGCGGCGCGGATTTTGGCATCGGCGGCTTCGACTTGTTTCGCGAGGGCGGCGAGGCGTTCCTTCGCGTCGGCGGGGGCATTCGGCGCGGCGGCGGCGCGCGACTGGCCGCGCCATTGGCCGACGAGATTTTCCTTTGCGCCGACCTCGGCGAGAATCGCCCGCCCCTGCGCGGCGATGGCGCCCTGGCCGAAGCTCGTGAGATTCACGCCCTGCGCCAGGTCGCGCGCGCTCACGGTGCCGAGGGCGGTGCCGTTGACTTTCAGGTCGTAACGTTCGGCGGTGAGGCCGGTGACTTTGAGCGTGTATTGGCTGAGTTCGAGGATCGGCGGATAGAGCGGCAGGACGGCGCGGGCGTCATCGGGGATCGGGAAGGGCAGCGTCTCGTCAAGGCGGTCGAAGGTCAGTTTGCCGTTTTCGGATTTCACGTTTTCCACCACGCAGGCTTTGGCTTCGGTGACTTTGCCCTGGGCGTCGAGCGTGGCGCTGCTGACGAAACCTTCCGCGCCCAATTCCTTGAGCAAGGCGGCGGCCATCGTGAGTTGTCCGGGCGGTCCGGGATGCACGGGGTCGCCCTGCATGGAGACGGGGCGGGCGGGGCTGGCGTCTTGCGCGGCGAGGAAGGCGCGGAGCGACTCGACGCCGGCGAGGCGGTCATCTTTCGCGAGCGTGCGGAGCGGCGGGAGCGCGTTGGCGAGCGCCTCGCGTGGTTTGTTGGCGCCCCAGACATCCACGAGCGGATGAAACTGATCGGCGTAGGGTGCGCCCTGGGCGGCGGCGAATGTTTTCAATGCCACCGAGAATTGATGGAGCTTGGTGTTGCCGCCGAGCTTCGCGCCGGTGTCGCCGTTGTTGATCGGGCTGGGCGAGAAGAAAACCGGGCGGGCCGGGACGGCTTTGATGCGTTCGCTGAGCTGACCCATGTTGGCGATGAACTGCTCAACACTGAAGCCGCCCTGATCGTTCATGCCCAGCTCGACGGAGATGACCGTGGGCTTCCACGGCGCGAGGTCCCAGTCGAAGCGCGCGAGCACTTTGGGAATCGTGTCGCCGCCAACGCCGGAGTTGCGGAAGCGGAAGGTGAGCTTCGGATAGCGTGCGTAGCAGAAGGCCTCGTAGTAGTTCGAGTGCAGGTGCTGCGCGGTGATGCTGTCGCCGGCCATGACCCAGGTGTCGCCGTCTTTGAGCGGAAACTCGGCGGCCCGCGCGGACCACCATGGGGCGGCCGCCGTGACGAGCAGCGCGAGCGCCGCGCCGCCGAACTGGCGGGCGCGGCGGGTGGAGCACAAGGAGACTCGGGAGGCGGGGCAGGGAGGATTCATGCGCGGACTGTGGGAAGCTGCGCGCGGCGATGTCAACTGCGGGGTGGGCGGCGGGCATTTCGAAGTGGTCGGCCAGCCTGGGAGCGCGTGCGGGCCGGTCGCCGCGCGAGAAACTTCATGCCCCGGAGGGCAGCGGAGAAGAGTTTCCGAGTCCCGGTTCACGCGTCACCGCGCAAACTGCTCGCCCTTCCCGCCTGTGCGATAGCGCTGCGCAGCCGCACGGATCGCCGTCGATTGCCCGGTCCCCGAGCAGTTTCTTTGATGCCGCGCTGGGGCGGAAAATCCCCCTGCATGCTTGCCGGGAGCCGCGTCCGCTGAGGCGGCCTTGCCACCGGCTACTCGCCTGTGGCGTCCCTCTGGATCTGGGCGGTTGATGCGCTGCTCGGCCGGCATCGAGGAGGACCGGAACCCCGGTGGAAATTGAATTCCCCACCGGCAGCGTGTGGTCTGAGGCCGCATGTCCTCACGATTCCCCAACGATCTTGGCGAGCCGCTGCGCCGCGTTGCCAATGCCGTTGCACGGCCGGCTAAATGCTCGCTCGCGCAGCCGCCGCAACACTCGCAAGCGGCACGCCGGTTATGAGCATGAAGACATCCCCCACCGCCTCTCTTCTTTCCGGCGCATTTTCCCGTCCGCTTTCCCGCCGCACGGCGCTGCACGGCCTCGGCTTGGCCATGTTGCCGCTCGTCACGAATTTCACTCGTGCCGCACTGCCGGCTGTGCCGGGCGCGGGCAAGGCCAAGTCGGTCATCCTGATCTTCAACGGCGGCGCGCCGAGTCACATTGATCTGTGGGATCCCAAACCCGACGCGCCCTCCGAGGTGCGCGGACCCTTCGCGCCGATCAGGACGAACGTCCCTGGCGTCCACATTTCTGAACTGTTGCCGCGCATGGCCAAGCGCATGGACAAACTGGCGCTGATCCGCTCGGTCTTCCACGGCCACAGCAGCCACAACGGCGGGATGCACTGGGCCACGGTCGGCAAACCTTACGCGGTGGACAGCACGCTCATCACGCCCGGCCGCACCGACCTGCCGTGCGTCGGCACGCTCGTGGGCTGGCTGGCGCAGCGCGATGGCTTCAGTCGCGGCGTGCCGCCCTATGTCATCACGCCGTTCCCGCACTGCGACAGCAAGGTGTACATCACGCCCGGCCAATACGGCGGCTGCCTTGGCTCGCGGTTCGATCCCTTCGTGCTCGACGACGACCCGAACCGCGCCGATTTCAAAGTCCGCAATCTCAGCCTCGAAGCCGATCTCTCCGCCACACGCCTGACCGAGCGCCTTGGCCTTTCGCGTGATCTCGCGATCAGCGCGCCACGCATCCTCTCGCCGCTCACGGCCGAGATCGACACCTTCAACCAACAGGCCGCCACGCTCCTCCAAACCGGCCGCGCCGCCGACGCGTTTGATTTGTCGCGCGAACCCACGTCTGTTCGCGAGCGCTACGGTCGCCACAGTTGGGGCCAGTCGCACCTGCTCGCGCGCCGTCTCGTCGAAGCCGGCACGCGTTTCATCACGACTGTCAACGGCCCGAGCATCGAGTGGGACACGCATAAGGATAACTTCAACACGCTGAAAAACCGCCTCGTGCCGCCGATGGAACAAGCTTACGCCGCCCTGCTCGACGACCTCGAAGAACGCGGCCTGCTCGACTCGACGCTCGTGGTGTGGATGGGCGAATTTGGCCGTACCCCCAAGATCAACGTCGATGCCGGACGCGATCATTGGCCGGGCTGTTTCAGCGTGTTGCTCGCCGGCGGCGGCGTCCGCGGCGGCCAGGTCATCGGGGCCTCCGACAACCTCGGGGCTTACCCTCTTGAGCGCCCGATTACGCCCGCCGACCTCCACGCCAGCATTTTCGCCGCGCTTGGCTACGACTCGCAAAACTTGAGCTACCTCGCTTCCGACGGCCGCCCCACCGCGCTCTCCGACGGCACGCCAATTCGCGAACTGTTCTGAAAAGTCCGGCGTCGAAGACATCGCCCGCTCCCCTCCGCACAACCCTCCTTCCCCATTTTTCTGTCCCTAATTTTCCTGTCGAATCGGCATCCCGAAATAAATGAAAACGTCCCGCCTCGCCGCCGTGCTCCTCTTCTCCCTATCCCACAGCCTCTCCTCCGCCCTGGCCGCCGACGTGCCTGAAAAACAAACCGTCACCTACAAACAAGCCGGCCCGCTCGCGATCAACGCCGACGTGTATTCCTACCGCGACACCAAGATCCGCCCCGTCGTCGTGTGGCTCCACGGCGGCGCGCTCATCAACGGCCATCGTGAAAGCGTGAGCCAGCGCGTCCGCAATTTCGCGCTCACCAACGGCTACGTCCTTGTCTCCTTCGATTACCGCCTCGCACCCGAGACCAAGCTCCCCGGCATCATCGAGGACCTTGAGGACGCCTTCCGCTGGCTCCGCCGCGAAGGCCCGCAACGCTTCCACACTGCCCCCGACCGCGTGGCTGTGACCGGCGGTTCCGCCGGCGGCTATCTCACCCTCGTCACCGGTCATCGTGTCGAACCCCGTCCACGCGTGCTCCTCGCCTTCTGGGGCTACGGCGATCTCGTCGGCGACTGGTATTCCACGCCCAGCCCGCACCCGCGTCACAATCAGAAAAAATTCACCGCCGACGAGGCCCTGTGCCAGGTCACCGGCCCGCCCGTCGCGGACGCCCGCGAGCGCACGGGCGACGGCGGCATCTTCTACAATTTCTGCCGCCAGACCGGGGCGTGGCCGAAGTCCGTCACCACTTGGGACCCCCACCGCGAGCCGGAAAAATTCTTCCCCTACATGCCGCTCAAAAACGTCCGCGCCGGCTTCCCGCCCACCGTGCTCATCCACGGCACCGCGGACACCGACGTGCCGCTCGAGCAGTCCCAGCTCATGGTCAAAGAATTCGAGCGCCAGAACATCCCCTTCCAGTTTCACCCCATCGCCCGTGGCGAACACGGTCTCGGCGGCGGCGACCCCGCGGAAATCGAAGAGGCTCATCGGCAGGCCTTCGCCTTCGTGAAGCAGCAATTGGAGCGACGCTGAACCGTAACGATGCAGTGAGGGCGGCAGGAGCGCGGCCTTTAGGCCGCAGAAACGTCCGCCCGCAGCGACCCTCAGCCACTGCGAACGCGTCCTCCGACTCACCATTGGGTGAGTACAATTAAGCGGTTCGGGAATTCGCTCGCCCTAAACAGGACGCACGTTTCTGCGGCCTGAAGGCCGCGCCCCTCGCGTCCTCACTGCATTGTTACGGCTTAGAGCCGGTTTGAAAAATCTCTTGCGCCGCGCGGGACTGGTTTTGGAGTTCCGCGTTTACGCGGCCCGCTGGTCGCACACCGCACGAACCGCGTAAACGCGGAACTCCAAGCCAGGGTTTTCCAACCGGCTCCGAAGTGCTGGGCTATTCTCAATCGTCCCTCCGGGACGTCCGATACCGTGCCGCGTCGTTGCAAGAAACTGAGCTGCGCCCACGCCCGAACCGTGCATCCCGATGTGGTTGGAAAAATTACCGGCGCCAGGCGCCGGGGCGGCGGCCTTTCCAACGGAGCGCCACAAGCGCGGCAGGAGCGCGGCGTTTACGCCGCTGCACCGTCCGAACGTCGCCGCGCGTGCGCACTCGCCCGGCACGGCGGACGCTGAAGCGGCATAAATGCCGCGCTCCTTGCGGGCCTCTGATCCTCGCCCGGCCTTGCCCGTCACCAACAGCATCGGGATGCACGGACGCCCGAATAACTGACCGATGAAAACTTGCACAGTCCAGGGGGCGGTGCTTTCTTGGTTCGCTTGTATCGAGAACCTAAAATCATGATCCCCACCCAGCGGGCATCGATCCATTCAGCGGCGAACGCCCGCGCTCCCGAAACATCCCCAAAAACCAAAATCCCATGAAACAAACCACGTACCGACTGGCATTCGCAACGCTTGCCATCACCTTCGCATCCAGCCTGTCCGCCTTTGCGACCGGCTTTATTGGCGACTTGGTGTGGAAAGACACCAATGGCAACGGCATCCAGGACTCCGGCGAGCCCGGCATCCGCGGGGTGCTCGTCAACCTCAAGCGCAACGATGTGGTGATTAACACCAAGACCACGGATAGCGCCGGCCGCTACGCCTTCACCGGACTGCCTGCGGGCACCTACAAGGTGTCCGTGGACCCAAGTCAGAGCGCGCTCGCCGGCTGCGTCCGGACCGTGGTCAATGCCCCGGGCAGCACAGCCGCCAACGACAACAACCCAAACCCGGCGACCGTCGTCCTGCCGACGAACACTTCGACCAACAAAACGGTCGATTTCGGTTTCCGCCCGCTGCCGACCGGTAGCATCGGCGACTGCGTGTGGAAGGACACCAACTGCAACGGCATCCAGGACTACGGCGAACCGATCATTAATGGGGTGGTCGTCCAACTGAAGCGCAACGGGGTGGTGGTGGCGACGAAGACCACGGCGGGCAACGGTGCCTACCGCTTCACCGGACTGGCGGCGGGCACCTACCAGGTGTGCGTGGACATCACCCAGCCCGCGCTCGCCGACTGCATACCCACCAGGGCCAACGCTCCGGGAAGCACCGCCGCCACCGACAGCAACCCGAACCCGGCGTCGGTCGTCCTGGCGACGAACTCTTCGATCGATCCGACCGTCGATTTCGGTTTCTGCCCGGCGCCAAAATGTCTCGTCCTCGTCCTCGACGAAGACAGCATCGACAACACCTCGCCCGGCTACTTCCTGCCGCCGAACACCGGGCAAGGGATCAATGGGCAGACCTGGTCGGCCGGCGACGTGAACGACGACCGGACGCGGCTCGCCCAGCGCACCCCGCTGCGCTTCTTCAACAACCCGGCTAATTTTGGCCGCCGGATCGTGATCCGGTCCGGTCAGGTGGGCGATGAAGGCTTGTTTGCCGTCAAGACGATCCCGGACTCGTGGAGCGACGCCGGCCCGACCAGCTCCGGTTTGAAGAACTACCTCGGGGATCCCGGACTGTCCTACCCGCACAATGTCGGCAACGGTCTCGGCACCGGGAACGATCCGGAATCGCGCCTCGACAAGATTCCCGACGTGACCCCGCTGCGCGCCGCCGGTCTCCGGGGGCTGATTGGCCGCACCGTCTGCGCCATCGTGTATGACAGCGACATCAGCATCAACTACGGCCCGCTCAACGGCAGCCTCAAGGGTGAGAACAATGGCGTGGTCGCCTTCAAGGTGCTCGAAGTGAAGCAAGCCATCGGCTTCTCCTCTTCGACGTTGCCGCTGCTCACCATCGAGATCGTCGATCCGTTGCAGGCCTTCGCCGGCCAGCAGGAGTTGTACCTGAGCGCACCCGAACCCCCGTCGTCTTCGACGCCGTTCGACATCACGCCGTAACGAACCCGGTCGCTGCCCCGCTCCCGCACCTTCGGTGGGAGCGGGAGGAACCGCCACTGCGCACCAAGGGCTTCGGGTTGCTACCCGAAGCCCTTGTTTCATTCCGAGGGGCACGCCCTAAACCAGAACCATGCAGTGGGTTCGCCCGGAGCGCGGCGTTTACACCGCAGGAACGCCCGCCCGCAACGCCAGTTCCAAATCGCGCCCACGCGTACCACCGCCCACTAGCTGGTGAGGCCGAGGATGCCAGTCCGAAAATTCGCCCGCCCCATACAGATCGCACGCTTCTGCGGCCTGAAGGTCGCGCTCCTTCCGCGCTGACTGCATGGTTCCGGCTGGACGAGCTGCGGTGTAGCCACCGACGTGAAGATGGCGCAGCATGGGGGCGACGTACCTTCGTAGGGATCGGTGGGCCAGAGGGCCGGGACCGGGGTGCCGCAGGCGTCCCGCCGGCGAGTTCGGGCGGCGTCTCGCCGCCCGTACCGACTCGGGGCGAGACGCCCCGCGAACTCGCAGGCGAGGACGCCTGCGGCACCTTGGCGCAACCGTACCTTGGCAGGC
>CAMAUZ010000080.1 GCA_945861535.1 Akkermansia muciniphila | reverse complement strand
TCGCCCGCCTCGCCAGCCCGGTATTCCACGTCGATGCCACCGATCCGCCGCTCCTGCTCATCCACGGCGACCAAGACCCGCAAGCCCCCTTCGCCCAGTCCCGCGCCCTCGAAGCCGCCTACCAAAAAGCCCAACGTCCCGTGCAATTCCAGACCATCCCCGGCGGCCTCCACGGCGGCCCCCAATTCTACGACCCCGAACGCCTCGCCCTCGCCCGGAAATTCCTCGACGCCCTCCTCCGCTGAACCCAAACCCCGCCCCGCCTGCTCCCCCACTCCCTTCCTTTCCCCTTTTGCCCTCCCCAGTCCCCCTTTTGCCTTTTCCCACCCCGCCCCTTGCCTTCCTCCCCCGCCGTCCCTACTCTCCACCCCGGTATGACTCCCCGTCGGTTTCGCATAGCGTTCTCCTTTGCCGGAGAGAAGCGCGACTTTGTCGCCAAGGTGGCCGAGATCCTCGCGGCTCGCTTCAAAGAGGAGAAAATTCTCTATGACAAATTCCATCGCGCCGAATTCGCGCAGGCCGATCTCGTCGCCCACCTGACGAAACTATACCGCGACAAATCCGATCTCATTGTCGCTATCCTGTGTCCCGGGTACGACAAAAAGGAATGGTGCGGCTTGGAGTGGAAAACTATTCGCGGCCTGCTGAAGAAGCGAAAGGGAAAGCGAATCATGCTCACCCGATTCGCTCGCGTCGAACCCGAAGCCCTCGAAGGTCTCGCCGGCTACGTCGATCTCGACACTGAAACACCGGAGAGCGCCGCCACCCTCATCTTGGAACGCCTGGCCCTGAACGAACGCCACCCCAAGGACCATTACACGAAGCCCACTCCTCCCAACGACAAACCCCTCCACACCTCCACCCCCAACAACCTCCCCCGCCTCCAGCCCTTCTTCGGCCGCACCGCCGAACTCCAGCAAATCCGCGACGCCCTCTCTCCCGAAGCCCGCACCTGGGGTGCGCTCATTGACGGCCCCGGCGGCATGGGCAAGACCTCCCTGGCCATCCGCGCCGCCTACGATTGTCCTCCGGGCCTCTTCGACCGCATCCTCTTCACCTCCGTCAAGGACCGGGAGATGGATGACGACGGCGAGCGTTACCTCGACACCAAGCTCATTCCGGGCTTTCAGGAGATGCTCAGTGAACTCGCCCGCGAGCTGGGCCTCACCGACTTTGGCAAATCCGCCGACACCGACCGCCCCCGGCTCCTCCTCGAAGCCCTCCGCCCGCTCAAAGTCCTCCTCATCCTCGATAATCTGGAGTCCCTCACCAAAGGCGACCGCGACCAGCTCTTCAACTTTGTCAAACGCCTCCCCGGCGGCTGCAAGGCCATCCTCACCAGCCGTCGCCGCCTCTCGGCTGGAGCGGAACTGCTCATCCTGGAACAGCTCGACCAGGACGCCGCCCTGGCCCTGCTCGCGGATTTGGCCCGCCGCAACAAACTCCTCGCGAAGACGAACGAAGCCGAGCGCATCGTCCTCTACACCCAGACCGGCGGGAAGCCCCTGCTCCTGCGCTGGACCGCTGGCCAACTAGGCCGGGGCAACTGCCGCACCTTCACCGGTGCCATTGACTACCTGCGGAGCTGTCCCGAAGGCAACGACCCCTTGGAATTCATCTTCGGCGACCTCGCGAAGGACTTCTCCGAAGCGGAAACCAAGGTGCTGGTAGCCCTGAGCTACTTCACCCAACCCGCCACCGTGGCGCACATCGCCACCGTGGCCGGTGCGGAGCGCCGAGCATTGCTCGGCACGGACCACCCGTCGTCACCGGGCCGAGCAATGCTCGGCGCTCCGGCTCCGAATGCGCCTCCCTCCCCCGCCACAAAGGTAGGGCGCGGTGTCCTCACCGCGCCGCCGAACGCCGGAGCATCTCCCAACCTCGCGAACCCCCCGTCCCCCGACGGCGCGGTGAGGACGCCGCGCCCTACCAACGCCTTCGACCTCGCCGCCGTGGAGGTGGCCCTCCGCTCCCTCGCCAACCGCTCGCTCGTCGTGCCGGACCAGGAGGAGCGCGCCTACACTCTGGTGCCCATGGTGGCGGACTTCCTGCGCCACAAGTTCCCCGCCCTCATGGCCGCCACCGCGAAGAGTCTGGAAAACCGCGCCTACGCCCTCATCGTGGAGAATGGCTACGAGCAGCACGCCCGCTTCCCCATCCTCGAGGCCGCGTGGCCGACCGTGGCTCCCGCCATCCCCCTCTTCGTGGCTGGGCCAAACCCGCGCCTTCAGACCGTCTGCGACGCCCTGATAAGCTTCCTCAACTTCACCGGCCGCTGGGATGAATGGCTGGCGCTGAACCTCCAGTCCGAGACCAGAGCTTTAGCCGCCGGGGACGATGACAAAGCCGGCTGGCGTGCCTACGAAGCCGGCTGGGTGCATTACCTCCGGCGCCAGGGTGACGAAGTTCTGGCCTGTGCCGCGCGGGCGGCCGCCCACTGGACCCAGGCCCAGGACGGAGTGCGGGAACAGTCCACTGCCCTCCAGTTGCGCAGCCTTGGCCATCGGTTGAAGCAGGATTACCGCGCCGCCCTCGCGGACGCCCGCCAGGTCGTCGAGCTACTCCGTTCCTTGTCGGCGGAGAGCGCGGATGTGGCCAGCGGCCTGAATACCGTGGCGAACATTGAGAGCTCCATGGAGGACTACCCGGCGGCGGAGCGGGATTTCCGCGAGGCCCTGCGCATCGCCCGCGCGGTGGGGCATGCTGAGGGCGTGGCCATCTACACCGGCAATCTGGCGGAGTTGGCGCTGGACCGCGAAGACTGGAAGGAAGCCGAGGCGCGGGCGCGGGAGGCCCTGCCCATGGCTGAAAAGGTCGGCCGCAAGGAACTGGTGGCCAGCAACCACCACCGCCTCGCGATGGCCCTGCTGCGCCAGGACCGCCGGAAGGAGGCGCTGCCCCATGCCCAGCAGGCCGTGGCCCTCTACACCTCCCTCAGCCACACCGAACTCGTGAAAGCGCAAGCCACCCTCCAGGAGTGCCAAGCATGAACCCCACCGGAGCCAACGCCAACCCACCGCTGGTAGGGCGCGGTGTCCTCACCGCGCCGCCGGACCATCCGCACGCCCCACCGGCGCGCTGGGGACAGACGCGCCCTACCACCGCACCCCCAGTCCCGCAGGGACGCCCGACAATAGCCCAGTGCTTTAGCGCTGGGTCACACCCCACCCGGAACCCCCAAGTCCCGAAGGGACGACTGAACCCCACCCGCCCGATTCATTCGTCCCTTCGGGACTCGCTTCCCCTCCCGCCCAACCCAGTGCTAAAGCACTGGGCTATTATCATACGTCCCTCCGGGACCCCGCCATTCCCGCGCACCAGTTCCCCAATCCCCGCCGCGTCTCGGAACCTCCAGAACCCCATCCTGGACCTCCCGGAAGCGCCCCGGAACCTTCGGAACCCCATCTCCAAGCTCCCCGATGCGTCCCCGAACCTCCGCTGCCCCTTTGCCGACCTTGCGGAAGCCTCCCGCCCTATCCGCTGGCGCTTGGCCGAGCTGGGGATTGTGCCGCCGGACTTGCCAGACCGCACCGCCACCCTTGCCGTTGCTCCGCCGGTCATCCGCTGCCACTTCTCCTTCCTCCCCGCCTCTCCCCCGACCATCCACCGCGACCCACCATCCCCACCCCTTTCCGTCCCTTAAACCTCAACCCCTAAAAACATCATGCCAACAGAACCGTCCAAATATGCCAGCAACCAATTCGATGTCGCCACCGTGGGTCGCTACCCGCTGCTGAGCGAAATCCTCGCGGACACCCGGCCCCGGCTGGTCGCCGCCGCCGCCGCGCATGCGGCCTTCACTCCGGCCCTGACCCTGCTCGACACCGCCACGGCCGCTTGGGAGGCCGGGGAAACCGCCATCGCCAACGCCGAGGCCACCCTCCCGGCCCGGACCCTCGCCTTTACCGAGAAACTGGACAGCCTCACCCACAAACCCGACGCGGACACCAACAGCCTGATCGAAACCTGGGACATCACCATCCGCAGCGTCGTGGCCTACCAAGGCACCACCTACATGCTCCTCCTCCCGAACGGCCGCGAGACTCTCACCGCCGGCACCTACGATGCCCGCCTCGATGCCGGCCGCGACTTCGCCATCCGCCTGAGCCAGCAAGTCGGCAAGGCGACCCTCATCGCCCTCGGCGAGACCGTGGCCGACTTCTACACCGATGCCCGCGCCCTGCGCACCACGCAGAACACCGCCAAGACCACCCTCGAAGACGCCCGCCTGAATCAAGAACCCATCCGCAAAGGCGCGGCGGCAGCCCTGCTGAACATGGTCGGCATCGGCCTCCAAGTCTGGAAGGACACGCCCGAGCTGGTGGACACCTTGTTCGATGTCGCGCTGCTACGCGGTGCCGTCCAAGCCATCCCCACCGCGCCGACCACCACCACCTGGACGCCCGCCACCCGCCGCCTGAGCACCGCCGCCCTGCCGAACGACGCCACCCGTCTCGAAGCCTGGCGACAAGGCCCCGGCGCAATGCCCGAACAACTCGCCATCGGCGCCGTCGGCGCGCTGGAAGTCACCATCCCCGGAGACATCACCTTCGTGGCCGGTCAGACCTACCAACTCTGGCTCCAAGCCCGCAACGGCTCCGGCTCGAGCGGTCCGGGACCCAAACAGAGCTGGACGGCTGTGTGAGCGCGGAGAGTCGGAAGCCACTCGGTAGGGCCGCGCTGCGCGCGGCCCTAACTTTTTCCCGATGGGCGGAGGGGATGGGCGAATCGGAGGCACTAAGGCGGGTGCGGCCAAACGGGGGCTTAGTTGGGGACGCGCACAACGCGTCCCTACCAGGTGGTGGCGACTGCGGTGGGGTTGCGGGTTAGCGGGCGAGGCGGAGGTGGGAGCAGAGTCGCAAGTCAGAAGGCCGGAGCGGCGCGCGGTGGCGTGACGGTCAGTTCAACACGGTGCGGCGGCGGTGGACGGTGGGGATGTCGAGGTCCTCGCCTTTGTAGTAGGTGGGTTCGCATTTCTCGAAGCGGCCTTTGGTCATGGCTTCGAGGGGGAGTTGCTGTTGTTGCGGGCGGGCGGGCTTGGGGCGCGCAACGCCGCCGTTGCCAGTGCGGGAACGCGAGGCGGCGGGGGCGGGGGCGGAAGCGGGTGCGGCGGCTGGTTCGTCGAGGGTCGCGGGGATGCGGGAGGGGGGCAGGGTGGGCAGGAGGGGTTCCTGGACTGGCTCGAGGATGATGTCCGTCTCGGGGGCTGGAGCGGGCACCGGCGCGGGGGCGGGCGCGGGGGCGGTGATGGGATGTGCTGGGGCGTGGGTGAGGTGCTTCGCGGAGGAATGGCGCGCAGCGAAGACGGTGACGAGGAGGCGCTCGCCCAGCGCCGGATCAAGCACCGCGCCGAAGGCCGGTTGGGCGTGGACGCAGTGGCGGTTGAGGTCTTCCATGACGCGGCCGATTTCGTTCATGCCGAGGTCGCCGGCGGCGGCGAAGCTGACGAGGACGGAGGTGGCTTCGGCGAGTATCTGGCCGTGTTCGAGGAGGGGGTGCGCGGTGAGTTTTTCCATGATTTCGCGCGCGCGGTTGGGGCCGGTGGCCTCGACGGTGGCGAAGGCGCTCTCGGCGTGGCGTCCGCGGAACACGGCGCGGAGGTTGGCGAAATCGAGCTTGAGCAGATGGTCGCCGTGGAGCAGCCGCCAGATGCCGGCGACGGACTGGCCGAGCAGGTCGTAGGTGAGGGCGAGGCTTTGGGGCACGGCGGGATTTTCGCCGGTGAGTTTCAGGAGTTTGGCGAGGGGGAGCGTGACGACGGCATCGGCGGCGGCTTTGAGCTGGTCGAGGGCGTTGCCGGCGGTGCGGTGGCGGGCATGGCTTTCGAACTCGAAGGGCAACGTGGCCATGACGATCACGAGGGCCTCGCACTCGCGCGCGAGGCGGGCGAGCACGGGGGTCGCGCCGGAACCGGTCCCGCCGCCGAGGCTGGTGACGAAGAAGACGAGGTCCGCGCCTTTGCACCAGTGGCGCATGCGGTCGAGGCCTTCCTGCGCGGCGGTGTGGCCGATCTGCATGTCGCCGCCGGTGCCGAGGCCGTGCGTGGTGCGCGTGCCGATGGGCAGTTTGTGCGCAATGGCGCAGGCGTGCAGTGCGTGGCTGTCGGTGTTGACGGCGATGAACTCGGCGTTGGTGAAGCCGAGACGCGCAAGGTGCTCGAGGGCTTTGCAGCCGGCGTCGCCGACGCCGAAGAAGCGGACGGTGAGGGGGCGCGGAACGGCAGCGGGTTCAGGGGCGTCGGCCGGGTAATCGGTGTGATGGATCATAGGCAGCGAGGGGTGGGGGATTACCGCGCTTTGACAGGGTTGCGCCAGGACGAGATGACTTTCAGCGGTTCGGCCAGGCGTTCCATGAACGAGTCGCCGGTCGAGCGGCGGGCGCGCTGGGAGGCGCCGAAGCGGACGAGGCCGATGGCGGCCTGGAACTCGGGCACGGAGGTCACGCTGGTGGGACCGCTCAGGCTGGATTTGCCGAGCGTGACGGGAAGCTGGAAAACTTTTTCGGCGAGCTCCTGGATGCGCGGCGTGCGGCTGCCGCCGCCGCAGAGGAACACGCCGGCACCGAGGCATTCCCACAGGTCATTGTCGGTCAGGGCATCGGCGATGATCTCGAAGGTCTCGGTCAGGCGCAGGGTCTGGATGCGCCGGAGATGTTCGAGGTTGACCGGGCGCGGGGGCAGTCCGACATCGGTGGGGAGGTGGAGAATCTGCCCTTTGCAACTGTCGTCGGCGATGGCTTCGCCGTGTTTGATTTTAAGCTGCTCGGCCTGGACCTGCGACACGCGCAGGCCGAGGGCGAGGTCGTTGGTGACGTTGTGACCGCCGACGGCGACGACGCCGGTGTGCTTGATGATGCGGTTGGCATAGACCACGAATTCGGTCGTGCCCGCGCCGAGATCAATCACCAGCGCGCCCAGTTCCTTGTGCTCGGGTTCGAGGAGGGACATGGCCGCGGCGAGGCCGGTGAAGGCCATTTCGTCCACGCCCAGTTCGAGCTGTTTGAGGAGCTTAAAGGCCGTCTGAGTGCGATCCTTGTTGCCATGCACGACATGGAGATGGGACTCGAGGCGGCTGCCGCAAATGCCCACTGGGCTGGGGAGGTTGGTGCGGGCATCAACGCTAAAATTCTGCCGGATGCAATGGATCATGAAGTTGCCGTTCGGCAGCGCGACGGCCTTGGCGTCCTTGAGCACGTCTTCGACATCCTCTTCGGTGATCTCGCGGTCGGCGGAGGGGATCATTTTCACGCCGCGGTTGTTGAAGCCGGAGACGTGGCGGCCGGTGACGCCGAGGACGACATGGGTGATCTCGACGTTGGCCTGGTCCTCGGCGTTGGCGAGGGCATTGCGGAGATCCTCGAGCGCCGCGCCGGGGTTCACGATCTCGCCCTTGACGACGCCGTTGGACTCGACCTCGCTGACGTGGACGATGTTGAGCGCGCCCGTGGGGCTTTGCTCGCCGACGGCGACGCGGATTTTGGCGGTGCCGGTTTCCAGTCCGATGATGGTGCGTTTCTTCTCAAACATGTCTCCTCCTTGGCCGGGTGCTTTTGACCGGCGATGGGTTTTGCGGCGGGGCCTGGCCCGGCTCGAGCCAGCGCACGGGGATGTTGTGAACGACCGACAAATCCGCCGTGGCGACCTGCTTGCCGAGCTTGACGCCGGCCTCGTGAATCTGCCGCCAGCGGCGCAGTTGCTTCTCCAAATCGTGCAGCGCCAGCGTGACTTCCGCGCCCGCACCGGTGACGACCGTGAGCACGTCCGGCGCGGAAACGTCGATGCGCCGCAGGTCCACCACGCCGGACATCGGCGAGCCTTCAAACTGGTCGATGAGCTGGAGCGCCGCCTTGAACTGCGGCGTGGAAATCCCGCGTTCCAGGCTGAAGTCCGCCGCGTTCACGCCGGTGAGCATGGGCAGGGAATCATCGGGCAGGCTCGCGGGATCCGCCGCGAGACGGCGGTCCAGCGGGAGCATGACGTGCCCGGTCGGGTCCACGTGATACACGCGGTTTTGCAGGCCCAGCTTCGGATCGGCCGTCAGCGACACGATCTGCGCAATCGGCTCGCGCTCGGCGACGCGGATGCGGAGCGTGTGCGGCAGCGTGCGCTCGACGGACGCGGTGCGGATGATCGGCACCAGCTCGAGGTTGCGTTTGACCTCCCAGAGATTCAGCCCGAGCAGGTTCTGCCCCTTGCGGACGGCGGCCCATTTCTCGATGTGCTGCGGCGCGAGCACGCCGTCGGTGATCGTCTCGATGTGCTGGATGGCGAACTGATCGCTGGCGAACACGAGGCGGTCGAGCACCCACTCGCCGCCGCGCCAGACGCCGAACACGACCACCACGAGCGCGAAGAGCACGCCGAAGCCGACGCCGAGCACGCGCACGCGCTGGGCGCGGACGCGCTCGTTGCGCAGATTCACGTCGAGGCGTTCCATCTGCCGTTTCCGTTTGTTTTTACTTTTGCCAGGCCAGGCCATAAGCGCTCACTTCCGCGTTTCCATTTTCGGCGCTGCGTTGCGGCGCAACGCCAGATCCACCATTCGTTCACACAAGGCCGGATAACCCAGGCCCGCAGCGGCCGCCGCCTTGGGCAGCAGGCTGGTCTCGGTCATGCCGGGCAGCGTGTTAATTTCCAACACCACCGGCTCGCCGTTCGCGCGGACCATCACGTCCACGCGCGCGTAATCGCCGCCGCCGATCGCCGCGAATGCCCCGAGCGCCGCGGCCTGCACGCGTTCCGTCACGCCCGGCGGGAGTTCCGCGGGGCAAAAATATTCCGTCGCGCCCTTCGTGTATTTGCTGTGGAAATCGTACACGCCGTTGTGCGGCCGCACCTCGACGACCGGCAGCGCGACGCCGTCGAGAATGCCCACGGTGGTCTCGCAACCGACGATGCGTTCTTCCACCAAGACCTCGGTGTCGAATTTCAGCGACTCGCGCAAGGCCGCGGGCCAGTCGGCGACGCGATCGACAAATTGCAGGCCGACGCTCGAACCCTGGCGCACGGGCTTGAGCACGACGGGCGGCTGCCAGCCCGCGGGCCACGGTGCGTCGGGCGCGGCGAACACGGTGAAGCGCGCGGTCGGCACGCCGGCGGCCACGCAGCGTTGTTTGGTCAGCACTTTGTCGAAGGCGAGGCGGCTGGCCGCGGGGCCGCAGCCGGTGTAGGGCACGCCCAGTTTTTCCAACTGCTGCTGCACCGTGCCGTCCTCGCCGTAGGTGCCGTGGAGCGCGAGGAACACGACCTCGGTGCCCGCGGGCAACTGCCAGTTTGAGGTGCGCGGGTCGAGCTCGGTGACGCGGTGGCCGAGCGAGCGCAGCGCCGCGGCGACGGCTGCGCCCGAGCGCAGCGAGACTTCGCGTTCGGCCGAGGGGCCGCCGAGCAGCACGGTGATATGGCGGGGACAGGTCATGGTTCGCCGATGATTTCCACTTCGGTTTCGAGTTCGAGACCGCGCTGGGCGCGGACGTGCGCGCGGATTTCCTCGATGAGTTCGAGCACGTCGCGCGCGGTGGCGTGGCCGCCGTTGACGATGAAATTGCCGTGGACATCCGAGACGACGGCATCGCCGACGCGGCGGCCCTTCAAGCCGAGTTCGTCGATCAGCTTGCCGGCGGGGCACGGGCCGGGGTTTTTGAAAATGCAGCCGGCGCTCGGCGCGGCGGGCTGGGTGGTCCAGCGCTTGTCGTTGCTGGCGCGCATCGTTTTCTCAATCTCTTCGCGCGGCGCGGGGCGTCCGCGGAAGACCGCGCCGAGCGCGATGTGCGTGCGGAGCAGCGGACACGAGCGGTAGTTCACAGGGATGTCCGCCACGAGGCGTTCGTGAATCTGGCCGGTGAAATCCATGAAGCGCAGCGACTCGAGCGCAGCGAAGGTCCACGACCCCATCGCGCCCGCGTTCATGCGGAGCGCGCCGCCGACGCTGCCGGGAATGCCTTCGAGAAATTCGAGTCCGCTCAGGCTGTGCCGCTTCGCCTCGACGGCGACGGCTTTCAATTTCGCGCCCGCGCCGCAGTGCAGGCGCTCGCCGCGAATCTCGACCTGCGAGAAATGCGAATGCGCGAGCGACACAACCACGCCGCGAATGCCGCCGTCGCGCACGAGGAGATTCGAGCCGCGCCCGAGCACGAAGAACGGCACGGCGCGCTCGGCGCAGAAGCGCGCGAGCCGCGCCAGTTCGTCGTCCGACGACGGCTCGATGAAAAAATCCGCGGGGCCGCCGACGCGGAGCGTGGTGCGTTTGGCGAGGGGTTCGTTCTGGCGCAGGACGGTGTCGGGCGCGAGGAGGGCGCGGAGGTCGGTGGCGAGCGGGGCGGGCGCGGCGGTGGCTGTACCGGTGGCGGTGAGGTTCGTGACCGTGGTTTTCATTTCCGCCGCGAGCTGATGGGCGACGCGCGTGATGTCGCCGGCACCGAGAAACAGGACGAGGTCGCCGGGACGCATCTCGGCGCGCACGGCGGCGACGAGGTCATCGAGGACCGGCACGAAGCGCGCGGACTGGCCGCGGGCGCGCACGGCGTCGGCGAGGACGCCGCCGTTGATGCCGGGGATTTCGGGTTCGCTCGCCGCGTAAACCTCGGTGAGCCAGAGGCAGTCGGCGTCGCTGAAACAGGTGGCGAACTGCGCGAGCAGGCTGCGCGTGCGGGTGAAGCGGTGCGGCTGGAAAGCGACGAGCAAACGCCCGCAGCCAAGCTGCTTCAACGCCCGCAGCGTCGCGGCGATCTCGCGCGGATGATGGCCGTAGTCATCGTAGATGCGGAAATCGCGGCTGCTGTGGAGCAATTCCTGCCGCCGCGCCGCGCCGGTAAAACCACGGAGAGCGCGGGCGATGTCGGCGGCTTCGTAGCCGAGTTCCGTGAGCAGCGCGACGACCGCGGCCGCGTTGGAGACATTTTTTTCGCCGACCAGATTGAGCGAAAAGCCGCCGAGTCGCGTGGTGCCTCGATGGATTTCAAACAGGGTTTCGGCGAGTTGCCGACCGGCGGCGGGCCGCACGGTCACGGCCTCGAGGCGAAACTGCGCGGCGGGATTGAAGCCGTAGGAAATCGCGCCGGGCCGGCTGGCGAAGAGCGCGACGAGGGTCGGATCGTCGGCGCAATAGACGAGGCGTCCGCTGGTGTGGCTGGCGAAGCGTTGGAACTCGTCGCAGATGGCCTCGAAGGTTTCGTAGTAGTCGAGATGCTCTTCATCGACGTTGAGGACGATGGCGTGCTCGGGGTGGAACTCGCGCAGGGTGCCGTCGCTTTCATCGGCCTCGACGACGAACCAGCGGTCCTGCCCGGCGACGGCGAAGGCGTTCGGAGCCGCGCCGGCACCGCTACCGGCGAGCAGCGGTTCGCGCGACGAACCGCGGCTGAAGCGCGCGTGGCGGGGCAGTTGCGGGACGGTCGCGCCGATGGCGAAGCTCGGCTCGGCCTGCAGTTTCTCGAGGGCAAACGCGAGCAGCGACGACGTGGTGGTCTTGCCGTGCATGCCGGCGACGCAGATGCCGCGTTGGCGTCGCACCAGCGCGGCGAGCAGGCTGGCGCGGCGCGCGAGGGGAAGCTGGCGTTGTTGCGCCGCGAGAATCTCGGGGTTCTCGAGCCGGATGGCGGAGGAGTAAACCACGAGGAACGGCGGCGGGTCGCCGAGGTGCGCGGCGGCGTGTCCGACCGCGATGCGCGCCCCGCGGCGACGCAGAATTTCCACGTCCTCGTTTGCGCAGAGGTCGGAGCCGCTGACGCCAAAACCCAGATCGAGCAGCAGATGCCCGAGGCCGCTCATGCCGCAACCGCCCGCGCCGATGAGATGCACGGTGCCGCCGGGCGGAGCCTCGCGGAGGATGGCGCTGACTTGGCTGGGGTCGATGCGGGTCATGCGCGCTTGGGAAAAAAGCTCAAAGGATAAAGTTCAAAGCTCAAAGAAAGGGCCAAGGGACAAGGACCAACGAGAGTGCGGACGGGGTTGGAGCTTGGGGTTTGGTGCTTCCCTTGAGCTTTCGTTTCGCAGCCGATGACTTCGGCGATGCGGCCGGCGATTTGTTCGGCGGCGGCGGGGAAATGCCACGCGGCGAGGGCGTCGGTCATGCGGGTGCGGGCGGCGTGGTCGCGGAGGAGATCGAGAATCTGGCGGGCGAGTTGTTCGCCGGTTGCGCCGCGTTGTTCGAGCAGCGCGGCCGCGCCGGTGCGGACGAGGGCCATGGCGTTGTGGAACTGGTGATTGTCCACGGCGGCCGGGTAAGGAACGAGAATGGTCGGCACACGCACGGCGGCGAATTCCGCTAGCGACGACGCGCCCGCGCGGCTGACGGCCACGGTGGCCGCGCCGAGCGCGAGTTCCATTTCGGTGAGAAAAGGGCGGACGACGGCTTTTTGTCCCGTGGCCGCCCACGCGGCGCGCACTTTTTCAAAATCGTCCGCGCCGGTGAGGTGCAGGATTTGCAGCTCGGGCAGGTCGCGGGTGAAGAGCGGTTGCGCGGCGAGCACGAGGTCGTTGACGCCGCTCGCACCCTGACTGCCGCCGACGACGAGCAGGACGGGGCGGTCGGATTTCAAACCGAGCGCGGCACGGCATCCGGCGGGCGGCTGCGGGAGGAATTGCGAACGCACGGGCGTGCCGGTGGTGGTGACGCGTTGGAGAAAAAGATGATCGGTGGCCGCGGCGAACCCGACGAAGGCTTCGTTCACGACGTGCGCGAGCAGGCGGTTGGCGCGGCCGGGAATGGCGTTGGCTTCATGGAAGAACGTGGCCGCGCCGCAAAATTTGCCGGCGAGCACGGGTGGGGCGCTGGTGAAGCCGCCCATCGCGAGCACGGCGCGCGGGGGCGTCGCTTTGAAAAGGCGGCGGGCGGCATTGACCGAACGGAAAAAGCCGAGCGCAAATCGTCCCACGCCGCCGCGACTGAGGCCCACGGCGGGCAGGGTTTCCACGCGCAGTCCGCGCAGGGAGCGCACGGCCTGCTGGTCCACTTCTTTCGGCGAGACGAGCAGAAGGATGTCGCAGCCGCGCTGCTGCAACGCGTCGGCGATCGCGAGGCCGGGGAAGAGATGACCACCCGTGCCGCCGCAAGCGAGAGCGACCAACGGTTTTGCAGGGGCAGGTTGCATTGGGGAGCTAGGCGGTGACGAGGCAGGCGGGGCCAAATTGATTAACCACAGAGACACGATGAACACAGAGAAAAACCGACCGATGCTCCCGCGCCGGGATGCCACCGAGCAGCGAACCAAAACAACACAGCCACTTTCTTTCCTGCTCTGTGTTCATCGCGTCTCTGTGGTTCATCTGTCTTGTCTTGCCGAAAGGGCTGCAGCTAGGTGGCGGGCACGGCGTTTTCGTCGAGCACCTCGACCGTCGCGGATTCCGGCGCGGCGGCTTGGCGCGCGATGCTCAGGAGGATGCCGACGCCGATGAGCATCATCAGCAGACTCGAACCGCCGTAGCTGATGAAGGGCAGCGGCAGGCCCTTGTTCGGGAGCGAACTGGTGACCACGCCGATGTTGATGAAGGCCTGAAACCCGATGAGCAAACTGATGCCCGCGCCGAGCAGGAAGCCGAAGCGATCGCGCGCGTGCGACGCAATGAAGAGGCCGCAGATGACGAGCACCACGTAGGCGAGCACGATGCCGAGCGTGGCAACGAGGCCCAGTTCTTCGCCGATGACCGAGAGGATGAAGTCGGTGTGGTTCTCAGGGACGAAGCCGAGTTTCTGCAACCCGTTGCCGAGACCGAGGCCGCTCCAGCCGCCCGAGCCGATCGCCACGAGCGCCTGCCAGGCCTGGTAGCCGACGCCGGACTTGTGCGCCTCGGGATCAAGGAAGGCGAGGATGCGATTGAACCGAACCGGATTGTGGTAGATGGCCACGCCAATCGCGACGGCGATCGCCGCACCGGAGGTCACGACCCATTTCCACGACGACCCGGCGAGCACGAGCATGGACGCCGTCACGAGCACGAGCAGAATCGTGGTGCCGAAGTCCGGCTCGAAAATGATCAGGCCCAGCAGCGGGGCCACCAGCAGGCCGGGCAGCACGAGGCCGCGCCCCACATTGACCATTTGGCGACGATGAAATTCTGCGTAATGCGCGAGGACGATGATCAGCGCGAACTTGGCCAGCTCGGAGGGCTGGAAGCCGGCGACGCGGAAATCGAGCCAGCGAAACGCGCCGTTTTTCTTGACCCCGATGTGGGGGACGAACACCAGCGCCAGCAGGACGATCGCCACGGCGTAGATCAACCACGACCAGTCCTTGAGTTTGCGGTAGTCGAAGGCCGCGGCGCCAATCCCGATCAGCACGCCGAGCGCAGCCCAAGCGAGCTGCATGAACAACAAACCCGGACGTTTCTTTCGCGACAATTCGTGGGGGAAAGCGTCCTCGAGCAGCAGCCGGTTGGCGTGGGCAATTTCGGTGTCGGTGGGATTCGACTCGGCCAGCTTGCGGGTGTCGGCGCGCAAGTCCACGCGGCTGAAAAGCACGGAATTGTAGATGAGCGGGCCGGCCAGAATTCGGTTGAACTCGTCCACCAGCACGCGGCGGACGGTCTTGATGTCGGAAGTTTTGGCGAGGGCTTCGGAGACCGCCCACTGGCCGGCGGGGGAAAACTGGTCGGCTAGGAAGGCCGCCACCGGGTCCGCCCGCCGCGCGAGCCTGGCGGCCACCGGACTCACATTCTTGAGGTCCGCGACCGTCAGCCGATGGGGCCGCGCCTGCATGTAGATGCTGGCGCTGTACAACGTCACCAGCCCCAAGGCCAGCAGGCCACCCACGCAAAATACCAGCAGCGTTGTCGCTCGTCGCATAATTGTCCTTCCGCCGTCGCCCCGCGTGGACGGAGTGTCCAACCGACACTCCGCCCCGGGCCATGGTCACCATTTGCCGCCGCCGCCGGATCGGGTTTCCGACCGGTCGCGCCGGGCATCCATCAGGGGACGCCCGCCGGAAGAACCCGTCGGATCAACTGGCGGGAACCGCCTTCGCCGCCGGTTTGTCGGAGGCCGCGGGCAGCTTGAGTTTCTGACCAACCTTGATCTGGTCGGTCTTGAGTTTGTTGAGATCGCGGATCGCCTTGACCGTGGTCTTGTTGGCTTTGGCGACCTTGCCGAGGGTGTCGCCCGATTTGACCGTGTAGGTGCCGGCTTCATCGGGTTTCGCATCGGCCGTCTTCTTGGCGTCGGGCGTGGCGGACTTGGGCGCGGCGGCGGGGATGGTCACCTTCTGCCCGATCTTCAGCTTGGTCGGGTTGGCGTCCGGATTGGCCTTCGTGATCGCGGCGGCGGAAACCCCGTATTTCTTCGCGAGCGTGGAGAAGGAGTCCCCCTTGCCGATGACGTGCTGTTTCGGGCCATCGACCGACGGCGGCACCTCCGACCTGATCGTCGGCGGAACGGCGACCGGCGGCTGCGCGGGCGGCACTGCGGGCGGCGGCTCGGGGAAGGCCGGGGCGACCGGCGGCTGCGGCAGCGGCGGGGTCGTCGCGAAGTTTCCAGGACCGGCCGGCGGGTTGAATGCGGGGCCGCCGGGTGGCAGGCCGATGGGCGGCGGGGTGCTGGTGCCGGCCGGCGTGTAGTCGATCGGCGGCGGGGTCGGCACGCCCGAGTTGGCGGACTTTTCATCCTTCGGCTTGCAGGCTTGGAGCAGCACGCCGGCGAAGAAGACCGCGTGGATCGCGATGATCACGAAGACAAAAAGGCGGACGTTGGATTTGGGTTTCGAGGCGGAATCGTTCAGCGCGCCCTCGGGAGCAGGTTGGTTGGGGTTGTTCATAACTGGTTTTTCGTTGGGGACACTGGCTTCGCACGGCGGGGTAAAATCACCGCCCAACGCGAAATTTATTTTCAATACGTCGATTTATTTCTGATCTGTTGCTGGCAACTGTCGCGACCCGGAACCCCGGACACCATCGGCTGTGGCCTCACGCGGAGGCACCACCATTCATTGTGCGCGCCCCGACATTGACCGCCTGTCGAAACACTTCACCCCGATGTTGATAATTCTGAAACATGTCAAAGCTGGAACAAGCTGGTGAAAGCAAAACTACGTCACCGGGAACCGCCTTCCGGGCCGCTTCAAGGGTTGCTTCTAGCAACGTATCCACCACGGTGCAAGGAGTAAACAGACCCCAAGCGGCGCGGATTTTCTCGCGCGTTTCACCCAGCAAAAAAGCGTGTTTCACGCGCTGCGCCAGCAGCGGTCCGAGGTCGTGATAATCGAGGCCTTTGTCCTTGCCGCCGGCGATGAGCAGGATGTTCGGTTCGCCGCGCTCGCCGGTGGGCATGGTCAGCAGCGCTTTGCGCACGGCGTCCACGTTGGTGGCCTTGGAATCGTTGACGAATTTTACGCCATTGATCTCGGCCACCAGTTCGCAGCGGTGCGCCGCGGCCGGGTAGCTTTGCAGCGCCTCGATCACCTGCGCGAGCGGCAGGCGCAGCACGCGCCCGACGGCGAGCGCGGCCATGAGATTCTCCGCGTTGTGGGGACCGCGCAGTTGGCCCTGCTCCATGTTGAGGAGCGGCCCGCACCAGTCATCGAGCCGGCTCACGAGCAGGCCGCGGTCGAAGAACAGGTCCGCCATGCGCGAGGTCGCGCTGAAGGTGATGAGCTTCGACGGCACCTTCACGCCGAGCGCGTGGAGTTGCGCGAGCGCCTCGCTCTGGATGATCGCCCAGTCGAACGGCTGCTGGTTCAGGAACACCCGCGCCTTGGCCCGCGCGTAGTCGGCCATGGTCGCGTAGCGGTCGAGATGATCGGGCGTGATGTTGAGCAACACCGCGACGGAGGGGCGAAAATATTGCGTGGTCTCGAGTTGGTACGAGCTGGCTTCGACCGTGAGGAAATCCAGTTCGTGCGTCTGCGCGGCCACGGCGCACACGGGCAGACCGATGTTGCCCGCAGCGATGGTCTTGCGGTGGCAATGATTGATCATCCGCGCGACCAGTTCGGTCGTCGTGGTTTTTCCGTTGGTGCCCGTGATCGCAATGGTCAGGCAGCGCGACTGTTGGTAACCGAGTTCCAATTCGCCGATCAACGGCACACCCCGCTGGGTCACGCCGCGCACCAGCGCCGAGCTCGTCGCGATCCCGGGACTCACCACCGCGAGATCGAACGCCCCCTCCGGCGCGGTCGCGCAACCGAGCGTCACCGCGACTCCGAGCGTGCGCAGCGCCTCCGCCTCGGCCCGCAACGCCGCGCTGTCCGCGGAGTCCACGGCGGTCACCGTGGCGCCCTGCTCGACGAGCAGCCGGCACGCCGCCTGGCCGCTCGTTCCGAGGCCCAGCACCACGACCGATTTTTGTGCGAGAGAAAACATGCTACGGCAAAAACAGTTCCAAATTTCGAATTACAAATTTCGAGTTACGAATTTCAAATCACGCATCACGCATCACCGCAGCTTCAGCGTGCTCAGCGCGATCAGCGCGCACACGATGCTCAGGATGTAGAACCGCGTCACCACCTGCGATTCATACCAGCCCTTGACTTCAAAATGATGGTGCAGCGGCGCTTTCAAAAACACCCGCTGCCCCGTCCCCGTCCGCAGCCGCGTCAGCTTGAACCACCCCGTCTGCATCATCACCGACGCCGCCTCGGCGACGAACACGCCGCCCGCGATCACGAGCACAAACGGCTGGTGAATCAGCAGCGCGATCAGCCCCAGCGCCCCGCCCAGCGCCAGCGAACCGGTGTCGCCCATGAACACCTGCGCCGGGTGGCAATTGAACCAGAGAAAACCCAATCCCGCGCCGATCAGCGCCGCGCAAATCACCGTCAGCTCGCCCGCCCCCGGCACATACGGCACCTGCAAATAACGCGCCGCGATCACATTGCCCGCGATATAGGTCATGATCAGAAACACCAGCGCGACGATCACCGTGCAGCCGGTGGCGAGTCCGTCGAGGCCGTCCGTCAGGTTCACCGCGTTCGAGCTGCCGACGATCGTCAACACCGCCACCGCGAGGCCGGCCAGCCCCGCGCCGGTCAGTACCGGATGCTTGAAAAACGGCACATGCACCTCGGTGATCAGCGTCGCGGTGGCCGGCAGCCGCCACAAATAAACGCCGATGAACAACGCCAGCGTCGTCTGCACCGTCAGCTTCACCACGGAGGTCGCGCCCGCGCTGCTCTGCCGCGTGATCTTCGCGTAGTCGTCGTAAAATCCGAGTCCCGCCAGCACGACCACCGACAGCAGCGTCAGCACCACCAGCTCGTTCCATTGCGTCCACAGCAGCGCCGTGAAATCCAGCACCAGCACAATCATCAGCCCGCCCATCGTCGGCGTGCCTTTCTTGCTGAGGATGCGCGCCTTCAGGTCCCCCTGTTCTTCCGCGCGGTCACGGTAGTTCTGGCCGAACTTCAATTCCTTCAGCCACGCGATCATCCGCGGCCCCAGCCACAGCGAGAGCAGCAAGGCCGTCAACGCCGCGCCCGCGCTGCGCACCGTGATGTAACGAAACACGCGCAGCGCCGACAACGAATCGGCCCACTCGGTCCCGGCGGCCTGCTCCTGCAAATAATGGGCGAGGTAGTAAATCATGACCGTTGCCCCTCCCCGGCGCGCGTCTGCTCCGCGCCGCTCGTTGTTCCTGCGCCGCGCAAAATCTCGCCGACCCGCTCGATGCGCGACGAGCGCGACGCCTTGAGCAACACGACATCGCCGGGCCGCACCAGTTCGCGCAGCGCCTGTCCCGCGCTCTCGGCATCGGCGAATTCGCGCACGCCCGCCAGGCCCGCGCGCGTCGCGGCCTGCGCGGTCACACCGGCCATGCGCCCGACGGCGAGCAATATTTCCACACCCGCCGTCGCCGCACGCGCGCCGACTTCCGCGTGCGCGCTCGCGGTGTGATTGCCCAGTTCCGCCATGTCGCCGAGCACCGCGAACTTGCGGCCCGCGCACGGAAAATCCTGCAACGTCTGCAACCCCGCCAGCATCGAGTCGGCATTCGCATTGTACGAATCATCGAGCACGCGGACGCCGCCGGTTTCCCACAGTTGCAATCTCATGCCGGGCGGGGTGCATCCCGCCAGGCCCGCCTGCAATTGACCACGCGTCAGCCCCAGCTCCGCGCCCACGGCGAGCGCGAGCAGGGCGTTGACGACTTGATGGCGGCCATGCAGGCGAAGCTGGTAGCTACCGGAGAATTCCGCGCGCGGGGCCGTGACCGCGAAAGTCATGCCGCGCTCGTCGCAGCGCACGTCCGTCGCGCGCCAGTCGTTGCCGGCGGCGAGGCCGACTTTCACCACGCGGGCCGCAGTGCGCGCGAGGATCGGCGCGATGTGCGGATTGTCGCCGTTAATGAAAAGGCCGCCGTCCGCGGGCAGCAGCTCGGCCAGCCAGCCTTCCTCGGCCACGACACCGGCCACGTCGCCGAAAAATTCCAGATGCTCGCGGCCGATGCTCGGGATGACACCGAAGCGCGGCGCGATCATGCGCACCAGCGGCGCGAGTTCGCCGGGATGATTTGTCCCGACCTCAAGCACCGCCGCCCGATGCGACGCATCAAGCCGGAGCAGCGTCAGCGGCACGCCGATGTCGTTGTTGAAACTGGCCTCGCTCGCGATTGTGGCGAACGCCTCGCGCAACACGGCGGCGATCAATTCCTTCGTCGTCGTCTTCCCGTTCGAGCCGGCCACCGCAATTACCGGCAGCGAGAAATCGCCGCGATACCGCGCTGCCAATGCGCCGAGAGCCGTGCGCGTGTTCTCGACCGCGACCACCGGCAGGGCGCGCCAGTCCGCCGGCAACCGATTTGTCTCCGCCACCGTCGCCGCCGCGCCCGCGTGCGCGACCTGATCCAGAAACTGGTGCGCATCAAACCGCTCGCCGCTCAACGCCACGAACAGATCGCCCGCCGCCACGCGCCGCGAATCCGTGCTGACGCGCACCACCGTGCTCAGCGGCGGGCCGTGCAGCAGCGTGCCGCCACAGGCGTCGGCGACATATTGGAGCGTGCGGGGAGCCATGAAAATCTTCAGCGCGGGTTCACCATTTCACATCGTGCCGGCGGTTTCCTCGTCCTGAGAAAAACCGAGGGCCTCGAGGGTTTCGCGGGCGTGAACGCGGTCATCGAAGGGCACCACGGTGTCCTCGAATTCCTGATAGGTCTCGTGCCCTTTGCCGGCGAGCAACACCACGTCGCCGGGCTTGGCCATGCGGATCAGTTCATCAATCGCGCGATGCCGGTCCAGCTCGACCTGATGCCCGCCGGTGCGGACGGCGCGGAAGCCCTCTTCGATTTGCGCCGCGATCCAGGTGGCCGATTCTTTCCGCGGATTGTCGGTCGTGATGATCGTGTGATCGGCGAGCTGCGCGGCGACGCGGCCCATCTTCGCGCGCTTGCCGGAGTCGCGATTGCCGCCGCAGCCGAAGGCCAGCAACACGCGGCCCTGCGTTACCTCGCGCAGCGTGGTGAGCACGTTCTGGAGCGCGTCATCCGTGTGCGCGTAATCGACGAAGACCGAGAACGGCTGGCCGCAATCGACCTTCTCCAAACGCCCCGGCACCGGCTTCATCGTCTCGAGGCCCGTCTTGATGGTGCTGAGGTCCACCTGCAACGCGAGCGCCGCGCCGACCGCGGCGAGCGCGTTGTAAATGTTGTGCCGGCCGATAAGCGGCAGGCGGCAGGCGAAGCTGCCCGCGGGCGTTTCAATCGTGAGCCGCGTCACCCCGCGGCCGAGTTGGATTTTCGTGGCGCGCAACCGCGCGGCGTCGTGCAGCCCGTAGGTCAGTTGAACTTCGAGACTGGACTCGTTGACCAGGCGCACTCCGTAGGCGTCGTCGATGTTGATGACCGCCGTGGCCGGTTTTCCACCGGCCCCGAGCGTGGCGAACAGCCGCTGTTTCGCCTGAAAATAGGCGTCCATCGTGCCGTGATAATCGAGGTGGTCCTGCGTGAGGTTGGTGAAAATTCCGACGTTGAAATTGACGCCCACCACGCGCTGCTGATCGAGCGCGTGCGAGCTGACCTCCATCACGCACGCCTTGCAGCCGGCGTTGAGCATCTGCGCCATCATCGCCTGGATTTCGAGCGCCTCGGGCGTCGTGCGCTGGGCCGGAATGCACCGCTCGCCGATCTCGTAACGCACCGTTCCGAGCAGGCCGGTCTTCACGCCCGCGGCCTCGAGGATGTGTTTCACCATGAACGAGACTGTCGTTTTTCCGTTCGTGCCGGTGACGCCGATGACCTTGAGCTGCTGGCTCGGGAAACCGTAAAACGCCGCCGCTGTCCGCGCCAGCGCGCGGCGCGCATCCGGCACTTTGATCTTCGTCGCGCGCTGCGGCACAAACCCGTTTTGCTGGGAAATGATGGCCACCGCGCCGCGTTCCAACGCGGCGGTGATGTACTGGTGGCCGTCGGTGTTTTTACCAGGAATGGCGACGAACACCATGCCGGGGCTGATGCGCCGCGAGTCGTAGCCGACGCCGACGACCTCGCGGTCCAGCGAGCCTTCCACCGTCACCGTCTCGAGGTCGTGGATGAGTTGTTTGAGTTGCATGAATCGGCGCGGTTAGCGGGAGCGTTTGGCCGCAACCCGTGCGGCGGGCGTGGCCGGAATGACCGGCGTGCCCGGCGTGCCCGGATTCAGCGAATCCGTGGGCGTCAGATCGGGGCGGATGTTCAGATAATTGGCGAGCCGCTCGGCGATTTTCTTGAACACCGGCGCGGCGGTGTGGCCGCCGTAGTAGCCGTTGCGCGGTTCATCCATGACCACCGAGATGCACAGTTCGGGATCGTCCGCCGGGAAGAAACCGATGAACGAAGAGAAGTATTTTCCCTTCACATACGCGCCGCCGATCGCCTTCTGGGCGGTGCCGGTTTTGCCCGCCACCGTGTACAGGTCGAGGCGGGCCTTGGGCGCGGTGCCATTGGTCGAAACCACGGTCTTGAGCGCCTGCACCGTGAGCCGCGCCGCCTCGGCGGAGACCACCTGACGGAGCGCCTGCGGCTGCGTGCGCGCGACCACGTTGTTGTTGTCGTCCACGACGTGATCCACCAGCACCGGGGCCATGAGCTTGCCGCCATTGGCGATGGCGGACATGGCCATCACCATCTGCAACGGCGTCACCATGATTTCGTGGCCCATCGGGATCCACGCGTTCGAGATTTTGGTCCACCGTTCGAGGCCGCGGACGATGCCCTTCTCCTCGCGGTCGAGGGTGATGTTGGAGCGCTCGCCGAAACCGAAGGCGCGGATGTAGTCATACAGCCTCCGCTCGCCCAGCCGCAGGCCGATCTTGGCCGAGCCGATGTTGGAGGACTTGGTGATGATCTCCTCGACGGACAGTAAGCCATAATGATCGTGGTCGTGCAGCACCCGGCCACCGTAATGGAACGCCCCGTTCTCGCACTCAATCCGGTCGCGCAGCGTGACGACCCGCTCGTTCAAACCGGCGGCGACCACCACGATCTTGAACGTCGAGCCCGGCTCGGCCACGGCGGAGATGCTCTGGTTGCGATGGAACTCCAGCGGGAAATTCGTGGGCGAATTCAGATCGACCGTCGGGCACGTCGCCATCGCCAGGATGTGCCCGGTCTTGGGCCGCACCACGATGGCGGAAATGCTGATCGGCGTGTGCTGGCGCATGGCCTCCGCGATTTCCTCCTCGACCACATACTGCGCCGTGGCGTCGAGGGTGAGCACGACGTTGAGGCCGTTGCGCGGTTGGACATCCTGCGAGCGGAGCGACACGACCTCGCGTTTGCGTTTGTCGGTCTGACTGGTCATCCAGCCGCGCACGCCCGTGAGTTGCTCGTTCATCGAGGCCTCGATGCCGCGGACGGGCGCGTTGTCGAAGGGGTTGAGGTACCCGACCACATGCGCCGCGAGGGTGCGGTTCGGATACATGCGCTGCTGGTCATCGACCGCATCGGCGAAGACGGCCTTGTTGCGCACGACGTAGAGCGTGGCGTTCTGGGCGGCGATCTGGGCCTTGGTCAGGCCGTTGGTGCTGACCGCGACCGGCATCGTCGCGAGCGCGAACTGCGCCTTCTGCCACACCTCGTTCGGCACCTTGCGACACAGCACCACGAACTTGTTCGTCACCACGACGCCGGCGTCGTTCGTGCGCAGGCGCTGCCCCGCCAGCCGGGCCAGTTCCGCCTCGGGCACTTGCAGGATGGGCGCCAGCGTCCGGGCGATCAGCGGACCGTAAACACTCACGATCGACGGATCGACGCAGACCGTTTTGACAAACGTGCTGCTGGCCAGCACGCGGTTGCGGATGTCGCGAATCTCACCGCGCCGCGGCTCGCGCAAGGTCTCGTGCTGATGATTGGCGATCGCCACATGGATGACCTGTTTGCTCGGGACTAGGTGGAGATAAACGAGGCGGCCCCCCAGCGCGGCAAAGCCGAGCAGCAACAGCCCGGACAGCAGGACAAGGCGGCGGTAAACCGAGGCGTTGAGGTTGGGTTCCATGATCGTGACTCCGATGGGTTGGGTTAGAGAATACGGCCGCCCGTGCGGGCGATCTGGCGGATGGAAGGAGTGGCGGCCGGGCCAGGCGCACCCGACGGCACCGACGACGGAGCCACGGCGGGCGCGACCGATTCACGCACGATCCGCGGCGGTTCGGGCAGAATGAAAATCCGGTTCGGCACCGGCTGCGTCAGGTCGGGAAACTGGGTGGTAGCCTTCTGGGCGAGCAGGCGCGGATCGAGAAATTGCTGGAGTGTTTCGGCGCGGTTTTTGTTTTGGCGCTTGAGTTCTTCGAGCCGGAGCTCGGCGTCCTTGAGCTGGCGGCCCAAGTCGCCGATCTCCTGCTTCTGCCACACGAAGCCCAGGCCCGAGCCGCCGATGAACACACAGAACAGGAAGGCCTTGATCGCCGGGCCAAACGTGAACCCCGCCGTTTCATTTTCTCGTTTCATAACCAGTTCAAATTTTCTCGAGCACCCGCAATTGCGCGCTGCGGGCGCGTGGGTTTTCCGCCGTTTCTTCCGCGCCCGGCAGGATTGCCTTGCGGCTGAGCAGTCGTGCCAGCGGCGTGCGCGCCTGCCGCAGCTCGGGCACGTCCACGTCGCCGATCACGCGGTACTCGCGCGCCAGGTCGCGGCCGAAACTTTTCACCAGGCGGTCTTCCACCGAATGGAACGTGATCACTGCCAGCCGGCCGCCCGGCTTCAGCACGGCAAACGCCGCCTGCAGGCCACGTTCGAGCGAGGCCAGTTCGTCGTTCACGACCATCCGCAGCGCCATGAACACCCGCGTGGCCGGATGGGTTTTCTGCCCGCGCCGCGGCACGACCCGCTCGATCAGCGCGGCCAGTTCGCCCGTCGTGGCGATGCGCCGCACGCACCGCTCGTGCTCGATGGCGCGGGCGATCCGGCGCGACGCGCGTTCGTCGGCCAGTTCCCAAAACCACCGCGCCAGCTCGTCCGCCGGCGCTTCATTCACCAACTGCGCCGCGGTCAGCGTTTGCTGCCGGTTCATCCGCATGTCCAAAGGCCCGTCCTGCATAAAACTGAAGCCCCGCTCCGCCCGGTCGATCTGCGGCGAGCTCACCCCGAGGTCCATCAGCACGCCGTCGCAACTCGCCGCCGGCACCCAGCCGGCCAGCTCTGCAAAATTTCCCGGCCGCAGCTCGCAGCGCTCCGCGAACTCCCGCAGCCGCTCGCGCGCGACCTCAAGCGCGTCGCCATCGCGATCGCAACCAAACAGCCATCCCGTCGGCGCGCTCGCCCTCAAGATCGCGGCCGCGTGCCCAGCCCCACCCAGCGTGGCGTCCACGAACCGGCCGCCGTCCCGCGGCTGCAACGCCGCGAGCACTTCCGCCACCATCACCGGGCTGTGGATGAAATCGTTCACGGTTCATGCAGATGGCCGCGGAGTGCGCGGTCAGCGTCAGCGGTTCAGCATCAGGCTGACCCAGCGTCCGAGAGTGAATTTCTCCTCGGCCCGCGGACGCGCCGGGGTCGGTGCCGCTGCGGTGGTCGCTGTACTCGCCGGAGCGGTTTTTGTTTCTGCCACCGCCGCCGTGGCGGGTGACGAAGTGACCGCAGTGACCGCACTGACTGCGGCGACCGCGGCGGTTGCGGCCTTCGGCGATGCCGTTACCGCCAGTTTCACCGCCGCCGGCACTTCCAGTTTCAATTCACCCTGGCCCGTCCCGCGCGCCGGAGCCGCGGACTTCGATCCCACCACCGCACGCTCCACCGATTTCCCAACCGACCCGCCCGCCGCGCCGCCCGCGGGCCGTGCGCCGCCGAAATTCGGCAGCAGATTTCCCTGCGCCAATTTGTAATGCCCGGTGCCGTGCGAGACTCCGATCAGGCTCCGGCCCACGCTGAGCAAGTTGATGAGTCCCATAATCACTCCAGATCGCGGAACACGTCCGCCGACATTTCCCGGTCCGCCTTGTCCACCTTGACGAGGCGCTCGGGGTTCCAGATTTCAAAACTGGTCATCAGGCCGACCAGCAACACTTCTTGGTTCGGGAGGATGCCCGCCTCGTTCGCCAGCTCCTCCGGGATGCAAATGCGCCCGGTCTTGTCGAACGTGACCTGGAGCGACCACGACCCGAGCGCCCGCTTCCGCAGCGCCTTGAGCGGATCGCTCCCCGCCAGCGCCTCGATGTCCTGCATCAGCTTGTCGAACTGCGCCCGCGGCAGCATCCGCAGACACGGGCCGTGCGGCGACTTGGACCAGAGCATCAGCGTGAACTCGGTGTCCTCATCAGCCGGCCGCCACGGCTTTGGTATCTGCACGCGCCGCTTCTCATCCACCCCATGCCGGTAGCGAAAATTGAAGACCGTCGTCGCGATGTTGTCGCCGGAGGCCATGACCAAATACTGCGCCGAAACCGAAACCCACTACAACCCATTTGCTTCCACTGATTCCCACTTTTTGCCACTTTACCTTTCCATCGTCAATTCCGATCGGGCCTTAAGGGCCTGAAACTTACTCACAAATCTTGGGGTGATTTGAGAGGCAAAGGGTTAGGGCGAAATCGCCGCGCGCCTCCACTCGGACCCGTCCGGGACAATCGCCCGCACCAGCCCGCCAAACCCGGCGATCAGACAGGCCGTCGTGCCCCGAAAACGGAGCGGCAGAGGGGGGCAAAGGAATGGAGGCAAAGGAATGGGGACCGGGAATCCTGAATCTGCCCCCCCCGTTCCTCCCCATTCGTTTGCCTCCATTCCTTTGCCAAAAAATCCGGATTCCCCTCCCCCTCCAATTCCCCTGCCCCAAATTCCCCTGCCAAAAACCCCTGTCCGGCGCGCCCAAAGCTGGCCCGCACAAAATCCTCTGCTACGCTGCGCCCGCGTGAACGACCCCGGAAAAACCCTGCGCCCCGCCGACTTTGATTACCTGCTCCCCCCCGAGCTGATCGCCCAGCAACCCGCCGCCGCGCGCGACGCCGCCCGTCTGCTCGTCCTCCATCGCCGCGAAGCCCGCTGGGAACACCGCCGCCTGCCCGATCTGCCCGCACACGTCGCCCCGGGCGATGCGCTCATCTTCAACGACTCCCGCGTCATCCCCGCCCGCCTCTGGGGCAATAAAGCCGGCAGCGGCGGCCAGATCGAAATGCTCCTGACCGAGGAAAACGCGCCGAACGATTGGTGGGCTTTGCTCCGTCCGGGAAAACGCGTGCGCCCCGGCACCGAGATTCACCTCACCGACACGCGCGGCCATGCCACCGCCCATACCGCTGTCGTCCTTGAAAAAAATCCCGACGGTCACTGCCGCCTGCGGTTTTCCGGTCCGAAAAATATTTTCGCCGCGCTCGACGACCTTGGCGAAACCCCGCTCCCGCCCTACATCGAGCGCGCCCCGCACCACGCATCCGCCGGCGACCGCGAGCGCTACCAAACCGTCTTCGCACAGGCACCCGGCTCCGTCGCCGCGCCCACCGCCGGACTGCACTTCACGCCTGCGCTGCTCGCGCAACTTCGCGACGCCGGCGCGCACGTCGGCTTCGTCACCCTGCACGTCGGCCTCGGCACCTTCGCCCCCATGAAAGCCGCCACCCTCGGCGAACACCTCATGCACGAAGAACGCTACGAACTCCCGGCCGCCACCGCCGACCTCATCACCCGCACGCGCGCCAACGGCCGCCGCGTCTTCGCCATCGGCACCACGACTGCGCGCGTGCTCGAGAGCGTCGCCGCGCAACACCACGGCGCGCTCGTCCCCGGACCCGGCCGCACCCGCATTTTCCTTCATCCCCCCGCGCGTTTCCAAATCGTGGACGCCCTCCTCACCAACTTTCACCTCCCGCAATCCACGCTCCTCATGCTCGCCTCCGCCTTCGCCGCGCCCGGCGAACTGCACGGTCGCGACCTCATCCTCGCCGCCTACGCCGCCGCCATCCGCGAGCGCTACCGCTTCTTCAGCTACGGCGACGCCATGCTCCTGCTCTGAGGCCGAACCGCGAAACCGGAATTTTGAAACCACGGATGCACACGGATAAACACGGATGGGGAAAGGGGGGGGAAGCTCAAAGCTCAAAGCTCAAAGCTCAAGGGAAGGACCAAGCACAAAGCAGATTCCAAAACCAAGACGCCAGACACCTCCGGCACACAGAGTTACATGGCCGGGACTACGGTAGGGACTTATTCGTTCCTATTCAGTTGAAACGGGAAGTAAGACCACAGAGACACGATGAACACAGAGAAAGAAGAGGAGTAGAGTCGCCACTAAGAAGTCACCAATCAGTTAGTAGATGTGTCTTAGCGAATTCCTTTTCTTCTCTGTGTTCATCGTGTCTCTGTGGTTCATTTGCATCTGCTCAACTGAATAGCTACGGCTTAGGCGCAACCATGCAGCTGGAGCGCGGCCTTCAGGCCGCAGAAACGTGCGTCATGGATGGGGCGGGCGAATTTCCAGACGCTCCTTTTCCGCTTCACTCAAATGGTGAGTGGAGGTACGCGTGCGGGTGGTTTGGAGCAGCGGCTGCGGGTGGACGTTTCTGCGGCCTGAAGGCCGCGCTCCCGCCGCCCTCACCGCATAACTTCGACTTAGGCAATAAGTCGGCGTGGCCAGCCCATCGCTCGTCACTTGGTCCTTGGAGCCTGGTCCTTCCCTTAAGCTTTGAGCTTTATCCTTTGAGCTTTCCCATCCGTGTTCATCCGAGTCCATCCGTGGTTAAATTTCCCCTCCCGCCCTAATCCCCATGCCACCCCCTCCCGCCCCGCCCCGCCCCGTGGTCGCCATCAACATGGCTCTCACCGCCGATGCCAAGATCGCCACTGCCAACCGCGCCGTCACCTCCTTCGGCAGCGCCGCCGACCACGCCCATCTCTACGCCCTGCGCGCCACCGCGGACGCCGTGATGACCGGTGCCGGCACCATCAATGCCCAGCCCGAAATCCAGCTCAGCCCCGGCGCCGCCAAATACCGCCGCCAACGCCTGCGCGTCGGCCTCGCCGAGTACAACCTCCGCATCATCGTGAGCGGCACCGGCCGCGTGAATCTCGAGGCCGAAATTTTCCGCCACCACTTCTCTCCGCTCATCATCCTCACCACCCGCGCCGCCGGAGCCGAACGACTCCGCGCCCTCCGCGCCGTCGCCGACACCGTGAAAATCTGCGGCGACAAGAAAATCAATTTCACCCGCGCCCTCCGCTGGCTTCATTCCGAATGGGGAGTGAAGCGCCTCCTCTGCGAAGGCGGCGGCGAACTCAACGACGCCCTCTTCCGCGAAAATCTCGTGGACGAAATCAATCTTACCCTCTGCCCGCGCCTCTTCGGCGGCCGCACCGCTCCCACCCTCTCCGATGGTCTCGGAGCGCCGAACCTGGCCGCCGCCGCCCAATTCCAACTCCACTCCCGCCGCCGCCGCGGCGACGAACTCTTCCTCGTCTTCCACGCTCGCCGCTGAACTCCAAATCCGCCGTTACCGCACCCGCGGCGTGGCCGGGCTTCGTGCGCTGACGTCGGGTTCCAGCTCGGCAACTTGCCCGTCACAATGCGCGTGCGCGTCGACGCCGGCTGTGCGACAACACGATTCAACGCACCAAAATACATTGCGCCGCAACACGCCACGCCACCCCGCGCCAACCAGCTCGAACCCGATGAAAATCCCCGCCTGCTTCCTCCTCGCCGTCCTCGCTATTTTCGCACCCGCCGTCGTCGCCGCGCCGGCGCCCGCGCCCGCGTCTTCCGCAACCGACATTCCCTCGCCGTCCCCGGCCGCCCTCCGCGCCGCCGTGACGAATTCGCTGCCGCTCCTGACCGCCGGCGCGCGCGGCTCGATGGAAAAACGCGAGCGCTGTTTCACCTGTCACAATCAGGGGCTGCCCATCATGGCCCTCACCCTCGCGCAGGCGCGCGGCTTCAGCATCGACACCAACGAACTGCGCCAGCAGCTCCAGTTCACCGCCGATTTCCTCGCGAAGAACCGCACCAATTATCTTGCTGGCAAAGGCCAGGGCGGCCAGACCGACACCGCCGGTTACGCGCTCTGGGCGCTCGCCAACGGCGGCTGGAAACCCGACGCGACCACCGCCGCCGTCGCCGAATATCTCCTTGTCTGGCAGAAGAATCTCCCGCACTGGAAGCCGCAATCCCGCCGCCCGCCGTCGGAACAAAGCCTCTTCACCTCCACCCACGCCGCGCTGCGCGGATTGAAAAGCTTCGGCACCGCCGAACAGCGCGAGCGCATCGATCAGCGCGTCGCCCAGGTCCGTTCGTGGCTGCTGAAAACTCCTGCGACCGACACCGAAGACCGCGTCTTCCGGTTGCGCGCGCTGTCTCTGGCCGGCGCCACCGCGGCCGAGATTCAACAGGCCGCGCAGGATTTGCTCGCGACCCAGCAGGCCGACGGCGGCTGGTCCCAGCTCCCCGAGCTCGGCCCCGACGCCTACGCGACCGGCACCGCGCTCGTCGCCCTGCACCAGTCCGGCGGCCTCGCCACCACAGCCGCCCCGTACCGCCGCGGGCTCGGCTATCTCCTGTCCCAGCAGCTTCCCGACGGTTCGTGGATCGTGAAATCCCGCAGCAAGCCGATCCAGACCTTCTACGAATCCGGCTACCCGCACGGGACCAACCAGTTCATCTCCATCACCGCTGCCGGCTGGGCCACCACTGCTCTCGCCCTCGCGCTGCCGGCAGCGCCGTGAACTTTTGGCGTGCGGTGGCTGGTCCGGCTCTTTCTGCGAATAACCAAGCGCCGTTTTCGTTCCGTCGCGGGTATGTGTTTGGCGCCAAAGGCGCGGACTTGTACCAGCGTGGGGCAACGCCCCAGGAAGCGAGCCAATTACCATTTGAGCGCTGAAAGCGCGGTCTATCGCGGGGAAGCATCATCCTTCGTCAGATAGATAGAACGGGTCTTCAGCCCTGAATTCATTAGCTGGCATCTGATCTGGGGCGTTGCCCCAGTCTGGTATGAGCCGCGCCTTTGGCGCTAAGCCGTAACTATTCAGTTGGAATGGGACAGAAAACCACAGAGACACGATGAACACAGAGAAGAACGTCGGACGGCCGCGGCTCCGAGAAGTCACCATTCAGTGAACGAAGCTTGACCAGCGAGTCCTTGGCTTTCTCTGTGTTCATCGTGTCTCTGTGGTCAAAAATTCGGTTCGACTGAATGATTACGGCTAAGCGCATACCGTCGCGGAGCGACGACGCCGGGACAGCTCTTCCCGATTCGTAAAAGGAGTCGGCAGTCTGCGAAATCCGCCGCGCCGCGCATACCGAAAGAAGGGAAACCGCGGTGCGCGTCGTTCACGCCGCTTCAGTCTGCCGGCCTGTGTCACCCCGGGTACCGCAGACGTCCCGCCTGCGAGTTCGCGGGGCGTCTCGCCCCGAGTTGGTACGGGCGGCGAGACGCCGCCCGAACTCGTAGGCGAGGACGCCTGCGCTACCCCGGCCGCGCTCCGCGACCGCGTGCGGCACCGACCGTCGGCGTCCGGCAATCAGCTCAACGGCGCGGTGGCGCCCGAGGAATCCCGGCTGGTCCAGAACGCATAGAGACTGGCGTTGCGAAGGTGGAAGCGCAGCTTGACGGCGCGTCCGGTGACGGCGGCGAGGTCGTCAGCGCCCAGCCATTTCACGGCGTGTCGGGTTTGATCGGTGCGGAGGGGAACGCTGTTTTCGCGGGTGAACGGGGCGATCACGCGATTGTCGGCGTCGAGGATTTCGGTGCGCAGCTCGCCGCCGGGTGCGGTGGCGAGATTCACAAAGAGATGGCAGCCGCTGAATCGCACCGGCCGCGTGGTGATGCTGCCCTCGGTGTCGCCGGCGTCGAGCGAGGCGAAGCCGTCGCGGCGCAACGTGGCGAGGCCGGTGCTGCCGCCGCCGTCGGGGAAGCCGGGCGCGCCACTGCGACCGCTGAAATAGAAGTGGAGTTTGTCACCGACCACGAGCGGCGGCGTGGCGGCGGGCTGGACGTTGCCCCAGTTCCATGCGCCTTTTTCCTCCGACAGCGCGAGAAACGGGCGGCGGTCCGGCCGATGAAAATGAAAACCGTCGCGGCTGAAACCGAGGCAGACGTCGTTGAGTTCGGGGCGGCCGAGGTCGGGATTCAACGCGCCGCGCCAGAGCGTGTAGAGGCCGAGCATCACGCTCTCATAGGGGACGGCGTCGATGTTGGTGAGCTGCGGCTGGAAGGTGGTGCCGGGGCGCGCGGGATCGAGCGAATCGGCCCCAACCCACCAGTGGCGGGCTTCTTTTCCCCAGTCCGCGCCGGTGATCGGATCGGCGCATTCGTAGTAGCGGCGGCAGCGGCCGATGGCGGTGCTCGAGTCTTTGCGCAGGCTGTAAATCCAGACCTTGCGCGCCGGATTCCAGCCCACGGTGCTGCGCGGATAAATCGAGCCGCTGCGGCCCGCGGGCGCGCTCCAGTGAATGCCATCGGCGGAGGTGTGAATCTCGAAATACCACTCGGCCTTGCCGTCGCGGACTTCGCGATGGCTGCGGAAAAATTTGTAGCGGCGCGCGGGATTGGTCT
Organism: Akkermansia muciniphila; assembly: GCA_945861535.1. Classification (GTDB taxonomy): domain Bacteria; phylum Verrucomicrobiota; class Verrucomicrobiia; order Limisphaerales; family BJHT01; genus BJHT01. The sequence goes on along the minus strand of CAMAUZ010000080.1, from coordinate 3,151 downwards.
CGGTGGGATCCAGCCAGAGGCTTGTGGAATCGCGGTCGCCGGTGTGGACGAGGTTGCTGCCGGGGACGATGCCGAACGCCGGTTTGCGCCAGCGGATGCCGTCCTCCGAGACCGCCAGCGCGGTGCCGCTGCGCCAGCCCGCCATGTACCAAAGTTTGAAAAGCCGGTCCTGCGGATCGAACCACACGCCATCGCCGAGGATCGCGGCCATCGGTGCGAGACCGGCTTTTTCCCACGGCTGCTCGGGGCGAATGAGCGGATTGGCGGGATGCAGCTCCGGCAGATGGAAGCGCCGCTGAAGCGTGGTGTGCTCAATGAGGAAGTCATCGACGAAGAGCTGACGGCCGAAATCGATGGGAAGGACGGCGGGCGGTTGCGCGAGATAGAAGGGCAGGGGAGCGGGCTTGAGGACGGGCGTGGAAGTTGCCGGCGGCCAGACCGCGGGGAGCCGGATGCCGTTGGGCAGCAGCTCGCCTGCAGCGGCGGACGGCGCGGCGGACAAGGTGGGTGCGGCGGATGCGGCGCGCAGGGCGGCGGGGAAAGCGGGCGGCAGGGAGCTGGCGGCGAGGGTGAGTTGGAGGAAGCGGCGGCGGTTCATGCGGGCGGCATGGACGCGGGGCGGGGTGGGATAATTTGAAAAGGAACGGGAGGCTGGCAGAAAGAACAGGGGGCCCGAAAAATCAGGAAGGGGAAACGAAACCTCGCTTTCGCGGATGGGTGGCTCGGGGTTGGCGCGGGTGGTAGGGCGTCGCTGTCCTCAGCGCGCCGCGCAGGGCAGGTGTGATCGGCATTTTTATAGGTGGAAATTTCTGGGGAAGAAGGTGGAACCGGGAAAACAAAAAGCTCCGGTTCGTCACCGGGGTTGGCAGCTAGCATTCTATCGCCCGGGAATATTTAATCCGGTCGCAGGTTCGGTGCCGGCTTTGCCAGTCTGCTTGGTTTCCCCGCTGGCGCGGCTGCGAGCGGCGCTGGCGGGTGTGGGCATGTTTTAGGTGGGAGGGGTGGCTTTAGCCTTTACTTCAAGGCCCGCCGCCGCCAGACAGGCTACGGAATTTCCCTGAAGTTATATGAATTCACCTAAGCCTGATTGCGCCCTGGTTCGGGCATTTCCCGCACGGCAACTGCTCGCGGTCGGACTGCTCGCCGCGTCGATGTCCTCCCCCACCGTCGCGCAGGACGCCAAACCGGAGGGAGCGAAGGAGGAAAAACCACGGAACACCGTGACGACGCTGGCCCAGGAGCTGGCGTGGCTCCAGGCGGAGAAACTCACCGTCAGCACGGCGTCCTTCCGCGCCGAATCGCCGGAACGCGCGCCCGCAACGGTGCGCGTGATCACCCAGCGCCAGATCGAGGAGCGCGGCTACCGCAATCTCGAGGACGTGCTCAAGAGCCTGCCCGGCGTGGATGTGCTCAACCACGTTCACTCGGATTCCAAAAACATCGTCACCATCCGGGGCGTCACCGGGAACAACAAGTTCGTCGTCCTGCAGGATGGCATCCGCATCAGCGGGCCGACGGGCGAGACGGATTTGCAGGTGTCGGAGAACTATCCGCTCTACATGGCCAAGCAGGTCGAGATTCTCTCCGGCCCGGCCTCGGCGCTCTATGGCGCGGATGCGTTCACGGGGGTGATCAACATCATCACCCAGACACCGACGGAAGAAGGGATGGTGCGCGGTAGTTTCGCGGGAGGATCGTTTGAAACCTATCAATTGGCGGTGTTCGCCGCCAAGCGCTTCTCGTCGGCCGTGGCGGTGAGTCTCGGCGGTCACTGGCAGGAGTCGCACGGCGCGCCCTTGAGTGAGCAGTATTACTCGGACTTCCATCGGGGCGGTGACTTCCTCCTGCCGGGAGACGCGCCATATCATCCGGGCTTCAAAAGCTTCAGCACCTTCTTGAAGGTGGACCTGTGGGAGGATTTGACCGTCGGCTGGCGGCAGTCCTTTTTGGCGACGAGTCTGACCGACGCGGAACTGCCGGGGGGGCCGTTTTCACTGCTCGGCATCGTGCCGTACGACGGTTCGCCGGAGAATCCCACGGCCCAGGCCACCGCCTACGCCGCCTACAAATTCACGGCCAACGAGCGGTTCTCGGGATTGGTGCGGGCGAACTACTCCCGCTACGAACGCCTGCCCCACTCCGGCTATCGCAATTACTACACAAGCGACATTTTCTTCAATTACAACCAGACCTACAAATACGCCTTCGGTGAGCGGTACCAGATTGAAAGCCGCGGCACCCTGGAGGTTGGCGAGAGAAATACCGTCACCGCCGGACTTACCGGTGACTACAGCTACTCGATTGCCAAGACCCCGGACCTCGCGACACCTTACAACACCCGGCTCCGGCCGTCCCAACAAGGGCAGTTCTATCTTAACACGACCATTCCGGCGAAAATTTACGACGAGTCATCCTATAACGCCGGGGCCTTCGCCCAACTGCAAACCGAGTGGACCGACCGTATCTCGAGCACCGTCGGTTTCCGCGGGGACTACAACACCAAATACGGCGAGACCTTCAATCCCCGCGCCGGCCTCGTGTTCAACCAGACGCCGGACACCGCCTGGAAGATGCTGTATGGGAGCGCCTTTCTCGCGCCCTCCGCCGATCGGCGCTACGAAAGCTTCGGCCGCTTTGACAGTGCGACCACCTCGTCCTTCCAACTGATCCCCAATCCCGACCTCAAGCCCGAGCAGTTGAAGACCCTTGAACTCAGTCTGACCCATAAGTTCACGCCCGACCTTACGGCCGGCGTGGTTGGCTTCTACACGCTGGCGGAGGACACCATCCGCGGCGTCGCCCTGCCCGGTGGCAACACGACGGCCATCCCTGGCGTGACCATTGGCAGTGTCCAGCAGTATCAGAACGTCGGCACGCTCACGTCGCGCGGCGTGGAACTGACGCTGGACCAAAGTTGGAAAACCACCCGCAGCCGCTTCGATGTTTGGGGTTCCTTCACTTATCTGAATGGGGAACTCAAGACCCGAGGCTCCAACATCCGCTATCATAACCATCCGGATATTAGTCCCACAGCATCAACTGGTTACGAGAGGCGGTAGCCTCATCTTGAGAGCCGATATTGGCAAACAGCTCAGCCATAGGCACTTGCTCAAACGCGTTGACGCTCACAATCTGTAGCATTTGGGACAGG
>CAMAUZ010000079.1 GCA_945861535.1 Akkermansia muciniphila | reverse complement strand
CCTGCGGGAACGCAATCTCCGCCCCAAGCGCTACGTCTGGAAAGCCGCGGGGGAGGAAATCCTGGCCAAGATTCAGCGGGCGCGGGCCGCCGCAAATTCCGCGCCGAAAGAATTATGAGTATAGTTTTGAGAGACACTACACTAGCGGCCCACGGCGCGGACGCCGCGTAGTGCGGCTCGCGCTTTTGGAACACATCCAGCAATACGTTGATGTCCAGCGTGACTTTCACGAGTGCTTCTTTGCGAGATGTTCGCGGTGGGTTTCCTCGCCCGCGATCTCCGCCGAAATGATGCCGGTGGCCCGCAGCGCCTCGGGCGGCAGCGGCCGTTGCAACTGCTCGCGCAAATTGCGCGCCTGCCGCGCCAGAAACGCCTCCGCCGAAGTCCCCTGCGCGGCGGAGAAGTGGCGGAGAAAGGCAAAGTCTTCATCCGGCAGCGGAACCGTGATCGTGCTCATGTACCGACGGTGGCACGCGCTCGCTCCGGTGCCAAGCTTCTGCTCGCCCCCCCTTCGTGCCGGAGGCACGCAAGAAATTAGCCGGTGGTGAAGCGCAGCGGAACCACCGGAAAACCCGAACCAAAGAGGGTTGCGCCCCGGCGGGGCGCGAGAGGCGCGCTCCCCGACGACACCCCTCACCACGGCGACGCGGCATCATGGGCCGACATAACGGCCCCTTCACAACTCAGCCGTAACCATGCAATGAGGGTGTCAGGAGCGCGGCCTTCAGGCCGCAGAAACGTGCGTCCTGTAGGGGGCGGGAGAATCATCCGAACCGTCTTATTAAACTCACCAAAAGTTTGAGTGGGAGCACGCGTTCGTAGTTTGTGACGCGATCACTGCGGTCGGACGCTTCTGCGGCCTGAAGGCCGCGCTCCTGTTGCCCTCACTGAATAGTTGCGGCTCAGTGGTCCCTCCCCAGCGAGAGGTGCCGGGGAGGTTTCACGACTCTCGCGCCCCGCCGGGGCGCAGGGCCGGGTTGGGGCGGCGGGTCCGGTGGTTCCGCTGCGCTTCACCACCGGCTAATATCTTACGTGCCTCCGGCACGACGCGGAGCCGCAGCCGGGCGTGCGGTAGGGAGAGAACGAAAATGTCCAAACTCCAGCGGAAGGCTCGAAGCCCTCCCCACAACACCGGCGCGTCCGCACGGCTGGTCGTGCTGGCGGGATTGCGCCGCCGCGCCGCCTCCATTCACCTTCGCTTGCCGCCGCCGAAGAGGGAACCCATCACGCCGCGGATGATCTCGCGGCCGACGGCGCTGCCGATGCTGCGCACGGCGCTCTTGGCCATGGTGCCCATGAGCGACTCGGGCTGCCGTCCGCGCGGTGCCGACGCGGGCAGGCTCGGCGCGCTCGGGGTTTTCGCGCCGCCGCCGAAGAGGGAGCCGAGGGAACTGAAGAAGCCGCCTTTTTCGCCGCTGGCCTGGGCTTGCGCGGCGGCGTCGCCGGAGCTGGCGGCCACGCCTTTCAAGCGTTCGTAGGCGGACTCGCGGTCCATGGTTTTCTCGTATTGGCCGAAGACGAGCGACTGCTCGATGATGGCCTTGCGCTGCTCGGGCGTGATGGGGCCGATCTGGCTGCCGGGCGGGCAGATGAAGACGCGCTCGACCATGGTGGGCTGGCCTTTTTCATCGAGCAACGAGACGAGGGCCTCGCCGACGCCGAGTTCGGTGAGGACGGTGCCGGTGTCGAACGCGGGGTTCTGGCGGAAGGTGTCGGCGGCGGTCTGCACGGCCTTTTGATCGCGCGGGGTGTAGGCGCGCAGGGCGTGCTGGATGCGGTTGCCGAGCTGGCCGAGGACGTTGTCGGGAATGTCGCGCGGGTTTTGCGTGACGAAATAAACGCCGACGCCTTTGGAGCGGATGAGGCGGATGACCTGCTCGATTTTCTCGAGCAACGGCGCGGGGATGTCGGAGAAGAGGAGGTGCGCTTCATCGAAGAAAAAGACGAGCTTGGGCTTGGGCAGGTCGCCGACTTCGGGCAGGCGCTCGAAGAGTTCGGAGAGCATCCAGAGCAGGAAGGTGGCATAGACCTTGGGCGCCTGCATGAGCTTGTCGGCGGAGAGGATGTTGATGTAGCCGCGGCCCTGCGGGTCGGTCTGGAGGAAGTCGTCGAAGTTCAGCGCGGGTTCGCCGAAGAACTGGTCGCCGCCCTGGGTGTCGAGCGCGAGGAGGTTGCGCTGGATGGCGCCGATGCTGGCGGTGGAGATGTTGCCGTATTGCCTGGTGAAGGCGGCGGCGTTGTCGCCCACGTATTGCAGCATCGCGCGGAGGTCTTTGGAATCGAGGAGGAGCAGGCCGTGTTCGTCGGCGACGCGGAACACGAGCGAGATGACGCCGGCCTGGGTGTCGTTGAGCTGGAGGAGGCGCGAGAGCAGGAGCGGACCCATCTCGGAAATGGTCGCGCGGACCGGGTGGCCCTGTTCGCCGAAGACATCCCAGAACATCACGGGGCAGCCGGAGAAGGCGTGGTCGGTGATCTTGAGCAGGTTGACGCGCTCCTGGACTTTGCCGGTCGGTTTGCCCGCCTGGCTCAGGCCGGTGAGGTCGCTCTTCACGTCGGCCATGAAGACGGGCACGCCCATCTGGCTGAAGTGTTCGGCGAGGAGTTGCAGCGACACGGTCTTGCCCGTGCCGGTCGCGCCGGCGATGAGGCCGTGGCGATTGGCCATCTGTGGCAGGAGGAAGACGTCTTTTTTGCTGCGACCGACGAGGATGGGTTCCGGGTGTTGGCTCATGGGCGGAGTGTCGGGAGGGCAGGGGAGTGGCTCAAGTAAATTGTCGGATGGCACTGCGGGAGTGCGGCCGTCCACGACCTCAGCGGCGTCCGCACGCACGAGACGGTGTGATCGCCGAAGGTCTCGCTGCGCGCGGTGCCTGTGGCGCAGGCTTCCAAGTCTGCTGTCTCGCGGGTTTCCCAACCCGCGGACCGTCCTGCCACGCGCAACGCCCCGGCTCGTCGCACGCGCTCGGAATGCAGCGGCCCCTGCCGATTTGGAAATCGGCGATACAGCAGGTTTGGAAACCTGCGCTACGGCCGCTGTGCGCGGGGCGCATCTTAGTTTCTGGCACGCGGCTTGGCGTCCGCGCCAGCCGGGTAGGGCAGGCATCCTTGTCTGCCAGTTGGCGGGGCATCCCTGCCCCGTGTTCCCGTTTCCGCGGGAGTGCTCGGCTGTGGAAACGGGCGGCAGGGATGCCGCCCGAACTGGCAGGCACGGATGCCTGCCCCACCCCGCCCGCGCGCGTGCCGCCGCAGGTTTCTTCGAGCACGGCACCCGTGCCCGCCGAAGGTTGCAGGAAACTGAGACGCGCCCTGTGCGCGCATTCGTCCCATCCGAGACTGGCCTCGATCCCCTCTTTCCCCCAACCTTCGCCGCGATGAACCGCACTGATTTCCGCAGCCAGCTCGCCACGCTTGATCTCTCGGCCCGCGCCGTCGAGGAGCCCTTCCGCCAGCGCATGATCGCGCTGCTCGACACCACGCCCGACTGCTTTCACCGCACTTCGTTTCCCGGCCATTTCACCGGCAGCGCTCTGGTCGTCAGCGCCGATGGGGCGCGCGCCCTGCTGCATCACCACCGCAAACTCGACAAGTGGCTCCAGTTCGGCGGCCACTGCGACGGCGACGAAAACATCCTCCGCGTCGCCCAGCGCGAGGCGCGCGAAGAGTCGGGCATCGACGGGCTCACCGTCACCTCCGCGCGCCCCTTCGATCTCGACATTCACGAAATCCCCGCGAAAGGCGGCGAACCTGCGCACCTTCACTATGACGTGCGCTTCGTCCTCATCGCGCCTGAAAACGCCACTGCCACCGTGAGCGCCGAGAGCCACGCTCTCCGCTGGTTCACGCCCGCCGAACTCCTCGCCCAGCCGCTTGATGAGAGCCTTCGCCGCCTTATTGCCAAATGGCAGGCCCTCCTTGCCCGCCGCAGTCATGCAAGCACCTGAAATTCCCGGGCCAACCTCTGCCACCCATTCCACGAGTCTGGAACCAGGGCTTCGGAGCCGGGAACGACTTTGCGGCGGCTGAACCGGACTTGTAACCAGTTCGGCCACGCTGGTTTGCGAGTTGACGCAGGCACGGACCGAAGCGTATATCCGTCCCCGGTTAGCAGCAGCATACCATTCATCAACACCAAGGGTTTCTATGACAAAGCGAGATCTGGTCGTTCGGATCAGTGAGAAGACAGGGCTGGTGCAGCAGCAGGTTTTTGAAATCGTGCAGCTCACCCTCGACGCCATCGCCGGCGAAGTCGCGCAGGGTCGTACGGTCGAGTTGCGGAATTTCGGCGTGTTCGAAGTCAAGATCCGGAAGGCCCGCATCGGCCGCAATCCCAACCAGCCAAAGCGCGACGTGCCCATCCCTTCGCGCGCCGTCGTGAAATTCAAACCGGGCAAGGAGATGCGGGAAGCGGTTCTCAAACTGACACCTCATGCCAGCCCGGCGGTGAAGGCGTTGCCAGCAACGAAGACCGCCTCGCCGAAGAAAGCCCTGCCGGCGGCGGATAGTGGTCCGGCGGCGAAACCCAAGCCGGCCAAAAAATTATCGCCAACTGCGAAATCCGCGCCGATCGCGAAGGCGCCGACAACAGCGATGCCAGCGCCGACGGTGAACCCTGCACCTCCGGCCGCTGCGCCCTCGGCGACTGTCCCCGCGCCGCCGGCCAACAACCCGACTCCCGCCGTGGTCAGTTAAATCCCCGCGTTGTCGGGCGCTCGCGCATCGTCCGGTTTGGCGATCCGCGGGCGCCTTTTTTTCTTCTCACCGCCCCGATTGAACCAAAATCTCACGCCCGCCCCGGGTGTTTAGCGAGGGCGACGCCGCGTCGGCACGCGGAAGTTTTCACACCTGGAACGAGTGCTGGAATTTCGCGGTTTTTCTCCGGAGTTGCCGCCATCGCCAAGGGCGGCGCGGAAATCGCCGGGCAATGTGGCGCTGGAAAAATAATCCCCCTGCCGCTTGCGAAACCAGCGCCTGTGACGTAGTGGAGAGCGTCGCTAAAAACTCCGCCCGCAGGAGGGATTGCCGCAAACCAATGACCGAATCGACGCCAGAGAAAAAAAGTGAACTGCTCCGTGCGCTGATTCGTGCGCTGAAGTTCACCGCCATCCTCATCATGTTCCTGGAGTTCGTCCTGCACTGCCTTCATCCGATCACGCTCTTCGTCGCCTCGACCGTCTTCCTCGCCGTGGTTTTTGGTCTCGTGGTGCTCTCGGTGTTTCGGGTGAATCAGTGAGTGGAGGGAAGGCGGAGACAGAGGCAGGGGAAGTGCGTCCGCTTTCACGCGCCCCAATCTATCCGAAAGAGCGCCCCTTGTGTTGCCCAGCCGACTCCGATTGCGCACGCACGTCGCTGCGGCTGGGGACGGCCGCACACCGGGCGTGGCGGCGGCTTGCTCCCGTCCTCGGGCGCAGCAAGGTCCGACTCCCGGATGGGTAAGAGAATTGCCGTCGCGTCTGCCTTGTTGAGTTCGAGGACAAGCGCCCTACGGCTCGCCTCAACTCCGCGCAGCTGGCGTTCTCCAAATCTGGCCCGCGCCGCCCCGCCGTTTACTCCGGCGTGGTCGTGGGCGCAGGTGCAGGCGTGCCCGTCGATGCGGCGGATTCATCCTTGTCCTCGTTAATCACGGGCGCGATGGCGAGCAACTGGTCGCCGGCGTCGAGGTTGATCAGTTTCACACCCATCGTGTTGCGGCCCGCCTCGCGGATGTCTTTCACGAAGGTCCGCACCAACTGGCCGCCGGTCGTGATGAGCATGATTTCGTCGGCATCCCGCACGGTCAGCGCGCCGACCACCACGCCGGTCTTGTCGCCGGTTTTCATGGTGATGATGCCTTTGCCGCCGCGGGACTGGACGCGGTATTCGCCGAAGTCGGTACGCTTGCCAATGCCGCCGGCGCCCGCGACGAGCAGCGTGGCGTCGGGAACCACGATGGCCGCGGCCACGAGTTCGTCGCCCTTTTCCAGACTGATGCCGCGCACGCCGGTGGCGGAACGGCCCATTGAGCGGACATCCGCCTCGCTGAACCGGATGCTCATGCCGTCCTTGGTGATGAGCACGACGTCGTCGCCGGGATCCTTCACGTCGTCGTTTTCCACAATGCTGCCGCGGGTAAGCTTCACCGCAATGAGCGTGTCTGCGGGATCGATGCCGATGGCGATCATGCCGCCTTTGCGCACGTTGCCGAATTCGTTCAGCGACGTTTTTTTCACCGTGCCCTGACGCGTGGCGAAGAACAGCTCGCCGGATTGCTCCCACGTGATGTCCTGCCGGTTCGCATCAGTCTTGGACTGGATGCGGATGAGCGCGGCGATTTTCTCGTCGGCTTTCAGTTCCAGAATGTTCGCGATGCTGCGGCCCTTGGAGGCGCGGCCCATGTCGGGAATCTCATGCACGCGCTCGACGTACACGCGGCCTGTGTTCGTGAAGAACATCAGGTAATCGTGGGTGCTGGCAGTGAAAAGATGCTCGATGAAATCCGCCGTCTCGCCATCGCCGCCGCCGCCCTCGCGGGTGGTCATGCCGATGACGCCCTTGCCGCCGCGTCGCTGCGAGCGGTAGGCGGAGACGTTGGTGCGCTTGATGAGGCCGCCGTGCGTGAGCGTGATGATGACGCCCTCGTTGGCGATGAGATCCTCGATGGCGATCTCGCCTTCGTCCGGGACGATCTGGGTTTTGCGCGGAGTGGCGTGCTTCAGCTTGATGGCGAGCAGCTCGTTTTTGATGATCGCCATGACGCGCGATTCCTTGGCGAGAATGTCGAGCAGGTCCTTGATGACCTCGATCAGGGCCTTGTATTCGGCCTCGACCTTGTCGATTTCCAAACCGGTGAGCTGATACAGACGCAGCTCGAGAATCGAATCCACCTGCCGCTCGGTGAGCGCGTAGCGGCCGTTGACCAGGCGGTCGTCCCGGCGGATGAGAATGGCCCAGCGCTCGACCTGCTCGCGGCTCCATTCGAAGGCGAGAAGCTTGATCTTGGCCTCGTCGCGGTTTTTGGAACTGCGGATGATGCGGATGAATTCATCCAAGTTGGACAGCGCGATGAGATAGCCCTCGAGCACCTCGGCGCGCTCCTCGGCCTTGCGCAGTTCGAAGCGCGTGCGGCGCAGGATCACTTCGCGGCGGTGATCGATGTAGCACTGGATGAGTTCCTTGAGGTTGAGCGTCTTGGGGCGGCCGTGGTCGATCGCGAGCGAATTGACGCTGAAGGAAACCTCGAGCTGGGTGTGCTGGTAGAGCTTGTTGATGACGACCTTGGGCAGGCCGTCGCGCTTCAACTCCATGACGAGCCGCGTGTTCTCGTCGGACTCGTTCCGCATCGCCGAGATCTCGGAGATGATCTTTTCGTTCACCAGATCCGCAATCTGTTCCTCGAGGCCGGCGCGGTTGACGTTGAAGGGAATCTCCGTGATGACGAGCTGTTCGCGGTTGCCTTTGAGTTCCTCGACCCCGACGCGGCCCCGCAGTTTCACGCTGCCGCGGCCGGTGGTGAAATAATTCTTGATGCCCTCGACGCCACAAATCATACCGCCGGTCGGGAAGTCCGGGCCTTTGATGAACTTCATCAACTCCGGGATCGTGATGTCCGGATTTTCAATCTGCGCGCAGATGCCATCGACGATTTCGCCGAGGTTGTGCGGGGCCATGTTGGTGGCCATGCCGACCGCAATGCCAGTGCCGCCGTTGACGAGAAGATTCGGGAAGGCCGCGGGGAAGACCTTCGGCTCGGTCATCCGCTCGTCGTAGTTTGGGACAAAGTCCACCGTGTCTTTGTCCATGTCCTGCATCAACGCCGCGCCGAGGTGCGTGAGCCGCGCCTCGGTGTAACGCATGGCCGCCGGGGGATCGTTTTCGATGGAGCCGAAGTTCCCTTTGCCGTCCACAAGTTTCTCGCGCATGACCCACGGCTGGGCCATGTGGACGAGCGTCGGGTAAATCACCGCTTCGCCGTGCGGATGGTAATTGCCCGAGGTGTCACCGCAAATCTTGGCGCACTTGTAATGCTTGCGCCCCGGGAAGAGCGACAGCTCGTGCATCGCGAACAGAATGCGGCGCTGCGAGGGCTTGAGGCCGTCGCGCACGTCAGGCAGCGCGCGCGAGATGATCACGGACATCGAGTAGTCGAGGAACGAGTTCTTGATCTCGTCGGCGACGTTGATTTTCGCGATCTTCTCGCCAACGGAATAGGCACCGCCGGTCGCGTGGGAGGCTGTGGAGTCGGGGTCGGTTTCGTCGGGCATGATGGAAAAATGTCAGTTGGCCGAATGGGTCTCAGCCGGTGGGAGGAGTTCGTAGCCTAGGATGGTCGCGGCTTCGCGCAAGCGGCCATCCGTCGTGACTAGCGGAAAATCATGGCACAGCTCGGCGGTCGCGAGGTGAATGGCGTCGAGCGTGCGCAGCGGCACTTTTGGATGGCAGTGCTCCAGCAGATGCCTCGCTTTGCGGAGCACGATTCCATTCAGCGGCTCAATGTGAATCTCCTCGGTGGCGATGCGCTGCTCGAATTCCCGCCACGCCCGGCGCCGGTCGGCGGCAGTGATTTTCCCGGCGCGCTCGCGAGCGAGCAACGCCGAGAAAACCTCGGTTTGAGACAGTTCCGAAGTGACCACCGGCTGGCCTTCCAGCGAGCGAACGAAAAACTCGCTGTCCGGTTCGGTCACCAGCAATTTGACGATGATGCAGGAGTCCAGATACATACGCCTACCATCCCCGCCCATCGCGGTCTTCCCGGATGATCTCTTCGGCCGTGGGGCCGCCGCGCCACGGCGGCATCTTCTTCAAGTGCGCCCAGGTTCCGGTGAACACCTTGCGTCCCCCGCGCTGGCCCACCCGCGACAGCACCGCCTTCGGCTCGCCATCGCTGGTGATGGTGACTTCCTGTCCGCCCGCCACCAGTTCGAGCAGCGCCGACAGATGAGCCTTGGCCGCCCGCACGCTGATGACCTGGCCGATGGCCGGCACGGATGAAATCTCGCGCAGGACGGGAGTTTCCTGCGGAGGCAATGACGTGTCTTTGATCGGTTTGATTGTCTTCATGGCACCAATGTAGTCACGCGTGACTACATTCGTCAATCATGATTCTTCAAACATCTAGATTCCGCACGTTCAGCGCGTTGTCCTCGATGAATTGCCGGCGCGGCTCAACCTCGTCACCCATCAGCCGCACGAACATCTCCTCGGCTTCCACGGCATCCGTGAGATCAATGCGCAGGAGCTTGCGTTTGACCGGGTTCATCGTCGTCTCGAACAACTCCTTCGCGTCCATTTCCCCCAGCCCCTTGAAGCGGTACATCTGGATGCCCTTCTTCCCAACCGCCTTCACGCCCGCGAGAATTTCTGGAATCGAAAACAACGGCGTCGTCACCGCCCGCTCGCCCTCGCCTTCGGTGAGTTCAAACAGCGGCTTGTCCTGCGCCGCGTAGTGATCCACCGCGAGACCCTTCTTGCCGAGTTTGCCGAGCAGGTCGGCGATGACCTTGCTTTCCAAATGCAGATCGGCCTCGACGGCGCGGCGCGTCTGATTGCGCGACTTGTCGCCCTTTTCCTTTGGCTCGTCGCCGTAGATGTCCGCGTTCGCCGCCTTGAAAGCGTCCACGGCCTCGAGACTCAGGAAATAATGCACCGTCTCGTCATTGCCATCGCGCACCTTGATGAGAAAAACCGGGAAGCCGCCGTCAGCCCCGCGCTGCTCGACGTAATTGCCAAAATCCCCGCCCTGCCGCCGGATGAAGGTCGCGTACTTATCGAGCGATTCGAGCAACGTGAGAATCTCCTCCAACTGCTTCGGCGTGAACTCCCGCCCATCGGCGAGATTCTTCAGCCGCACTTCCTCGGTGCCAATCTGGAGCAAAATCCGGTTCAACTGTGCGTCATCATCCACGTACTCCGTCCGTTTCTTGCGCGTCATCGAGTAGAGCGGCGGCTGCGCGATGTACACGTAGCCGTCCTTCACCAACCGCGGCATCTGGCGGTAGAAAAACGTGAGCAGCAACGTGCGGATGTGCGAGCCGTCCACGTCGGCGTCCGTCATGATGATGATCTTGTGATAGCGCAGCTTGGTGAGATCGAACGCTCCCTCGCCCTCGCCATCGCCAATGCCCGTGCCGATGGCCGTGATCATCGTGCGGATTTCATTGTTCTGGAGCACCTTGTCCAGCCGCGCTTTCTCCACGTTGATCAGCTTGCCGCGAATCGGGAGGATCGCCTGAAATTTCCGGTCGCGCCCCTGCTTGGCCGAGCCACCGGCCGAGTCGCCCTCGACGATGTACAATTCCGTGTTTGCCGGATCGCGGTCCGAACAATCCGCCAGCTTCCCCGGCAACCCGCCCCCCGTCAGCGCGCTCTTGCGCACCGCCTCACGGGCCTTCCGCGCGGCCTCGCGGGCGCGCGCGGCGTTCAGCGCCTTGTCCACGATCCGCTTGGCCACCGGCGGATTGCTGTCGAAGTAGTGCATCAACCCCTCGTAGCTCACCGAGCCCACGATGCTCTCCACTTCGGGCGACAGCAGCTTCACCTTGGTCTGCGATTCGAATTTCGGGTCGCTGTGCTTGACCGAAATGACCGCCGTCAATCCTTCGCGCACGTCGTCGCCGGTGATCTGCGGGTCCTTCTCTTTGATCAAATCATTCGACTTGGCGTACTGATTGATCGCCCGCGTCACCGCGCTCCGGAAGCCGGACAAATGCGTGCCGCCGTCGGGATTGTGAACCGTGTTGGTGTAGCAGAGGACCTGGTCGTTGTAGCTGTCGTTGTATTGCAGCACGATCTCGCAATGCACCTCGATGTCCTTGTCGTCGTTCTTCTGCTTCGTTTCCTTGGTGAACGCGATGGGCTTGGGATGCAGCGGGGTCTTGCTCTTGTTGAGCTGCTTCACGAATTCCTCGACGCCGTCCTTGTAGAAAAACCGCTCCGGCTTCGCCGCGGCCGCGCGCTCATCCAGAAAGTTGATCTCCAAACCGGAATTCAGGAACGCCAGTTCGCGCAACCGCTGGGTGATGCGGTCGGCCTTGAACTCGATCGTCTCGCGGAAAATCTCCCGGTCCGGCAGGAAAGAAATCAACGTCCCCGTGCCCTTGGCCTTCCCGATCACCTCGAGCTTTTTCATCGTCTTGCCGCGCTCGAACTCCATGTGATGCACCTTGCCATCGCGCGACACCTCGACCTCGAACCACTCGCTCACCGCGTTCACGCACTTGGCCCCGACGCCGTGCGTGCCGCCGGAAAACTTGTACCCACCCTGCCCATACTTGCCGCCCGAGTGCAGCGTCGTGAGCACCATCTCGACCCCGGGAATGTTGTACTGCGGATGTATGTCCACCGGAATGCCCCGCCCATCATCGCGGATCGAGATCGAGCCATCGACATGGATCGCGACGTCGATGTGGTTGCAATGCCCCGCCAGATGTTCGTCCACCGAGTTGTCCAGCACTTCGGAAACGCAGTGATGCAGCGCGCGCTCATCCGTGCCGCCGATGTACATGCCGGGCTTTTTACGCACCGCCTCCAAGCCCTCGAGCTTGCCGAGTTTGTCGGCATTGTACGTATCGGAAACGCCGGGTACACCGGTCGGAATTGGATCACTTTCAGTGGCCATAGAATTCGGAAAAACCAGGGCTGAACCCCGTCAGAAAACAGTGGACGAATCCTACGAAAATGGGGTTCCGATAACAACCTCTATTTCCATCTCTTTTCCCTCAAAAACACCATTTGTTGTGGGGGAATGAACCGGCGAGCCAAATTAGTTGTGGAGGAGAGACGGGAACCCGAGAACCCGTAGCCGCCGACGTGAGGAGGCGGACGCTCCCACCCGGCGCGACCGACCTGGCTGCCAACGTTCCGCCGTCCGCCGACCGGGCACGCTGCACCACGCTGTGCCGTTTCGGCGCCCGGGTTCTCCCCATGTCGGCGGCGGCGGCTCGTCCAACGCTTCGCGGCCAACATGAATTTGAACCCCAATCTCCAAACCTGATTTGGCAAAGGAATGGAGGCAAAGGAATGAAGAAAAAAGTTTCCCCATCCCCATTCCTTTGCCTCCATTCCCTTGCCCAAAATTCCCCTGCCCCATTCCCCTGCGCCCATCGGCACCCCGTCGCTCGCTGCCAACGTCGCCCTTGTGTTACGGCTGTACCCTCACCCCCGGCACCGGCAACTCCACTCGCTCGCGAATCGCCAAGCTCTCCACAAAATACCCCCGCGAATCCTCATCCGGCAGCGGCACATAAGTCCGCCCCAACAGCCGTGTGTACGTTTCCGCCACCGCCGGCCGAATATCGCGCGGCGCCATGTATTTGAACGCCGCCTGCAACGCGACTCCTGTGTTCTTGTCGCCGAGCGCTGCGAGAAACCGCAGCGCTGCCACGCGTACCGAATTGTCGTCGTGGCTCGGCCCGCCCCCCGGCGGCGGCGGCACCACCAAGTCCGTCACCAACGCGCTCGCCCGCGGCAGCGACAGCTTGTCCTTCGCCTCAAGCAACGCCTCCAGCGCCGCCACGCGCGTTCGCGGCAGCAGGTGCATCACCGAGATCGACGCCAGCACCTGCCGCAGCGGCGGCAGCGCGGCCGTGTCCCCGGTTTTTCCCAGCGCCTGAATTACCTCCACCTTCAACGTCTCCTGCGTCGTCCCGAGCAATTTCGTCAACGCGCCGATTGCTTCCGCCGCCCGCAACTCCCCCAGCGCCCACGCGATCTTTTCCTGCACGAACGGCGACCGCCCCGGCAGCGCCGCGATCAACTGAGCCTTCGACGCCGGATGCTTGAGCTGCCCCAGCGACTCCGCCGCCGTGCGCGCCACGAGGTCCGCGGAATCGCCGAGCAATGGCTCAATCTCCCGCGCCAGTTCCGCATCCCCCCACGCGCCCCATGCCTGCGCGGCCGCCTGCCGCGTCACGCCGCGCGCGTGGTTCAAAAGCTTCCGCAACGCCGCCAGCGACGCCTCGTCGTGCCGCGCGACTAGCACCTGCCCCGCGGCCTGCCGCACCAGCGAACTCTCCTCGACCTCCATCCGCCTCACGACCGCTGCGATGGTTTCGGCCCCCGCCACTTTCGTCG
Source organism: Akkermansia muciniphila (assembly GCA_945861535.1). Taxonomy (GTDB): domain Bacteria; phylum Verrucomicrobiota; class Verrucomicrobiia; order Limisphaerales; family BJHT01; genus BJHT01. Next base: position 22,734 of record CAMAUZ010000079.1, on the reverse strand, counting down.
CCATCGCGCCCAACGCCTCGGCGCTCGCGCGACGCAACGCCTCGTCGGCACCAGCCAGTTTCTGCAAAAGCTTCGGCCCCGCCTGCACCAGCAGCCCCCGTTGCACCGCGCGCACCGCCTCCTCCTGCACCACGATCTCCGCGTGCTCGAGTAGCGCCAAAACCGCCGCCGCACTGCCGCCAATCTCCGCCGCGTCCAGCCGCCGCAACGCCCCTGCAATTCCCACCACATCTCCGCTGCGCACCGCGCCCGCCAACGTCGGCCCGCCCGCCACCGGCACCATCCGCCGCGTCACTGCCGCCGTCGCGGCCTCGCGCGAACCCAGCGGCTCGCCCAACGCCACCGCCGTCCGCGCCGCCTGCTGCCGCGTCGCCTCGAACGGCGCGTCGCGCAGCTTCCGCACCAGCACGATGTCCGCCGGGCTTTTGGCCAATGCCAGCGCCTCGAGCGCCCGCTCGCGCACGACGGGATCCGGCTCCGCGAGCACCCCCCGCAGCAAATCATGCGACGCCGCATCCTTCATCGGATGCATCACCAGCGGCGTCCAGACCGTGAGCACTTGGAGAAGATTTGTCATATCGCTTGCAACTCCGCGCGTCGCCCCACGTACCGCAGGCGTCCTCGCCTGCGAGTTCGGCGGCGTCTCGCCGCCCGAACCTCCAGCCACGACGCGAACACCCCGCCGCCCGCAGCCGCGTCCGCTTGCACCTCGTTCCCCGTTTGTGGCTGCGTCCTCATTTTTGCGGCAACAACATCCGGCGCAGTCGCAGATACGCGACGAGCAAAAACACCCCGGCCGTGGCTCCGGCGAACTTCAAATGCGGCCGCCACAACTCGCCAATGTCCTCGAACACCCCGCGCGTCAGCACCTGCAAGGCCGCGACAAACGGGTTCACCGTGAACACCAGTTCGCGCAACCGGACCGACATCTGATCCGCCGCCAGCAGCGGCAGCAGCGTCACCACCGCCACCGCGAACATCAGCCCGTAGGCCAGCGCCGTCGCCACCGGCGTGCGCGGCGCAACCGCCGAACTGAACAACCCCGTCGTCAGCGACAGCGCAATCGCCGTCCCGATCACCGCCCACGCGATCAAAATTTCCTTCAGCGTGTTGATTTCGAGATAATGCAGCGCGAACCATCCCGGCAGCGCGCCTAGGATCAGGAACGCCACGAACAACATCGCCACCGCCACCTTCCCCACGAGAAACGAAAACGCCCCGAGCCGCGACAACCGCAGCAGCTCCATGCTCCCGCGCTCGCGTTCCTGCGTGATCGCGCCCGCCGTCAGCGACGGCACGATCAGCACGATCAGACCAAGCTGAAACACCAGCGCCACCGAGCGAATCAGATTCGGCGTCGGTCCCACGAGATTCCCCACCGCCCCGACCATCAGCAACATCGACAGGCCGAAGCACGCGTAGGCGCTGCGGAAAATCCACACCCCGCCCCCGAAAGCCTGGCTGCGCAGTTCCTTGGCGAACATCGGATTCAGCCAGTCCGGGATGTTCCCTTTCCGGCGCATCGGATCGATCAGGTAAAACGGGAACTGCAGCTTGCGCTTCATCAACTCACCGGCGTCGTCAATCGCGCGCCCGTGCCGCCGCGTGTTCCGCTGCCCCGCCCAGTAAACACGGCCCACCACGAAACTCAGCAGCACCGCCGAACCCACCGCGCAAAACCCGAGATACCCCTGCCACGCGCCTACCGGTTGAAACGCCGGGATCACCACCGACGCCATCGCCGCCAGCGGACTGACCGCCCGCACCTGGTAAATAAACTCCGCCGCCCACGGTTTCTGCTGGAGCAGCAGATACGGCACCCACGGCCCCGCGTTCACCAGCAGCAGCAGCAGATACGTGCTCACCAGCGCCGTGTGCGAACTCCGCGCCACCGAACTCACCGCCAGCCCCAGCAGCCCGAACAGCACGCTGCTCGCCGCCGTGATCAGATAAATCACCGCCGCCTCGCGTACCGAAACCGCCCCGAGAAAAAAACACGCCGCGAACAACGGCACCGACAGCGCCACAAAAATCAGCAGCGCCAGAATCGACGACCCCAGCTTGCCCACCGCGATCTCGCCCGGTCGCAGCAACGTGGCGAACAGCATGTCGTACGTGTTCCGCTCCTTCTCCGACGTGATCGCCGTCGCCGCAAACGCCGGCGCATACAGCATCGCCAGGAGCAACTGCGCCACGCTGAACACCAGCAGCAGCGACCGCGACGACCGCGCCGCCATCGAGAAAATCCCCTCCTGCGGCCACATCCACCACAACAGCAGCGCCAGCACGCCCAGATACATCGCCGCCAGCCCCAGCGTCACCGGCGCGCGCAGCGCAAACTTTAACTCCCGCCGCAAAATCGGATTACTCATGGCGCTGTGATTGGTGAAAAAACTCCCGCCCCCGTAGCCGCTGACGTGAGGAGTCGGACGCGCACCCGCCGCGCCCCGGGGAGCGCACGCCGCTGGCGTGCAGTTTTCGGCGGCCCGCCGAAAACCTCGTTCCACCAACCTTCACCCGCCGGAGAAAAGGCAGACTGGGGAACGACGGTTTGGGCGGGCCGCCCAAACCGGCACGCCAGCGGCGTGCGCTCCCCGTTGCGTTTCGGCGTGCGGATTTACTCGGCATCGTTGGCCCTCCGTTTCCCCGCCTTCGCCTGCGTCGTCACCTTCATGTACACATGCTCCAGATCCAGCGGCACCTCGCGATACCACAGCACCGCCTGCCCTTGCTCGACCAGATACCCGAGCAGCCCCGCGATCTCCGCATCCTCGCCCTCGAACGACAGCCGGATCAGCTTCCCCAGCGTCTCCTTGATCTCGAGCTTCGGCGCGGGAAACCGCTGCGCCAGCAACCCCGCCGCCGTCTCCGCGTCGTGCAACATCTCGATGTCGATCATCCGCCGCTGCTCGATCTGCTTCACCACCGCTTCCATCCGGTCGCACACCAGCAGCCGCGCCTGTTCGAGAATCCCGATGCGATCACAAATCGACGCCAGCTCCGGCAGGATGTGCGACGACACGAGAATCGTCTTCCCCATCTCCTTCAACCGCCGCAGCAACTGCCGCATCTCGATCCGCGCCCGCGGGTCCAGCCCCGACGTCGGCTCATCGAGAAACAACACCTGCGGATTGTGAATCATCGCGCGCGCAATACCCACGCGCTGCTGCATCCCGCGCGACAGCGAATCCACAAAATAATCCCGCATCTCATCCGTGCCCGTGATTGCCAGCACTTCCTCGATCCGCGCCTTGCGCTCGACGCGCGGCATCCGATACGCCGCGCCAAAGAAATCCAGATACTCCCACACGCGCATCCCCTGATAGACCCCGAAGATGTCCGGCATGTACCCGACGACCTTCTTCGCCTCCTGCGGATGCCGCACGACATCCACGCCGGCCACCGTCGCCTGCCCGCTGGTCGGTCGCATCAAGCCCGACAAAATGCGGATCGTCGTCGTCTTGCCCGCGCCATTGGGTCCGATGTAGCCGAAGATTTCCCCCGCCTCGACCACGAGGTTGAGATGATCCAGGGCGAGCACGTCCTGGTATTTCTTGGTGAGTTCCTGCGTCGCAATCATCGAACAGTTCCTTTGAGTTCCAAATCCAGCTCGCGCACCTGCCACAGATGAAAATTGGCTGTCGAATTGGCCGTCAGTCTCCGCCCTTCCTCCGTGTGCGCAATCCGCACCGCGACCAACAGCTTCCGCGACGACGCTCCCCAAACCCGCGCCAGATCCGTCATCCGCCACACGCCACCGGTCCCCGCGACCTTCGTCCAGCGCGTCAGCGCGCGCTCCGTCTCCTCCCCGACCTCCAGCTCCCCATCGCCCACGAAGACCTCGGGGAAAAATGCCGTGCCGCGAAAACCCATCGTCACCGTCACCTCGTCCGCCTGCACCGGCGGGCAACCCGGCGGCAGCGAAAACTCCACCACGATCAATCCCGGCCGCGCGCTGGCGAAACACCCCTCGCCCCGCTCGAACGGCAGCGCGCCCTGATTCCGCACCTGCAACGGCAGCGAACCCGCCGGAAAGAAAACCCTGCCGCCCGCATACTCCACCGTCGCCGCCACCGCCCACAGCCCCAGCGCCCGCCGCGCGACCGCCGGCTCGATCTGCGCAATCGGGAACGTCGGCTGATCGCTCCAACTGAACAGCACCGGCAACGGCTCCCGGCCCCGCATCATTTTTTGAAACCGCCGCTCCTCCGCCGCCCACGTCCGGTCGCCGACATACACCGGCTCGGGAAAAAACACCTCGCGCAGTTGATCCCGCTGCACCTGCTGCGCGCTACGCACCAGATCTGTCGCCGTCTCGCCCGCGTTTTTCTGAACGCCCGAACGCTCGCTGCGCGCCCCTTTCGCAATGTCCCCCAGCGGCACCAGCAGTCGGTTGAATTTCAGAAACGCCCCCGTCAGCCGCGTCGCCGCGCGATTCGTCACCACCACCGCCAACCCCTCCGCGCCGATCCGCACCGCGACCGTTGGCATCGGCGTCTCGACCACCGGCGCGCGCCCGAACACCAGCCGCAGATCATCCGCGCGCACCGCGAGATTCGTCACCGCCAGTGTTTCCTCGAACGAAAACCGCAGTTGCTCCGGCGGCGACAACAAGCTCTTCGACGGCGCGAGCGACCCCGTGTCCGCCGGCAGCCGCACGGAGAATTTCGTCTCCTTCGGTGCGAACAATCCGAGCGCCGCCTGCACCCGCCCACTCTCCCCGCCGCTCTCCGCCGTCGCCACGAACACCTCGTTCAAAAAAGGCTGCGGCTGCGATTTCCACGCCGCCGCGGCCACCACGGCGCCGCCGCCGCCCGCCAGCGCCAGCACCACCGCCACCGGCCAGCCCCACTCCGGCACGCGCGTGAACCGAAATGCCGCAATCGTCCCCAGCAACACCACCAGCACCGCGCCGAGATAAACCACCAGCGCGCCGCGCCCCAGCACCTTCATCCCCGCCAGGCTCGACAAAATCCGCTCGACCGCCGGCGCGCGCGCCAGCAGCCGGTCCGCATGATGAAAAAACTGCGGCACCGCCGCGAACCGCTCGCACCAGAACCGCCCCGCCCCCGGCCACATCGCAAACGATTCCTGCCCCGCATCAAACGCCAGCGCCGTCACCCGTCCCGTCCCCTCGCTCCGCGACACGATCAGCGGCCGCTCCCGCGCGCCCGCCTCGACCACCGCGCCCGTCCCCTCGCGCACGACCATCCGGGCAAACGTGACGCCATTGGTGAACACAAACCCCGGCGCAATCGCCGGCAATGTCTCCACCGCGTTCGTCGAGAAAAAGCCCGCCGGCAGCAGCTCCGCCAGCGCCGGACTGAGCGCCGGCAGGATCGACGGCAACACGAACAACTGCCCGCCCAGCCGCACCCATTCACGCAACGCGCGCACCTGCAGCGGCGTAAAATCCGTCTCCCCCATGTCCCCGATCACCACCGCGTCGAAGCCCGAGAGATCAATCGGCCGCCGCGGAAAATTCCGCACCGGCAGCGTCGCCCGCGCCAACGGCCGCTTCTCCGGCCCGACCACTCCCTCGCGCAACGGGTGATAACCAATGAAACGCGTATCAATCACCAGCGTGAAAAACGTATCCTCCGCCACCACCGACCCCACCACATCCGTCTTCGACCATTCCTGAAACGCGCCGTCCGTCAGCCGCACCTGCGCAACCTTTTCAAACTGCACCTTGCCCGGATTGAGCCGCGGCCTGGCATCCGGCCGGATGGGAAATTCAAACCGCCGATACGCATTGGCCGGCAGAAAAACCGGCCGCGAAAAAACCACCGTCTGCTGCGAGACATGCCCCTGTGATTCCACCACCAGCAACCCCGTCCGCGCCGGCCCGGGATTCTCAACATCCACCACCAACGGCACCCAATGCCGGTTGCGAAACTGCCCGCTGAACCCCAGCGCCGCATTGCGCACGCGCGGCGCGGTTTCCGCCGCGCCCGCCAGCACCGCCCAACAAAGGCAGGCAATCATCACAATGGGAACCCGGAGCACGCGGCGTTTATAGAGAGCACCCGCGCCAATGCAAGCAACCCGCCGAAAATGTCGCCACCCCGGAGCGCGGGCGGCCCGTCGGCGGGTAGGGCGCGTCTGTCCTCAGCGCGCCGCGGTCCCCGTGCGTAGGTGCCAGCGGCGCGCAGAGGGCAGACGCGCCCTACCACTTTGCTTGCCTCACTCACTGTCATTCCCACCCGAGAAAACCGGAACTGCCGGAATGCCCTCGCTCTCCGTCGGAATGTCGATTGAATGCCGCGGCACCCTTGAACTCACTTGAACATGAACCACTCCTCCCCACTCACCCGGCGTGACACGTTGAAATCTGCCGGCGCTCTTGGCGCGCTGGCCCTGGCTGGCGCGGGCACGTTCGGGACGCCCGGCGCGCTGGGCGCGGCGGAGGCGGCGAAGAAGCCGATTCGCATCGGCGTGGTGTCGGCGGCGATCAAGGGGAAGCCGCAGCCGCGCAACGGACACATCTGGCATTTCGCACAGGGGCTGCATCCGGTGTGCGATCTCGACGCGCTCAAGAAGCATTATCCGTATGGGCACCGGCTGTTCAGCAGTTACCTGCGCAATCCGAAGTTCAACTTCGGTCAGTTGCCGTTTTCCGACACGCGCATCACGCACTACTACGATGCCGATCCGACCGTGGCGGTGCCGTTCACCGAGGTGTTTCCCGGCGTGAAGGTCGCGACGAATCTCGCGCAGATGCTCGAGGAAGTGGACGCCGTGTGGATGGGCGACGCGTCGGGGTTGGGCGAGGATCATTTCGATCTGGTCGCGCCGGGGCTGGCGAAAGGGCTGCCCACATTTTGTGACAAGCCGATCGGCGGCGATGTGGCGGGGACGCGGAAGATTCTCGAATTTGCCCGGAAACACGGGACGCCGTTGATGTCCACCAGTTGCTGGCGGTACGAGTTCGGCATGGAGGCGGCGCTGCGGATGCGCGACTCGGGGGAGTTCGGTGCGCTCGAGCATGTCTCCGCGCGATTGTTCAGCCGGTCGTCACTGCCGGCGTGGATGATCTACGGACAGCATCCGGTGTGGGCGGTGGTCACACTCATGGGCGCGGGTGTCGAGGCAGTGAGTCTGTATGAGTACAAGGACACGATCCACGGACTGATCACTTATCCCGACCGCTATCCGTGTCATGTGTGGTTTGGGCAACCGTATGAGAAGTTCGAGTACGACCGCACCGACCTCTATTTCAAAAAGAAGCTGCACAGCTTCACGCCGTCGATCGAGGGCAGCTTTGACTATGGCTATCACTATCAAATGTTCCGGCTGATCGCGACGTTCCGGGAGATGGTGCTGACCCGGAAGGAACCGGTGCCGCACCAGGAGATCTTGGAAGTCACCGCCATCGTCCACGCGGCGGCGAAGTCACTGACGGAGAAGAGCCGACTGGTGAAACTGGCGGAGGTGATGGGATAGGGCGGATATTTCGCAGCCGGATTGCCGCAGCAGGTCGCGTGTCCTTGTAGCGCAGGTTTCCAAACCTGCTGTGTCGCCGACTTCCAAGTCGGCAGGGCGTCGGCCTCGCCGAACGCGCCGCACGGTCGAGCCGCTCGCAATGGTGAAGCACCCCTCTCCCCGACCTCCCCGTTCGTGCCTCACGGGGCGAGGGAGACGGAAGCGCCCCTTGTTACAACGGTCCCGGCACGAACTGTCGCGGCGATTGTTGTGACCGCTCTTTGCGGCGCCCAGCGCAGTGCCGCTCAATGACACGCGGGGCACGCGCCGGTGACGGCGGGACTGAGGTAGGGAATCCCCAGGGCGAGGCCGCGGAGGATCAGGAGGACGCCGACGAGGGCGAGGCTGGCGGGGATGAGGGGCTGGAGTTTGAGGCGGAGGGCGAAGGGCAGTTTCTGTCCGGCGACGGCGATGGTGAGCATCATGGGAACGGTGCCGAGGCCGAAGACGAGCATGTAGGTGGCACCGGCGAGCGGGCTGTGGGCGACGACGGCCCCGGCGGTGGCGGCATAGACGAGGCCGCACGGGAGGATCCCGTTCAACGTACCGAGCAGCAGCAGCGCGGGAAGTGTGCGCTGGCGGAGGAGCGCGCCGAAGCCGCGCTTCATCCAGCCCACGGTGGCCAGCGCGGGCAGTCCGAGTGAGAACCGGGACGACGCAGCGAGGGCGATCAGCAGGAAAATTCCAGCGGCAAGGGAGAGCCAGCGTTGCAGTCCGGCGAGCGCGAAGGTTTGCCCGACGAGACCGAGACCGGCTCCAAGGGCGCAATAGGTGGCGAGGCGTCCGGCGTTGTAGGCGACACGGCCGAGCAGCCAGGTTGCACGCGTGCCGCCGTTGTCGGGCAACGCGAGCACGAGGGGACCGCACATCCCGGCGCAGTGGAGGCTGCCGAGCGAACCGAGGAGAAATGCGGTCCAGAGTTCCATCGTTCAGAAGAGGTCGCCGCCGATGATGAGCGTGCGGTCGAAGAAATATTCCTGACCGTTCACGGTCCATTGCAGGCGGGCTTTCCAGAGGCCGGGGGCGAGGGTGCGAGCGTCCACGCGCTGACGGCCCTGGGCGTCGAGGGCGAGCTTGAGTTCGCGGTCGAGTCGGGCGTCGGCGGGGCGGTAGAGGTGGAGGGTGCCGACGGCGTGCGCGGCGTGGGTGGGCGGGAGGGCGATGGTGATCGCGGATTGCGCGGCGTCGTAGGTGGCGGCGACGTCGCGGGCGAATTCGCGGGTGCGGCCGAGGCGGTCGATCTGCTGTTGGTAACGAATTTCCTGGGCGTAGTAATCGGCGCCGACGAGATCGACGTGCTGTCGCAGCGCCCACGCGGTGTAGGCGATGATGCAGCCGATGAAGACGACGAAGTAGGCGATCAATGCGGTGGGCCAGGGGTTCCAGGCGGCGGGAGGGGCGGAGGCGGAAGTGGGAGTGGTGGGAGTCATGGGAGTGAAAAGTTCAAAGTTCAAAGCTCAAGGGAAGCATAAAGATCCAAGTTCCAGTCCGGGCATTGCTTGAGAAGTCTTGAAGCCGAGGCGGTATCAATCGTTGCTAGAGTTCGTGCCGGAGCCGCCGGAAGGAGAAGCGCGTCCGGCTCCCTCTCCCCGTGAGGCACGAACGGGGCGAGGGACGGGGAGAGGGGTGCCCCACTCTTGCCGACGATCCCGCCGTGGCGTAGCGCCTCCTCTCCCCAACCCTTCTAAGAAACACATTCATAAGCAGTTGATATGGAGCGCTTCCAAAGCCCATCAATTTTACGGAAATCCGGGGTCCGCCCGGAAGTTTCTTCCTGTATCAGGACGCTTCCGCAGCGGGTGCGAGGCTCTCCTCCGTTCCGAACGGAGGAGAGGGAGCCGGAGGTCCCGGTGCGAATGGCACGCACGCGGGGCGGGCGGCGGGAGCGCGGCGTTCACGCCGCTTCAGTGTGCGGACGTCGCAGCGCGTGCGCACCCGCCGGGCGCGCCCCGCGCTGGACCACGGGGTGGGGACAGCTTGTCCCCACCAAGCTTGCGGGGACGGACCATCCCCGCCCCAGGGATCCACGCGGATCATCGGGATGCCCACCCCCACCACTCCCGCGGCGCGCTGGGGACAGACGCGCCCTACCAGCGGCGGTCATCCGGTTTCGCCGGGGCAAGGCCCTAACCGGGGGGGCATCCACTGTGGAGTGCGGTGACTCGTCACCGCTTTGGCGAGGCGACTGGTCGCCGTCGGATGACTCGACGGCCGCGAACGCGCGGGCACGCCACCGCTGGCGCGAGCCGTGAACGCCCCGTTGCTTGGGCACGATCTCGGCAACTCGACGGCGACGAGTCGCCTTGGGAAAGCGGTGACGAGTCACCGTACTCCAAAGGGGGCGAATGCGCCCGGTAGGATCGGGCGCGGCGGTGGGGAGGTTACGGACGCGCGCAGCGCGTCCCTACCACGGTAGGACGCGGGTGTCCTCACCCCGCCGCTCGGGCCGGATCATTGCCACGCTCCCGACGCGTTGGGGACAGACGCGGCCTGCCGACTCGTCCCGTCCGCCGTGCGGAGTCCGGTGTGGAGTGCGGTGACTCGTCACCGCTTTGGCGAGGCGACTGGTCGCCGTCGAATGACCGGGCAGGCGCGGACGCGCGGGCATGCCACCGCTGGCGCGAGCCGTGAACGCCCCGTTGCTTGGGCACGATCTCGGCAACTCGACGGCGACGAGTCGCCTTGGGAAAGCGGTGACGAGTCACCGCACTCCAAAGGGGGGCGGACGCGCCCGTGGAGATCGGGCGCGGTGGTGGGGAGGTTACGCCCGCGCGCAACGCGTCCCTACCACGGTAGGGCGCGGGTGTCCTCACCCCGCCGCTCGGGACGGATTATCCGAAATCCCGCAGTTGAAACCACGAAACACACGAAAGACACGAAAGGGGAAGGTGTTCCAGCGAGTTGCCGATTCATCCAGCAAGTGAGGATTCTCGGCACAGAGAAAGCTAAATCGCAGCCTTTGTTTTCGCGTGTTTCGCGTGTTTCGTGGTTCATCTCCTCTGCGGTTTTCGGGCTGAAAGATATTTTACCAATGTGCTTGCTGTGCCGCCCGGTTTTATGGCGCTTCCATCGCCATCCAAAAATTCCTGCGCTTCCGAGCACGGGTTGTTGGCGCCAACACCTGCGCAACGGTGTCCGGTCGGCACCGCTTGGGCTTGGGTCCAGGGTGACGCGCAGGTGAATCGTCAGGGGACGTATGAAGACGGTGTCGGACGGAGCCGAGATGGGACCACTTAGGAATGGTCCGCCGAGTCAGACGGATGAGCCGAAGGCGGCCCGCATCCGGAATCATTTCTTTTTCCCCGTCCCGCACTACCCCGGTGCGGGGCAGTGGCGACCACGACCCCATCCCACCTGGCCTCCCTTGACCACCGTGGTCGCCGCGGTGACGAAGCGGACGAAGCGTCAATCCAGTCGCGTCCCTCCTCAGCGGATGCGGATCACCGCCGAGTTCGGATGGTCCGGGTTGGTGGTGACCCGCCGCCGGTTGCAATCCACGAGCAGGTCGGTGGACTCCAGCGCCGTCTGCCCGAGCGGGACTTCGCTGCCCAGCACCAGGAAGGACTCCGTCGCCACCCGGTCCAAGATGTCAATATAGGCCGCCTCGGTCAGTTCCACGCCCTCGGTGTGGCCGTTGGCCATCTGCGCATTGATGTGGCGCAGCGTTTCCAAGCCGAGTTTCTCTTTCAAGTCCACCGGAATACACGACCGCACCGCGCCCGTGGCCACCACCGCCTCGACTGTCACCGAGCGAACCTGCCCCAGCGGAAGGACGCCCCGGCGATGCATCCCGACATCCGTCGCGTTTCGAATTGTGACTGCAACTTTGACTTCACCCATGCGCTGAGGCTGCCGCCCCTGAGTGATGGGCGCAAGCTCACGGTGCCGCCGGACTTGTTTCCGTCTAAATCCCCCACGCGTCCGACCCCACCAGCCGTGCCGGTAGGGCGCGGTGTCCTTACCGCGCCGTCGCCGAGCCGTGGCATCCGGGTGGTTCCCGGCGGGGTGAGGACACCCCGCCCTACCCAGTCGCTCCCCGGGGTCCTTTCCCGGAATACTTTTGGAAAAGAGCCAAACTGTGAGCGCTCTGCTCCAACCCGGTGCCGCAATGGCGTCGCCGGGCATCCTTTCCCTCTGGCCGGAAAATGTTCCCCCGCTCCCGGCTAATCCCCGCCTCGGTCAGCCCAGCCACCCCGGGTAGGGCGCGGTGTCCCCACCGCGCCGCCGCCGACCCATTGCTCCCGCTCCGCCAGCGGCGGGGTGAGGACACCCCGCCCTACCCAGTCGCTCCCCGGGGTCCTTTCCCGCAAGACTTTTTGGAGGAGAGCCAACCTGTGCGCGCTCTGCTCCAACCCGGCGCCGCAGTGGCGTCGCCGGGCTTCCCTTTCCCATCGCGGGAAAACCCTCCCCCCGGTCCTGACCCATCACTGCACCGTTCGGCCAGTCGCCTTGCCTTAACCCCGCCTCTGTATGAAAGCCATCCACACCACCACCAGCAACCGTTGGGTCAAACTCCTGTCCCTGCTCACCCTGCTACTGACGGCTAACCTCGCGCCGGCAGCCTCGCTCATCGTCAATGGGGGTTTTGAACAGAATGGCGGGCTCGGCCAGTTGGGAGGAGGTATCGCTCCGCCACGGGGTGGACACAGCCGGCCACAGTAGACACCGGTTTCGGAGATGCTATCCCTTTCAATTTCATCGTTGATACCCGCGCCGACGACGGTCAGTTCGGCTTGGCCGGCGGTTTTCCGTCGGTATTTTCAGCAGGCGCTGGCACCCACATCTTTCTTTGGGGACCGGGCAACGGTACGCCCAACGGCTTTTCCGGCAGCATTGATGGGGGCTATTTTCTCGGTGCCAGCGGCGACCATGCCAGCGCCGCGGTGAGCCAAACTGTCAGCGGCCTGACGGTGGGACAGCAATACCAGTTGACGTTTGAGTGGGCGGCGTCCCAGTCCACGGACACTCTCGGGGCCACGGCTCAGAAATGATTTTGGTTAGAAGGGTGGGGTTTTTCAGCAGGGTTGCGGGCTGCGAAAACCATTCCGGGATCGCGCGGCCGATTGGCCGCCAGGGCGGCTGCCGGTGCGAACGGCGAGCGGGAAATTTGTGACCCCGTGTTTTTGGGCTGCTGGGCGGCCCGGCTGCGGGTGGCCGCGGCGCCGCCGGGCGCGCCCGCCTCCCGTTTAGTTTGCGGCGGCAACCCGCGCGGCCGTTGCGCGCGTCAGTTCCCACGCCTGGCGGCGCAGCCACCGTTTCACGTTGCACGCCGCCCCCGCCCAGTAGTTTTGCTGCCGCACCTTGGCCAGTCCCCGGTAGCGCGCGTGGCGCAACCCGTGCGCCCGCACCAGTTCGCTCTGCGTCCCTTCAATCGCGTTGCGATGTTTCATGGCCGCCAGAAAGGCCGGGGTGGTTTGTTCCCGCCGGCGCGCCTGCAGGGCGCTGTGCTGTTCCCCCACGACCAGGCTCCGGTGCGGCTGCCCCGGCGCAACACACTGCGGCCGCCGCGGGCACTCCGTGCAGTGGTGGCCCCACTCGAAGCGAAAGGTCACTTTGCCGGTCGCCTCCGCCACCAGCCGGCTGCACTGCGTGTTGGCGTGTCCGGCCGGACACACGGCCCGGCGCTGTTCCACCTGGATGTCGAAGGCCGTGGTCGGGTGGCGTCCGCCGGGGTTGGTCGGCAGCGCCGCCGGTCCCATCAAACTGCGACCCTCGGCCGCCGCCGCCACCAGTTCCTGGGCCGACACATCGGCCCCATCCACACACAGCACGGGCGGTTTGGCCAGCCCCATGGCCGTCTGCTCGGCCTGCATCTGCACGGCCCCGGCTTCGTCGCTGTGGTGGGCCGCCTGGGTCGCGATGCCGGTCAGGAAGTTTTGCGTCGGCTCGCCGGGCGCGAGCGTGGCCTCGGTGACGGTCTCGGCCACCTGCACCTTGTACCCGACGTGTTCCTTCTTCTTGGCCCCCGTGCCCTTGACCGCGTAGGTCGCCTCGGGATCGTGCGGGTTCTGCACCCGGTCGGAGGGCAGGTTCGTTTTTTCCTTGGGGACCGACGGGCCCGCGGCCGCGTTGAATTGCTCGCCAAACACCCTGAATCCTAGATGCGTGCGAGAGTATCCGTGGCCGCTAATCATGGTATTTCATGATTGACTTTCCTGCCGGCAGATCGCTGGGCGGCCTGCTTGCGCGATTTGAATCGCGAACGGACCAGGGGCGAAATCCCATTGGCCGATCCTTGCGCGGTGATTTGGGCGACGGTCCTCGTCCTTACCCCCTATAGGGATTTTCCTTAACGCATCTGGTAGCTTTATACCATATCGCTGATTTTCCCAACCCGGTACAACTTCGCCAATCGATCGAAAGCAGTGTCCGAAAGTCGTCAGGATATTTTAACCAGCACCATGAGCGTCACCTCCAATCAACATGGTTTTGTCGTTCCCTCGCCGGAGGGGGCGGCGGTCGCGGCGGCGGTGCGCTTGGCGGCGCCGATCACCGTCTCGATTGTGGACGACGATCTGAGCTTGGTTGATTTGGTCCGAAGAAAACTCAAACGGCTGCCCGACCTTTCCTTCCTTGCGTCATATCCCTCGGCCGAAGACGTGTTCCGTTTGCTGCCCGGCCAGGTGCCGGATGTGCTGTTGGTGGATCTCATCCTCCCCAAGGTGGACGGCATCGCGGTGGTGGGCTGGATTACCCGCCGCTTCCCCGGGGTGCAGATGATCGTCGTGTCGGGCTGTGATGACCCCAACCATGTGGTGCAGGCGTTGGAGGCCGGCGCGCGGGGCTATCTGGTCAAACCGTTGTCGCTGGCGGACCTGCCGGCGGCGATCAGAAATGTTGCGGCCGGCCGGACGATCTTTGCACCTGCCATCTCCGACTTCGTGGTCAGCTACTTCAATCGGAAGGGGCTGGTCGGGGATGCCGTGAATCAACTGACTGCCCGTGAACGGCAGGTGGTCGCCGAATCCAGCAACGGTGACTGCGACAAGACCATCGCCGACAGGCTGGGCATTTCTCCGAACACGTATCGAAATCATCTCCAAAACATCTATCGAAAACTGGAGGTGTCCTCGAAACGCGAGGCGCTGGCGAAACTAAAGGGGAGTCACGACTAGACTCGCCTAGGTCGGGACTATCCCGACGTGGATCGGGATTGGGCAGGCCCCTGCGCCTGCGAGCGGATCGAAAATGGTGTCAGCCCTCGGGCTGGCGGGCAGGACGTGGCCGGGCGAGGCGATGATTACGGAATCGGCGGTGACGGTGGGTGACGGGGTTGCGGCGCGGGAGTTGGAAATCGCGTGCTTGGATCGGGAAAGCGGGTCTCTCGCAGACCCTTTCCGGTGATTGGCAGTTGCGGCGTGTGTGGCGTGGTATCCGGTCGGGGCAGAACATGCCTGCCAACGGACTCGATACTGGCGGTTGAGTTTTGGTTTCAGATTTGAATTTGTCGGGGCTCCTAAAATTGAAGAGAGGAAATGTTATGAGAACAATGCGCGCTCTATCTGGTTGCTTCGTGGCACTCGCCGTCGTCGTGGGTTCTGTCAGCAGCCCGCGACTTCACGCCCAGAACGTCGCGCCGACGTTCAACTTGCGACCCGCCAATCTCCAGAGCAACCTCATCAGCAACGGGAGCTTTGAGACCGGCAATTTCACCGGGTGGGTCACCAGCGACACGGCCAATAACACGCCGGAACCGGCGGTGCGGCTCACCAATTTCAACCTCGGCTTCTTCCGCGTCTCCGCCACCGACGGCACCAATGCCGCCACCCACTACTTCAGCGGCGACCATGCCGGCACCATCTCCATCGCGCAGGATGTCACCATACCGCCCGGAGGTGTGGTGACGTTGTATTTTTCCTACAAAGCCAACGCTATCACGGACGAGCTGGCCGCCGGACCCCGCACCTTCCGGGTGACCGTGCAGCCGTTGGGCGGCGGGGCCGAACAGTTTTCCCAGACCATTCTCAGTCTTGACCCGGGCACCAACTACCTCCCAACTACCAACACGGCGGTCACCGTGGACCTGACCGCTTTCGCCGGGCAATCCATCCGCGTCGGCTTTGTTACCGACATTCCGGCCGATGATTTGGGTGGCGGGGCCTTCCAGCTCGACAACGTCCGCCTCGCCGCCACCACCCCGGACTTTATCATCTATGAGAACTCCGGTGCCCGCTCCACGGTCAACTTCGCCACCAACATCCTCGCCGGCCCCACTCCCGCCGAGGACGGCCAGGTGGTCTCCTTCCAGGTCAACAACAACAACACCGGCCTGTTCAGCAGCCAGCCCGCCATCGGGGTCAATGGCACGCTCACCTTCACCCCCGCGACCGATTCCAACGGCGTGGCCACCGTGACGGTCGTCGCGCAGGACGATGGCGTTCCTCCCGCCGACAGTGTCACCAAGACCTTCACCATCACCGTCCTCCCCGTGAACAGCGCCCCGCGCCTCACGTTCAACACCAACGACGTGGTCGTCTTGGAAGATAACGGCGCCTACAGCGCGACCCTGGCTACCATCACCGCCGGCCCCGCGGACGAGTCGGCCCAGAGCGTGACCAACGCGGTGACCAGCAACAACAATAACGGATTGTTCCTCGTTCAGCCCACGGTGGCGTTGAACGGCAACCTCACCTTCACCCCGGCCGCCAACTCCAACGGCGTGGCCACCGTGACCGTCATCGTCCAAGACAACGGCGGCACCGCCAATGGCGGCGTGGACAAGACCACGAACACCTTCACCCTCACCGTCACGGCGGTGAACGATCAGCCGGTGGTGACACTCACGACGAACTACGTCGTGGTCCTCGAAGACAGCGGCCCGATCAGCAGCAACGCCTTCGCCAGCATCGTCTTCGGTCCACCCAATGAAAGCGGGCAGACGCTGCTCGCTTACACCCTATCGAACGACAACAACCCCCTCTTCAGCGCGCAGCCGGCGATCAACAACTCCGGCGTGCTCACCTTCACCCCCTTCGCCAACTCCAACGGCGTGGCGATCGTCACGGTCGTCGCGCAGGACAGTGGCGGTACGACCGACAACGGTGTGGACAAGACCACCAACACCTTCACCATCAGCGTCACGGCGGTGAACGATCCGCCCACCATCACCCTCGTCACCAACAACGTGGTGGTGCTCGAAGACAGCGGCGCGATCACGAGCAACAGCTTTGCGGTCATCACGACCGGCCCGGCGAACGAATCGGGGCAGACCATCGCTGGTGTCACCGTCACCACCGATCTCCCCGGACTCTTCAGTGCCGTACCCGCGCTCAGCGGCGGCAACCTCACCTTCACCCCCGCCGCCAACTCCAACGGCGTGGCGACCGTCACCGTCGTCGCGCAGGACGATGGCCTGACCGCCAACGGCGGCGTGGACAAGTCCACCAACATTTTCACCATCACCATTACGGCGGTGAACGACGCGCCGGTGGTCACGCTCACGACGAACAACATCGTGGTGCTCGAGGACAGCGGCGCGATCAGCAGCAACGCCTTCGCCAGCATCGTCCTCGGTCCGCCCAATGAAAGCTCGCAGACGCTGCTCGCCTATACGCTCTCCAACAACAGCAACTCGCTCTTCAGCGCCCAGCCGGCGATCAACAACTTTGGCGTCCTCACCTTCACCCCGGCGGCCAACTCGAACGGTGTGGCGACGATCACGGTCGTCGCGCAGGACAGCGGCGGCACGACCGACAACGGCGTGGATAAGAGCACCAACACCTTCACCATCACCATCACCCCGGTGAACGACGCGCCGACCGTGGCGCTGGCGACGAACAACGTGGTGGTGCTGGAGGAAAGCGGGAACTACACGAACCTGACCTTTGCGGGGTTCACGGTGGGGCCGCTGGATGAAATCGCCGTCCCGCAGAGCATCACCAACGTCACGATCCTCAGCGTGACCAACTCGGCGCTGTTCAGCGTGCAGCCGACGGTGGACACCAACGGCGTGCTGATCTTCACCCCGGCCACGAACGCCAACGGCACGTCGCTCGTGACGTTCAGCTTCCAGGACGATGGCGGCATGGCCAATGGCGGCGAGGACATTGCGACCAACAGCTTCCTGATCACCATCACGGCGGTGAACGACGCGCCGGTGGTCACGCTCACGACGAACAACATCGTGGTGCTCGAGGACAGCGGCGCGATCAGCAGCAACGCCTTCGCTTCCATCGTCATCGGTCCGCCCAATGAAAGCGCGCAGACGCTGCTCGCCTATACGCTCTCCAACAACAGCAACTCGCTCTTCAGCGCCCAGCCGGCGATCAACACTTCCGGCGTGCTGACCTTCACCCCGGCGGCCAACTCCAACGGCGTGGCGACGATCACCGTGGTCGCGCAGGATGATGGCCTGACCGCCAACGGCGGCGTGGACAAGAGCACCAACACCTTCACCATCACCATCACCGCGGTGAACGACGCGCCGACGGTGGCGCTGGCGACCAACAACGTGGTGCGGCTGGAGGACAGCGGCCCGTACACCAATCTCACCTTCGCCACGTTCACGGTCGGCCCGCTGGACGAAGTGGCCTTCCCGCAGCGCCTCACGAACGTGACGATCTTGAGCGTGACCAACTCGGCCATCTTCAGCGTGCAGCCGAGCGTGGACACCAATGGCGTGCTCACCTTCACCCCGGCGGCCAACTCGAACGGCACGTCGCTCGTGACCTTCAGCTTCCAGGATGATGGCGGCACGGCCAATGGCGGCGTGGACATCACGACCAACAGCTTCCTCATCACCATCACGGCGGTGAATGACGCGCCGAGCTTCAACCTGGCGGCTGGACCGCTCGGGCCGGCGGGCGCGACGTGGACGGACCGGAGCAGCGCCGGGAGCCGGGACTGGCGATCCATCGCCTCCTCGGCCGATGGCAGCAAGCTGGCGGCGGTGGTGTATGGTGGCTTGATCTGGACTTCGACGGACGGGGGCGCGACGTGGACGGACCGGAGCAGCGCCGGGAGCCGGAACTGGTATTCCATCGCCTCCTCGGCCGATGGCAGCAAGCTGGCGGCGGTGGTGGATGGTGGCGACATCTGGACCTCGACGGACGGGGGCGCGACGTGGACGGACCGGAGCAGCGCCGGGAGCCGGGCCTGGCATTCCATCGCCTCCTCGGCCGATGGCAGCACGCTGGCGGCGGTTGTGAACGGTGGCTTGATCTGGACCTCGACGGACGGAGGTGCGACGTGGACAGACCGGAGCAGCGCCGGGAGCCGGTCTTGGTTTTCCATCGCCTCCTCGGCCGATGGCAGCAAGCTGGCGGCGACAGTGTTTGGTGGTGGCAACATCTGGACCTCGGTGGTCACCGCCTCGCCCTACGTCGTCACCGTGCTGGAGGACAGCGGCGCCTACTCGGCGAACAACGTGGCAATGAGCATCTCGCCCGGCCCGGCGGATGAATCGGGCCAGACCGTGAGCTTCACGGTCACGAACAACCTCAACGCCCTCTTCAGCGTCCAGCCGGCGATCGACGCCAGCGGCACGCTCACCTTCACCCCGGCGACCAACGCCTTCGGCGTGGCCACCGTCTCGGTCTTTGCAGTGGACAACGGCGGCACGGACTTCGGCGGCGTGGACACCAGCGCAGCGCAGACCTTCACCATCACCGTGACCAATGTGAACGACGCGCCGAGCTTCACCCTCGCCACGAACAACGTCGTGGTGCTGGAAGACAGCGGCCTCGTCACGAGCAACGCCTTCTCCAGCTTCTTTGCCGGGACCAATGAAACGGACACGCTGGTGGCCTACACGCTGTCCAACAACAGCAATTCGCTCTTCAGCGCGCAGCCGGCCATCAGTACCTCCGGCGTGCTCACCTTCACCCCCGCCGCCAACTCGAACGGCGTGGCGACGGTGACGGTCGTGGCGCAGGACAGCGGCGGCGTGCTTAACGGTGGCGTGGACAAGGCGACCAACACTTTCACCATCACCATCACGGCGGTGAACGATCCGCCGACCATCGTCTTCCCGACCAACAATGTGGTGGTGCTGGAGGACAGCGGGACGATCACGAGCAACGCGTTTGTTCTCTTCGGGGTCGGACCCGCGGATGAAGCGGGGCAGAGCGTTACGAATGTGGTGACGAGCAGCAGCCAGCCCAGCCTGTTCAGCGTGGCCCCGGCGGTGGCCCTGGACGGAACCCTGACCTTCACCCCCGCGGCCAACTCCAACGGCGTGGTGACGATCACGGTGATCGCACAGGACGATGGCGGCACGCTCAACGGCGGTGAGAACAAGGCGACCAACACCTTCACGATCACGATCGTGGCGGTGAACGACGCGCCGACGGTGGCGCTGGCGACGAACAACGTGGTGCGGCTGGAGGACAGCGGCCCGTACACCAACCTCACCTTCGCCACGTTCACGGCCGGGCCGCTGGATGAAGTGGCCTTCCCGCAACACATCACGAACGTGACGATCCTGAGCGTGACCAACTCGGCCATCTTCAGCGTGCAGCCGAGCGTAGACACCAACGGCGTGCTCACCTTCACCCCGGCGGCCAACTCGAACGGCACGTCGCTGGTGACGTTCAGCTTCCAGGACGACGGCGGCACGGCCAACGGGGGCTTGGACTTGGCGACCAACAGCTTCCTCATCACCATCACGGCGGTGAATGATGCGCCGAGCTTTACTCTGACTGCGGGCCAGGGGAACCAACCCGCGCAGGGACCATGGACGGTGTCCACCTTTGCGACTGGCTTCAATCGCCCCGTTGGCTTGGTGCAGGACAGCGCGGGCAACCTGTTCGTGTGCGATGCCTTCAATAACCGGGTCGTGAAGATAACTCCCGGTGGATCAGTGAGCCCGTTTGCGACCGGCTTGCCAACGGTGGCGTGGATCGCGATCGACTCGGCCGACAATCTCTATGTGACGGTGGGCGATGACCACACCGTGCGGAAGATCACCCCGGGAGGCGTGGTGAGCATTCTCGCGGGTGCGGCCGGGCAGGCGGCTTACAACGACGCAACGGGCGGAGACGCGCGGTTCAATTATCCGTCGGGCATTGCGCTGGACAGCGGCGGCAACGTGTATGTGGCGGAAGGCAACAACAACACGATCCGCAAGATTACCCCGGGCGGCGTGGTGACGACATTGGCGGGCACGGCCGGGCAGTCGGGCGGGACGGATGGCACGGGTGCGGCGGCGCGGTTTAACTCACCCATGGGCATGGGCATTGACGCGGACGGCAACTTGTATGTGGGCGAGCAAAACAACTCCACGGTGCGGAAGATCACGCCGACGGGCGTGGTGACGACGGTGGCCGGGGCGGCGGGCCAGTTCGGAGCGGCGGATGGCACCGGGAGCAACGCCCGCTTCGAGCAAGTGCAGGATGTGAAGGTGGACGGTGCCGGGAACCTGTTTGTGGCAGATTACGGCAACCATGCCATCCGTATGATAACGCCAGCAGGCGTGGTGACGACGGTGCTGGGGACGCTGACCAGTTCCGGCAGTGCAGATGGGGTCGGGGCGGCGGCGCGGTTCAACTCGCCACGCGGCATCCATGTGGATGCGACGGGCACGCTGTATATCTCGGACTACGGCAACAACACGATCCGCAAGGCTGTTCCGGGGACGCTTGGAGGAGGCTTGCCCGGCGTGACCGTGTTGGAAGACTCCGGTGCCTACTCTGGCGGAGCGAACTTGGCGACGAACATCCTCGCGGGCCCGGCGGATGAATCGGGCCAGACCGTGAGCTTCACGGTCACGAACAACCTCAACGCCCTCTTCAGCGTCCAACCGGCGATCAGCTCGTCGGGCACGCTCACTTTCACCCCGGCGACCAATGCCTTCGGCGTGGCTACGGTCACGGTGTTTGCGGTGGACAACGGCGGCACGGACTTCGGCGGCGTGGACACGAGCGCGGCGCAGTATTTCACCATCACCGTGACCAATGTGAACGACGCGCCGAGCTTCACCCTCGCCACGAACAACATCGTGGTGCTGGAAGACAGCGGCTCCGTCACGAACAACAGCTTCTCCAGCTTCTTCGCCGGGACCAATGAAACGGACACGGTGTTGGCCTACACGCTGTCCAACAACAGCAACTCGCTCTTCAGCGTGCAGCCGGCCATCAGCACCTCCGGCGCGCTCACCTTCACCCCCGCGACCAATGCCAACGGCGTGGCCACGGTGACCGTGGCGGTGCAAGACACCGGCGGCACGGCCATCAGCGGCGTGGATACGAGTTCGCAGCAGACCTTCACCATCACGATCACCGCGGTGAACGATGCGCCCACCGTCGCGTTGGCGACGAACAATGTGGTCGTGCTGGAGGACAGCACCCCGTACACCAACCTGACCTTCGCGGTGTTCACGGTCGGTCCGGCGAACGAGGTGGCGGCCCCGCAGAGCATCACGAATGTGACCATCCTGAGCGTGACCAACTCGACCTTGTTCAGTGTGCAGCCGGTGCTGGACACCAATGGCGTGCTCACCTTCACCCCGGCGGCCAACTCGAACGGCACCGCGTTGGTGACCTTCAGCTTCCAAGACAACGGCGGCACGGCCAACGGCGGCGCGGACACCGCGACCAACACCTTCACGATCACGGTGACGGCGGTGAGCGACGCGCCGGTGATCACGTTCGTGACCAATAACGTGGTGGTGTTGGAGGACAGCGGCGCGACTACGAGCAACAGCTTCGCCGTGTTCTCGCCCGGCCCGGCCGACGAGAGCGGCCAGACGCTCGTGGGCTACACGCTGTCCAACAACAGCAACTCCCTCTTCAGCGTGCAGCCCGCGATTAACACCTCCGGCGTGCTCACCTTCACCCCTGCCGCCAATTCCAACGGCGTGGCGACGGTCACCGTCATCGCGCAGGACAGCGGCGATGAACTGAACGGTGGCGTGGACAAGAGCACCAACACCTTCACCATCACGATCACCGCGGTGAATGACGCGCCGAGTTTTGCACTGCCAGCAGCTTTCGGACCGGCGGGTGCGACGTGGACGGCGCGCGAGAGCAACCGCCAGTGGCGTTCCGTCGCGTCGTCATCGGACGGGAGCAAGCTCGTGGCGGTGGTGTTTGACGGTGAGATTTACACCTCGACGGACGCGGGGGTGAGCTGGACGGCGCGCGAGAGCATCCGCCAGTGGCGTTCCGTCGCGTCGTCATCGGACGGGAGCAAACTCGTGGCGGTGGCGGATGCCGGTCAGATTTACACTTCGACGGACGCGGGGGTGAGCTGGACGGCGCGCGAGAGCAGCCGCCAGTGGCGTTCCGTCGCGTCGTCATCGGACGGGAGCAA
>CAMAUZ010000078.1 GCA_945861535.1 Akkermansia muciniphila | reverse complement strand
GGCTGTTCGCCGGTTAAAGCGGTACGCGAGCTGGGTTCAGAACGTCGTGAGACAGTTCGGTCCTTATCCACTGTGGGCGCAGGAAACTTGAGGGGTTCATTCCTTAGTACGAGAGGACCGGGAATGACGCACTTCTGGTGTGGCAGTTGTTCCGTCAGGGGCATCGCTGCGTAGCCATGTGCGGAAGAGATAAGCGCTGAAAGCATCTAAGTGCCAAGCTCATCCCAAGATATTGTTTCCCGGACCGTTAGGTCCCTAAAGACCCCAAGTAGACCACTTGGTTGATAGGTTAGGCGTGCAAGCACCGTGAGGTGTTGAGCGGACTAATACTAATAGGTCGTGCGGCTTGATCCTTAGTTTTAAATTAAGGCGAATTGGCTTTATTACCCTGTGTGTAGTTTTCAGGGAACGGCTGTTCTTTTCGATTTTTTGGTGACTATGAAGCTGCGGTCCGACCCGATCCCTTCCCGAACTCGGCCGTCAAACGCAGCATTGCCGATGGTAGTGGTTGTATAGCTTCCGCGAGAGTAGGTTGTCGCCAATTCTTTACTGATAAAATGCCGAGGCTTTTGCCTCGGCATTTTTTTTGGGCCTGACGGAAAGTTGGACAGAGGAAAGATGGAGACAGATGCAGTTGTCTTGGTGAACTAAGAAATGCTCAAGGACTACCGACAGCACCTTGCGGATCCCGGGTGATCAAGGCAACAACAGCATGCTCAGGATTGAGGTATTGAGCGACCACAGATCGAATCTGGTCGGGGGTTATGGATTCGTAGATCGCGGTTTCGCGGTCGGTATGTTGGAAACCCAGTCCGTGAAGTTCATCTAAGGCGGCGTTGCTGGCGGTGCCACCGAGATCTTGTTTCGAAATTTTCTTCTGGCCGCTGAGTTTGGCCTTAGCGCGGGTGAGTTCGGTGGCGGTGAGGCCTTCTTTGGCGAGGAGCGCGACTTCCTTGAGGATTTCCTGTTCGACAAGTGCCGTCTTTTCGGGGTCGGTTCCCGCGTAGATCGCAAAGTAGCCGGGGGTCAAGCCAGAGAAGTTTTGCGCGCCTACGTAATAGGCCAAACCTAGCGACTCCCGAATACGCAGGAACAGCCGCGAGCCGAGGTCGCTGCACGCTTCTTCAACTAACTCGAGGGCGTAATGATCTTCGTGGAGCAAGGTCGTAGTCCGAAAGGCGCACACGACGACCGCTTGCTTTTTATCGCGCGTGGCGTTGATCCGCGGGGATTTCGCTGCGCTGGTGGCCTCGGCTGATGCCGCAATGCGAGCCTGGAGTTCCGCGATAGCGACGCCGTTGGGCTTCCAATCGGCAAAAGTCCCGGCCACGGCGTCCCGCAGTTTGATCGGATCAATGTCGCCAAAGACTGCAAGGACACAGTTGTTCGGAACCGCAAGGCGTTGATACAGCGCGACCACTTGTTCGTGCTGGAGGTTCTGCATGGCGGCGACTTCGCCGAGAGGATCGAGGCCGTAGCCGGATGGGCCGAAGAGGGACTGTTTCGCCATCTGGAAGGCGCACGACAGGAGTTGGTCGTTTTGCGAGCGGATTTGGGAAATCTGCACTTCCTTCTCCCGCTCGAACGCTGCCTCCGGAAAATTCGGATTCAGAATCACATCGCTCAACAGCTCCAATCCGGCATCGAGATCCACGCTGAGCACCTCGGCGCTCACGCCGAAACTGTTGTTGCCGCCGTAGGTGTCGAGCGAGCCGCCGAGGGATTCGATCTCGGTCGCGATCTGCTCGCTGGTCCGGTGTTTGGTCCCTTTCATCATCAGGCGGCTCATGAGATGGCTGGCACCGCTGGTTTCCTTGGTGTCCGTAAACACGCCGCCGCGGAACACCGCGCGAAATTGCACAAAGGGCAGCCGGTGATCTTCCCGCACCAAGAGTCGCAGGCCGTTGGCCAGTTCGAATTTCTGCACGCCTTGTTCCCGCGTCATCGTGACCGATTCGGATTGGCAGCGGAGCGCCGTCTCGGGCAGCAACGCGAACAGCGTGCGGTTCGAGACGGACAAATACTGGCGCGCGACGCGTTGCAAATCCGCCGGTGTGAGGCGTTGCACTGCTGCCAAGTAGCGTTCCGAAAAGTTCAGATCAGTGGCGGAAATCCAGTTCGATCCCAAATCTTGAGCCTGCCCTTGCATCGTTTTCCGCGTTGCCAACGTGGAGGTGAAAAACTGTTTCGCCACTTTCGCCAGTTCCTCGGGGGCAACGGCTTCGTTTTGCAGCCGCTCGATTTCGCGCAGGATGGCCCCCTTTGTGTCGTGGAATTTCTCCCACTCGCAGGTGGCGCTCGCGCCGAAAAGTCCGGGATTGCCGGGGCTGTAGGTCCAAGCGTCCACCGATGTCACGAGGCCCTGTTTTTCCCGGACCTCGTGATACAGTCGCGAGCTGCGCCCGCCGCCCAACAAGTTCGCGAGCACGTCGAGCGCCGGCACGTCCGCGTGGCGGATGTCCGGGATGTGCCAGCTAAAATGGAGGTGCGCCAGCTCGATGGGGGAATGCTCGACGATCTCGCGTGGCGCGGTCTGGGTTGGCTCGGCCGGCAGGAACGCGGGCGGAATCGCGCGGGCCTTGGTCTTGGAAAAACATCCGCTAATCTGCGCGACGACTTCCTCCGCTTGGATGTCCCCCACGACCACGAAGAACAGGTTATTCGGCGCGTACTTCTCGTGATAGTAATTGCGGATGTCCTCCGGCTTCAGCTCGTTGAAAATGTCCGGATACCCGATGACCGTCAGGCGATACGAGCTCTGCGTGTAAGCCGTTTCAAAGAGCCGCCGCCCGGAGCGCCGTCCCGGATCGTCCTGATTCATGTCCATCTCGCGGCGAATCACGTCCATCTCCTTCGCCAGCTCTTCCGGCGGCAACGTCGCGTTCTGCATGATGTCGCACAAGATGTCGATGGCCACCCGCGCGCCGGTGTTCGGGACGTTGATGTGATAGACCGTGCGGTCGAACGACGTGTACGCGTTCATGTAGCCTCCGGCGTCCTGCACCTCCTGATCGATGCGCCCGGCGCCGCGCGTGGTCGTGCCCTTGAACAACATGTGCTCCAGCACGTGCGACAAGCCCGCCCCCAGCCATTTCCCCTCGTGAATGCTCCCCGCCTTGCACCATGCCTGCACGGCCACGACCGGCGCGCTGTGATCCTCGCGCACGATCACGGTCAGGCCGTTTGCGAGAGTTGTAATGCGCACGCCGGGCGGCAGGGCGGGGATTTCCGCGGTGGGGGCGACGGTGGTTCCGAGGTTGGAATCAGACTTCATAAAAAATCAGTTGCTGTGGAAAAAAGATCGCCCGCCCGGCCATGGCTCGCGCGCCAATGCGTTCGCCCGGCACCGTCACCCACCGCCGGTTCGGCCCCCGCCCCGAGGCTCACGGCGAAGCCGACGCGTCATTCGACTGCGTCTCCGGTTCGGGCAGCCGCCCGCCGCGCGCCGGCAGGAACGGTGTCCGAAACGCCGTCACAAAATCATACCCGTTCCGAAAATCCTCCCGGCTATCCGTCTCCGTCTTCGCCAGCAGGTTGGTCTCGACCATGTTGAACACGATCTCGCCGAAATCCGGGCAGCCCTTGACGCCCCACTCCTCCAGCACCGCCATCGCCATCGGCCCGAACTCCTCCAGCGCATAACCCCGGATGCCCTCGAGCAACTCCTGGCCGCTGACATGCTTGGTCGGGCGGTTCTGGTTGCGCTTGCCCGTCACCTTCTGCGTGTAGTCCAGCGCCTCGCGCAAAAAATAGTACGCGTCGCGATGATAGCGCACGTCCTGCTTCAAAATCCGCTCGACCCCGTCTTCGAAAATCGGCGCGTTCATGGTTTTGTCCGGGTGCTTTCAATTGGTTTTCCCACTGGCGGATTCGCCGTGCGGTACACCTTCACCACCCACCCGACCACGAGCAGCAACAGCACCGTGACCAGCACCAGTTGTTCCTGTCGCGTGAGCTTGTTCATTCGGTTGTCCGCGGTTTCCGGTCGCGCGATCACATGACCACGAGGTTCACCAGCTTGCCGCGCACGACGATGATTTTCTTGATCGTCTTGCCGGCGATGAACCCCTTCACCTTCTCATCCGCCAGCGCCGCCGCCTCGATCTGCGGCCCTGTCGCCTCGGTCGGCACCACCACCACGCCGCGCAGTTTGCCATTCACCTGCACGGGAATCTCGAGCGTCGCCTCGACCAGCAGCGCCGGATCGAACTTCGGCCACGGATCATACGCCAGCGTGCGCAGCTCCGGGCTGTCCTGCGCGCCGATGATCTGCGCCAGCTCTTCGGCCAGATGCGGCGCGAACGGCTGCAACAACAGAAGAAACTCCCGCAGCACCCGCTTCGGCCGCGTCTCCCACGTCATCGCTTCGTTCGTGAACACCATCAACGCCGAGATCGCCGTGTTGAAACCCAGATGGTCCAGATCCTCCGTCACCGTCTTGATGCACGCGTGCAACGTTTTCAACTGCGCACCCGTCGGCTCGCAGTTCGTGATCCCCCGGTGCGGCTGAATTTGTTGGAGAAACTCCGCGCCCCGCGCCGGATCGGCCGCCAGGTTTTGCTCGAAGGCCGTCTCGCTTTCCTCATCCACGAACAGCCGCCACACGCGCCCGAGAAAACGATAAACGCCCTCGACCCCCTTGGTGTTCCACGGTTTCACCATCTCCAGCGGCCCCATGAACATCTCGTACAACCGCAGCGAATCCGCGCCGTATTCCGCCACCACGGCGTCCGGGTTCACCACATTGCCGCGCGCCTTCGACATCTTCTGCCCGTCCTCGCCGAGGATCAGCCCCTGATTGACGAGCTTGAAAAACGGCTCGGCCGTCGAGACATGGCCGAGGTCGTACAGCACCTTGTGCCAGAACCGCGCGTAGAGCAGATGCAACACCGCGTGTTCGGTGCCGCCGACGTAGAGGTCCACGCCGAGGCAGGAATTGACCTCCGCATCCGCGCTGATAAGCTCCGCCTCAGACCGGTCGGTATCGGCCGTAAAGAGTGGGGCTCCGATGGCGGCATCACTCGCCGGTTGCAATTTCCCCCCCGCCGCTTCAGCCGTTCGGATGAACATCGTTTGCAAGGCCAGGCATTCCCTCCCGGTGAGAACTTCCTCGACCACGACCACAATTCCGTTTGTGCGCTTGATGAATCTTACCACGCGCCGCCCGTTGTTGTTCGTGCCTCCATCCTCGATGCGGTCGGGCGCGGCGTAAATCGCGGGCAGTTTCTGAAAATCTTCCGGCATCACCGCCCGCTGGCCGCGCGCCGCCTCCAGTGCGGCCACATGATGCTGAAGGTACGAATGGCGCACTCCGTAACTGTCCAGCCGGAAAAAATATCCGCTCACATCCAGCCCAGTCGCCGCGCGCACCTGCGTCGCCACCGCCGGCGTCACGCGCCCGATGATGGCCTCCGCGCGCGGGCCTTGGGGACGGGTAATCGCGCATTGCACCACGCGTCCGATCTGCTCGTGCATCTCCCGTGTGGTCTTCGGCAGGTGCGGAAGCAAACTGCCCATCCAGTATTTTTCCGTCACACTGTCCCAGCCGCGCTTTAGATTTTTGGCGTCCAGATAGCGCAGGTAATACCAGCAGCTCCCCGCCCACTGCGGCATCGTGTTCGTCTCGCGTTCGACGCCCTCGGCCAACTTGACCCATGATTCCGCGCGGGCGAGCGGCGGACGCCCGTCGGCGGTCGGTTTGTAATCCTCCAGTTGCGGCGGCAGCACGGGCAGCAAATGTTCCGCCACCGCCTCGTGATACAAATTCCCGCCCGCATCGCGCTTCCACACTATGGGAAACGGCTCGCCCCAATACCGCTGCCGGCTGAAGAGCCAGTCGCGCAACTTGTAATTGATGGTCTTTTTGCCGAGCCCCTTTTCCTCCAGCCAGGCGCTGATTTTAGCCTTGGCTTCCGGCGTGCGCAGGCCGTTGAGAAAGTCCGAGTTCACCGCCACGCCGTCGTCCAGAAAGCCGGTGGAATCCTTCCCGTCCGGCGCCTGCACCACCACGCGCACCGGCAACGCGAACTTCCGCGCAAACTCCAGATCCCGCGCATCGTGCCCCGGCACCGCCATGATCGCGCCCGTTCCATAGCTCGCCAACACGTAGTCCGCGATCCAGATGGGAATCTTCTCGCCGTTGACCGGATTGAGTGCGAACGCGCCGGTAAAGACGCCGGTCTTGTCTTTCGCCAGTTCCGTGCGTTCGAGGTCGGACTTGGTCGTTGCAAACTGCTGATACTGCTTCACCGCGTCGCGCTGCGCGGCGGTCGTGATGCCCGCGACCAGCTTATGCTCCGGCGACAGCACCATGTACGTCGCGCCGAACAGCGTGTCCGGCCGCGTCGTGAACACGGTGATTCTGAATCCTGAATTCTGGATTCTGAATTCCACCTCCGCCCCGTCGCTCCTTCCGATCCAATTCCGCTGCATCTCCTTCAGCGAATGACTCCACTCGATGGTCTTGAGATCGTTGAGCAGCCGCTCGGCCAGGGCCGTGATGCGCAGCAACCATTGCCGCATCGGCTTGCGGATCACCGGGAAGCCACCGACCTCGCTCTTGCCGTCGATGACCTCCTCGTTGGCGAGCACCGTGCCGAGTTCGGGGCACCAGTTCACTGGCGCTTCGCTCACATAGGCGAGTCGCTTCGAGTCGCGATAAGCGCGGCGCTTTTCCTCCGTGTCGCATTCCTCCGGCAACCGCAGCGTGCTGATCGGCTCCGCTCGATTAGTCTCCGGATTGAACCACGCGTGGTAAATCTGAAGAAAGATCCACTGCGTCCAGCGGAAGTATTCCGGGTCCGTCGTCGCCAGTTCGCGCGACCAGTCGTAGCTGAAACCCAGCGACTGAATCTGCCGCTTGAAGGTCGTGATGTTCGCCTCCGTGGTCTTGCGCGGATGCTGCCCTGTCTTCACCGCGTACTGCTCGGCCGGCAGACCAAACGAATCCCAGCCCATCGGATGCAGCACATTGAAACCGCGCGCGCGCCGGTAACGCGCCAGAATGTCCGTCGCCGTGTACCCCTCCGGATGCCCGACGTGCAGCCCCGCGCCGCTCGGATACGGAAACATGTCGAGGATGTAATACTTCGGCACCCGCGCCGCATCCGCGCCGCCATGCCGTTTGGAAAACGGATGACTCACCGGAATTTTTTCACCCGGATTCCACGCGCGAAAAGTCTGCTGCTCATCCCAAAATCGCTGCCATTTGGGCTCGATCAACTGGAACGGATATTGTCTGCGCACACTCGACATCGGGCGCGGATGTTGGGGAAAGGATACCGACAGAGCAATGGCAGATTCCATTTCCTACGGCCGGAGTGCGGCCGGCGCGGCAGCGCAGCTCCCCCCTTGCCGAGTTGCCCGTTGACACGTCGGGGCGGCATCGGGCACAAAGCACCCCAGCAAACCCCCTGAAAACGTCATGATTCGATTCCACTGTTCGGTCTGCGCGATGAAATTGATGGTCGAGCCGGAGCACACCGGCACGACGGTTAACTGTCCCGGGTGCGGGACGAAGCTGACGGTGCCCGCGGCGCCGAAGGATGACGGCAAAGGTCCGGCGGCCTCGACGGCGGGGCGCGCCGGTTGGAAGGAGACGGACCCGTGCAACGCCAACGTGTGGATGGCGATGGCGATCGGCCTCGGCGTGTTTGCGCTGATTTATCTGCCGGCGCTGCCGTTCCCGAAATCGTTCTATTTCCAGATCCTCTACCTGCGGACCTGGGTGAACTTTGCGGAGTCAATCTGCTTCGGGTGGGGCGTCGGGATTCTGGTGCTGAAATTTCTGAAGCTCAAACACCAGCGCAACGCGTTAATGCTGGATGTGGTGCCGCAGAACCTCGGGCGGGAGATCAACAAGTCGAACATCCATGTGTTCATCACCCATGTGTATTCGCTGCCGGTCAAGCTGCGGGACAGCATGATGGTCAACCGCATCCGCAAGGCGCTCGAGTTGTTCGAGGTGCGGCAGGTGAACTCGGATGTCTCCACGATGATGGAGAACCAGTCGAACATCGACGGGGCGCGCATCGGCGGCAGTTTCACGATGTTGCGCGTGCTGGTGTGGGCGATCCCGATTCTGGGGTTCGTCGGCACGGTTCTGGGTTTGTCGGACGCCATCGGGAACTTCCAAGGCGTCATGGGCGCGTCGGGCGGCAACGCCTCGGAGCTGATGTCGTCGATGGGCAAGGTGACGAGCGGCCTGGGCACGTCGTTCGACACCACACTGCTGGCGCTGATTTACGCGATCTGTCTGAGCATCCCGCTCTCGTCGTTGCAGAAGGTCGAGGAGGACAACCTCAACCACATCGACGCGTACTGTAACGACATCCTGATGCCGCGGTTGAACGACGGCTCGAACGCCGCCGGCGGCGACATGGGCGCGCTGGCGGATGTGTTGACGGCGTCGCTGACGCGGGCGCACACGCAGTTTCTCACCGGGCTGGACGGGGCGAGCACGCTCATCCGCACGCAGAGCGAGGGGATGGAGCGACGGGCGGCGGAGAATCAGAAGCTGGTGCAGGAGTCCTTTACCAAAGCGGTCACGACGTTCCAAGAGAGCGCGGCCAAAACCATCGGCGACCTCGGGAAGACAGCGGGCGAAAGCATGGAGAGCCTGAGCGGCACGTTGAAGAAGGCGGGCGACCATGTCGCGTCGCTCGAGAAGGTGGCGGCCACCCAGCAGGCGCAGATTGATGCGTCGGTGAAGCAGACGCTGGCGAAGTTGCAGGAGGATTCGAGCAAGGTGATCGCCGAGGCGATGAAGGGCGCGGTCTCCGAGACCTCGAAGGCCATCGAGAACACGTTCAAGCCCGCCGTTCACCAGGTAACGTTGCTCAGTGCCGCGGTGCAGGCCACGGCCGGGCATGTGGCGACGCTGGAGAAACAGGCCAGCGAACATCAGATCGGGGTGCAGAAGGCGTTGCAGGAATCCATCGCCCGCGTGCAACAGGACGCCTCGAAGATTCTCGGCGAATCGATCAAGGCCTCGGCCGATCAATCGGCAAAGGCGATGGAAGAAGTGATGAAGCCGGCCGTGACCCAGCTCGCGGCGATTGGCGCGACGGCCAAACAGGCGGTCGAGGAATCGGCGGCGTTGCAGAAGCAGTCGCGCGAACAGCACGCGGCGGCGCAGCAGACGTTCATGACCACGACTACGCAGTTGCAGCGCGAACTGAGCAAGACGCTCGAGGAATCCACCAAGCCGGTGACGCAGCATTTCGCCGGGCTGGCGGAGGGCGTGAAATCGGCCATCTCCGCCGTGTCCGCGCTGGAACAGCGGACGCGCGAGCAGCAGGCGAGTTCGGAACGCGCGGCCCAGGAGACGGCGGCGCAGTTGCAGCGCGACAGTTCCAAGGCGCTCGAGGAAGCGCTGCGGCCCGCGTCCGTGCAGCTCGCCGCGCTGGCGGGCCTCGTCAAGAGCGCCGCGGACAATTCGCAGGCGCTGGAGAAGCAGAGCCGGGAGCAGCAGACCGCCACGTTGCGCGCGGGGCAGGAAGCGGCCGCGCAGTTGCAACGCGAAACGACCAAGGCGCTGGAGGATGCGCTCCGGCCCGCCGCCACGCAGCTCGCCGCGCTGGCCACGGGCGTCAAGGCCGTGAGCGATTCCACCGCCGCCCTCGAACAGCAGACCCGCGACCAACAGGCCAAGGCCGAGCGCGCCGCGCAAGAAGCCGCGACGCGGTTGCAGCAGGAGAGCGCCCGGGCGCTCGAGGAAGCGCTGCGGCCGGCCTCCGTCCAGCTCGCCGCGTTGGCGGGCCTCGTCAAGACCGCCGCGGACAATTCCCAGGCGCTCGAGAAACAGAGCCGCGAGCAGCAGACCGCCGCGTTGCGTTCGGCCCAGGAGGCCGCCACCCAGTTGCAACGCGAGACCACCAAGGCGCTGGAAGACGCGCTCCGGCCCGCGGCCACGCAACTGGCCGCGCTGGCCACCGGGGTCAAGACCGTGAACGATTCCACCGCGGCGCTCGAACGGCAGGCGCGCGAGCAGCAGGCCGCCGCCGAACGGGCGATGCAAGAGGCCGTCAGCCGGTTGCAGCGCGATTCCGTCAAGGCGTTCGAAGAGGCGTTGCGTCCCGCCGCGCAGCAGCTCGGGACGTTGGGTGAGAGCGTGAAGGCTGCCGTCACCCAGCTCACCACGCTGGATCGTGCTGGTCGCGACCAACAGAGCGCGGCGCAACGGGCGATGGAAGAAGCCGCCGCCAAGCTCCAGCGCGACACTGCCAAGTCTCTCGAAGAGACCCTGCGGCCCGTGGTCGTGCAGTTTGGTTCGCTCGCGGACAGCCTGCGCGTCGTGTCGGATCACGTCGGCGCGCTGGACCGCCAGGCCCGCGAGGGGCAGGAAACCACGCGGCGCGGCGTGGAGGAAAACCTCGCGCGCCTGCAACGCGATTCGATCAAGGGTTTGGAAGAAGCGTTGCGCCCGGCGACGCAGCATCTGGCCACGCTCGGCGAGACCGTCCGCGCCGCCACACAACAGCTCAGCGGTCTCGACCGCCACGCGCAGGAACATCAGGCCACCGTGGCCCGCTCGGTGGAAGCGAGCGTCGGCAAACTCCAGCAGGACGCCAGCCGCGCGGTCGAGGAAGTGATGCGCGGGGCCACCGCCCAACTGGCCACCCTCCAGCAGGGCATCGCCGCGTTGAACCAGACGCTGACCGAATTGAACGGCAAACAGGTCATCGTCCAACAACAGAAGCCGGGCGGCGTGTTCAGCCGGATGATGGGCAAAGGGTAATGATTGGTTTAACCTGACGTTCGATGATTAGCTGATTGCCATGGCCAGAATCAAAGCCAGTTCGGTGGCGCAGGTGTCGCTGTTTCCGTTCCTGAGCATCCTCGCGTGCCTGTCCGGCGCGGTCGTGGTCATGATTTGCATCCTGTGCATCTTGAAGGCCACCGAGAGCACCACCAACGCCAAGGCGAAAAACCCGCTGGCCGAGGAGATGATGAAGCTGCAGAAAAAGCTGAGCCAGATGAAGACGGTGCGCGACCACCTCACCGCCCTCGAGGAAATCGAGCGGAAGCTGATCCAGTTGCAGGAAAGCGTGGCGGGCAAGGATCAGTCCGACGCGTTGAAGGCGCGGCTGCAGCGCGAACTCGAGAACCTCGCCATCGTCTTGGGCAACATCGAAAAGGAGCAGCCCGCCGTGAAACTGGAGATCGAGAAGCTCAAGAAGGAGCTGGCCGCCCGCATGAAGAAGCCCGAGGACATGGTGCCGATGCTCAAGGTGCAGGGCGGCGGCTCCGGCTTCGGCGTGGGCCGGCGTTTGTACGTGGTCGAGGCGTCCGGCGACTCGCTGATCGTCCATAAGAACAAGACCGAGCAATATCGCTTCCCCACCAGCACCATTGGCGCCGACAAGGAACTCAACGGCTGGCTCGCGTCCATCGGCCTCCAGAAAAATCATCAGATCCTCTTCCTGGTGCGCTCCAATGGCTGGAACACCTACCAGCGCGGGGCCGGCTGGGCCGAGGGTCAGTACAAATTGAACACCAGCAAGATGCCCATCCCCGGCAGCGGGCTGGTCGATATCAACGAGTTCGAGAAGTTCATGAAGTAACCCGGCGGCCCGCCCCATTTTTCCCAACCCCCAACCCCTTCCCCCACCATGGCAAAGCACAAACGCGAGGACCTCGACGAGGCCGTGAACATGGACATGATGATGGACAACATGACCGACGTCGTCGGCACGCTCCTGCTCGTCATGTTGGTCGTGCAATTGCAGGTCGGACAGACCTCCACGCAGATCGAGGAAAGCCTCTCCAAGACCACCCCGACCGACATTGAGGCCGCCAAGGTGCAGTTGACCAAGACCGAGGAGGACCTGAAGAAACTCGGCGTGGACGAGGAGACCATAGACGACAAGGTCAAAGGCCGCGCCCAGGACTTGCGCCAGTTTCAAGCCACCTTGGAGAAGCAGGGCGTCAAATTCGATGACCTCACCCAGTTGAAAACCGAGGTCGCCGACAAGCGCAAGGCCGAGGAGAAAATCAAGAAGGAGATGGCCGCCCTCCAGACCGAACGGGACAAGCTCAAGGCGCAGCTCGACAACACGCCCGTGGTCGTCGGGCCGCCGCCCGTCGATATTCGCGTGCCCATTTCCAAACCCATTCCCGCCGGGGCCGAGTTCTTCAACGCCTCCGTCCTCAGCAACAAAGTCTATATGATCACCGACGCCGTGATCCGGAAGCGGGTGATGGATGAGTTCGAGAAGAGCAAGTTCAACCTCGTCTTCACCAACCGCACCGAGAACAACGGCCAGGTGACCACCGTGTACAACCACAAGGAGACCCGCGACCTGCTGCTGGCCGCGATGATCAGCGATGATTTCATGGAGCCGATCTTTCCCCTGAACGAAATGGCCGACCGCATCGCCATGCAAATCCGGCCCAAGGCCGGCGGCGGCGAGACGGAGGACCAGTTGGATGACAACGAATCGAAGTTCCGCTCGTTTCTGGTCAAGCTGCGCGCGCGGCCCAAGGCGGTGATGTGGTTCAAAGTCGATCCCTCCTCCATCTCGACCTACCTCAAGGCGCGCGAGCAATGCACCCGCTACGGCATCCCGGCCGGCTGGGAATTCAGCACCCAGGCGGTGTTCGGCACGGAAAATTTGCCCTTCGTCGTCAACCGCATCAAGGAACCCCCGCCGCCGCCGCCCCCGCCCCCACCCAGCACCCGCCCGCCGCCGCCGCCGCCGCCGCCCCCGCCCCCGCCACCCGTGGTCGCTGCCGCGCCCAAACCGCCCACCACGATCACCATCGCGCCCCCGAAGAAGTCGCTGGATTGAGCCGGCGGTCGCTCGCCCTCGTGTGATCGGGTCGGAACGCCTTGAAGACCGGCCCCCGCCTGCCAGCGAACTGGTCCGCCTTCCGCTGCTCAAATCAGCGTCACCGTCTTTTCCTCCCAAACCCAGGTGGCGGCAATGGCGGCTTGGGTTTCACTGGTGGCTTGCGCACGGAGGATAATGGCCTCGCTGCAGGGCATGATGAGGTAGGGGTTAAGTCTTACCCGGTGGGTTACGGATTCGGGATCGGTCGGACCGTGCATTATCCCAGCTTTCCTATCCAGCCGGTGGGCTTGCTTCTTATCCGCCCCATCCACCCGCACTGGGCGACAGACCACCCAACACGGCACCTAGACCATCCGGAGCGGCACCTAGACCCCCAACACGGCACCTAGACCGCCCAACGCGGCACCTAGACCGCCCAACGCGGCACCTAGACCATCCGGCTCGGCACCTAGACGGACCTCCGCGACACGTTGACGGACCGCGGCGACACGTTGACGGACCTCCGCGACACGTTGACGGACCGTGGCGACACGTTGACGGACCGTGGCGACACGTTGACGGGCCGTGACGACACGTTGACGGGCCGTGACGACACGTTGACGGACCGCGGCGACACGTTGACCATAAAATGCGGGAGCTAGACGCCGTCGAGGTGCTGCATTTTATGGTCTGACACCTCCGTTTTGTGGTCTGCGACAGTGATTTTGCCGTCTGGCACCCAGATTTTACCGTCCAGATGCACTCAGGGTGGGAAAAGTCAGCAAAACGGGCTGGTCGGTGCGCCACATTGGCGCATCGGGCCAATTCAATGGCCACAGATGCAGGCGTATTCCTTGAGCTTGCAGCCGCCGCAGTCGCTGAGGTCGAGAGTGAGGCGGAAATTTTGCGGGATGGCATCGGCGGTGGCCTTCACTTGGACGACGAGGGGGTGGCCTGCGCCGGCGGGCAGCGGTTCCTTGGAGACGAAGGTGCCGTCTTTGGCTTCCATCGTGAGCGTCACCTTGCCGGACTTCGGCTCGGCGGTGACGGCGACGACCTGGCCGCTGGCGGGCACGGGTTTGAGCTGGGCGTCGTAGAAGGTGATGGTGACGCGCCGGTCCGCGCCGATGAGGAACTCGGCGCGCGGGGCGGTGTTGGCGAGCAGTTTGCCGCCCTGGGGACCGGCGAGGAGCTGGGCGGCCTTGGGTTTGGCGTCGCCGTGTTTCTCACCGGGCTTGTGGTCGTGGCCGGCGTGTTCGTCTTGCTTGCAGGCGGTGAGAGTGCCGGCGACGAGGAGGGCGAGGGCCAGGGAGTGGATTTTCATGGTGGGTTTCCGGCGGTTGGTTTGGGTTGGTGATTCGGCGCGCGGTGAGTGGGTCGCGCGCCGAAGAATGGGTGCTTATTTCTGCGGCTGCAGCCGGGCGTCGGCCAGCTTCTTGAGGAACTTGGCCGGCTCCTGCTTAAAGTCCTTCAGGCAACTGTCGCAGCACAGTTTCACTTCCTGCCCCTCGTGGGTGAAAACGTAGGGCTTGCCCATGCTGTCCAGCGCCTCGTTCGAGACGACGCAAATCTTGAGCGGGTAAGGTCGGGCGGCCGGACCGGGTTTCGCGGCGGCGGCCGCGGGAGTTTTCTCGCCAGCTTTGGGGGCCGTCCCGGCGGGGGCGGTGGGTTCGTCCTTGGTGCAGGCGGTGAGGGCGGCGGCGAGCAGGAGGGCGAGGGCGAGGGTGGGGGCGGGGGTTTTCATAGGTTTTGTTTAGTGACTGGTTTCCGACGGCTGGCGGTTGGCGGGAGCGTCGGGTGGTCCCGTTTCCACAGTGCCACTGCGGGCGTCCGGGCGAAAGCGTTTCTCCATCCACTCGTAGAGGACGGGCAGCAGCACGAGGGTGAGGAAGGTGGAGGTAATGATGCCGCCGATGACGACGGTGGCGAGCGGGCGCTGCACTTCCGCGCCCGCGCCGGTGGCCAGCGCCATCGGGACGAAGCCGAAGCTGGCGACCAGCGCGGTCATCAGTTTGGGGCGGAGCCGGGTGAGGGTGCCTTCCATCACGGCGTCGCGCAGGTTGCGGCCTTGGTCGCGCAACTGGTTGATGAAGCTGATGAGCATGATGCCGTTGAGGACGGCGATGCCCGAGAGCGCGATGAAGCCGACGGCAGCGCTGATGGTGAAGGGCATTTCCCGCACCCACAGCGCGAAGACGCCGCCGGTGACGGCCAGCGGGACGCACACGAAGATGAGCGCGGCCTGCCGCACGGAGCCGAAACTGAGGAAGAGCAGCACAAAGATGAAGGCCAGCGCCAGCGGCACGACAATCAGCAGGCGCTGCTTGGCCTTCACCAGGTTGCGGAACTGCCCGCCGAACTCGGGGTAGTAGCCTTCGGGGAATTTGACCTGCGCCTGCACCGCGGCCTGGGCTTCCGCGACGAAGCTGGCGGTGTCGCGCCCGCGCACGTTGATGAGGAGGGTGACGAGGCGCTGGGCGTTCTCGCGCTTGATCATGCCGATCTGGTTCAGGTTGGTGATGGTGGCGAGGCGGCCGAGCGTGAGCAGGCCGCCGCCGTCCACGCCCACGGGCAGGCGGCGGATGAGGTCCAGGTCGGAGCGCTGTTCCTCCGCGAGGCGGACGACGATGGGGAAACGGCGGTTGCCGTCCTGAATGAAGCCGACGGACGCGCCGGCCAGCGCGGTCTCGACGACCTTGTTCACGTCGTCGGCGTGGAGGTTGTAACGGCGCAGCGCGGCGCGGTCGGGCGTGATTTCGATTTGGGGGACGCGGCCAATCTTGTCGAACTCCACTTCGCCCGCGCCGGGGATTTGGCGCAGCACGTCGCGGACTTCCTCGGCGAGGCGTTCGAGCGTGGCGTAGTCGTCGCCGAAGATTTTGCACGCCAGCTCGGCGCGCGCGCCGGCCATGATTTCGTCGAAGCGCATCTGGATGGGCTGGTTGGGGAGGATGGCCTGGACGGGGATTTTTTGGGCGAGGCTTTGTTGCATCAGTTCCATGAGGCGCTCCTTGGTGATGGGCCGGCCGTTCTCTTTCCGCCACGTCGCGCGGGGCTGGAACATGAGATAAGTGTCGGCGTCGCTGGGGTCCATCGGATCGGTGGCGATTTCCGCCGCGCCCATGCGGGAGAAGACGACTTTGAGTTCCGGGAACTCGGCGCGGAGGAGGCGCTCGGATTGTTTCTGAATCTCCAGACAGCTTTGGAGACCGGCACTCTGCGATTTGACGAGCTGGAAAACGCCGTCGCCTTCATCGAGCTGGGGGATGAACTCCGCGCCGAGCCGCGCGAACAGCAGCGCGGCGACCACGCAGAGCGCGAGGGACGGCAGCACGATCCAGGCGCGGTGCCGGAGGCCGAAGTCGAGCAACGGGGTGTAGAGGCGCTTGGTCTGGCGGACGAGCCAGTTGTCGTCGTGGCCGGCGGTCGAGCCTTGGTGCTCAACGGGCGGTGTTTGGTGGTCCACGCGTTCGCCCTCACCCCTACCCTCTCCCGCTGGGAGAGGGGGAACCATTTGACTGTGCTCGGCGGCAGGGGCGCGCCCGGTGACAGTGGAGACGGGCGGCAATTCTGGCTCTGGGTAGGGCGCGGCTGTCCTCAGCGCGCCGTCGGACGGTGCGGACACCCCGGCGGCGCGCTGGGACAGACGCGCCCTACCATTGTCGTTGCCTCGGCGGCTACCGGTCAGGAAGAGCGAGCACAGTACCGGCATGAGCGTGACGGCCAGCACCAGCGCGCCGCCGAGCGCGAGCATCACCACGAGGGCCATCGGCTTGAACATCTTCCCCTCGATGCCCTCGAGCGCGAGGATCGGCACATAGACCACGGTGATGATGAGCACGCCGAAGAACATCGGGCGGGCGACTTCCTTCGCCGCCGTGAGCACGCCCGCCAGGCGCTCCGGGGCGGTGAGCGCGCGGCCAAGCTGACGCTGCTTTTCACCGAGCCGGCGCAGGATGTTTTCCACCATCACGACCGCGCCATCAATGATGAGGCCGAAGTCAATGGCGCCCAGGCTCATCAGGTTGCCGGGGATGCGCAGTTCGACCATGCCCACCATCGCCAGGAGCATCGCGAGCGGAATGGCGGCGGCGACAATGAGCGCACCCCGGACGTTGCCCAGCAGCAGGAAGAGCACGACGACCACGAGCAGCGCGCCTTCCGCGAGGTTGGTCATCACGGTGTGAATGGTGCGGTTCACCAGGTCGCTGCGGTCGTAGAGCGTGTGGATTTCGACGCCGGGCGGGAGCTTGGGCTGGATTTCCCGGAGCTTCTCGGCGACGGCGAGGGAGACGAGGCGGGAGTTTTCGCCCGCCGTCATGATGGCCGCGCCGAGCAGGGATTCCTCGCCGTTCTCCGTGCTCGCGCCGATGCGGAAGCCGGTGCCGATGCCGACGGTGGCGACGTCGCGCACCAGGATGGGCTGGACGGCCGCGCCGAATTTGAGGGGCAGCTCGGCGAGCTGGTCGGCGTGCGTGACGCGGCTGTTGGCGCGGATGGTGATTTGCTCGCCGCCCAGTTCCACGAGGCCGCCGCCGGCGTTGCGGGTGTTCTCGGCGACCTTCGCGGCGAGGTCGGGCAGCGTCAGGCCGACGCTCAGGAGCCGCGCAGGGTCGGGCTGGATGACGAACACCTTCTCGTAGCCGCCGCTGGTGTTGACCTCGGCGACGCCGGGGGTCTGGCGCAGGAGCGGTTTGATTTGGTAGTCCTGAATGAGCTTGAGCGCCATCAGTTGGTCACGGCGCGCGGCGGGTTTGTTGGTGGCGTCGGCGCGGTAGTCCACGCCGTAGTAGAAGATTTCGCCGAGGCCGGTGGCGATGGGGGCGAGCTTGGGCGTGAGGCCGGGGGGCAGGTCTTGCGTGACCTGCTGGAGGCGTTCGCTCACGAGCTGGCGGGCGCGATACAGGTCGGTGCCGTCCTCAAAAATCATGGTGACCTGCGCGAGGCCGGACTTGGAGAGCGAGCGCAGCTCGATCATGCCGGGGATACCGCTCATTTGATTTTCGAGCGGGTAGGTGACCTGCATCTCGATCTCCTCGGGCGCCAGTCCGGCGACGGCGACGTTGATTTGCACCTGCGGATTGGTGATGTCCGGCACGGCGTCCAGCGGCAGCCGGAGCGCGGCCCAGCCGCCCACGGCGACGAGGACGGCGGTGGCGAGCAGGACGGCGGGCCGCTGGCGGAGGGAGGCTTCGAGGAGGCGATTAAGCATGGGTCAGTGGGGAACGCAGCAGGCATCGCCGCCGTTGGTGTGGTGCAATTCGGCGAGCCGCAGCATCGCCACGCCGGCCACGGCGATTTTGTCACCGGCGAGCAGACCGGTTGTGAGTTCCACGAAGCCATCCTGTTCGCCGCCCACGGTCACGGGGGCGCGGATGAGGTGCCTGCCGTTGACGACATAAACGAAGTGGCCCGCGGGGGTGCGCAACACGGCGGCGCGCGGCACCACCGTCACGGCTTCCCGGCCTCCGGTGGCGACGGTGATGCGCGCAAAGTCGCCGACCTTGAGTTCCCCCGGCCCGGCGCGGAGTTCGAGCAGGATTTCGGCGGGCGAGTCGGGGTTCGCGGCGGGCACCACGCGGGTGACCACGCCGGTGCGGGAGTGGCCGCCGGCGGTGATGGCCACGATGTCCGTGCCGCCCGGGAGGGACTGCGCGAAGCGTGCCTCCACCCACGCGCTCCCGAGCGCGACCCGTCGCGCCGGCGGCCCGGCCTCGGCATACACCTGCGCGGTGAAGCCGAGCTGGCCGCTGACCTTGCGTTCGGTCACGGCGGCCAGTTGCAAGCCGATGTGCCGGGCAACATCCTCGGGGACGGACAGGCCGGCCTTGGGCGTGAAGGCGATGCCGCTGTCGTCCTTGGGCTTGGCGTCATCGGCGGCGGGCGGCGCCGGGCGGTCGCGGCAGCCGGCGAGGGCGAGGGCGAGCACGAGCAGGCAACCGAGCGAGGAGATGGTTTTCATTCAATCCTTCGCGGGCGGGAGGACGCCCGGCGCGTCAAGGCTGCGGCCGGTGAGCAGGTGCAATTGCGCGCCGGCTTCGAGGGCGCTCTGCTTGGTTTGGAGCAGCGCTGCGAGGGCTTCGAGGTATTGCTTCTGCATTTCGATGTAGGTGGTGAGGGGCACGGCCCCGAGGCGGTAATGCCGGTCGGCGAGGTCGGCGGTTTCGCGGAAGTCCTGCGCGGCGTCGGGCCGGGTGCGGGACAGTTCGCTGACGCGGGCGGAGTAATGGAGGAAGGCCTCGCTCACTTTGCGCTCGACCTCGCGTTGGGCCACGTCGAGGGCGGTCTGCGCCTGGTCGCGGCGGGCTTGCGCGACCTCGATGCCGCCGGCGTTGCGGTTCCACAGCGGCAGCGGGAAGGAGACGCCGACGCCCATGATGCGCTGGGAGTCGTTCGCGTGCTCGGTGGCGATGAACGGGCCGACGGTGACGGCGGGGTAGCGCTCGTTTTTCGCGAGGTCCACGCGGAAGCCCTGCTGCTCGAGTTCGGCGACGCGCTGGCGGAGGTCGAAGTTGTTGGTGCGGGCGAGCGCGAGGAGTTCGCCGAGATCGGGCGCAGGTGCGAGGGCGAGCGGCCCATCGGCCAGGCGGATGGTGCTGGCGAGGGGCTGGCCGCGGAGGAGGTTGAGTTCGTTGAGCACGCCGCGTACGGCGACGAGGGTGTCGGTGGCGCGTTTGCGGGCGACGATGGCGCTGGCTTCGATGATGCGTTGTTCGAGCTTGGGCGTGACGCCGGCGGGGTCGCGCTGCACGACGACGTCGGCGAGGGCTTGGAGGCGCTGCGAGACTTCCAGCGCGGCGTCGGCCTGCTGCTGGGCGACGGCGACGCTGAAGCCGAGATTGCGCGCGCGGGCGGCGAGGGCGGCGCGGAAGTTTTCCAGACCGAGTTCCGCGAGGGCGACCTGGCGGCTGGCGATGGCTTTGCGGAGCGCGAGGCGGCCGGGCCACTCGAAGGGCTGTTGCAGGGCAACGGACCAGGATGCGCCTTCACCGAGGACATTGCCGGCGGTGTCCGTGACGCGTTTGGAGCCGAGGGTGGTGGTGAGTTCGGGGTTGGGGAGGGACTTGGCGGTGCGTTGCGCGCCCTTGGCGGCGGCGACTTCGGCGCGGTAGAAGGCGAGTTCGGGATTGCGGTCGAGCACCTCGGTGACGAGGGCGTCGAGGGTGAGGATGGGGGCGACCGGGACGGCGTTGGTGCCGTCGGGGGTGGGTTCGACGGCATTGACGGGGGACACCAGCAGGACGGGCAAAAGGAGCAGGCAAAGGGGCTTCATAATTTTTCGGTTCACAAGTTTCAGTTCAGGAATGGATCACGGACACGGGCATGACAGAGCATGAAAAGGGACACCGCCGCCGTGTGCGGACACGACGGGGCCGGGAGAGGAGCAAACCGCGAGGTTTGCTTAGGCGAGGGGGGACGGTGCGCGGGGAGGCGAGGAGGCGCGCAGATGGAATTGCCAACTGGTGGCGAGGAAGCGGGGACACGTGTCGGGGTCGGCGGCGTGCGGGGGACGGAAGCGGGCGGGGTCGGGGGTCTCGTCGCTCAGCACCTCAGCGACGAAGTCGAAAATGATGGGCAGCAGGAGCGTGTGTTTGATGAAGAAGTAACCGCCCGACTCGACGGACTGGCAGACGTTGCACTGGTGGCAGTCGGCGGGGCCGCCGGAACTGGCATCACCGCGCTCACAACAATCGGCTTGGGAGCCGAAGAGGCCGAGGGACTCGATCTGACAATGCACCGTGCAAGGCAGCCACACGAGCAGGAGGAGCAGGCTGATGATGTGACGGGCCGATTTCACGCGGGGGGACGGGTAACACCGGGGCGGAACGGCGGCAAGGGATATGTGCGCCGCCTCGCAAATACGGGCGCACCGGCCCGAACCGGCTTCGGTTTGATGTCCCCGTGTTTGGTCCGGCCGGACTGTTCAACCGGGTGTGCCAATGCTGCCAGGCTGTTCTGGTTCAACGGCCGCGCTCCAGATGTAAGTCGCGCCTGCGAAGTAGTCGGTCGCTTCCCGAAGTCGCTGACGGCGGTCGCCTTCAGGCGCGCCGAGATCCGCATGCACGGGAAGTGTGAATTCGGCCGCGGCCCGCTGGGCGGCTCGCAACCTCAAGGTGCCGTGGGTTTCGTTTTCTTCGCGCCCGCCTTCGGCGCGGGCTGCTTTTTCGCCATCGCCTTGGGCTTGGCGGACGGCTTGGGTTTTCCTGGCGCGGGAGCGGTCGCTGGCGATTTCACCGGCGGTTTCGCGGCCGGTTTTGCGGCCGGCTTCGCGGATGATTTTGCGGATGATTTCGCAGTCCGCTTCACCGGTGATTTCGCGGCGGCTTTGGTGGTCGGCGGCGGCGGTGCGGGTGCGGCGCTTGCGGCCTCCAACTCGACACCGAAGAGCGCGCTCAAATCCGCGTCGGCGATCGCCGTGTCGGCCGGCGCGCCGGTCAGGGACGTGGTGGCGGTCACGCTCGCGGAGGTGATGAGGTCCTGCACATCCACGCCGCGCAGGGTGAAGAACAGCTCGGGCTTTTCATCGAGCCGCACGCCGACGCCGTAGAGCACGGCCGCGACGTGCTTGCACATGTCGGCCCAGTCCGGGCACGAGCAGGACAGCTTGATTTCCTTGGGCGCGGGAAACAGTCCGCGGCCGGGCGTGGAAATCTCCTGGAGAATTTCCTGCGAGAGCCGGCCCTGCAACAGGTCGAGCAGGTTGGTCACTTTGCCCGCGCAACGGCTGGTGAATTCCGTCCACGGCTGCTTGGGCAGCGCGCTGATTTCGATCCCGATTTTGTAGAGGCTGCTGCCCTGCACCAGCGCGGTGATCTTGCCCGCCGCGATCTGGAGGTCGATCACCGAGCCGTTGCGGATATAGCTGCGGCCGCGCGGCAGGCGGTTCGCGTAATCGCTGTAGGACTCGAGATTGTCGCACCACGACTTGCCCCAGAAGGTCGTGGCGATGGCGCGGCCGGCCGGTTGCACGGGTGCGAGCGAGCGCCCGCCCTTGGCCATTTTCTGCGCGGCTTTCGCGGCCTGACGGCGGCGTTCGGCAACGGAAACGTAGGGACGGAAGGAATACCAGGACATGAGTGGGTGGGGTTGAGGGTTGTGAGTTTGCGGAAGTTTTCTAAACGCGAACTGAAAAAGGGGAAGAGGAGAACCACGGCGGGAAACTGATGAACGCAGCGTGGCGACGCCGCGACCAAAGCGAAGCGCGACCGGGGACCGGCCGCGCTCCGCTCTGGTTGCGGCTGCGCCGCCCGGTGTGCATCCGTGGTTTCATTTCGCCATTCGTCATTCGACATTCGAGCTTCGAAATTAAAAATCAGTCGCCCGCCGAGGCCTTCAAATCCAGCGCCACGAAGCGCAGGAGTTCGTCGTTGGACATTTCGGTGAGCATGGATTCCGCGCCACCTTCCGCACCGAGCACGGCGTCGGCGAGTTGTTTTTTCTCGGTGATGAGCGCGTCGATGCGCTCC
This sequence comes from Akkermansia muciniphila, assembly GCA_945861535.1. Taxonomy (GTDB): domain Bacteria; phylum Verrucomicrobiota; class Verrucomicrobiia; order Limisphaerales; family BJHT01; genus BJHT01. The sequence continues at coordinate 14,421 of CAMAUZ010000078.1, read as the reverse complement.
TCGATGGTGCCGCGGCAGACGAACTTGTGGACCAGCACGTTTTTCTTCTGTCCGATGCGGAAGGCGCGGTCGGTGGCCTGGTTTTCCACGGCCGGATTCCACCAGCGGTCGTAGTGGATCACATGGCTGGCCGCCGTGAGCGTGAGGCCGGTGCCGCCCGCCTTGAGCGAAAGCACGAAGAACGGCGGGCCGTCGTCGCGCTGGAAGGCGCTCACGAGATTTTGCCGCTCCTTCACCGGCGTCGAGCCGTGCAAGACGAGGCCGGGGCGGCCGAAGACGGCGCGGAGGTGCGCGGCCAGCGGCTCGGTCATCTCGCGAAACTGGGTGAAGACGAGGAGCTTCTCCTGGCGCGACGCGATCTCGTCGCTGAGTTCGGCGAGGCGCTGGAATTTCCCGCTGTCCTCCGCGCCGTAAGCTGCGTCGCCGAGCCACTGGCTGGGGTGGTTGCAGATTTGTTTGAAGCGCATGAGGAACGCCAGCACGAGGCCGCGGCGCTGAATACCTTGCTCGGCCTCGTCGAGTTTCTCCGCGAGTTCGCCCACGCTTTTTTCGTAGAGCGCCGCCTGCTTTTTGCTGAGCGCGCAGAAGGCGGTCAGCTCGGTCTTGTCCGGCAGGTCGGAAATGATGCTGCGGTCGGTCTTGAGGCGACGCAGCAGATACGGGCGCACGAGCTGGCGCAGCGGCGCGAAGTCCGGGCGCGGGGCCGTCTGGATGGCCTTCACGTAGCGCGAGAACTCGGGCGCGGAACCGAGCAGGCCGGGGTTGAGAAAATCGTAGAGCGACCACAGATCGCCGAGACGGTTCTCGACCGGCGTGCCGCTCAACGCGATGCGGGCGCGGGCGCGCAGGCGCTTGAGCGCGCGGGTCTGCTTGGCCCCGGGATTTTTGATCGCCTGCGCCTCGTCGATGACGATCAGCCGCCAGTCGCGCGCGGCCAGCCAGTCGAGCCGCGTCACGTTGCCGTAGGTGGTGACAATCACATCCTTCCCGTCGATGAACGCTTTTGCCGCGGCCTCGTCGCGCCACTCGGCGGCGGGCGTCTCGGACGGATGCGCAAAGGCGACGCGCAGGCCCGGGGCGAAACGCGCGAGTTCGCTTTTCCAATTCGCGAGCAGCGACGCGGGCGTGATGAGCAAGGTCGGGCCGGCGACACCCGCCGCGCCGACATTGCTTCGGGCGGTCGTTGCAGACGCCGCCCCGTGCTTGAATTCCAGCAGCAACGCAATCACCTGGATCGTTTTTCCCAGGCCCATGTCATCCGCCAGGCACGCGCCGAGGCCGAGATTTTGCAGGAACCACAGCCACTTCACGCCGGCCTCCTGATACGGCCGCAGGCGCGCGTTGTGGAGATGCTGGTTGGGATCAAACGCCGCCGCCTGGTCCGGCTGCCGCAGTTGTTCCAGCGCCTCGCGCAGCCAGCCGCCGGCGACAACCTGCGACCAATCCGCAGCCTCGGTCGTGGCCTCGTCTCCGGTCGCGTCCCCGAGCCGCACGCCCGCGAGCAGGCGCATTCCCTCGAGGAACGAAACGCCCTCGCCCGCCGTGCCCGCCTCCACCTGCCGCCAGTGTTCGAGCACGCTCTGGAGCTTGTCGCGATCCGCCTCGACCCACTGACCGCGCAGCAGCACGAGGCCGTCGGTGGATTTCATCAACGCCGCCCATTCGGCCTCTGTCAGCGGCTCGCCATCGAGCGAGGTCTCGACCGAGAACCGCAGCAGGCTCTCGACGCCGAAGCCCGAGTTTTTCTGATCGCCGATGCGCACGCTGACCTTGGGCCGCGGCCCGCGCCCGGCCCGCCACCAGTTGGGAATGCGCGTGATGATGCCGCTTTCCTCGAGCGCCGGCACCTCGCGCAGAAACGCGTGCGCCTGCGCCGGCGTCCACGCCTGCGCTGCGAACACGCGCCGGCTCTCGAGCGCCTCGCGCGCCCACGGGCTGCGCTCGGCGGCGCGCTGCACCGGCTCGAGCAGCGCGCGCAACGCCGCCTGATTCTTCGCGCCCGCATAATCCTGCAACGCCCGCGCCAGCGGCAGATGCACGGGCTTTTCCTGCGCGGAAAGCCGGTGCGTGAACGTGGCCATGAACGCGAACGGCGTCTCCGGCGAGCGTTTGTTTTCGGCGAGATGAAACGTGACCTTGCCCAGCAAATGCAGCGCGGGATTGATCTTCCCAAGCCACACCTTCAACCCGCCCGCCTTCCGTGCCTCCTCGCGCGCCAGCACATCCAGTTCATTCCACAGCGCCGCGAAAACCTCGGGCGCCGCATATTCCGCCCCGCGCATCGCCGGGATGCGCAACGTCAGCCCGAAAAACAACTCCGCCGGCGGCGCGACCGCGGCGGACGCCTGCCCCTCCGCCGGCTCCGGCGCGTGCGCCAGCGCCGTGAGATATGCCTCCGCCAGCTCGCGCCAAAAAACAAACTCCGCCGGCCACCCGCCGCCTGCCTTGCGCACCGCCGCCAGCGCCAGCAGCCCGCGCGCGGACGAATTCGCAAATCCCTCCATGATCGCCGGCAGTTCGGCGATCTCCGCCTGCGGCGCGTCGAGGGTCGGCACCGCATCGCACAGCAACCGACCATGCGGCGTGAGGACCAGGTGGTGTCGGAGGTCGGTCATAAAAATTCTGCCGAGGTTCCTAGAATGCAGCGGGAGTTTCCGCCATCACTTTCGCGGTCCCAAGGCTGGCCCGCAGACTGTTGGTGTGCTCGGTCGCCGACTGCAATCCGCGGCACCTCGCCAGTCGAGGTGCTCATTCGTCTGCTGGGTCAGGCTGGGGCCTTGGGCAACGCTGAAAATCAGCACCCACCTCGGCCTGAAGGACCGTACTCAGCTGCGGGAGCGTTACCGGAATCCGGCATTGGCGGACGGTGTGATCAAGCCGACGATTCCAGACAAGTCCTAATGCCTTGCGGTGATTCCAACGAAGAATCCCAACGGGGTTGCGGCCTCCGCCCAGGGTTGCGAGGAACGAGCTACCTTGGGAAAGCGGTTCATTATTCAACAAGCCCAACGGGGTTGCGGCCCGGCGGTGGTGCCATGCCACAACCCCGGCGGGGTTGCCGAGAGTTGCGGAACGCGCGCCTGCCCCCCGGACTGAGCAGTCACGGCTTGGCCGTCAGCCACCCACCGGCCCGGAGCCACTCTTCGCAGCGCTGGGGCCAGTGGGAGACGGGATTGGCGGAGGGGCGCAGGCCGTAACCGTGGCCGCCCTTGGTGTAGATGTGGAGTTCGGCGGGGACGTTGGCGCGTTTGAGTTCGAGGTAGAGCAGGGCGGCGTTGACGCCGCGAAGGCTGTCGTCGTGGGTGACGGCGAGGAAGGTGGGCGGGGTTTCCTTGGTGACGCGCACCAGGGGACTGAGCGGACCGATGGTTTTCTCGTCGCCGAGATAGGCGGGGTAGATGGGGATGAGGAAATCGGGGCGGCAGCCGAGGTCGTCGGCGGCGTCTTGTTTCGGATAGGTGGATTGAGCCGATTGGGTGGCGGCCATGACGGCGAGGTGTCCGCCGGCGGAGAAGCCGAGGATGCCGAGGCGCTGCGGGGCGATGCCCCATTCGGTCGCGTGCTGGCGGAGGAGGCGCAGGGCGCGCTGGGCGTCCTGAAGTGGGGCCGTGTGTTGCTGGTCCGTGGCGCGGCGGGGGACGCGGTATTTGAGCACGGCGGCGGTGACGCCGAGCGTGTTGAGCCATTCGGCGACCTCGGTGCCTTCCTTGTCCCACGCGAGGATGTTGTAAGCGCCGCCGGGGCAGATGAGGACGGTGGTGCCGTGGGCGAGGTTGGTGGGTGCGCGGAAGAGCGTGAGAGTGGGATCGGTGACGAGGGTGAGGCGGAGGGTGCCGTCGTTGCGCGGCGGGGTTTTGCCCGGTGGCGGAGCTTTGAAGGTGGCGTCGCCGGGGACTTCGCGCGGCCAGAGTTTGAACTCGTTGGTGGCAGGGTTGGCGGCGTCTGCCACGACGGTGGTGAGAGTGAGGAGTGTGGTCACGGCGAGGAGCGTCGCGAGGTGGCGGGGGGTGGGTTGCATGTCGCGGAGGGAGGGGAAGAATTTTTTAGCCATGGATGGACACGGGTGGCTACGGATGAAGAGGGGAAGGATTCGCGGCATTCACAGGGTGATCCACGCCGTCTCCGGTTTTCTTTTCCTATCTGTATGCACCCGTGTTCATCCGAGGTTTATGATCTTTCCATCGATTTGTCGCGGGATGCGGGCGCCCCGATCAATCACGCCGGCTTCAACGCTGCGTGCGCCTCGCGCAGGAGTTTCTCGGTGGTTTCCCAGTCGATGCAGGCGTCGGTGATGGACTGGCCGCGGACGAGTTGGTGGAGGGGCTGCGGAAATTTCTGGCTGCCGCCGACGAGGTTGCTCTCGAGCATCGCGCCGATGATGGCGGTTTCGCCGGCGACGCGCTGGCGGACGATTTCGCGGAAGACGTCGGGCATGCGGCGGTGGTCTTTGGCGCAGTTGCCGTGGCTGGAGTCGATCATGATGGCGGGCCGGAGCTTGGCGGCTTCGAGGGCGTCGCGGGTTTCGAGGACGTTGTCGGCGCCGTAGTTCGCGCCGCTTTCGCCGCCGCGCAGGATGAGGTGGCAGTCGGGATTTCCCGAGGTGGTCACGGCGGAGGCGACGCCGTCTTCGCTGACGCCGAGGAAGGTCTGGGGCTGCATGGCGGCCTTGATGGCATTGATCGCGGGTTGGATGTGGCCAAAGGTGCCGTTCTTGAAACCGAGCGGCATCGAGAGGCCCGAGGCCATCTGGCGGTGGGTCTGGGACTCGGTGGTGCGCGCGCCGATGGCGCTCCAGCAGATGAGGTCGGCGATGTATTGCGGCGTGATGGGATCGAGGAGTTCGGTGGCGGTGGGCAGGCCGAGGTCGATGACGTCGCGCAGGATGCGGCGCGCGAGGCGGAGGCCGGTGGGGATGTCGCAACTGCCGTCGAGTTGCGGGTCCATGATGAGGCCCTTCCAGCCGACGGTGGTGCGGGGTTTCTCGAAATAGACGCGCATCACAAGGCACAGTCGGTCGCTGAGTTCGCGGGCCAGGGCGGCGAGGCGACGGGCGTAGTCGAGACCGGCGGCGGGGTCGTGAATGGAGCACGGACCGACGACGACGAGGAAGCGGGGGTCGCGGCCGAAGAGGATCGCGCGAAGCTGCTGGCGCGCGTCGCTGACGAAGGCGGTTTGCGCGTCTGTGGGCGGAGTTTCCGCCGCGAGCGCGCGTGGGGGCGGCAGGGGTATGTTGGACGCGATATGCACGTTGGCCGTTTGACTCATGGGCTTTTCGTAGCATCCGCGGCGGCGCGGTGCATCAGAATTCAGGAAATCAGGGCGAAAGTGGGCAGGAAGGAGATACATGGAGTGCCAATGCCGGCAGGGGAAAGGGGCCGCCGCAGGTAGGGCGCGTCTGTCCTCAGCGCGCCGCGGAGGTGTTGGGCGTCCCCCCGGCGCGCTGAGGACAGACGCGCCCTACCCACTCTGGCATGGATCCGGCCCGGTGCGTCGCAGCCCCGGTTTTCGGGTAGTTTTCGTTTGACACTTCGTGGGGGCACGGGTGTCATGCGCCGCACTTCCGCAGCCGGGTTTTCGGTTTGAAAACTTTTTCGCGGGCCGAGCGGGAAGGTTTGCCCGGTCATCTGAATTTTGTGAGCAACCGAAAATTTAACATCGCCATCGTCGGCCTCGGCTTTGGCGCAGAATTCATTCCCCTCTGGCAGAAGCACCCGCACACCACCTGTTACGCCATCTGCCAGCGCAACGAGGACAAACTCAAGAGCGTCGGCGATTATTTCGGCGTCGAGCGCCGCTACACCGAGTACGCGGAATTGCTCAAAGACCCGGCCGTGGACGCGGTCCACATTAACTCGCCGATTCCCGATCACGCCTGGATGTCCATCGCCGCGCTGAAGGCCGGCAAACACGTCGCCTGCACGGTGCCGATGGCCACCAGCCTCGCGGACTGCAAGAAGATCGTGGACCTCGTGGAGAAGACGGGGCTGACCTACATGATGATGGAGACCGTCGTGTACGCCCGCGAGTATCTCTTCATGAAGGAGCTGCTGGACAAAGGCGATCTCGGCAAACTCCAGTTCGTCGAGGCGACGCATCAGCAGGACATGGATGGCTGGCCGAATTACTGGCCCGGTCTGCCGCCCATGTGGTACGCCACGCACTGCGTGGGGCCGGTGGCGGGATTGATCGGCCAGCCCGCCGAATACGTGAGCTGCTTCGGCTCGGGCACGGTGCGGCCCGACCTCATCAAATGCTACGGCTCGCCCTTCGCAGTCGAGACGGCGCACATCAAGTTTGCCGGCACGGATGTCAACGCCCGGATCATCCGCTCGCTGTTCGATCTGGCGCGGCAATATCGCGAGAGCATCAATGTTTACGGCACCAAGAAGAGCGTTGAGTGGCCGCTGGTCGAGCACGACCCGCTGATCTTGCACACCGCCAAGCTGCCGGAACCGAAGATCCCCAAGGCGATCAAATGCCCCGATTTCGCCAAGCGCCTGCCCAAGGGCATCGCGAAATACACGACGCAAGGCGTGTATGACTCGAGCAAGAAGACGCACCTGAGCTTCACGCAAGGCAGCGGTCACGGCGGCAGTCACCCGCACCTGGCGCATGAATTCGCGATGGCGCTGGTCGAGCAGCGCGCGCCGTTTCCGAATGCGAAACAGTCCGCCAACTGGACCGGCACCGGCCTGTGCGCGCACGAGTCCGCGCTCAAGGGCGGGGCGATTGTGAAACTGCCGACGTTCACACTGTGATAGTTTTCCCGCATGGCCACCGCGACGCTCAACCAAGCTCTGACCCTCTTCGGACAGTTGTCCGGGGAAGATCAGGAGTTGCTGCTCGAGATCGGGCGCAAACGGCGCATCGAGGCGTGGCGGAAGGAGACCGCGGCGTATGCGAAGAAGGCGCTGCGGGATTATCAGGCCGGGAAACTGAAAGCCGAGCCTGTCGAAGAAATGTTGCCGCGGCTTCATCGGCTCGCGGACGAGGAAGGATGAGAAACCTCGGATGCCGCAACTCGTCTCCACGCCCCGGTTCGACCGGGCTTATGCACGTCACGTCAAACGGGACGCGGCCCGTCGTGAATGCGTCGATGAAACTCTCGCCCGCCTGGCGACCAACCCGCTCGACCCGCGCTTGAAAACCCACCCCCTCAGCGGCGCACTGGCCGGGCACTTCGCGTGCAGTTGCGGATATGATTGCCGCGTACTGTTTCAGTGGCATCGCGAGGCCGATCACGACGCGGTTATTCTTGTCACCTTTGGCACCCACGACAGCGTTTACTGAACCCTCTCCCCTGTAGAACCCAAACCAAAACAACGAACAAAGTATGAGCAACGACACATCCACCAACGGCGGGCCGATTGCGGCCAATGCCAATCGACTCCTCTGGGCCGGCTTCATGGCGATTCTCGCCGCCGGCGTCGGCTTCGCCATCCGCGGCGGTATTTTCGACAACTGGGGCAAGGAATTCGGCTTCACCGGCGCGCAACTCGGGGCCATCGGCGGCGGCGGTTTCTCCGGCTTCTGCTTCGGCATCATCATCGGCGGCGTGATCGTGGACAAGATTGGCTATGGCAAGCTGGTCGGGGTCGCGCTGCTCTGCCACGTCCTCTCGGCGGTGGTGACCTTTGCCGCCAGCACCCCGGAAAACGCCTACAACTACCTGTTCTGGGGCATGTTCATCTTCGCCTTTGCGAACGGGACGCTCGAGGCCGTGGCCAATCCGCTGGTCGCCACGCTGTTTCCGAAAAACCGCACGCACTATCTGAACATCCTCCACGCCAGTTGGCCCGCCGGCATGGTGCTCGGCTCGGTCGCGGGATGGGTGCTGGATGACAAGATGCAAGTGGGGTGGAAAATCCAGTTGGCGCTCTACCTCATTCCGACCGCGCTCTACGCGATCATGTTCTTCGGCCAGACGTTTCCGAAATCGGAAGCCGCGGCCAAGGGCGCGAGCTTCGTGGAAATGTTCAAGGACGTCGGCATCATCGGTTCGATCATCGTCTGCTCGCTGCTGGCGCTGTTCCTGGGGGATATTGTCAAGCCGTTCGCTCCTGAGCAGGCCAAGAACATCGGTTACGCCCTGGGCGGGGTGTTGCTGGTGGTCGTGGCGGTGATCACGAAGTTTTCGATCGGGTCGTTTGTGCTCTTCGTGTTGTTCGTCGCCCACGGGTTGGTCGGCGCGGTCGAGTTGGGCACGGACGGCTGGATTCAAAACATCACCGGCAACCTCTTCACCTCGGAACAGGGCAAGTATCTGTTCATCTGGACCTCGGCCATCATGTTCGGCCTCCGGTTCTGCGCCCACTTCATTGAACGCACCCTCAAGCTGTCACCGATCGGCCTGCTGTTCGCCTGCTCGGTCATTGCCTGCATCGGCCTGAACCTCGCCAGCGGCATGGAGACCTTCGGGATGGCCCTCGTCGCCCTCGGCATTTACGCGGTCGGCAAGACCTTCTTCTGGCCCACGATGCTCGCGGTCGTCGGTGATCGCTTCCCGCAGACCGGCGCGGTCGCCATGTCCATCATGGGCGGCATCGGGATGCTTTCGGCCGGTCTCATCGGCGGCCCGGGCCTGGGTTACTGCAAAGATCGGTTCGCCGGTGAGGAACTGAAAACGGCCGATGCGGCCGTGTACGAGAAGTTCAAGGCCGAAAAGCCCTCGCAATTCCTCAACCTTGATATCACCTCGGCAGTGGGCCTTGACGGGAAAAAGCTCGGCGAAGCCCGGGACTCCAAGACTCGCACCAAGGAGCAGGAACTCGTGGTCGAATCCGATCGCAAGGGCGACCGCCGCACACTCAAAGCCGACGCGTGGATTCCGGCCACCATGGCGATCATCTACCTCCTGCTGTTCCTCTACTTCAAGACCATCGGCGGTTACAAACCGGTCCATCTGGCCGAGGAACTGACCGGCGGCACCTCCGGTCCGATGGAGGCCTGAGATACTCCGCGGCGTTGAACGCCGGAGACTTCACGGGGACAGGGTTCACACCTTGTCCCCGTTTTGTTTTTCCGGATCGCGCCGTCGCAGCGAGCGGCGGGAAGCGGAAGAGTGGAGGAGAAATTCGCAGAAGCTAGCCACCGATGGTGGTCCCAACTGGATTTGAACCAGTGACCAAGCGATTATGAGTCGCCTGCTCTAACCGCTGAGCTATGGGACCAACAAGCTGCAAATGAGGCACTTACGATAGCGCAATTTATCCGACTTTGACTTTTCTATACTCACTTTCTATACTCCGACCATGAAAAACGATTTGGGCGGAGTGAAGTGGCAGAAAACCCCGGTTCCGAACTTGGTGCGCTACGTGCCATCGGGGAGCTACTATGCGCGCCTTCGGGCGGGCGGCAAGCTCGTTTGGCGTTCCCTCGATACGCACACCTTCTCCGTCGCCAAGATTAAGCTCCGCGATGTTGAACAGGAGGAACGCGCCCGACTCGAAAGCAGCGAGCGCCTTATGGAGCGCGACGCCACCTTCGGCGATGCGCTGGCACTGTTTGAGAAAAACCTCGCCGGCGACACCAAGTTGAAACCCGGCGCGAAAGTCTATCGGCGCAAGACCATCGTCGCCCTGCTCAAAAGCTGGCCCGCCATCAAGGCGACCCGCATCGCGAACCTCAAAACCGACGAGTGCAAGTCATGGGCGCGAAAGTTCAGCGAAGCCTACAGCCCGAGCGTTTTCAATAACACGCTCGCCACCCTGCAAATGGTAATTGATCTCGGCGTCGCCAGCGGAGTCCGTTACAAAAACCCGGCCCGAGGCATCAATCGCGCCCGCCCCACCGAGCGCAAGTTGAACCTGCCGACCCACGAACAGTTCCTGCAATTCGTCGCCGCCATTGCAGACGGCGGCGGTCGGTTCAGTCGCGATTGCGCCGATCTCGTCCAGTTCCTCGCCTTCGGTGGATTTCGCAAAGACGAGGCCGCGCACGTGACATGGCACGACGTGAATTTCGACAAAGGGCAGGTTCACCTGCGCGTCACCAAGAACGGCACCGCCCGCTTTGTCCCGATGATTCCCGAAATGCGGGAACTGCTTCAACGCCTCCGTGCATCGCGTCCCGCCGCCCTGCAATCCGCCCCCGTCATGCTCGTTCACGAATGCCAGAAGGCGATGGACCGCGCCGCCGAAACCGCCGGCATGGCACGGCTCACGCATCACGACTTGCGCCACCTGTTCGCCACGCGCTGTATTGAATCCGGCGTGGACATTCCGACCGTCTCCCGCTGGCTCGGCCACAAGGACGGTGGCGCGCTGGCGATGCGAGTTTACGGACACTTACGCGACGAGCACAGCGCCGACATGGCGGCAAAAGTCTCGTTCGGAAAAACACCGGCCACGATGCTCGCACCGACCCCCGATAACATCGTGGAAATGCCCGCTGCCGCCGCCGCTTAAAACCTCGCACGATGAAAGCCAAGCCCGTCCCTAAAACCGCCGCCATACCACACACAAGCCCCGAGGCAACGTTGCAAGCGAACATCCGCGCCAGCTTGCCCGACGTGAACACCGCCGCCGCCTTGGCCGCCACGCTCGCCGCTGGTTTGCTTGCCGCCGGACGTCCCTGCACCGCTGAAACACTCAGGACGCTAGCCGCCCAATCCATTGACCTATGGCAGGACAGCAGGCGTGAACTGTTACGCCGGGAGATGGATATAATCGCCCCGCCGGCACCGCCAAGCGATACCATAGCTATCAGCGAGGTTCTTGGCGCGACGGATTGTCCCCTAAAATTTCATGAGATACTCAGGCAGTTTATCCCCCACGGTGACAGCAACACCGACCGGGAAAAAGTTTTCAGGGATTTTCTAAAAGCAACGCAGCCGTCATTTTGGAAAAGCGAGTTTGTGAGGTGGAAGAATCCTGTCCGCGCAACTCCTACTGAGATTTTTGAACTCGCTGAAGCCTTTCGCCACTGGCGGGCGAACATTGCACGCGAGGGACGGGCGAAGGGGGGAAAGAAAAGATGGGCTAACGCCGATGCAACGAAAACTGCTGCCGCCGCCGCTCTGGATTCCACGACGAAAAACGCAAGCCCCCCGGCTCGATTGAAAAAAAGTCTTGGAGGCAAACCACGTCCGCAAAAAGCGGACTGAGCACGGCACCACTGCCGTTGAGCATACTTCCCCTTCCGGCCAGCAGAACTTCCCTGCCGCCGAGCAGCTTTCCGCTACCTTTTAGCACGCCCCCCCAGCCTCAATTCGGAAAAGCGCCCATGCGATGATTTGGGCGCATGAAAGACAACCCTAGTCCGCCCGTGATGGTTCCGGTAACTGCCGGAAACAACCCGCCCCAAACTGCCACCCCCGCGCCGCTCCCGCGTCTGGCATTCAGCCTCCGCGAGTGCGCCGCGATGATGGGCATCAGCTACGTGTCCGTTTGGCGGCTCGTCCAGCGTGGCAAGCTGAAAAGCACCGGGCACTTGCGGCACAAGCTCATTTCCAAGGCCGAGCTTGAGCGGTTCCTCAAAGCATAAGGCGACGCATGAAAACTCAAATGCGCGCCCGCCTTACTCTGCTCCGCACTGCCCGCGTGGCGCTATCTTTCCCGCGCTCAGTCTTTTGGATTTTCGCGGCGTGGCACGCCCGCCTCGAAACCGCCATTTCCAACCTATCGAAAGGGGACCAATGAAAACCGGACTACGATTCTCCCGTGCCAGCGGTTCGGCTCACGCGAAGGTTGAAAAGGCAATCCGCCGAGGCTGGCAACCTGGCCTGCGCGTCCGCGACTTCCTCGCCCCTCGTTCCCGCCATAACTCAAAAGTCACTTTCGTGGCAGGCGGTGGCTCGTGGTAACACTCACCCCGCTTGACCGCGCGCGGTTGTATCTCGAAAAAATCCCCGGCGCGGTGTCTGGCCAAGGCGGACACCCGCAGACCTTCGCCGCCGCGTGCGCGTTGGTTCACGGATTCGCTCTGCATCCGTCCGACGCGCTCGATCTGCTTCGCAGAGATTACAACCCGCGCTGCGTCCCGCCGTGGACTGAGCGGGAACTCATTCACAAAGTCACGTCCGCCACCACCGCCCAACATCAAAAGCCGCGCGGGCATTTGCTGGGCGACGACTACCGGCCAGCGCCAGCGGCTCGACCGCAAGTTGCACTGGCCCCGCGCCCCATCCTACGCATCGACCCGGCCAGCGCCGTGGAAAACTATCTGCGCGGATTCCGCTGCACCGCCAATGATCTCCGCGCCGCCAGCCCGTGCAAACTGCCGCCTATCATTCGCCCCGGTGGCGAGCACTGGCACCGACAGGGAAGCTATCTAATCAGCCAGCTTTTCGAGGACCACGAATTCGCAAACGTCGTCACCGAGAGCATTTTCGCCGACGGCAAGGCCCGCCCCGGCAATGGTGGAGTCACACTGCCTCAAAACGAATGGCAGGGACGGTTGCTGGAACCCCTGCCGCCGCGCCCCGGTGGCGCTTGGTTGAGGATGAATAGCCTCGACGGGCAAGGCATCGGCGACGCCAACGTGACCGCGCATCGGTTCGCCTTGGTGGAAATCGACAGTGTTCCTATCGAACTACAACTGCCGTTGCTGGCCCGGCTCCCGCTTCCTATCTCCGCCGTGCTTACCTCCGGCGGAAAATCCGTTCACGCATGGGTGCGAGTCGAGGCCGCCAACGCCGACGAATACCGCGCCGCCGTTGCCAAACTGCTCGCGCTGCTGGCCCGCTTCGGCGTGGACGGCAAAAACAAAAACCCGTCCCGCCTGTCTCGTCTGCCCGGAGTCGCCCGCACCATCGGCGCGACCGGCGATGGACTGCAAGACCTGCTCTATCTCGCTCCCCACCCCGAACAAAAGGCGATCTTGTGAACCTCGACCTCGACCTGCTCGCCGAAGCTATCGGCACCGATGAACTGCAATCGGAACCGCTCACGTCCGCACCGATAACAGAAGCGCCGCCCATCTATTTCGATTCAACCCGCTCCGCCTACTGGACGCCCAACGAGCGCGGCGGATGGATTCTGATGAACGAGACGCAAATCAAGCGCCTGCTCCGGTCCCGTGGCATCTCACCGCGCAAAACACTCGGGTCCGAAGTCAGCCCGCTCGACCTCCGCCTTATCGACATTCAACAGCGGCGCGACGTGGTCTATGCCGGCCCGCTCGCCGGGTATCAGGCTGGCTGTTTTGAAATCTCTGACCGCCGCGTCCTTGTGACCGAATCGGCCAAGCTCATCAAACCCATCGCCGGCAACTGGCACACGTTGGGCGCGCTCATTGATGGCCTTTTCTTGGATGGTGACTGCGACCAGCGCCCCTACCTGTTCGGCTGGCTGAAAACGGCGGTTGAAGCCCTCGCCGCCGGCATCCGCCGCCCCGGCCAAGTCCTGGCCCTCTGCGGTCCGCACGACTGCGGCAAAAGCCTCCTGCAAAATCAAATCACCACGCTGCTCGGTGGGCGCTCCGCCAAGCCGTACCAATTCATGGCCGGTCAAACCCCGTTCAATGCCGACCTGTTCGAGGCCGAACACTTGATGATCGAGGATGACCAGTCCTCCACGGACATCCGCGCCCGTCGGAATTTCGGTTCATCCATCAAAAGCTTCTGCGTCAACGAAACCCACCGACTCCATGACAAGGGACGCCGCGCCGTCAACGGACTGACACCCTTTTGGCGTGTCACCATCACGGTCAACGATGAACCCGAGAACCTGATGGTGCTGCCGCCACTCGACGACAGCCTTGAGGACAAGCTGGTCCTGCTGAAGGCATTCAAGCGCCCGATGCCGGTACCCACCGACAGCAACGAGGAACGGCGGCAATTCTGGCAGGCGCTGCAATCCGATCTGCCGGCCTTCGTTCATTTCCTGACGACGTGGACAATTCCCGAACCGCTCCGCAGCAGTCGCTTCGGCGTTCGGCACTACCATCACCCCGAGCTTGTCCAAGCAATCGACTCCCTCGCCCCCGAGCAGAAGCTGCTGATGCTGATAGACGGCGAATTGTTTCAAACCCCAGCCGCCGGAACATGGAACGGAACCGCCGGCGAACTGGAAACCATCCTGACCAGCACCGACAGCCGATGCTCGTTTGAGGCACGCAAGCTCCTGTCGTGGCCCACCGCCTGCGGCGTTTATCTCGGCCGGCTGGCCAAGAAGATTCCCGACCGCGTGCGACAGGACCGCCACGAGGACAGCCGAAAATGGATCATCACCACGCCGTGAACACAGAAACAGCCCGTCAGCCCGTCAGCCGTCGCATTCCTGACGGACTGACGGACCGTTGGGCAATCCACCGTAAAACCACGATGACCACTTACGCCGCCGAAGTTGAAGCCCGCCGCGCCCAACTGCTCGCCCTTGCCAACGCCGCGACCGGCGAGGGATTGCGCCTGCTGGACATCGCCGACGCCTTGCGCCGTCATGCTGGCCGGTTGGAAGCATTCCCGACCTCGCCCGCGACTGG
>CAMAUZ010000077.1 GCA_945861535.1 Akkermansia muciniphila | reverse complement strand
CCAGACTTCAGCTGCCCAGCGCAGATACTGGCCTTCGTCGAGGAAGCCCGGCAGTGCCAGAGCGCGTGGGCGCGCACAGCGGTGGAGAGCAGGATGAGTGCGCACAAAATTGTGCGCGTGGTGGCCGGCGCCCTGGAGCGGAAGTTGGGTCAACGGCCCTACGTGGTGATTGCGCGCTCTCACCGGAAATACCTCGACGCCAATCGTCGCCCGCAGGATGCCTACGAATCGGCGGAGGCAAAGGCGACTTACGAGGCCTACCATGCGGCGATCACCGCGGCTGGCAAGGAAGTCACAGCGCGATGGGGGCGCGGTGTGTTGCTCGATATTCACGGGCAGGCCGCGCAGCCGGGCGTGGTGTTTCGTGGCACTCAGAACGGCAAGACGGTCACTCATCTGCTCAAGCAGGCTGGCCGTGCGGCGGTCTATGGCGAGACGAGCCTGTTTGGGCAACTGGCCAAGCAGGGCTTCACTGTGTTTCCAGAAGTCGGATCGAGCGAACCCGAGAGTCCCACCTTCTCCGGCGGCCACACCGTCGGCATTCACGGCAGCAGTTCCGGCGGAACCATCGACGCCCTGCAACTGGAGCTGGGCACGAACTATCGCGACTCCCAAGCCATCGAAGACGTGGCGGACAAACTGGCCGCCGCCATCACCGCATCCGCGAAAAGCCATCTCCCCGCCACGAAACAAAAGCCGCCGGCTGGCGATGGGTCGAAGCGAACCGGAACGATCGCAGTCGGCGTCTATCTCGACAAAGGAGCCGGCCCCAGCGTGAACGACCTCCTGCGCGTGCTGGGCAAATTCAAGCAGGTTTCGGTGACCAAGCTGACCGCCGAACAAATCCGTGCCGGTGGGCTGACGGGTCTGGATGTCTTGATTCATCCCGGCGGCAGCGGCGGCGAACAGGGGCGGAATCTGGAGGCGCCGGGACGCGAGAAAATCCGCGGGTTTGTCCGGGAAGGTGGCGGTTTCATTGGCATCTGCGCCGGAGCCTATCTCGCCTCCGCGCACTACCCCTGGTCGCTCAACCTTCTCGCCGCAAAAGTCATCGATACCCGGCACTGGAATCGCGGCACCGGAACCGTGGACATCGAACTGACTCCGGCGGGACGCGAGGTCTTGCGCACGACGAACCAGAAACTCCCGATCCACTACGCCCAGGGACCGTTGCTGGCCCCGGCCAACCATCCGGGGATCGAAGCCTATGAGGAGATGGCCACCTTCAAGACGGAGATCGCCAAGAACGGTGCGCCTGCAGGCGTGATGATGGGAACCACCGCGATTGCCCGGGGCCGCTTTGGACAAGGACGCGTCCTCTGCTTCAGTCCTCATCCCGAACTGACTGAAGGCCTCGAAGCGTTCGTGCTGGATGCGATTGATTACGTGAACCGGAAACGGGCGGGCCAGTGAAGGCGAAAGGCAGGATGCCGTCCTGAGCAGCGCCAAATTCGGGGCACGAATTTATGGTAAAAGATGAGGGGGTAAAAGATGGGGACTCGCCGAGGCATTTATCTTTTACCCCCCAGCTTTTACCAGCAACGATCCCGCTCATGAAACCCGGTCGTACACTCCTCGCTTTGCTCCTGCTGTTCACCCCGCTGGCGATGCCCCGCGCTGCTGAACAGGCGCGTCCGCAAATCCTGCTGTACTCCGGCTGGCAGACGATCAACATCGGCGACATGGGGCACACGCTGGGAACGCTGCGCATCCTCGAGCGCGACCTGCCGGACGCGGACGTGGCGTGGTGGGCGGCGAGCCTGAACGAGGACGTGCGCCGGCTGCACGCGCGGCGTTTTCCCACGGTGCGGATCGTGCAGGGAACCGTGGATGAACAGGGCGAACCGAGCACGCCGGAGCTGCGCGAGGCGGTGCGGCGCGCGTCGCTCCTCATCGCGAATTCCAAGCCGGGCTTGTTCTCGGCGATGCTGCGGGTCGCCGGCCGCTTCAACAAACCGTGGGGCGCCTACGGCCATTCGTATGAGGCCGACACGTTCACGAAACGGCCGGAACTGGTGCCGCTGTTCAATTCCGCCGCATTCATCTTCTGCCGCGACACGCAGACGCTCGCCACCGTGCGGCAGGCGGGCATCACGGCGCGGCACGTCGCCTTCGGGCCGGACGGCTGTTTCGGCATTGATGTGCGGGATGACGCGAAGGCGGACGCGTGGCTCGCGGCGCGGGGACTGAAAGACCGCGAGTTCATCACGCTCATGCTGCGCACAAACACGCCGAAGCATCCGACGAATGACGATCCGCTGAACCCGCAGCGCCCGACGGACCAACAGCGGCGCGACGACGAAACGCGCGCGGCGAAGTTCCGCGAGGTGATGATCCGCTGGGTGCGCAACACCGGCCTGAAGATTGTCCTCGCGCCCGAGGTGGACAAAGAGATCGCGCACAATCGGCGCCTGCTGTTCGACCCGCTGCCAGACGCGGTGAAGGCGAAGGTCGTCCTGCGCGACACGTTCTGGCTGCCGGACGAAGCGGCGGCGGTCTTCGCCAAGGCCCGCGTGGTCGTGTGCCACGAGCCGCACAGTTGCATCATCGCGCTGGCGATGGGCACGCCGGTTCTCCATCCGAGCTCGCTCCAGCATGGGCCGAAGCGCGGAATGTTCGCGGACATCGGCCTGCCCGAATGGCTGCTCGATCTCGATGCGCAGCCGGCGGGTGATGTCACCGCGGCGCTGGTGGCGATTCACCAGGACTACCCGGCCGCGCTCGCGAAGGTGCGGACCGCGATGGCATTCGTCCGTGAAAAGCAGGCGGAGACAATGCGGGTGGTGAAGGCCGGTCTCACACGTTGAAGCGCCGTCCCATCTTCACGGCCCGGCGCTGCCCGATACCGCTCGACGCGCCAAGCGGGCGGCGTCACCGCGATTGCTCGCGCGGGATTTGTTCCCCAACAGTGGGGGCGCTGCAGCACCGACGCGCTGCGGTCTGGTATTCCGAAATCAGGCGTCGTGATCGCCAGACCGAAGCCGCCGGATCAAGCGCGGCTCCTCGGGCACGGCGGCGATCCATCCTGAGAAAAAGCGGTTGGAACCACAGAAGGCACGAACGACACGAAGCGGGAGGGCGCGGCAGCGAAGGGATGACTGCGCCGGTGGTGAGGTTTATCGGAGCCAGAGGAAATTTATTTTCAGCCTTTGTTTTCGTGTAGTTCGTGTGTTTCGTGGTTCATCACAGTCGCGGCTGCCGGGTTGAACCAGAGTCGCAAGTCACCCGGTTGAACGCGGCTGGAAAAACTCTTTGCAAAAAATGTGCTCCTGCCGGCGGTTCTGGGTGCCGACGGAAATCCCTGTACCATCCAAAGCTGACGCGCGGTCTTAACCGCACACCGCTCAAAACTGGGACCATGAAACCCATCCTCGTCCTCGCCGACCCCGCCGCGTCGAAGCACCTCGTCGCCGCGCATCCCGCCATCGTGAAAAAGCTTTCCGCAAAAGTGGCGGCCTGGGTCGCCACGCTGCCCAAGGAATATCTCAAAACCGGCGACCAACAGGATTGAAGCGGCCATGACACGCGCCACCAGCCTTCTCCTTGCGGTCTCGGTGTTGCTTTGCGGCCCTTCCCTCGCCGCGGAGAAACCGAACATCCTCCTCATCCTCGCCGACGACCTCGGCTATGGCGACGTGCGGTGCTACAACGACCGGTCGAAAGTCGCCACGCCGAACATTGACCGGCTCGCGCGCGACGGCATGAGGTTCACCGACGCGCACAGTCCGGCCACGGTTTGCACGCCCACGCGCTACAGTTTGATGACCGGGCAGATGGCGTTCCGCGTGCCGAATGGCGGCCGGGTTTTCGATGGCATTGGGGGGCCGTCGCTCATCGCGCCGGGACGCCTCACGCTGCCCGCGATGCTCCGTGCCAACGGCTACGCCACTGCGTGCGTCGGCAAGTGGCACGTGGGCCTGACGTTCTTCGACCGGGCCGGGCAGCCCGTGCGCGGCAACGGTGTCGAGGCCGTGCAGCGCGTGGATTTTTCCCGGCGCATCGAAGGTGGGCCGATGGACCACGGCTTCGACCGTTTCTTCGGCACGGCGTGCTGTCCCACGACCGACTGGCTCTACGCCTTCATCGAAAACGACCGCGTGCCGGTGCCGCCCGCCGGCCCGCTCGACAAATCGCGGCTGCCCAATCACCCGTATGCGAACGACTGCCGCGCCGGGCTGATCGCCACGAATTTCCCGATGGAGGAAGTGGACCTCGTCTTTTTGAACAAGAGCCGCGAGTTCCTCGAACAGCACGTCCGCCAGTCGCCGGGCAGACCGTTCTTCCTCTTCCACTCCGCGCAGGCGGTGCATCTGCCGTCGTTCGCCGCGCCGCAGTTCCAAGGCAAGACCAGCGCCGGCCCGCACGGGGATTTCATTCATCAGCTCGACTGGGTCGTCGGCGAACTCATGACCACGCTGGAAAAACTCGGCGTCGCCGACAACACGCTCGTCATTTTCACCAGCGACAACGGCCCCGAGACCACCAGCGTCGTCCACATGCGCGCGGACCACGGCCACGACGGTGCGCGCCCGTGGCGCGGCGTGAAGCGCGACAGTTGGGAAGGCGGCCATCGCGTGCCCTTCCTCGTCCGCTGGCCCGGCAGGGTAAAGCCCGGCACCACCAGCGCGCAGCTCACCAGCCTCACCGACGTGATGGCGACCGTCGCCGCCATCATCGGCGCGCGCCTGCCCGACAACGCCGCCGAAGACAGCTTCAACCTGCTGCCCGCCTGGCGCAGCGAAGACAAAGCCCCCATCCGCCCCTATCTGCTCATGCAAGCCTTCGGCGGTGCGCGCACCCTTTCCATCCGCCGCGGCCCGTGGAAATACCTCGATCACACCGGCTCCGGCGGCAATCGCTACGAGAGCAGCCCCGGCCTCAAGTCCTTCATCCTGCCCGACACCGCACCCGACGCGCCGGGGCAGCTCTACAACCTCGAAGCCGACCCGGGCGAAACGAAGAACCTATTCTTCGAGCGCCCGGAAATCGTGAAGGAACTCCAGACCCTGCTCGCGGCCGCCAAAGCCAGCGAACGCGCCCACCCGGCAAAACCCTGATGCCCAACCCATGAAACACTCGCCGATCTCCATCCTCGTCTCTTCCGGTGCCGTGCATCGGCGCCCGCGCCGCTGACGCATCCAAGCCCAGTGTCGTTTTTCCAACCAACGCACGCCCCCGTTTGTGCGGTGAAAATGACGATCAGTTCTGCGACCCACGCCCGTTTGTTGAATGGCGGAACGGAACTCCGCTTTGGTAGCGTCACGCCATGAAAAACGCGGCCCTCGAAAACTCCGACCGTCACCCGGAGGAGCTAGGACAGCTCCTCACCGCGACGCCAGCGGCTGACTTCCCGGCTTCGCTGTTTGGACCTCGCTGCGGCGCGCGGCGAACTTGCGGCGGCCGCGCCGCGTGCTACGTGCCTTCTGAGAACCTCGTCCACGGCGACGCCCTGACGATGCGCACCCAAGGCAACCTGCCCAACACCTTCGCCGAGCGGGGCTATCTGGGCAAAGGCCGGTTCCAGCGGCGCGACTTCCGCTTCGACAGCCTCACCCAATCATCGGCCTACAGCGCCGCAGGTTCGCTCGTCGCGCATCTCGGCAAACACGAGCTCTTCACGCCTACCAAACCCAACTACCCGCCGATGACGGTGGGGGAGCTGGCCGCTGTTGCGTCCGGCGGCGCCGAACCATCCTCCTCCCGCCCGGAGGTCCGGCCATGATCTCCCTTTCGGACATCGCGTCCTGGGTGCGCGGCGGCGAATCCGAGACGCTGGAACTCAAGCGGACGACGGGCGAACGCCGGGAAGCGGCGCGGACCATTTGCGCGATGCTCAATCACCGCGGCGGGCGGGTGATCTTCGGCGTGGAGCCGGACGGTCGGATCGTGGGCCAGATGGTTTCCGACCGGACCGTGGAGGAGGTCGCGCAGGAGTTGGGTGAGATCGAACCGCCGACCTTCCCGAGCCTCGAGCGGGTGAATCTCCCCGACGGGCGGCAGCTTCTGGTGGTGACGGCGCAACCGGGGAGTGGCCAGCCTTACAGCCACCGGGGGCACGCATACCGGCGCGTGGGCAACACCAGCCGGCAACTTTCGCGGGCGGAATACAACCGCATCCTGCTCGAACGGCTGCATGGCGACCAGCGCTGGGAGAATCAACCGGCGACCGGCTGGAGCGTGGCCGATCTCGACGGGGTGGAGATCACCCGCACCCTGGAGGAATCCATCCGGCGCGGGCGGGCGGATGATCCCGGCACCCGCGACGCGGCGGAGATGCTGCGCGGATTCGGCTTGCTGAAAGACGGTGAGCTGCTTCGCGCGGCGGTGGTGTTGTTCGGCCGGGCGGAACGGATCGAAGCGGAACTGCCGCAAGGTCTGCTGCGGGTGGCGCGTTTCCGGGGGACAGACAAGACGGAGTTCCTCGACAACCGCCAGTTCCATGGCAACGCCTTTGATCTGCTGCTCAAAGCCGAGCGTTTTCTCCGGGAGTACCTGCCGGTCGCCGGCCGCATTCAGCCGAATGTCTTCGAGCGCATTGATGATCCGCTCTACCCGCCGGTGGCGCTGCGGGAGGCGCTGGCCAACGCGTTTTGCCATCGCGACTACAGCATTGGCGGTGGCTCCATCTCGCTCGGCGTTTACGACGACCGGCTGGAAATTTCCTCCACCGGCACCCTGCACTTCGGCCTGACGCCGGCGGCGCTCTATCTCCCGCACGAATCGCTGCCGTGGAATCCGCTCATTGCGCGGGTGTTTTATCGGCGGGGCGTGATCGAGGCATGGGGACGCGGGACCATCAAGATGGAGGAACTGTCGGTGCGGGCGGGCTTGCCCAGCCCGGAAATTATCGAAGCGGCCGGCTGCGTCACGGTGCGGTTCAGCCCCACGCGTTATGTGCCGCCGCTGCGGGTGGCGCAGAATGTCACGGAGCGGCAGCAACGCGTGCTGGCGGTGCTGAGCATGTCGGCGGAGGGGATGGCCTTGCGGGAAGTCTGCCGGGCACTCGGCAACACGATCAATGAGAGGCAGGTGCGGGTGGAACTCGCTGCGCTGCGCGTGCTCGGATTGGCGTCGTCGTCTGGCCATGGCGCAGGGTCGCGGTGGCGGCTCGGGTAGCAATGGAATGTCTTATTCTGTCTTATTCTGTCTTATTCATTCCCAATGACCTCCAACTCGATTCCAAATCGCCAAAACGCACCGCGGCAGGCGCTCAGAGCGCTGCACCAGAGTGGTTTATGCCTTTGGGCTTATTCGGGCCAATTGGGGCTTATTCTGTCTTGTTCGCGCCAATGAGGCTGCCCCATTCCGCCTCAATTCACTCCCTATGAACTCCAATTCGACGCCAATGCGCCCCATCCTCGATTGGCCGCGTCCGGAAGGAGTCGAACAACCATGACAACTTTGCCCTGCGCGGCCGCAACCCGGATGTGCTGACGTGCATTGCGAACCTCTCCAACGACGAGGTGTTCACCCGGCCGGGGTTCGCCAACCGGCTGCTGGACACGCTGGCCGCGGCGTGGCCGCCAACCACGGCGGCGCGAACCTCTGGACCAACCAGGCGGTGAAGTTCCTGGACCCCGGCACGAAATCCGGCGTGTTCCTGCGCGAGCTCACCCGCCGCCTCACCACGGAACTGGAGAAACAGATTCCGGAACTGGAAAAGCGCGTGAACCACATCCTGACCCAGGGGGTGTTCGGCTTCGGCATCCCGCAAATAACCGGCCGGCTCGCGCGGCGCAGCGTGTATTGCTTCAAGCACGCCACCGGCCAGCATTCCATCGCCAAATCCTTCGCGAGCGACGGCGAGTAAGACCATCGCAGGAATCCTTTCACCCAAGCCACCGACAGGGAGACCCCCATGCCTAAAAAGAAATCACCGAACAGCGTGCGCATCCGCAACAGCACGGCGGAATTTCTCACCTTCGCCTACCAGACCGGCGGCGACGGCGTGGAAGTGCGGGTGCAGAACGGCACGATCTGGCTGTCGCAGAAAAACCTCGGGCTCCTTTTTGAGACGACCCCGGAAAACGTGCTGATGCACCTCAAGAGAATCTACGACGAAAACGAACTGCCTGAGCCGGCAACTGCTAAAGAATTCTTAGCAGTTCAAACCGAGGGGAAGCGCCAGGTTCAGCGCAGCATCCTGCATTACAACCTGGATGCGATCATCGCGGTGGGCTACCGCGTAAATTCCAAGCGCGCCACGGCCTTCCGGCAATGGGCCACGGGCGTCCTGCGGGACTATACGCTCCGGGGCTATGTGATGGACCGGAAGCGCATGGAGAACGGCGCGTTCCTCGGCGAGGATTACTTCGAGCGCCTGCTGGAGGAAATCCGGGAGATCCGCCTGTCCGAGCGCCGCTTTTATCAAAAGATCGCCGATATCTATTCCACGGCGCTGGATTACGACCGGGATGCGCCGATCACCCAGGCGTTCTTCGCCAAAGTACAGAATAAAATGCACTACGCCGTTCACGGCCACACCGCCGCTGAGTTAATCGTCCGGCGCGCCGACCACACGAAGGAACGCATGGGGTTGACGACCTGGGCCAAAGCCCCCGGCGGCAAAATTCTCAAAAGCGACGTGGTGGTGGCCAAAAATTACCTGACCGAGGCGGAACTCGCGGACCTTGGGCGCATCGTGAACGCCTATCTGGAACTGGCGGAAAGCCGCGCCAAACGCCGCGTGCCCATGACGATGGAAGACTGGGCCAAGCGGCTCGACATCTTCCTCTCGGCGGATGAGCGGGAAGTGCTGCAAGACGCCGGACGCATCAGCGCCGAAATCGCCCGGGAGCACGCCGAGGGCGAGTTCGAGAGATACCGCGTGATCCAGGACAGACTTTTCCAAAGCGATTTCGACACCTTCGCGGCGCTGGAGAAACGTGACAAGGACCAGCCCCAGGAGTAAGACCATCTAAGAGATTCCAGCGCCCAAGCCTCCGCCCGAAAAACATTCACCACATCGCCAACGATCCCGAAACGATCCCGGCACCCTCCATCATGAAATACACCTACGAACAGCTCGCCAAGATGATTGACCACTCCCTCCTGCACCCGACCATGACGGATCAGGAGCTGGAGGCTGGCTGCCAGCTTGCCGCGAAATACAGCGTCGCCTCGGTCTGCATCAAACCCTACGCCGTGAAGCGCGCCGCGGAATTGCTCAAGGGCACCGGCGTGTTCGTCGGCGCGGTGATTGGCTTTCCCCACGGCAATTCCACCACCGAGTCCAAGCGTTACGAGACCGAACTCGCCTGCCGCGACGGCGCGGTCGAGATCGACATGGTCGTCAACCTCGGCAAAGCGCTCAGCGGCGACTGGCCCTACGTCGAGCGCGACGTAAAAGCCGTCTGCGATGAGGCCCACCGGCACGGCGCGAAGGTGAAGGTGATTTTTGAAAATGATTACCTGACCAAAGGCGGCGCCGGATTGAGCAGCGATGATTTCAAGAAGCAGCTCTGTGAGCTCTGTGAACGCGCCGGGGCGGATTGGGTGAAGACCTCCAGCGGCTACGGCTTCGTGAAGCAACCCGACGGCAGTTACAACTACAAGGGCGCGACCGAGCACGACCTTGCCCTGATGCGCGCGAGCGTCTCGGCAAAGGTGCAGGTCAAAGCCGCCGGCGGCGTGCGCGATCTCGACGGCCTCATCAAGGTCCGCGAGCTTGGGGTCTCCCGCTGCGGGGCCACCGCGACCGCCGCGATGCTGGACGAGTATCGCCGACGTGAAGCGGCGGAGCAGGCAGGGCAAAAGGTCGAAGGCACGTCCGCAGCGATCGGTGCGGGCGGATATTGAATCGCCCTCGTTCAACCAGACATTCAACCTTGCCCTGCTTGCCAGCAGCCGAGAATCACGGCACACCGCACCACCCCCCGATGGTATGACGATTCCCCATTTACCTGGCGCTTTGGTTCTTATGATCGCGGCCGCGCTGGTGCCGCGAACCGGCGATGCCGCGCCCCCCGGAGCGACGACATTCTTTCGGGCACATTGCCTCGATTGCCACGATGCCGACGCCAAGAAAGGGGGCCTGGATCTGACGGCGTTGAGCGGCGACCTTGCGCCCGCCGACTCGCGGCGCGTCTGGACGCGCATTCACGATCGCGTGCGCGATGGCGAGATGCCGCCGCCGAAGAAGCAGCCGCCGGTCGCGACGGACAAACAGACTTTCCTCAGCGCGCTCGCCGGCGATTTGACCAAGGCCGATCTCGCGCAGAAGGGCACGGTGCTGCGCCGGCTCAATCGTGTGGAGTATGAAAACACGATCCGCGATTTGCTCGGCGTGCGCACTGATCTGGCGGAGCTGCTGCCCGAGGATGGGAAGGCGCACGGCTTTGATAACATCGGCGAGGCACTCGACCTTTCGGCAGTGCAACTCCAGCGCTACATGGAGGCTGCGGACAAAGCGATCACGGACGCGGTGAGGAAATCTCCCCAGCCGGTGAACGAGACCAAGTCGTTCACGCTCGATCAGGGAAAAGGCGCCGACAACGTCGGCAAGCAGTGGCTCAAGCGCGCGGACGGCGCGGTGGTGGTGTTCAACAACGGTGGCTTTCCGTCGCCGCAGTTCGATGCGTTTCGCGCGCCGGCCGAGGGCACCTATCGGCTGCGGCTCACGGCTTACGGTTACCAGATCGCCGAGCCGGTTTCGTTTCAGTTGTATCAAGGCACCTTCGGGCGCAACGCCGATTCCGAACTCGCCGGCCTGTTCAGCGTGCCGCCGAACAAGCCCACGACCGTCGCGGCCACGGTGTATCTGCGGCGCGGTCAGACATTCCGCGTGCTGCCCCATGGAATGCCGAACCCGTTTCAGGGGATCAAAGAAAATGGCCCCGCAGGTTACCAAGGGCCGGGCCTGGCGATTCAGTCGCTACAGGTCGAGGGGCCGATTTTCAGTGAGTGGCCCGGGCGCGGGCATCGGTTGCTGTTCGGGACTTTGCCCGTGCAGGGCGGCACCGCCGGCAACACCGAGGGCGGGAATAGGAAATTCCAGAAGGCGTCCGCCAACAGCGGCGGTGAAATCGTCTCGGCGAATCCCACGATGGACGCCGGCAAGTTGCTGCAAGCCTTCGTTCCCGCCGCGTTCCGCCGGCCGGTCGGCTCGGAGAAAATCATTCCGTATCTCCAACTCGCCCAAGCGGAGTTGCAGGGCGGTGCGAACTTCGAGACCGCCCTGCGCACGGCCTACATCGCGGTGCTGACCTCGCCGGACTTCCTCTACCTGCGCGAGCCGGCGGGCAAGCTCGACGATTACGCGCTCGCGTCGCGGCTGAGTTACCTGCTGTGGAGTTCCGCACCCGATGCCGAACTGCTCGCCACTGCGGGCCGACGCGAGTTGTCGCAAGCCGACAAGTTGCACGCGCAGACCGAGCGCCTGCTCAAGGACCCGCGCGCGGAGCGGTTCACGAAAAATTTCACCGGCCAGTGGTTGAACCTGCGCGAGATTGATTTCACCGCGCCGGACCGGCAGCTCTACCCGGAGTTCGACGACGTGCTCAAAAGCTCGCTGGTGCGCGAGACGGAGCTGTTCTTCGACGAGGTGCTGCGCGGCAACCTGAGCGCGCTGAGCTTCGTTCACTCCGACTGGACGATGCTCAACGAGCGGCTCGCAGCCCACTACCGCATCCCCGGCGTGAAGGGTGTGGAGTTCAGGAAAGTCGCGCTCCAGCCGGAGCATCATCGCGGCGGCGTGCTCACGCACAGCAGCGTTTTGAAAGTGTCGGCCAACGGCACCAGCACGTCGCCCGTGGTGCGCGGCGCGTATGTGCTCGAACGGATGCTCGGCACGCCGCCGCCCCCGCCGCCCCCCGGCGTGCCCGGCGTCGAGCCGGACATCCGTGGCGCACAGACGTTGCGCCAGCAACTCGACAAGCATCGCAACCTGGAAACCTGCAACGGCTGCCATCGCGTCATCGACCCGCCCGGCTTCGCGCTGGAGAACTACGACGCGACCGGCGGCTGGCGCGAAAACTATCGCTCGCTCGGAAAGGATTTTCCCAGACCGCCCGCCGAACTCCTCGCCGGCGTGAAGAACGTGCAATGGCGCGTCGGGCCGAAAGTGGACGCTGCGGGCGTGACCCCGGAGGGCAAGGAATTCGCCAGTCTCGCCGACTACAAGCGCCACCTGCTCGCGACGCCGGAGAAATTCACCCACGCGCTCGCCGGCAAACTCGCCACCTACGGCACCGGCCGCGGCATGGGCTTCTCCGACCGCGCCGAACTCGACCGCATCGCCAAAGCCGTCGCCGCAAAGGGCAACGGCTTCCGCGACCTCGTGCACGAAGTCGTGCAGAGCGAGTTGTTCCGAACGAAGTGAAACCGGAGAGAGGCATAATAATGGCGGCAGAATGATGAAGCAGCGGAAGAACGCAGTCCGGCGCAGACTTTTCTCCACCTGATTTTGCCCCCATTATTCTGCCATTAGCCCCATGCCCATCCGCACTGCCATCCCGATCATCAAGCCGACGGAACAGGAGTTCTACGAGCTTGACCATCGCGTGACCGGCTTCGCGTTCCAGATTCACAACGAGTATGGCCGGCTGCTGGATGAGGAGATTTATAAGTGCGAACTGGCGCGACGCTGCGAGCAGGCGGGTTTGCCGGTGGTGCGCGAGATGCAGGTGACTTTCACCCACGCGGGTTTCCGGAAGGATTATTTTGCCGACCTGATGATCCGTTCCGGCCTGCCGGTCGAAGCCAAGGCGACCGAGCAACTGGTCGGCGCCAACACCGCTCAGACGCTCGGCTACCTGTTCGCTTGCGACCTTGAACACGGCACGCTGCTCAACTTCCGTCCGCCCAAGGTCGAGCACGAGTTCGTTTCCACGCGCCTGAACACCAAGGAACGCCGCCGCATTCGCGTTCACGATGATCGATGGGAGCGTGCCCACCCGGAGATGCAGTCGCTCCAGAAGTTGATGCTCGAACTGCTCCACGACTGGGGCGCCTATCTGGAGGTGCCCCTGTATCGCGAGGCGCTGGCGTTTCTGATCAACGGGCAGGAGAAAGTCGGCCGCCGGGTGGAAGTGTTCTCTGGCGAATCCGTCATCGGCGTGCAACCGGTCAATCTCCTGACCGACGACGTGGCCTTCAGCGTCACCGCCGTGACGCGTTCGCCGCAACAGATGGAAGGCCATCTCCAACGATTCCTGAATCACACACGACTCGAAGCCATCGCCTGGATCAACCTCCACCACGCCGACATCACTTTCACCACGCTGCGGAAGGCAAAATGATGGCGGCAAAATTATGAAGGCATTTTTTCAGGCAATTCCGTTGCATGCACCGCGCAGATCGCAGCGCGTCGACTCACTGCATCGCCCGAAAACCATTTCCCTTCTCCCTCAAAATCATTTTGCCCCCATCATTCTGCCTCTATGAAAGCGCCCCATCTCTCCGCCAAGCCCGCCCTCAGCCGTCGCGCCTTTCTGCGTGGCACCGGCACGCTGCTCGCGCTGCCGTGGCTCGACGCCATGCTGCCCGCCTTCGCCACCCGGGCGCAGGCCGCCGCTGCGACCACACCCCCGCGCCGGTTCATCGCGATGAACTACGGCCTCGGCTTCCACGGGCCGCATCTTTTCCCCAAGCAAGCCGGGCGCGATTTCGAACTGACTCCCTACCTCGAACCGCTCAAGGAGCATCGCTCCGATTTCTCAATCATCTCCGGCCTTTCGCACGTGGAGCAGAACGGTGCCAACGGCCACACCTCCGAGCTTACCTGGCTCACCTCGGCGAAGCATCCCGGCCTGCCCGGCTTCAAGAACAGCATCTCGCTCGACCAGTTCCTCATCGAGAAACTGTCGCCCGACACCCGATACCCATCGCTGATTCTGAACGTTGGTGGGAACGATTCCATGTCGTGGACCTCCAACGGGGTGAATCTGCCCGCGGAAAGTTCGCCGTCGAAAATTTTCGGCCTGCTCTTCGGCAAGGGCACGCCCGCCGAACTGCAGAACCAGATGCGCGAATTGAAACGCGGCCGCAGCATCCTCGACACCGTCAACGCCGAGGCGAAGAAACTTCACCGCGACCTCGGCGCGCGCGACCAGGAGAAGCTCGACCAATACCTCACCAGCGTTCGCGAGCTCGAAACGCGCCTGCAGTCCTCCGAGAAATGGGTGCAGCGCCCCAAACCCGCCGTGGACGCCAAGTGGCCGGCCGACATCCAGGACCGCACGGACATCATCGCGCGCACGCGCCTGATGCACGACCTGATGGCGCTCGCGTTGCAGACCGACTCGACGCGCTTCATCACCTACAAAGCCGGCGGCATGAACGCCGTGCCGAAAATCGAAGGCGTGGATCAGGACTGGCACAACCTGTCGCACCACGGCCAGGAGGCCCAGAAAATCTCGGAACTGAAACTCATTGAATTGGCGGAGTTCCGCGAGATCAGCCGGTTCCTCGGCCTGCTCAAGGGCGTGAAGGAAGGGAATCGCTCCTTGCTCGATCAGACGATCGTCGTGGCGGGCTCCAATCTCGGCAATGCCAGCGCGCACAGTTGGCGCGACATCCCCGTGCTCGTCGCCGGCGGTGGTTTCAAGCACGGCCAGCACGTCATTGCGGGTGGCCCGGGCAACGACAACGCCCGCTTCTGCAATCTGTTTGTCCAGATTGCCCACCGCCTCGGCGTCAACGCCGACCGCTTTGGCAGCAGCACGGGCACAGGCGTGAAGGACTTCGAGTTGATTTGATCCGGAGCGAAATCGCGCCGGAGAAAACCTTGGCACCACAAACTTGCCAGCACGCTGTTGCCGCCAAGACTCGGCATCCCGCACTTCGCATGCTGCTGCGGCTGGGCGCTAGCCGCGCAACGTTCGCTGCATCCGACGGACCTCGCCATGATTCTGAAAACCGCCACGCGCGAGGGCCTCGATGCCGCGCCGGAGGTGAATCCGAAGCAGGGCTGGCCCGGCTTGAAGGGCGAGAAGTCGGTGCGCAGTCCGTCGCGGTCCGCGCTGCTCACGGGGCGCACGCCGCTCGCAATGGCGTGTTCACGTGAATTGCCGAGGGCGCGCCGGTGCATCTGCGCGCGAGCGAAATCACCCTGAGCAAGCTGCTCAAAGGCGCGGGCTACGCGACCTGCCACAGCGGCAAGTGGCAGTTGAACGGCCTGTTCAACAACCCCGCGCAGCCGCAGCGCTTCGGCGCGCTGCGCGAGCAACTCGTGAAACACAATGCCGCCGTGGATGCCGACGGGCCTGACTGACGGAAGACCTCCAATCCGAACGGCGGAAAGGCGAAGGGTGACGAGGCCACGCCGAAGAAGGGGAAGCAGCAGCAAGTCGCGCCCATGAGCCAATTGCGAACTCACGCTGGATGGGCACCTACACACGAATCATCTGCCACATCGTCTTCTCGACGACGCATTGGGAGCGCGTCCTCGCGCCCACCCGGCGCGATGATTTGTTCCGTTACATCTGGGGCGTCATCAAGATCCAGCAGGGGCACCTCAATCGCATCGGTGGCGTGGATGACCACGTTCACATCTTGTCGAGTTTGCACCCACCGGTGGCTTTGGCTGACTTCGTAAAAGCCATCAAGGTCGCGAGCGCCCTGTGGATAAAGGATGAGCGCGTGTTCCCCGGGTTCGGTCATTGGCCGGACGGCTACGGGACCTTCACACATTCCATCCGCGAGAAGGACGGCTTGATTGACTACATGAACGGGTAGGAAGAGCACCATCAGCACGAGGCGTTCATGGATGAATCCAGGTGTCTGCTGACCGAGGCCGGAATCGAATTCGATGAACAGCATTTCGGAGTGACATGCGGGTGATTCGCCCCCTGCGGGTCGCGTCGCCGGTTGCGAGCCTGCCGCGGATAACACCCACGGCTACCCATGCTGTTCCCCTACGGCCAAAGCGGCTGCGTGCGTTTCTCGGGCACCCTGCGGCATGGCAGTACGGTTTCTTTCGTCATTCGACCTTCGTCATTCGTCATCATCCACCATGAACTACCTACTGCTCGCAGCCATCGTCCTCTCCGGCCTGACGCCCACCGCCTTCGCTCAAACGAAACCCAAGCCCACCCTGCAATACTCCTCCGGCGATATCCGTGTGAGCATCCCCACGGCGGATGAGCCGCGCGTGAAGCAGTTTGGTCCCGCGTCGCTCAAGCTGGCCGCCAAGTATCTGGAAGACGGCGCGGTGAGCTGGGTGCGCGAGAAGTCCTGCGTCAACTGCCACACCACCGGCCCTTACCTGGCCGAGCGCACGGCGTGGACGAAGCAGTTCGGCCCGGCCAGCGCGGAGGTGCACCAAGACTTCGTCGGCTCCGTTCCCAAGGAGGTGAAGCCGGTGAAGGAGACGGCCACGAAAGGTCACAAGCATTACCCCAACACGTTCTTCACCGTGTGGCGCAGCCTCGGGCTGGCCGAGTGGGACAAGAACATCTCGGGCAAGCTCTCCGAGCCGACGGAGCGCTCGCTGCGCGATCTGTTCGAGCGGCAGTCCGCAAATGGCGCATTCGTAAGCCACGGCGAGGTCGAAATTCCGCACATCACCACGGACTTCGAGTTGTCGCTGCAAGCCGCGCGTGCCATCACCGCGGCGCCCGGCTGGCTGGCTGGTTTGAAGGACGAGGTGTTGCTGGCGCGCGTCGCGAAGCTGCAAGACTACCTCCGCACCGGCGCGCCCAAGAACGACTTCGACCGCGTGCTGAAACTCCAACTCGCGCACTACCTGCCCGAGTTGGTCCCGGCCGCCGGGCGCGAGGCCGCGTTAAAGCTGCTCTCCGCCAAGCAGCACGCCGACGGCGGTTGGTGCGTGCGCGACTTCTCGGCGCTCAACGACTGGCACTTCGAGATCAGCACGAACGTCGTGAACCTCATCAAGGGGCTGCCCGACGCCGCGAACCCGGAGAGCGACGCCTACATGACTGCGTTCGCCGTCGTGCTCCTGCGGCAAAGTAACGTCCCCACTTCTGACCCACGCATCCAGCGCGCACTGGCTTGGCTGCGCCGCGAGCAGCGCGAGACCGGCCGCTGGTGGATGCACTCGTTGTATCGCGGCAATTACCACTACATCACCTACATCGCCACCGCGCAGGCGTTGAAGGCCTTCGACCTGTGCGGGGAGCTGCCCGTTCCTTCGTCCCACTAGCCCAGTGGAACGGCACCCCGCCGCTGGCCCCGGCCCGCGCCCCGCCGGGAAGATGCTCTATCTCACGACCTTTACTGCCCTGTATGCCTTTGACCCGGCCACGCCGTAACCTTCCATGCCTCGCTTGATCCTTTGCGCTTCGTTGTTGCTGCTCGCCTCCGCCGCAGCGCGAGCGGGCTATGAGCAGCCTTGCTTCATCGATGGCGGCCAATCCGCCGACGGCCGCTTCGTCGTCACGGCCCAGCAGACGGTGAAAGGCAAGACCGTCCACGGCCCCCACGAATGGACCTTCACGTGGAAAGACACGCAGCAGGACAAGAGCGTCACCTTCCCCGCCCAGGGCATACAGAAGGGACAAATCTACGCCCACCTCTTCGTCGCGCCCGACGGTGAGACCTTCGCCCTCTGGAACCATGTGACCCTGTTCTGGGCGGAGAACTCGTTCATGCACGCGAGTCAGAAACTGCCGCCGCGCGAGGAGAAGGACGCCTGGCGACGACAGGAAGTTTTCTCCGGCCGGCTCGTGCTCTATCGCAAGGATGGCAGCATCGTGAAATCGCTCGCGGTGGCCGATCTGCTGCTGCCCGAGGAGTGGGAAACGGTGCTGCCGGTCTTCAATCGCGTCCATTGGCTCGTCGAATATCCAGGCCTCAAGTTCAAGCAAACCCCGCGGCCCGGCTATGCCTTCTTCCGCCTCAGCCCGGACCACACGATCTTCGAGTTTCAGGCGACCCCCTCGCGCGCAGCCCGGCGGATGCCGCCGCGGGTGGTGCGAGTATCGCTCGCCGACGGCCGCGTGCTGGCCGCCGACGAGAAGCTCACCGACCCGGACAAAATTCCCGTGCGCCCTTACCAAGGCCCCGACCATCTGCCCGATAACGAGCCGGTGTGGAAGGAAAGGTATCTCCCCAGCCTCGACGGCGTCCGCACCCCAGGGCGGTTCGCCAAGGCGGCCTCCCACTGATCGCGCTTTGTGCCGAGCAAGCGTCTTCCTCCTGAACCTGTTGATGTCGGCCGCCCGCGCCGCGGGCGATGACGTTGCGCCCGCACCGGCGTTCTCGTCCGCTCGCGCCGTGTTTCAATATGTCGTGCCGGTTCAGACAAAGCCGGGGCTGAAGGAAGGCTGCCTCTGGATTCCGCCGCTGGCCGAAAGAGTCCGTGGCGTCCTCGTGGCTGGAATGACCTTGGCCGAGCGGGAACTGGTGCGCGATCCGCTGGTCCGCCGGGCCTGCGCGGAGGAAGCGCTCGCGGTGCTTTTTGTGAAGTCGGGCATTGAACCGCGGAGCGTCCAGATAGCAAAATCCTAGCAGTTTTCATGGGAATGCCGCCCGTCCCACGTCAAACTGCCGCTCATGACCGCGTGCCTTTTCATCCGTCGCACCGCGCTGGTCGGCTTGTGCGTCTCCGCCAGCCTCGCCGCGCGCGCCGCCGACGCGCCCAGCTTCAATCGCGACGTCCTGCCCATACTCTCGGACAACTGTTTTGCCTGCCACGGTCCGGATGCGAAGCAGGCGAAGGGCGGTCTGCGCCTCGACCTCCGCGACAGCGCGATGAAGCCTGCGAAGTCCGGCGAAACCGCCATCGTCCCCGGCAAGCCTGCTGCCAGCGCGCTGGTGAAGCGCATTGAGACCAAGGACGCCGACCAACTGATGCCGCCAGCCGATTCGCACAAACAACTCACCTCCGTGCAGAAGGACGTGCTGAAGCAGTGGATTACCACCGGGGCGAAGTATGAGGCGCACTGGGCCTTCGTGCCGCCGGTCAAGGCTCCACCGCCGGCAGTCGCTGGAGCCACGCACCCGATTGACCGCTTCATTCTCGCCCGGCTCGCGCAGGAAAAGTTAAAGCCCTCGCCCGAGGCCGCGAAGCACACGTTGATTCGCCGCGTCTCCTATGACCTCACCGGCCTGCCGCCGACAACGGCGGACTTGGACGCCTTTCTGGCCGACCGTTCGCCTGATGCGCTTGAGAAAGTCGTCGCCCGGCTTCTGAAGTCCGACCATTTCGGCGAACGCATGGCGATGTGGTGGCTCGACGCCGCGCGCTACGCGGACACGGATGGCTATCAGGCCGACGCCACGCGCTCGAACTGGCCGTGGCGCGACTGGGTCGTCGCCGCCTTCAACGCGAACATGAAGTTCGACCAGTTTACGCGCGAGCAGTTCGCCGGCGACCTCCTGCCGAACGCGACGCCCGAGCAGCGGCTCGCGACGTGCTTCCATCGCAACCACATGACCAACGGCGAGGGAGGTCGCGACCCCGAGGAGTCGCGCGTGGACTACGTGATTGACCGCGTGAACACCGTCGGCACGGTCTGGCTCGGCCTCACGCTCAACTGTGTCCAGTGCCACGCGCACAAATACGACCCGCTCCCACACGCGGACTTCTACCGGCTCGCGGCGTTCTTCAACTCGATTGACGAGGACGGCAAGGCCGGCGGCGGCGCGAAGCCTTACCTCAGTTACCAATCTCCGCTCGCGAGCCGCAGCGTGACCGAGGCTCAGGCATTGGTGGACGAGCGCAAGCCGCGCGAAGCCGAGGCGCGCAAGGCGGCGGAGACTCCATTCGCCGACTGGCTCGCGGCCCAAGCGAAGGCTGTGGCACCGGGCTTTTCAGCGTGGCATCCACTGCGTGCAAGCGAGCTGGAGAGCATCGAGGGAACACGCCTTGTGCAGGAGGCGGACGCCATCGTGCAAGCCAGCGGGCCGAATCCGAATCACGAGGACTACCGCGTCGCCGGTCCGGTGAAGCTAACGCGCGTGACCGGGCTGAAGCTGGAAGTGCTCCCGCACGCGTCGCACACCGGCGGGGGCCTGTCGCGCGGGAAGTCCGGCGAGTTCATCCTCACCGACATCAAGGTGCAGGTGCGGCGGCGGGGCAGTTCGCAGATTCGCGATGTGCTCGTGACCGGTGCGGTCGCTGACGCCGCCGCTGACCGGAAGGGCGCCCGTGAATACGGCGACATCAAGGGTGTGCTCGACGACGACCCGCGCAACGGCTGGACGACCAAGGGCCTCGACCCGAAGCAGCCGCGCACCGCGGTCTTCGCGCTGGCCGAACCGCTCCTGCTCGACGCGGACGAGGAACTCATTTTTGAGTTGCGCCATCGCTCGACGCTGGGTGACGCGAACATCGGCCGCTTCCGTGTGTCGGTGACGGACCAGGCGGGCGACGCGATTCGCAGTGTCGGGCCAGTTCCGCTGGAACAACTCGCCGCCGCGAAGTTGACCGACCTCACCGCGCTGGACACCAAACTGCGAGCAAAGTTGTTCAACCAGTTCCTCGCCGACCACGCGCCTTACCAAGTGGAAAAAGCCGCACTGGACCGTGCGAACCGGCAGTTGGGCGAAGTGAAAGCCGCCGCGCAAAAGCTCAACGTGATGGTCCTCGCCGAACGCAAGGAGCCGCGCACCACCCACATCCTGCTGCGCGGCGTGTGGGATAAGCATGGCGAAAAGGTCGAGCGCGGCGTGCCTGCTGCCGTCGCGCCGTGGCCGGCTGCTGCCGACAAAACCCGCCTGGGCCTCGCGAACTGGCTGACTGCTCGCGACAATCCGCTCACCGCCCGCGTCGTCGTGAACAATCTGTGGGCGATGCTGTTTGGCAATGGCTTGGTGCGAACGCCCGAGGACTTCGGCCTGCAAGGCGAGCGGCCGACTCACCCGGAGTTGCTCGACTGGCTGGCGGTCGATTTCATGGAGAGCGGCTGGGACGTGAAGCACATCCTCCAAGTCATGGCGACGAGCGCCACGTATCGCCAAAGCTCCGTCGCTTCTCCAGCCCTGCTCGCCCGCGACCCGGAGAACCGCCTGCTTGCTCGCGCGCCGCGCTTCCGCCTGCCGGCGTGGATGCTCAGGGACGGCGCGCTCCGCAGCAGCGGCTTGATGAACGCCGCGCTCGGCGGCCCGCCCGTGCGCCCGCATCAGCCCGAAGGCGTGTGGGAGGAAATCTTCATGGGCCGCTTCAAATACGAGCCGAGCGAGGGTGCGGCGCAGTATCGCCGGTCGCTCTACGCCTTTTGGCGTCGCAGCATCGCGCCGACCTTTCTCTTCGATTCGGCCCAGCGCCGTGTCTGCGAAGTCCGCACGCCGCGCACGAACACGCCGCTCCAGGCGCTCACCTTGCTCAACGACGAGACCTTCCTCGAAGCCTCGCGGGCCTTGGCTGCTGGAATTCTCCGAGCCGCCATCAAGCCCGAAGACCGCCTCGCTGAAATCTACCGCCGCGTCGTCGCCCGTCGGCCCAGCGCAAAGGAAGCCGCCGTGCTACAGCGTGAGTTCGACCGGGCGCTTGCGTTGTATCGCACCAAGCCCGACGAAGCGACCAAGCTGCTGGCTGGCGCGCAGTTCAGGATTGATTCCAAACTCAACGCCGCCGAACTGGCCGCCTACACCGTCGTTGCCAGCCTCGCCCTCAACCTCGATGAAGCCATCACCCATGAATGAGCCGCTGAACATCACCCGCCGATACTTCCTCGGGCGCGGTGCGGGCGTGAGCCTTGGCGCGATGGCATTGTCGCAATTGCTCCAGCGCGTTTCTGCCGCACCATCGACTGCGGTGCCCGCCGGCCTGCCGCACTTCGCCGCAAAGGCCAGGCACGTCATCTTCCTCACGCAGTCCGGCGGGCCGTCGCAGTTGGAGCTGTATGACTACAAGCCGCAGTTGGAGAAGTGGGCGGGCATCGAGATTCCCGACTCGGTGCGGCAGGGCCAGCGCGTCACCACGATGACTTCGAGCCAGAAGCAACTGCTGATGCCGGGGCGGACGAAGTTCGAGCGATGCGGGCGCAGCGGCGCGACCATTGGCGAGTGGCTACCGCACTTGCGCGGCGTGGCGGATGACCTGTGCTTCATCAAGTCCATGCACAGCGACCAAATCAACCACGCGCCGGCGATGACCAAGATGCTGACCGGTCATCAAATTCCCGGCCGACCCAGCATGGGCGCGTGGGCCAGCTACGGCCTCGGCAGTGAGAACAAAAACCTGCCCGAATACCTCGTGCTCATCTCGAAGATGCAGCGGCCGAGCGACCAGCCGCTCTACGACCATTACTGGGGCAGCGGCTTCCTGCCGTCGCGGTTCCAAGGCGTCAAGCTCCGCAACTCCCGCGACCCGGTTCTTTACCTCCGCGACCCGGACGGCCTGCCGCGCGAGCTGCGGCGCGGGATGCTCGACGGCCTCGGCGAGTTGAACCAGATGCGCCTTGCGGAAACCGGCGACCCCGAAATCGCCACGCGCATCCGCCAATATGAAATGGCTTACCGGATGCAGACCAGCGTGCCGGAACTCACCGACATGAGTGGTGAAGCGGAATCTACCTTCGAGCTTTACGGTCCCGACTCGCGTCGTGCCGGCAGCTACGCGGCGAACTGCATTCAGGCCCGTCGCCTCGTCGAGCGCGGCGTGCGTTTCATCCAGCTCTTCCATCCCGACTGGGACCATCATAGCCGTCTGCCGAGTTGGTGCGTTGCGCGCTGTCGCGACACCGACCAGCCGACCGCCGGCCTTATCCGTGACCTCAAACAACGCGGCTTGCTCGACCAAACGCTCGTTATCTGGGGCGGCGAGTTTGGGCGCAGTCCCGTTGGACAAGGCAAGTGGGACAGCATCGAAGCCGGGCGCGACCACCACCCGCGTTGCTTCACGATGTGGATGGCCGGCGGCGGCGTGAAGGCCGGTCTCACCTATGGCGCGACGGATGACTTCAGCTTCAGTGTCGCGGAAAACCCCGTCCACGTTCACGACCTGCACGCGACGGCCTTGCACTTGCTCGGCATGGACCACGAGCGGCTCACCTACCGGCACCAAGGTTTGGATTTCCGGCTCACGGGCGTGGAGCCGAGCCGCGTGGTGAAAGAACTCATTGCCTGAGCGGGCGGTTCTGCGCCGAGTATCGCTGGCGTGTGCTTCATCGAGGTTAACCACGGCCGTTGGGACCAGCACACCGACCACCGCCGCGACCTCGCTGCGAACCGCGCATCCACCGACGTGCCGGTTGCCGCGCTGCTTGATGACTTGCACCAACGCGGCCTGCTCGACGACACGCTGAACCGCGCAGCGTCCAGAAAGCAAACTCCTATCAGTTCCACTCTTGCATAATCGTTCGCGGCATCCGCGATGCCATCGCCATCCGTGCCACGCAGCTGCACAATGCGTCCGACGCCGCGCGTAGTGCGCACGCTGCCGTTCGGCTCGCTCGACACGAACAGCCTCCCATCCGGCGCGGCGGAAACGAACACCGGCGAGTTCATCATCGGCGG
Organism: Akkermansia muciniphila; assembly: GCA_945861535.1. Taxonomy (GTDB): domain Bacteria; phylum Verrucomicrobiota; class Verrucomicrobiia; order Limisphaerales; family BJHT01; genus BJHT01. Next base: position 15,156 of record CAMAUZ010000077.1, on the reverse strand, counting down.
CGCGGCGAACCTCAAGCTCGGCCACCACCTCGTTGTGTTGAAGGACACACCGCTCTGCAACGCTTGGCTCACTATGTTGCTCGGCCCGGGTGTCAATTCCGAGCGCCACGGTGATAGCACCGGGATGGTCAAGGAACTGCTCGCCTGAACCGCTGTGTTCCGGAGACTCCGAAAATACGTGGTGAAGCGGGGTGCGGCGGAGGCAGAGAAGTATCTGAACCCCCTGCTGCCTGGCGCGCCGAATCTCACCTTCGCCAGCACCGGCTTCCGCAATCACAACGACGCTTGGACACTCCGGCCTAGTCCGGTGCGCGACTCAGCCCGTGACTAGCTGGGGCGGGTCACGGCGGCGAGGTGAGGGCTGGCCTTGCACAAGATTTTCCGAAATCCTTCCCGCCATGAAACCACTGCTCACATGCTTCTTTCTCCTCCTGTTCACCTCGACCGTCTGCCGGGCAGCGCCACCCAACATCCTTTGGTTCATCGTGGATGACATGTCGGCGAACTTCTCGTGCTACGGCGAGAAACTCATCCAGACGCCGCACGTGGACCGGCTTGCGCGCGAGGGGACGCGCTTCAGCCGCGCGTTTGTGACGGCGCCGGTGTGTTCGCCGTGCCGCTCGGCGCTCATCACGGGGATGTATCAGACCACCATCGGGGCGCATCATCACCGCAGCGGGCGCGGCACGGAGAAGATTCACCTGCCCACCGGCGTGCTGCCGGTGCCGGTGCTGTTTCAGCAAGCTGGCTATTTCACCTGCATTGGCAGCGGCCTGCCCGGCGCGAGGCGCGCGGGCAAGCAGGGCAAGGCCGACGCCGGCGGCGGCCTCGGCAAGACGGACTACAACTTCGAGTGGGACGCGAAGATGTATGACGCCAACGACTGGGCCGGGCGCAAACCGGGCCAGCCGTTCTTCATGCAGGTGCAACTCGCAGGCGGCAAACTGCGCGGCGGCACCGACGACAGCGCGAAGCAACTGCTCGCGCGGGCGGAGAAGGAATTCGGCGGCGCGACGGACCCGGAGAAGGTGACGCTCCCGCCGTATTACCCGCGCGACGAGGTGTTGCTGCACGACTGGGCGGCGTATCTCGACGCGGTGCGCTTCACGGACAAGCACGTGGGCGAAGTCCTCGCGCGGCTGGAGCAGGAGGGCATTCTCGACCAGACACTCGTCATCTTCATGACCGACCACGGCATCAGCCACGCGCGCGGGAAGCAGTTCCTTTACGACGAGGGCACGCACGTTCCGCTCGTGGTGCGCGGACCGGGCATCGCCAAGGGCAAGGTGCGCGACGACCTCGTCGAGCACATTGACCTCGCGGCCATTTCGCTCGCCGCCGCAGGCCAGCCGCTGCCGCCGGCGATGCAGGCGCGCGATGTGTTCGCGAAGACTTATCAGCCGCGCGACGCCGTGTTCGCCGCCCGCGACCGCTGCGACGAAACGGTGGAGCGCATCCGCAGCGTGCGCACCGACCGCTTCCTCTACATCCGCAACTTCCACCCGCAACGCCCGCACTTGCAGCCGAATGCTTACAAGGACGGCAAGGACATCGTGGACATGCTGCGGTTTCTTGATGCGGCCGGGATGCTCGACCCGAAAATGGAAAAAATCCTTTTCAGCCCCACCCGCCCGCCGGAGGAACTCTACGAATGGACCACCGACCGCTGGCAGGTGAAGAACCTCGCCGCCGACCCCGCGCACAAAGCCACGCTCGAAACCCTGCGCGCACGTCTCGACCGCTGGATGGTCGAGACAAAGGACCGAGGCCCCGAGTCCGAGAAAATGTATGACAGCGACATGGCCGCCTACCTCGGCAAGGGCAACCCGGACGTCGAGAAGAACATCGCGCTCATGAAGAAATGGGCTGCCGATGGAAAATGAATTGCACACCATGAAGAAACGGTTTCCCCCCCACTCACTTTGTTGACTTCGCTCGCGGCCGCCGCCCGTCGCGACCGCAAGTGGACGAGCCCGGGAGTAAGACACGCCATCAAGCATTCAAGATTGCTTGTTACACTCCGCCAGCGTCGCGGAAATACCCGCCGACATGCTCAACGCACAGGACCAGGAACGCTTCATGCGCTTGTGGACCTCCACCCAGCCGGCGGTGGCGAACTACGTCCATGCGCTCGTGCGGGACCACGGCGCGGCGCAGGATGTGTTGCAGGAGACGGCGCTGGTGCTCTTCCGCCGGTTCCCGGAATACGACGGCGCGCGACCCTTTCTCGCGTGGGCGCTGGGCATCGCGCGCTTTCAGGTGCTCGGCTGGCAGCGCGATGCCGCGCGCAGTCGGGTGGCCTTCGATGACGACTTGCTCGCGCGGTTCACCGATACTTGGGTCGAACTGGCCCCCGCCTCCTCAGCGCGCGGCGCGGCGTTGCAAGGCTGTCTGGACGAACTGGCCCGACACGCCCGTGAGTTGGTGCGGCTCCGCTATTTCGAGGGGCAATCCGCCGAGGCCATCGCCCGCCAGCTTGGCCGGAACGCGCCGGCCGTGCGCGTGAATCTCCAGCGCATCCGCGAGCAATTGCGCGCCTGTGTGGAACGCCAAGTCCGGCTGGAACAGAGCCTCCCATGAACTCGCACGAGGCGCTCTTCACCGGTTATCTGGACGACACGCTCACGGAGGCCGAGCGCGCCGAGTTGCAGCAGTGGCTCAAGGCGGACCCAGCCCACCTGCGCGAGTTCACCGCCGCCGTGCTCTTCGACCAGGAAATCTGCTCGGCGGTCACGGCGCGGGCCACACAAGACGGAGCCGAGGCGTTCGCCCCTGCGGCGCTCCCGCCGGTTTCCTTGCGCGTTGGCGGGACGATTTCTAGGGCCGTGCGCTGGGCGCTGCCGCTCGCCGCGGCGGTGGTGGTGCTGCTGGGGATTGCGCAGATGTGGTTGCCGAATCGTCCTTCGGCGGTGTCGTCGGCGAGTGCGCTTGCGGTGGTGAAGGCGAGCTTGCATGGGCAGTGGGCGGATGGGCGCGAAGTGGCGGTGGGTGCGCTGCTGCTCTCGGGTGTCTGGGACTTGCAGAACGGGTTGGTGGAGATCGAGACGACGTCGGGCACGACCTTGATGGTGGAGGCTCCGGCGCGGTTTGAACTCGTTGATGCCCTGCACGGGCGCTTGATGGCCGGGAATGTGGTGGTGCGGATGCTGAAGGGGAAATCGGGCTTTGTCATGGACCTGCCGCAGATGCGGGTGACGGATCTGGGCACGGAGTTTGGCGTGAGTGTGTCGCTGAATGGCGAGTCGCGGGTGCAGGTCTTCGAGGGCAAAGTGAGCGCGGAATCCCACTCGGTGCCGGGGCGGAAGGAGCTGACCGTCGGGGAGTCGGTGGTGTGCAAGGCGGATGGCACGCTGTCATCTGAGAAGTCCCGCGAGGATCGGTTCGTTCGCCGCTTCCCGCCCCGCTCGTCCAGCGACGGGCCGGGTGGTGCGCTCTACAGCCGAAGCACGGTGGACGCCGTTCGCATCGCAGCGCCGATCACCCCGGTGACCATTGACGGGGATCTCTCGGAGTGGAATCGCGCGAATGCCTTCCGCAGCGCGTGCCTGCCGCCTTACAGCGCCACTTATTTCGTCGAAGGGATGATGTCGTATGATGCTGAGAACCTCTACATCGGTGCGCATGTCGGCGACCCTGAGCCGATGCGCAACGTGGCGCGGGACATCATGGACTTCGCGGGCGGCAGCGTGATCGTGCGCGTCTCCACGGACCGCAAGCTGGGCTGGCCGCTGAAGGGCACGTTTGCGAATGCCAACTCCAAAAACCCGAGGGAGCGACCCCTGCCGGACTCACTCAGCGATCGCGTCGTGAGCATCATCATGTCCCATGACGCGCAGTCCAACGAGGCGCGCATGCGGCTGCAATACGGATTCAGCTTTCTCGACAGCGCCAATCCGCCCGGCTGGCGCGGCGCGTTTCGCAAGGATGCCGATGGCCGTGGCTACACGCTGGAGTATGCGATTCCCTGGCGGCTGCTGCATTGCGAAAACGACCCGCCCCGCGCAGGCGACGTGATGGCGGCGCTGTGGATGGTGCATTGGAGCGATGCCGATGGCCGTCTCTGCCGCGGGCAACTTGTCGAGGTGACGAACCCGCAAACCCGTTCCAAGCCCGGTATGTCGCCGCCAATGTTTTTCCAACACGGTGCGACCTGGGGCCGAGCCATCTACCTGCCGAAAAAGTAATCCTTTTCGTCATATAGACGGCGATCCACAAACAAAAACATAAGAAAACCAAGCACTATGTCCAAACTCGAAATCACTCCGGCCCGTCACCTTCGAAAGCAAACTCCTAGCAGCAAATTTTCCCTTCGCTGTATCACTTTTTTCGTGGCCATATTCGCTTTGAGCGCCAAAGCCGAGAAGCCGCCGGGCAGGGAGGATGTGGCGGCCATTGCGGGGCTTGCCGCGTGGTATCGCGCCGATAACGTCGCCAAAAACGACGCCAACGCGGCGACGGCGCTGAACGATAGTTCGGGCAAAGCGCGCACCATCGTTCCCGGTGCCAAAGCGCCGCTGGTGGTGGACAACGTGCTGAACGGCAAGCCTGTGCTGCGTTTCAGCGGCAACGAATCGCCGCTGCTGGACGAGGGAAACCATTGGAGTGCCGGTGGCTTCACCGCATTTATCGTGGCCGCTTACGACAGCATCGCCACAAACCCCGCGCTGCGCGACAGCCCGACTTATATCATTGATACGCCGGGCAAAGCGCTGCTCTCCGACGGCGGCGTTGCCGGCCTTGCGCTGGGGCTGAACTGGAACGGTCGTCCCGGCATCGCCGCCGGAATTAGCAAAGCCGACCCCCAAACCGCGTTCGATCCGCCTTATCCAAACGAGCAATCCAGCGATTTGCGCATCGAAGCGCGCAAGTTCTACGCGTTCGCATTCGCCTCCGCTGAAGGCAAAAAGAACAAAACCGCCAACGCATGGGATTGCACTCTCGCGGTTTCGGTGGCCGCCAACGGCACCGCTTCTTCGGTCGTGCCGGCGCCGTGGATTAGCCTACAGGCCATGAATGGCGGCAACAAATTGCAGATCGCCGCTGCTGGCACGCGCGACGTTTTCAAGGGCGACATCGCCGAAATCATCCTGTTCAACACCGAACTTACGGTCGCCGATCAGGACAAAGTCCTTTCCTACCTGCGCGCCAAATATCAGCTTCAGGAAGCCGTGAAGCGCCTGCCCGCCGCGCCGGTCGTCATCGCGCCGACTCTCACCGCTGGCACGTTTTGGTTTCACGATACCGTCACGGTGCAGATGAACGCGCCGACCGCCGGCAGCGAGATTCGCTTCACCACCGACGGCAGCGAGCCGGGCCTAACTTCGCCGCTCTACACCGCGCCGTTCAGTTTGGACGCATCAAGCATCATCACGGCGCAGGCCTTTGCGGCTGGCCGCGATGCCAGCCCGGTGAACAGCGCACGCTTCGTCAAAATCGGCAAGCTGGAACCAACCGCCAATAGGCTGAAAGGCGGCTGGAAATATTCGTGGGGCGACGAATTCGAGGGGCCAAAAATTGACGATTCGATCTGGGGCTATGAAATCGGCTACGTGCGCAACAGCGAGGCGCAATATTACTCCGACCGCCCCGAAAACTCGCGCATTGATAACGGCAACCTGCTCATTCAGGGCCTGCACGACAACTGGAATGGCCACGCCTACACCTCGGCCAGCGTCTCGACCGAAAACAAAGTGACGCTGACTTATGGCCGCTACGAACTGCGCGCCAAAATCGACCTTCGCTCTGGCAGTTGGCCGGCGTGGTGGATTTGGAGCCGTCCCGACAAGGGCGGCTGGCCCAAAGAAGGCGAGATTGACATGATGGAATATTACACCGGCAAATTGAATTTCAACGTGATCGACGGCAACGGTATTTTCGCCACCAAGCGCAAGAAAGTCAGCGCCCTGGGCGGGCCGCGCTGGGGCACGGAGTTTCACGTCTGGACGATGGACTGGGACGCCGACAAAATTGATCTCTATCTCGACGGCGTGCTGATGAACCATTATCCGCTCGACACCGCCAACGGCACCGGCCGCCACGGCGTCAATCCCTATCGCAATCCGGAGACGAAAAAAATAGTTATCAATCAGGCGCTTGGCGGCACCTGGGGCGGCATTCTGAATCCAAAAGACGCGCCGTTTGAACTGCGCGTTGATTGGATGCGCGTCCATACCTGGAGCGACGAAGCCGCTTACACGCTGACCGTCAACGGCGGCACCGGCAGCGGCCCCTACGTCAGCAGCACTAAAGCGTCGGTTACCGCCAATATGCCGCCCGCCGGCTACGCGTTCGACAAATGGATTGTGCAGGGAAAAGCGACTATCAGCGACGCTGCCAACCCCACGGCCACCGTGACAATGCCCGCTGAAGACGCCACCATCACCGCGACTTACCGGGCAAAATAGACCCTCAACTCATAAGCCCCCAAAAGCCAAAACTACCAACTCAAGGAAAAACCATGAGCTGTCTCTCCCAATCCTGGCTGATCGACTGTCGGACCATGAAACGCAATCTCACACTCCTCTCCACCGCCTTGGCCGCGCTTTGGTTTTCGGCCACCATGACCTGCGCGGCTCCGCCGCCGGATGTTGCCATCCCGGTGGCTTACTCCGCTCCGGCTGATGGCTTCCTCAGTCTCACGCTTTCGGACGAGAAGGGACAACTCGTGCGCAGCTTGCTGTCTGCGTTGCCGGTGAAGGCGGGCAAGAGTTCGGTCACCTGGGACGGCACCGATGACCTCGGTCGCGTTTGTCCGCCCGGCGATTACAGCGTGAAGGGCTTGTTCTTCGACACGCCGCCCTCGCTCAAATATCGCATGACCGTCGGGCGCTCCGGGAACCCGCCTTACCGAACGCCTGATGGGAAAGGGGACTGGGGTGCGAACCTTGGGTCCGGAACCGGAATCGCCGCCAACCACGACTCCGTGATGATGGTCTTCGGTTGCGTCGAGGACAACAACATCACTGGACTTCAGCGAGTTGACCTGGAGGGCAACATCCTCCGCCGCTACTTCTCCTTTTATCCCTGGGATCAGCGTAGTTCCGCCGCGATGGATGACAAGCAGATCTATGTCGCCATCTACTACAACGAAAAGCTGGAAGTCGCCGCCTACAACATCGCCGAGCCCCGCGGCAAGATCCTCGCCGCCCTGCCCATCACACCGACGACCACGCAGCACGGCCGCTGGCGTCACCGCTCCGTCGCCTACACCGAAGGCATGGCGCTCTCCGACACCACGGTTTACGTGTCCGTTCCCCATGACAACGCGTTGTGCCTCGTGAGCCGCGCCGATGGCAAGGTGACGAAAATCGAGATGCCGACTCCCCGAGGGCTCGCCTTCCGCGATGGAAATTTACTCGCCGTGAGTGGAACAAAACTCCTTCGACTCTCAGCGGAAGGCAAGGTTGAGGCCACGGTGATCGACGGCGGCGGATTAAAGAAACCAAGCTCGCTCGCCGTGGATGCGCAGGGGAACTTCTATATCGGCGATTCCGGGGCCGACATTTATCGCGAAGGAACTCTGGTTGGCGGAACCCGCGTGGCCGATGCAGGCACGCAACAGATTCACGTCTTCAGTCCCGCAGGGAAACCGCTGCGTCGCATCGGCGTCGCGGGCGGATCGCCGTTGGAAGGTCGCTTCAATCCGGATGGCTTCGGCGACATCTCCGGCATCGCCGTCGATTCCAGCGGGCGCGTCTGGGTTAATGACGTCGCCACGGGTTTCAAACGGAACAGCCTCTGGTCGCCCGATGGCAAGCTCGTCAAACAGTGGTTCTGCCGGAAAATCCAGCACACCTCCGACGTGGTCAATCCCGCCAACCCGCACGAACTGCTCTCTGTCCTCGACACCTTCGATGATGCGCCTCCCGGCATCTATGCCTATGAAGTCGATTTCGTGAGCGGAACCTGGAAGCCGTCATGGTTTTACGAACTCACAATCGAGCGCAGTTACGACCCCGCCAAAGGCACCTATCAAAGCTTTACTCACGGCGGATTTCCGCTGGAGAAAGCCTATCCCGAAAAGAAGGGTCGCTGGCCGGTCTTCAGCTATTCCGACAGTCTGGCCGCCATCAAAGGTCGCCTCTACATGATGCAAACCAGCGGCGAGGGCGCGATCTATCTTGTCACTCCCGACGCGCCGCCGAAGCCGGTCGCCATGATCGGCTACCACCACCTTCAGGAGAAGAACGCCGAGGGCGAATGGCTCGCCAATTATGACCAGACCGGCCCCAATCGCTGGATGACCTGGGCTGACCGCAACGGTGATGGTAAGATGCAGCCCGATGAAATCAAGATCACCGAGAACAACCCCAAGCTTGCGCCCTTCAGTCGCGTCTTCCGCGGCTCGCTTCAACCAGATGGCTCGGTTAGCCTTTCCATTGCGGGTGCGCCGGCTCGCCTCGCCCCGCGCGAGTGGTTGCCGAGCGGGGCTCCCGTCTTCGATTGGTCTGATGTCGAAATCCTTGGTGCAGACCAAATCCCCAACTTCCTCGGCGGCGACGGCACCAAGACACCCGGCCACGTCTCGGTCCTGGGATCTGTGACCAGGGATGCTACGCGCTACGCGCTCCTCGACCCCGCAGCTCCGACAGGCTTGCGGTTGCCGGGAATTGATGGCGAAGGCTGGTGGGCCAGTCGCAACTGGCGGAAGAAACTCGCCGCCTGGAACTCTGACGGCACAATCAAGTGGGCCGTCGGACGCCGCGCTCCTGGCCGCGCCCAGCCCGGCCAGATGTATAACCCGATGCATCTCAGCGGCGTTGCCCGCGACTGCCTCTTTGCCTCCGACGCGATGGGCATGACCTGGGTCTGGCACAAGGACGGCTTCTATGTCGGCCGCCTGTTTCACGACGCCGGCGATAGCACCATGGACGAGAATGGCATCTATGTCGAAATGATGGGCAACGGCATCCACGAGGCCGATGGCAAGCTCTACACCCTCGTCAACGACACCGCCTGCGCCGTTCACGAAGTCACCGTTCCCACTTTCAAGCCGATCGCCGCCGCCAAGGTCTCTCTCTCGAAAGCGGATGCGGAACGCGCGAAGCCCTGGGATCCCGATGGCATCGCACCCACCGAGAAGCCCACCCACATCGCCTGGCCCACCCCCGCCGCAAACACTCCCGGCACTTACAAGGTGAAAGTGAATGGCGAGCTTGATGGTCGTGAAGGCTGGGACGGAGTGGTCGAGAACGGCGTCCGAAGTCGCCCCCTGCTCGTCCTGCTCGACGGCCAGTCGTTCGCCAGCGTGCGCGTGATGTATGACGCCGAGAACCTTTACCTCGGCTACAGGGTCAGCCACCCTGGCGGCCCGGCGAATAGCGGCAGCGAACTACCGTATGCGCCCTTTGTCAGCGGCGCGTATGTGGACTTCTCCATTGCCCCCGACTGGTCCCAGCCACAACGTCCTGATGTGCGCGAAGGCGACGTCCGTGTCCTGCTCGCCCGAGTCCGCAATGCTGCATCAGCAGAGTCCGATTTTCACCAGGGCTTCTGGCAGAAGAAGACGGACGGCACCAACTCGCAGACCATCACCTCACCCGCCGCCAAAGTTCACTTTGACCAAATCAGCACCGTCCCTGGCCTGCAAGCCGCCTACAAAGTGGACCCCAAGCGGGACGAAAAGACCGGCGACATCCGCTACACGGTCGAGGTTTCCGTTCCGCTGGCCAGCCTCGGTCTGAAGGATGTCGCTGGGAAGACGATCGGTTTCGATGTTTCCGTCGGCACCGCTAACGCCGCCGGAGATACTCGCGAACGCGCCGCCCATTGGGCCGGCCTGAGTGAAAGCCGCGTGGTTGACCGTCCCGGCAGCGCCGAACTCCTGCCCCGCACCTGGGGCACCCTCAAGTTCGCTCCCGCCGCAAAATGACGTGGGATACCGCCACGACCTTTGAAACACATCCGCACCTCGATCACTCTGCCGAACCAAGAACCAAGAACATGAAACTGACATTCCTCGCCGCCCTGCTGGCCTTCACCGCCATCGCGAATGGCGAGCCGCCCTTCCACGTTTACGCCCCGAGCCCGGGAAGCAAACAACTATGGGTCATCGCCGCGAAACCATCCCCTTCTGGCATCGAGCTCGCCGTGGAGTCCAAAGTGGACCTTGGCTTCCCGGCCAGCACCATCACCCTGCATCCCTCCAAGCCGACCCTCTATGTCGGGGCAGGCGGCGGCGCGCTCGACAGCGTCCCGGCTGCGACCGTCTCCCTCGACTCCTCCGGAGGCGTCGCCAGCCAACAGAGCTTCAAACTGAGACATGGCACCGCCTATCTCAGCACGGATCGCTCGAGCCGCTTCCTGCTGAGCGCGGACTATGGCAGCGGTGCGGTGGATGTTTACGGTCTCGACGACAACGGCGCCCCGACAAAATGGGTCGCAGGACGCGACGAAGGGCGGAAGGAGGCCCACTGCATCCTTCCCCCGCCCGACAACCGGAACATTTACATCCCCTAAGTGAAGGGGAACAACGCCATCCTCCAATACCGCTTCGACTCGAAGACGGGCAGCCTTGAGCCGATGGAACCCGCGAATGCGCTCCCTCCTGCCGGCACGGGGCCGCGGCACATGGCCTACCACCCCACGCTTCCCGTGGTTTACTTCAGCAACGAGCAAAACCTCGGCGTCTCCGTTTACGACCGCGACACCGATGGCCGGTTGAAGTTCCGGAAAGTCTGCGACGCCGTGACAGCCGACGAACCCAAGGAAGGCATCTCCTCCTCGGATATCGTCATCACCCCAGACGGTCGCTTCCTCTTCGCGGGAATCCGCGGACATCAGCGAGACTTCGATTGGATCACCCGTTACCGGATCGCAGAAAATGGCGACATTTCCCTCATCGGCCGCACACCCGCGGACAAGATCCCATGGGGTTTCACGCTCTCCCCGAAAGCGGAGTTCCTCTTTGTGACCGCGTTCAACGGAGGCACCATCACCGCCTACAAGGTCGGCAAGGATGGCTCCCTCGAGAAAGCCGCTTCAATCCCCTGCGACAAGAACATCACCGATATCGTCGCCCGCTGAACTTCTTAGTTGTTGGGCCAATCTTAGCTTTCGAAGAACCAAGAATAAGGAAGAAATGCGCCTCACCCGTGAAACCCACCCACACACTCCACAACGCCCTGCTGCTCACGTCGCTGGCGGGCCTCGTCCTGCCAACCTGCCTCTTAGCGCAAGAGAAAGCTCATCCGCCTGCCTGGGTGGAGAAAGGAGCCTACGCCTTTCGCGTCTCAACGCCTGATACCGACGATGTTTTGCCGCGATTGGAGAAAGGCCATGCCATCGTTGCCAACCTCCTCGATCAATCCATCCCGCAGATTACGATCGTGAACGGACTAATAGGCCACGATCATCCGGGACCGTGGAACTGGGATGGGCTTTGGCCCGATTGGAATCGCGCGACATTCCGCGCAGGAAGCTTCGACAAGCCATCGCCGATTACCTGCACAGCAAAGGGACAGATCTCGGCACCGAGGGTAATCGCCACTTCCTTGGCAACAACGCCGCTGGACGGCCACGCGCCGGTTATGTGTGGCTGCATGGCAGCGGTTTCTCCGCCGAAGACTACAGCGCGATCTCCGGCGGATCGACCACGCGATTTGCGTCGCACCATGTCTATGGAAACCCCCGAAGACCAAACTCGAATTCAAATAGACCAGGAACCAAGAACAAAGCACCAAGAACATGAAACTCACTTTTCTCACCGCCCTGCTGCTTGCGCCGCTGGCCGTGCTCGAAGCTGATGCCGGGGACATCGCGACCGATTTGCTCATCGTGGGGGGCAATGAGTCTGCGTGTGCTGCGGCGGTGCAGGCGGCGCGACTTGGGGTGAAGCGCATCGTGCTCGTGAACGACATCGAATGGCTCGGCGGGCAATTCAGCGCGGAGAGTGTTGGGCCTCTGGACGAAAGGACAATCGTCGGTGGCAAGTCTGTGAACTTCCCGCGCTCCGGTCTGTTCCTTGAAATGGTCGAGCGTATCCGCGCTCACAACCAAAGAACCTACGGCGTTCCTGCGCCGGGAAACTGCTGGTCGGGCACCGATACCATTGAGCCGGCAGCGGCAGCCCGTTTGTTTGAAGAGATGCTCGCCCCCTACACGGACAAAGGGAGCAAGCAGGTCCAACTCTTGCGCGGCTGGCAACCGACGAAAGTCCTGCTCGAAGGCAAGCGAGTCAGCGGCGTGACCTTCGAGCGAACGAACGGTGGCCAGGAACCGCTGACTGTGTCGGCGCGGTTGACCATGGACTCCTCGGACTGGGGTGATGTGATTCGCTTGAGCGGTGCAAAATACAGCGCCGGAGCCGACCTGAAGTCACGTTTTAGCGAACCGAGCGCGCCCGAACTGTTTGATGATGTCGCACCCCAGGAAATGAACTCCATCACCTGGGCCATCACGCTGCGTGAAACGGAGCGCGACGCGACCATTCCGCGTCCGCCCGGTTATGACGAGCGTGCATTCGCGACTCGCGATCGCGTATGGGTGGATAGCGCCATGCGCGAGGGGATCTACGGAGCCGGATTCAGCATTTACACCCAGCGCCGACTGGTGGATCGGCGACACCTCGGACTAAAGCCAGGCACGGAGTGCCTTCAGCTCAATACGACGGTCCAGGACTATCCGCTGTGCCAACTGCCGCAGCATATCGTGAACGCGCTCGAAGCCACGGAGAAGGGCGCTTCGAGCAAGAACATCGTGGATCTGACACCAGCTCAGCGGCGGATCGTCTTCGATGATGCGAAACAGCGCTCGCTCGGGTTCTTGCATTACCTGCAGACGGTGACGCCGGATACTCGTGGCGACACTCCGCCCAACTTCCGGAATTTTGAGCTGAGCGACGAGTTCGGCACCCCAGACCGGCTGCCGCCCAAGCCTTACGTGCGAGAGGGACTGCGTCTCGATGCACTTTACGTCCTGCGTGAGCAGGACATCCGTGCCGTCGGTAAGGAGTCGCGTTGGGCGACGTTTATGCCTGACGATGCCGTCTTCGGTTTCCAGTTCCATATCGACTTTCATCCTACGCGCCGAAAATACCTCACCGGGCGGAATGACGGGCCATGGATTCCGGAACATACGAAAAGTCGCAACTGGCACACGCACACGGACCGCGCAATGTTTCCACTGCGCGGGCTTGTGCCGGTCGAACGCGATGGCTTGATCGGCATTTCGAAAAACATCGGCGTGACCAGCATCGTGCAGGCTGCGTTGCGACTTCACGGGCAGATGATGCTGTGCGGGCAGGCGGGGGCAACGGTGGCGTGGCTATGCCTGCGCGACGGCATCGAGCCGCGAGCACTCGCCGTGGATGGAAGGCGTGTGCGGGATTTGCAGCGCATCCTGACGCGTGGAAAGAACGGCCTCGGCGTTCTGTTGTGGCCATATCACGATCTTGCGCCGGATCATCCAGCCTTCGAGGCCGCCAATCTTATGACGCTTGCCGGCATCTGGCGGGCGGATGCGGAGAGTGTGTTCTTCGAGCCTGGCAAGGGCGTGTCTCCAGACGAGTGGCACCGTGTCATTGAACGCGCTCCCGCTTCCGCACGCGAAACTCTGCGCACCAAGACACCTTCGACGCGTGCGGAAGCCGTGCAGACGCTTCTGGCGGGCGTCGAGTTCGAGAAGCTCCCTCTGCGCCACGCGGTGTCGCCGTGACGCCGTTCGATGTCCAGTAAGCCAGCTCGCAGAACAATTGGACTCGCCAGAAACGAAAGCGACACATCATCCATGAAACACACGCTCACACTCCTCACCGCCCTGCTGGCCTTCACCGCCAGGGAGAAAATGGATAGCGTCAAAACCGCGCTGGAGTCCTTCTGGGAACGTGCGTTGACGACCGCCGCCAAGACGACGCCACCACAGGCGGATCTGAAGACCCTCCGAGAAGCCACACAGATCCAATTCGGCAAAGACCTCGACGCCCTTCTGGAAGGTGATGTTTCCACGGCCAAGGAGAAATCGCCAGACGCCCCCTACCGCACGGACGTCTTGGTGTGGCGCGAGATGACCGTGCGACAGTTCGAGACGGCCGAGGCCTTCGCCGCCAGGGAGAAGGTTGCCTACGTCAGCAACGTGCTGGAGCCCCTCTGGCAACGCGCTCTGGTGACCTCTGTCAGGGCGGCGCCGCCGCAGGCGGACATGAAGGCCATCAGGGAAGCCGCCCAGATCCAATACGGCAAGGGTCTCGACGCCCTTTCCAAGAGCGACATTACCCTGAAAGATCTGCAATAATGACATACCGGCCAGCCCCCCCTCACACCCCGTCCCCGCGCCACGTCCAGGGCCAACTCGACCCGGCCCCCAAAAGAGCAATTTCCTACCAGACAGCCATGACCTCCCTCTTTCGCTTTCACTCATGCTTTGCCGCAGCGCGGCGAACAGCTTTTTGCCAAAGCCAACTGCACCGCCTGTCACCTGCCGAGCGTCACCACGAGCAAGCACCATTCCCTCGCCGAGTTGCGCGCCCAAAAGATTCGGCCCTTCACCGACCTGTTGCTGCACGACATGGGCCCCGGCCTCGCCGACAACCTCGGCGAACACAAAGCCACCGGAGCCGAGTGGCGCACCCCGCCGCTTTGGAGCTTCGGACTCACCGCCGGCGTGAGCGGCGGCGAGGCGTATCTGCACGATGGCCGCGCGCGCACGCTGGAGGAAGCCATCCTCTGGCACGGCGGCGAAGCCGAGCGCGCCAAGGAAGCCTTTCGCACGATGAACAAGGCCGACCGCACGGCGCTGGTGAGGTTTCTCAAATCGCTCTGAACGGCGACCTCGTCCCGCCTCACTGGGCGGTTGAAGGTGGTCCGCCTTTGGCGCATTCTCGCCGCCATGGTTCACCGCATACTCGTCCTCGCGTTGCTTTGCGTCGGCATCGGCACGCACCGGCTGTCCGCCGCTCCCGCCCAGCCCAACCTCATCCTCTTCCTCGCCGACGACCTCGGCTGGGGCGACCTCGCGTGTTACGGCCATCCCATTATCAAGACGCCGAACCTCGACGCGTTCGCAAAGCAGGGCGTGCGGCTGACGCAGTGTTACTCAGCGAGCGCGGTGTGCTCGCCGTCGCGGTCGTCGCTGCTCACGGGGCGCACGCCGCATCGGAACGGCGTTTACACGTGGATTGCCGAGGGCGCGCCGGTGCATCTGCGCACGAGCGAAATCACC
>CAMAUZ010000076.1 GCA_945861535.1 Akkermansia muciniphila | reverse complement strand
AGGGAATAGAACCGCGGATTCACAACATAGAATGGCCAGCAAAAGGTCGTGGACCTCGGAATCCGATTGGCGATCATTTCATCCTCCAGAGTCCACACGTAGGCCTGCATGCCGCCGACATCGGTCAACGACAACTGCCCATGTCCCCTGGTGTGATTGCCAATTTCGAAGCCATCATCGGACATGCCCTTGATCTGCCGCCACGTCATATACCAATCCTTGCGTTCGCGGAACAGGTAGGCATCGGAGACATAAAACGTGCCGCCGAAACCATGCTTCTTGAGGAGCGGGGCGGCGATGGTGGCGTGACTCGCACAGCCATCGTCGAACGTGACAACCACCAACCGTTCCGGAATCGGCTGCTTGATGATCCCGGTGGGATCGTCGGCCGGTGCCGGTTGCGCCCGCGCGATGACTGCGCCTGCGATCAGCAGGGCACACATCAACTTTGCCTTCGTTGGCTTTGTCATGATTCTCGCCTCTCTCCTATTTCTTGGGGCCCGATGACAAAGGGAACAGCTCCAGAATCACCTGGGCATAGAGGCGATGCCCGAAATCGTTCGGATGGTTGACATTGTTGCCGCTGATATCGGAAAAGTTCTTCTTCTTGAGGATTTCGATCCAGGGCCTGGTCACATTCGCCAAAGCCACGTTCTCCTTCACCAAGCCGCCCAGAAACTTGGCTTTCCACAGGAAGCCATCAGCACCGGCAAAGCGCGGATTCATGGTCATGGGCGAAACCAGCACGATATCAGCATCGGGATTCTGGGCCATGACCTCATCGCGCATTTTGGTCATCTTCTTGTCATAGCCACCGCCGTCATTCATGCCGAAGGCGAGGAAAACCAGATCGGGCTTCACCGCTGTTACCTTGGGAACCATCTCCACCCCCCAGCCGGCTTCCGCCCCGGCGGCTCCGAAATTGACCAGCGTCACCGTCGCCCCGAAACGCTTCTGGAGGGTGTTGGCGACCAGTTGCGGATAGGAGGGCTGATAGGGCGGCGCCTGGGAGGGTTTGAATCCAGAAGCATTGAATCCCTGCGTGATGCTGTCGCCGAGGGCCACGAGTTTGATCGGCTGTTTGCTTCTCAGCTTGGCGAGAACACGCGTCAACTGTTCGGACTGGGGCTGGTCCGGCAAAGTCCAGACGTCATTGGTATGCCAGTATGAAACCTGCACCTGCAGATCATGGAAGAAATGGCCTTCGGAGTGCAGGACGGTGGCAAACATGTTCGGGCTGCCTTTCGGCGGAACCATCTGCGCCGCCGTCTTGAAAGGGATCCGCGAGGTAAACGTCAGCTCAATGATGTTCGAACCGGGTTTCCAGGTGAAATCCTTGCCCTCCTCATATTGCATCACCTGATCCGGATGAGTGATCCTGAACTTGGCACTGGGAATGAACAGCAGTTTGGCCGTGGCCAGGGAATGGCCTTCCTCCTGAATGAAGAGAACCGGCTCACGGTCCATCGCCTTGGACCGCCAGAACGGCTCCCCGAGAACCATTCCCGCCCCCGCCTTCTCCTCGTCGCCCGCCATCAGCACCAGGGTGCTGGATAAAATTATCAACGCTGCCCCTGTGACGATTTTTTTCATGAATGGAAGCCGACGGAGCGAGGCGGTGGGTATTCAAGAACCTCAATGCTTGAGCACTCCGGTGCCCTTGATGAAGTTGGGGGCGTTGTTTGCATCGTATGCGCCGGCCGGTTGTGGTCGTCCGCCGAAACTGATTTTGCCAACACGCATTTCACCCTTGAAGTTCAGTTCCAGCACGGCTCCCTCGGAGACCTCGACTTCGGTTTTGTCCCCCATACTGCGGGCATTAGAGAGCGACAGGGTGCCCTGGGTCACCCTGGTCGGGCCGCTGGAGCTGTTCTTCCCCGAGAGCACCCATGTGCCCTTGCCGGACTTCGTAATGGAAGTAGTCGCCTTGCCGGTGCGGTCATGAGGATCGGCAATGATGCCGGCGATTTCTCCGACGCCGGTGGTGTCGCCTTTGAGCACGACGGTCTTGCTGTGGCCATAGCCGGAGATGAGGAGGTCGCTGGTGAGTTTCAACTGGCCCGTGCCGGATTGATCGAAGGTCACGGTGGATTTTTTCCCCGCGAAATTCATAACGCGGTCGGAGGTCTCGCCAGGGCCGGTGTAGATGAGCGCGCAATCCCCGTCTTTGCCTTCCTCGCCGATGGCGATCTCGCCGGACTCGATGTCCGTCGGCGCTCCGAGGCTGCTGCTGGGCCTGCGCATTCCTTCGCTGAAACTGTTGAAGGATGAAACGATCAACGTCCCGCCTTCCAGAATCGTCCGGCCGGTATGGGTGTTGTTGCCGGAAAGACGCATCGCGCCGGGGCCACATTTCCGGAGGAGAAAGGCGCCGCCGCCGCCACCTTTGGAGTCCGAGAGATTGGCCGAGATGGTGACGGGTTGCGTGGCGTTGGTCGTGTCGAGGGACACAAAGGAACCGCCCATCAAGCCATTGCCATTCACCGAGCGCGTCAAGTTTCCCAGCAGCGTCCCGACGTGCTCGCCGGTGAATTCACCCGGGCCGCCGACGTTGAGACGGAGCGTCGCGGCTTTGTGGATGGTGATGTTGGCCGGGGTCCATTTCGCAGCGTCACCGTTGTAGAGCCCCGCAGCCTTCTTCACGATCAGCGTTGCCGGAAAGATCGTGGTCGGCCCGGTGTAGGTGTTCGTGCCGTGAAGCGTCACGGTGCCGCCGGGCACCATGTTGAGATAAGTTCCGTTGGCGCCATACATCGTGAAGCCGCCGGCTCCACTCATCCCGCCGGCAATCGAGCAATGGCTGATGAAGCCAGCAATGCCATTCAGTGTGACGGGGCCGCTCAACGTGCAACGAAAGAGCGTGCCTTGATTGATCACCACGGGGTTGGCGAGGTTGGCTTCGGTGGACAAGGTGCCGAACTTATCGAGCGTCACCGTCCCGATCCCCAAGCCCCCCGACCGCCGCACGTTGAGCTTACCGCCATTGATGCGTGTCCCGCCGCTGTAAGTGTTCGTCTGGTTGATTTGGAGGATGCCGAAGTGGACATCGTGGAAGTTGATGCCGGCGACGTTGGGATCGCCGGCGCTTCGCAGCATCAGGGAGCGCGGGCCGGAGATCACTCCGTTGAAACTGATGAAGCAATTGGGAGACTTGTCCGGTGCGGTATTCACCGTGAGATCGTCCCGCAGTGTCAGGGGCGTGTTGATGTCCACCCTTTGGCATTTGGTGGCATGAATCATCGGGGGAATATTGTTCACGATTTCCTTAGCGAAGGTCAGTTCGCTGCCGCTGATGATCAATCCGCCGGAACGATCCCCGAGAACGAGCTGGTTCAGGAGAAACCCTGGACTCAGGTCGTTGGTTGCCGCGCAGGTGCCGCCTTGGTTGAAACTCAGGACATAGTCGGGCTGCCCGGCACGCCTAGGCGTGGCTGCGCCCACCGGGTTGTCAGACCACCTGGCGGCATCGCTCCAGTTACCTGCCTCCGCCTTGCTCCACACAAAGGCGTTGGGGTCGTCACTTTTCACCACGGTCACGGTTACCGGCTGCGCGGAACCATCCTGCGCGGTGACGGTGTAGGTCTGCGGCCGGGTAAAATCCCGTGCTGTGCCGGAAGCTGGCACCGCCGTGGCGAAGGGCGACAGCGTGAAGGCGGGCGCCAGCGCCGTCACGTCCGCCGCCTGCGGCATTCGCACCGCGATGCGGGTAGGGGAAATGCCGATGGAGCGCGCGCCGGGCAGCGTGAAGGTCAGCATTTCCTTCGCCTCGCTAACGACGGCTTTTTTCATCGTGACGACGAAACGCTTTGTGGAGCCATTCCGCGCGGTGACGGTATAGGTCTGCGGCGCGGAGAAGTCGCGCCTCACGCCGGACGCAGGGACGACGCTGGCATCCGCAGACACTTTGACCATCGGCGCCAGTGCGGTGATGTCTGTGTCATGCGGAACAGTAAGCCGGATGCTGGTCTTCGCGACGCTCGCCGGTGGCAGATTCGGAAAACGGAAATCCAAAATGGCATTTCCGGACGGAGCGACGAAGGGCTTCTCGTCCTTGATGCTCGCGAAAGGCGGTGCGCCCTTGGCATCTTGGGCGGTGCGCGGCAGGTTCGCGGCTTTGACCGGGTCGATATACTTCGCCATATCGCGCATCGCGATGCACTGATAGCCGTTATCTTTCAGATACCGCATCATCGCCTTGAACATCGCCGGCTCCAGACTCACCGGCGGATGCTCCAGGTCCGGCACTCCATGGAAGGTGAGCACGACCACCCGGCCGTGACAGGCCTGTTGCACCTGCCGGATGAACCTCTCGACCGCCGTCGCATCCGTGATCGAAAAGGACGGCACATCAAACGGATTGTCCACCGTCGGCCGGTAGGGTCGCTCATGGCCGCCGCGCCCAAAGGTGTAGCCATGCGCAGAGAGTTTCGGGATGTCATTCCAGTTCACATGATAGATCGGCCAGCAAAGCGTGGTCATCCTTGGACCGCCATGAGCGAGCACCTGATCCTCCATGGCCAGCATCGGCTCGTATCCCGACTGGTGGCCCAGGCTGTGGTTGCCGATTTCCAGGCCAGCCGCGTGCATGGCATTCATCTGGCGATAAGTCAGATACCAGTCCTTCCGCGTCTTGAACGAATCAAAGTCACAAACATAGATGGAACCGCCGAAACCCATCTCCTTGAGAATCGGCGCGACCACCGTCGCATGACTGGCCGGCGCATCATCGAACGTGAGCACCACCAGCTTGTCGGGAATGGGCTTGAGCAGAACGCCGTTCGGGTCCGGATCCACCGGTGGTGAAGCGATGCTACCTGAAGGCAGCACCAGAAGGATCAACAGCGCGAGGAGAAGAGATGACATCTTTGAGAGGCGGGATGTTGCGTCGGGAATTCCATTCTTCCCAGTCCCTACCGCTCTCGGGCGTCCCAGACCGAGCGAGACCGATGCGCGACTCAGGGCGGCGGTTCCGGCACCAATATTCGCAGCGCCGAATCTGAGGCACCGTGTCTCAGCGTTTGCGAAAGTTCGTGCAGTCCGCACCGTGGCTTCTATCTCCCTCTCCTCCGTTCGGAACGGAGGAGAGGGTTGGGGTGAGGAGGTGCTCCGACACGGCGAAGCCAGACCGTTCGCAATAGTGGGGCACCCCTCTCCCCGGCCCTCTCCCCGTGCGTGCCTCACGGGGCGAGGGAGCCGGACGCGCTGGTCGTTATGCCAGTTCCGGCGCGAATTTTCGCACCGGTTGATAGTCCCGAACGATTTCATTGGATGGAAATCAACTTATCACCCGGGTGGTCGGCGGGGGCAATTCGTCCGAGGTAGTATCAGCGGCGTGAGATTATCCTGTTCACCACCCAGAGCACGCGCCCCTATTTGTTGAAGTTAGGGTGTTTCGGATCACCCATGGATTCCAGGTAGGCGAGCAGGTCGAGTATTTCAGTCTCCGAAAAGGTATCGATCAGGCCGGGCGGCATGAGTGAGACTTTGGAAAGTTCGCGTGATTTGATGGCGGACTTGCTGACAGTGGCGAGGGTGGTGGTGTCGAAGGGATTGGTCATCACCACGACTTTCTCGGGAGTTTCCAGGGCGATGCGACCCACGACGTCCTCGCCATCCTTCAGCTTGAAAACGGTGCTCATGTATTGCTCGGAGAGCACTTTCGAGGGCTCGGTCATGGATTCCAATATGTCCTGCCGCTTGAAGCGGGTGGTGATGGTGGTGAGGTCCGGTCCCGCCGCGCCGCCCTGGTCACCGTAACGATGACAGAGCACACACTGCGCGGCGACAAAGGCGGCCTTGCCCCGGGCGAAATCGCGGCCCTTGCCGACCTTCTCCAGCAACGGTTGGAGATCGGCGGTCTTCCATTCCTTAACGAACTTGCGCAGTGCGGCGGCGGGAGCGGCAACAGCCGTGGGTTTGCTCAGATCGCCAAGCGCCGCGAGTTCGGCGGGTGTCATTGTGGCATGTGCTTCTTTGAGCGCGTTCTTGAGGAAATTCTGGAAGCTTGAGCCGTTGTTGAAGTTAATGCCGGCATCCTTGAACCATTGGACAACGTGTTCAGGATGTTGGGTCGAGCGACCGGTATTCCACCATGAGAGATAGTCGCGGCGCAGCGCCTCGGTCCAGCCAGTCTTAATGCTCCGCAACGCGACCGCATAGGTGACCTGCTCTTCCTGTGTGGACGCGGACTTGAGCAGCGCGACGGTTTTGGCGACCGCGCCCGGCGCGTTCAGCGCGAGCAGTATCTGGCTTAGTTCCCGATTGGCGAACTCACTCTTCGCCGGATAGAGCGGCGCCACGTCGGCGATGAGTTGAGCGGCGACATCGCCGGCCGGCACGCCCTGCCGCGCGATGGAAACCTCGATGACTCGCAACTTACCAAGCACCTGCTCCTCCGACAGCTTCGCAAAAGGAATCGCAGCGAGCGACTTGATGATCGCGGGTTGTGTCTCGGGGCCGGAGTGGCGGGCCAGCGCAAGCAGCGCCGTGAACGCCGCGTCTGGCTGCTTCTCCGCGAGGGCCCGGTCCTGCCATTCGGCGAGCGGATTGCGCTCGATGGCCAGGCGTGCGGCGTAGCGGATGAAACGATCGGGACTGTTCAGATGGGGCCAGGCGAAAGCAACCGCCGCAGGATCGGCTTTGACATTGAAGGACTCCAGGTTGCGCCGCAGTTCACGCGCCTCGCGACCCGCTTCGTCACGCAGTTGGCTGGCAGTGAGCGGGACGGCGGCCTCGGTGCCCGTGTAAGTCACCCGGAACAGACTCGCCTGCGTGCCGCGCCCGCCGATGGTGAAATAGAGCGAGCCATCGTCGCCGATCACGACATCCGTGAGATTCAACGGTGTTCTGCCCGACTTGGCGCGCAGTGACTTGGGAGCGACGAAGTTTTCCCATGACCCGGTGTAGCTCGCGCCATCCGGTGTCAGGTGAACGGCGATTAGCCGGCCATAGGTCCAGTCGCAGATATAGAAGGCCTTCTGGTATTTCGCCGGAAACTTCGCGCCCGTGCCGAAGCCCACGCCGGTCGGGCAACCAATGCCGATGTTCACCGACGCCGGCAGGCTGTCGGCGTAATATTCCGGCCACTTGGCGCTGCCTTCGCGGAAGCCATGGTCGCCGCCGCGGACACAATGGAAGGCGCGAACCGGCCGATACCACGGGCTGCCCCAGTCCCATTCCATGTCACTGTCGAAGCTGAACAGCTCGCCATCGGCATTGAAACCGATGTCGTAGGCATTGCGCTGTCCGGCGGAGTACAGTTCCGCGTTCTTACCATCAAGGTCCATGCGCAGGACATAGCCGCCCGGGGGCTTCGTGCCCGCGCCGAAGCCATTGCCATCCTCCATGCGCTTGAGCGCCAGGTCGTCGCCGTAGTTGCGATGCGGCGAACTGGGCGCGAGGTCCTTGGGCACGCCCGTGAAGTTACCGCAGACCGCATAGAGCATCTTATCCGCCCCGAGCACGAGGCCATGCGCGCCGTGCTCGCCCGAGCCGCCCTGCCACGCGCGGAGAAACTCCACGTCATCGTAACTGTCATCGCCCTTGGTATCCTTGCAGCGATAGAGCGCGAAGCCCTTGCTGCCGCTGCCGCTGATATAGAGGACGTTGTCCACAAACAGCATGCCCATGGTCTCACTCACAGGAATTTGGAGAGTCTCCGCCTTGACACTCTTGCCGTCCTTGAGAGTCACCCGAGTAATCGGCTGACCGCGCTGGCCGCCTAGCAGCAGCCGGCCTTTCGGATCCTTCGCGAGGCAAATCCACGAACCGTTCGTCTTGGGATCGGCGCGCAAGACATGTTCGATCTGGAAGCCCGGCAGCGTTTCCAGAAGTTCACCGGGTTTTTCCGAGAGCGCGGTGCTGGCCACCGGCTTGGACCCATCCGCGGGCCCATAGACCGCCTTGAGGATGACCAGTTTCTGCCCCGCCGGCGCGGCAATTTCGAGCTTCCCGCCCTCGGACACCTCGCGCGCCAACTTCTCCCCGCCGACGCTGTATTCGACCCGCAGCTTCTTGGGCACGCCCTGCGCCGTGTCGCCGAATTTCGCGTTGGTGGCCTCGATGGCCAGGCGCTCATTCTTCACGGCAGCGGCGACCGCCGCCGTCACATCCGTCGGTTCCTTCGCGCCCCACGCGCAGTCAACCCCCACCCAACACACCAGCGCCACGGCCAAAACCCACGCGCGCCTGCGAAACCAAGACTGCATGCAATGACTAAGATGCTTCATAAGATTTTCCTGTTGCGAATACTGAGATGCCCCGGATGAAACGGGGAAACGAGTGCAAAGGCCAATCATTTCATGAGTCGGATGAGCGCGGTGTCAGTGAGGGAGTGAGCGAGCGTCGGCGCCTTCCCGATTGCGGAACTTGGATTCGGCAGGTGGGATGAACCACGAAAGACGCGAAAGGCACGAAAAGAGGGGACTGAGTCACGGAAGCGCTGCGTGGGTCCGTGACCGTCCCCGTCCGTGCCGCGATGTTCAACCACACCGGCCGGCGTCGTCCGTCGTCCGTCGTCCGCGTCGGGACCGGGAAATGCGCGGCAGCGCGGCCCTACCGGGTTCCGGCTTACGCCATCACTTCCAGCACCGGTTTGCCGTAGGAGATCGGCAGCGGGCGTTTGAGCGTGTCGAGAACCTCGGACGCGGGGTCGATGCCGAGCAGGTGGTAGATCGTCGCGGCGAGGTCGTCGGGGGTGACGGGACTGGTGGCCGGGAACTCGCCGCGTTTGTCCGATGCGCCGTGGACGAAGCCGCGCTTGGTCCCGCCGCCCGCGAGCAGCGCGGTGTAGCATTGCGGCCAATGGTCACGACTGATGTTGGCGTTGATTCGCGGCGTGCGACCGAATTCTCCGACCCACACGACGAGCGTCGAGTCGAGCAAGCCGCGCGCTTCGAGATCGTTGAGCAGCGTCGGCAGGGTCTGATCGGTGATCGGCAGATGGCGCTTCTCGATGATCGGGAACATGCGGGTGTTGTCGAAACCGTGCGTGTCCCAGCCGCCGTCGGTGGTCGTGCGCCCGCCGATATTGTCAGAGAAATAGACGTTCACGAATTTCACCCCCGCCTCGACGAGCCGCCGCGCCAACAGGCAGCCCTGGCCGTAGGGCGTGCGGCCGTAGGAGTCGCGCACCTTGGCCGGTTCGGCCTCGAGATTGAACGCGTCCCGCAGCCGCGTGGAGTGCAGCATCGTCAGCGCGCGCTCGTAGTAGGCGTCGAGTCCCTTCGCCGCGCCGGAGTAATCGAGCAGCCGCGTTTGCGCATCGATCACCTTCTGCAATTCGCGCCGCGCCGCCAGCCGTTCGTAGCTCAGATTCGACGGCAGGCTCAGCTCCGGCAGGCCGAATCCCGGCTCGTTCGGATCGCGCAAAATCAGCAACGGATCGTGGAGCTTCCCGAGAAAACTCGCGTGTTGTCCCGGCGTGATCGAGCCGTCCGAGATCGTGTAGGGATAGCCGACAAACGTGGGCATCTCGCCGCTGATCGGCGCGAGTTTGTCCACCACCGAGCCGTAGCCGGGGAACAGTTCGACCGAATCTTTCAGCCGCTGGTCATCGGTCGCCGGCGCGTGGCCCGTGAGCGCGTAATACCCGGCTGAATTGTGATTCTTCATCGTGTGGTGCATGGACCGGATGAGCGTCACCTTGTCCATCACCTTCGCCACGCGCGGCAGATGCTCGGAGACTTGGATGCCGTCGGCGTTGGACGCGATGGGCTTGTGCAAACCGCGGATGCCCTCGGGCGCGTTCGGTTTCATGTCGAACGTCTCGAGATGACTCGGGCCGCCCCACTGAAACAGGAAGATCACCGACTTGGCCTTCGGTGGCGGTCCCTTCTTCAGCGCCTCGGCGCGCAGAATCTTCGGCAACGACAGTCCGAACATGCCCAACCCGCCGACCTGCAACATGCGCCGGCGGCTGATCGCGAAACGTCCGCGTTCCGGCTGGAATCCATCGTGTCGGTTGCTTTGCATAAAATCGGTTTTGCCCGCGCCGTCATCATCCGCACCGCAGTCCGCCGTCCGCACTGAATGGCAGAAAATTTCGGCGGCGATGGAGGCAGGCTAGCAGCCGGGCGCGGGTGGTGCAACGCGCGGTTCCCGCGCGGCGGGGACTTCCGCACGCCCCCGAAGTTGCAGCATCCGAGCATCGAAACGGCGCAGCATGGGACCAGCATACTTGGCAGGCGGAGGGACGGACGTTGGCAGCGAGTGGCGCGGTGCCGATCGGCGCACGGCAATGGGGCAGGGAAATTTTGGGCAAAGGAATGGAGGCAAAGGAATGGGGACGCGGAAACTTTTTGTCTTCATTCCTTTGCCTCCATTCCTTTGCAAAATCCGTTTCGGGGATTGGGCAAAGGCAGGGTGGAAAACCCCGGCATCAACGCCGCAACCTTTTGATGCATACGCACCAAAAGGTGGCAAAGCCCCGTGGTGACAGGCCGTTAATGATTTCGCCATTCCGCACGGAGGCCGGAGATGGGGGCAGAGGCGGACGCCGACGAGGCGGACGTTGGCAGGCGGATTGGGCGCTGCGGCGAGGCCGTCCGCCTCCTCACGTCGGCGGCTACGAGCGGTTTCACGAAAAGGTTTGGACACTCCCGAGGGCGATGTTCATCCTCCGCGCCCGTCAGCGAAATCAACCGCGACCAGCACTCTTAACGACACTCAGCGACACCCATTTTCATTCCCATGCGCACCCTCGTTCTCGGCATCGACAGCGGCACTCAATCCACCAAGGCTCTCGTCGTGGACGCCAAATCCGGCAAGGTCCTCGGCAGCGCGTCCGCCGCTTACGACCTCATCCCGAACCTCCCGCCCGGCGCGAAGGAGCAGCATCCGCATACCTGGCGCGACGCGACGGCGAAGGCCATGAAAGCCGCGCTCAAAGCCGCCAAGGCCACCGCCGCCGAAGTGAAGGCCATCGGCGTGAGCGGACAGCAGCACGGCTTTGTGCCGCTCGACAAAAACGGCGAGGTCATCCGCGCCGCCAAACTCTGGTGCGACACCTCGACCATCGCCGAGTGCGAGGAGATCACCGGCAAACTCGGCGGGTTGAAGGCCGCAATCAAAGCGGTTGGCAACTCGATCGCGCCGGGCTTCACCGCGCCGAAGATTCTCTGGTTGAAAAATCATGAGCCGGAAAATTTCGCGCGGCTCGCGACGGTGCTGTTGCCGCACGATTACCTCAATTTCTGGCTCACCGGCCAGGCCACGATGGAATACGGCGACGCCAGCGGCACCGCGCTGCTGGACGTGCGCAAGCGCCAGTGGTCGGCCGCGGTGCTGAAGGCGATCGACGACGATCTCGCGGGAAAGCTGCCGCCCTTGCGCGCGAGCGATCAGGCGGCAGGGCGACTCCAAGCCACGACGGCGAAGGCGCTGGGGTTGAGCGCGGAGGTGGTCGTGAGCGCGGGCGGCGGGGACAACATGATGGGCGCGATTGGCACCGGAAACACGCGACCTGGCGTCATCACGGCGAGCTTCGGCACGAGCGGCACTATTTACGCCTGCGCCGAGAAACCGGTCATCGATCCGCAGGGCGAGATCGCGGCGTTCTGCGATTCCACCAACCGCTGGCTGCCGCTGCTCTGCACGATGAACGTCACGGTCGCGACGGAGATGGCGCGGCAGTATTTCGGCTGGACGCATGACAAATTCGCCGCCGTCGCCGCGAGCGCGCCAGCGGGCTGCGATGGGCTGGTACTGGTGCCGTATCTCGATGGCGAGCGCACGCCCAACGTGCCGGCGGGCACGGGAGTTTTCCTCGGCGTGAATCCCAAGACCTTCACCGCGCAGCACTTCGCCCGCGCGGCGATGGAAGGCGTGACGCTCGGCATGAATTACGGCCTGCGCCGCCTCGCGGAACTCGGGGTGAAGCCGACGCAAATCCGCGCCACCGGCGGCGGTGCCAAGTCCAAGCTCTGGCGGCAGGTGATGGCGGATGTTTTCAACGCGGAGGTGGTGACGCTGAAGGTGAGCGAGGGCGCGGCGTATGGTGCGGCGTTGCAGGCGCTCTGGTGCTGGCGGCGCGGGCAGGGCGAGGATGTCGCGATTGATGCGATCACCGATCAGTTCGTGACGCTGAACAAGGCGGAGACGGCGACGCCGAACGCGAAGAACGTCGAGACCTACCGGCAGGTGCAGGCGCTGCAGGACGCGACGTCGAAGGCGCTGCGCGGCGTGTTCCCGCAGCATCGGGCATTGGTGACAAGGTAGGCGTGGAGGAGCGTGGGCGGGCCGCCCCGCATTGAATTAAAGACCGCCCGCGCCGGCTCGCACGCTCAGCTCCAAAGCCGAGTTGGCAGGGGAATTTGGGGCAAAGGAATGGAGGCAAAGGAATGAGAGAAACTTCCCCGCGTCCATTTCCATTCCCCCATTCCTTTGCCTCCATTCCTTTGCCCTAAAATCCCCCTGCCAATCCATTTCCCTGATTCCACTGCGCGAAGGCGGTGGAGTTGTGCGTCGCGGGTCGTTACAAGGAGCGCGTGCAAGAAACCAAATCGCGGCGGCGGCTCGACCAGATTCTCTCCAATTACGGCTACTGCAGTCGCAGCCAGGCGCGCGTGTGGGTGCAACGCGGACTCGTCACAGTCGCGGGAGAAATACCGAAGACGGCGGATGTGAAGGTGGCGGTCAGCGACGTGCTCGTGGAAGGCGAGCCGGTGGAATGTCCCGAGGGAATTCTCGCGTTGTTGCACAAGCCGGCGGGCTACGTGTGTTCGCACGGAACGAAGGAGGGGCCGAGTGTTTATGAGCTGCTCCCGCCGCGCTGGCTGAAACGGAATCCGCCGGTGACGACCATCGGGCGGCTCGACAAGGACACCACCGGCGTGCTGCTCGTGACAGACATTGGCGAGTTGGTGCAGCGCTGGACCTCGCCCAAGCACAAGGTGACGAAGATTTACGAGGTGACGGTGGATCGCGATCTGGAGCCGGGATTGGTCGGAGTTTTCGCGGCAGGCGAACTGGTGTTGGAGGACGAGGAGAAGGCGTGTCTGCCGGCGACGCTGGAGATTCGCGCACCGCGCGAGGCGTGGCTGCATCTGGTCGAGGGGAAATTTCATCAGGTGAAACGGATGTTCGCGAGCCAAGGCTACAACGTGACGCGATTGCATCGGCGGAGTTTTGGTGAAATCGATGCGAGGGATTTGGAGATCGGGAAATGGCGGTTGCTGTCGCTGCCGGCGGGGTTTGGACGGGAGGGATGAGCGAAACTCTGCCGCTGGTGGCCCGCACGGGCGGGAGGCTTGCCAGCCCGCCTCCCGGCGGCTTTACCACTTGTCGCGTCCCACGGGACTGCCCACGCTGTGGCGATGCCCGATCAGAATCCCGACGAGTTCCTCCCCACGCGGCGCAGCCTGCTCGCCCGGTTGAGCCACTGGAGCGACGCGGGTGGCTGGCGCGAGTTTTTTGACACATACAGCCGCTTCATTTTCAACACCGCCCAGCGCTACGGACTGCGACGGGACGAGGCGGAGGATGTCGTGCAGGAGATCGTCGTGAGCGTGGCGAAGAAGATGCGCGGCTTTGTCTATGAGCCGGTGAACGGCTCGTTCAAGGCGTGGCTCATGCTCGTCATCCATTCGCGGGTCGTGGATTTTCAGCGGCGCAAGGGCTGCCGTCTCCCCAGCGCGACCGGCGAGGGGGAGAGCAACGCGACCGCCGTGCCGGCGGACCTCGAGCAACTGTGGGACGAGGAATGGCGGCGCAGCCTGCTCGACACGGCGGTCGCGCGGCTGAAGGAAAAGGTGAAGCCGCGGCAGTTCCAGATTTTCGACCTGAGCGTGAACCAGGGCCTGCCCATCGCCGCGGTCGCGCGCGCGCTGAACCTCTCCAACCTCAACGTCCGCGTGACCCGGCATCGCGTCGCCAAGCTCCTCGCCAAGGAAATCCGCCGCCTGGAGGCCGAAGCGAATCGTTGAAACAACCCCGCGCCGCGCACGGATACAGCCGGTAGATACAGCCGCGCCATCATGCCCACCGCCTCCGCCACCCGGCTCGAAGCCGACGCTGCCCGCCACGCGCCCGCCGACCGCGCGGCCCCGCCCGTGGCCGGCCACGACCTGCTGCGCCGCATCGGGCGTGGGAGCTATGGCGAGGTGTGGCTCGCGCGTACGGCGCTCGGCGCGCTGCGCGCGGTGAAAATTGTTCGGCGCGAGGATTTCCACGAGGCGCGGCCATTCGAGCGCGAGTTCGAAGGCATCTGCCGCTTCGAGCCGGTCTCCCGCACGCATGACGCGCTCATGCAAGTGCTCCATGCGGGCTGGGGCGACGACCGCGCACAATTCCACTACGTGATGGAGCTGGCGGATGCCGTGGACCCTGAACCCGCCGACGTGGCCAGCTACCTGCCGCGCACCCTCCGCTCCGAAGCGGCGCGGGGCGCGCTCCCCATCGCCGACTGCACCGCCATCGGCCTCGCCCTCGCGCAGGGGCTGGCGCATCTGCACCGGCACGGGCTGGTGCACCGCGACCTCAAACCCTCGAACATCATCTTCGTGAACGGCCGCGCGAAGCTCGCGGACATCGGCCTCGTGGGGCTGGCGGGCGAAGTGCGCAGCGTGGTCGGCACCGAGGGCTTCGTCCCGCGCGAAGGCACGGGGAGGCCGCAGGCCGACGTGTTCGGACTGGGCAAGGTGCTCTACGAAATCGCGACGGGAAAAGACCG
The DNA here is from genome assembly GCA_945861535.1 of Akkermansia muciniphila. GTDB lineage: Bacteria > Verrucomicrobiota > Verrucomicrobiia > Limisphaerales > BJHT01 > BJHT01. Next base: position 23,929 of record CAMAUZ010000076.1, on the reverse strand, counting down.
CCACGACTTCCCCGCCATCCCGGCGGCGTGGGTGGGCGACGCGGTGGCGCTGGAGTTCAATGAAGTGCTGCTGCGCGCGTGCGAGGCCGATCCCGCGCGGCGCTACGCCAGCGCGGACGAACTGGCCGCCGACCTCGCGCAGCTCCAGGCGGGCCGTTCACTCCGCCGGGCGCGCGGCCTCGAACGCCAGCTCCGGGTCGCGCGCCGCGCCGCCGCACTGCTCGTGGGCGTGGCGCTGGCGGCGCTGGGCGCGGGGGCGTTCGCGCGCTGGCAGCACGGGCGCGAGCAGGCCTTGCGCGTGCGGGCCGAACTGGCGGAAAGCGGGGCGCTCCTCGCCCAGGCGGACGCGCTGGTGCGGAGCGAACGCGCGGGGCAACGGCTCGAAACGCTCGCGCTCGTGCGCCAGGTCGCCGCCCGCACGCCTTCCCCGGAGGCCCGCCGCGTCGCAGCGGCGGCGCTGCGGTTGCCCGATGTGCGCGTCGTCACGCAAGGCGCATTCGGCCTGCTCGAAACGGATGCGCCGACGGATTTCTCGCCCGCGCTGGAACACGCCGTCCGGTGCGAGGCCGCGGGCAAGCTCGTGGTGCTCGACAGTCACACCGGCGCGAGCGTGGCAACCTTCCAGTCGCCCGCCGCGTTCGGCACCCGGCGCTGGGCGCATTTCCACGGCCCGGACCTGCTCGTCAGCCAGGCCAGCGACAATGTTGTGCGGGGGTGGGATTGGCGCCGCGGGCGGCAGCTCTGGGAGATCGCCGGAGCCGTCGCCACGATTCGCGCCGCGGGCGCGAGCCTCCGGGTGATTCTGGCGCGCGGCGTCCTCGGCGAGTTCGAGGCCCGCAGCGGGCGATTGCTCCGCGAAGTGCCGTTCCAAAATTCCTTCCCCCGGGGGCAGGCGGAGGCAGGCGGCCAGCGGCTGGCGTGGGCGAAGGACAAGACGATCACAGTCTGGAGTTCCGCCACCGGGGCCGCTGAACAGCGCTTCGACTTGCCCGCGATTCCGGCGTGCTTTGCCCTCGATCATCGCGGCGAACTGCTGGCGGCAGGTTTCGGGGACGGCGCGGTGATGGTGTGGGATCTCCGCGCGGGCGCGCTCCGACACCAGCGGCGCGGCCACGCGACGCTCGTTCACGGACTGGCCTTCCATCCTTCCGGCGAATGGCTGGCGAGCACGAGCTGGGACGGCACGACGAAGCTTTGGAACAGCGCGAACGGCGCGGTGGAAATGACCTTCGCCACCGCCGGCGTGCCGGTGGAGTTCAGCGGCGACGGCACCCGACTGGGACTCGTCAGCTACGCGGGCGACGTGCTGCTGCTGGCGACCGCGCTGCCGGGCGGCTGGCGGGAATTTGCGCCGCCGCCGGGCGCGGGCTTGCGCGAGCCGCTCCAGCTCGACGCCCACCAAAGGCTGCTGGTGCAGGGCACCGGCTCCGGTTTCGCGTGCTACGACTGGCGCACGGGCCGCTGGCTCGCGGCGCGCGCCGGCAGCCGCACGCATTCCTCCGCCTTCGACGGCGACGCGCTCCTGCTCGGCGGCGAAACCGCCTGCCAACGCTGGCCGGTGCGCACGGAGGGCGGCGCACTCGTGCTCGGACCGCCGCAGACGCACGGCGAAGCGCCGGATCGCGACGCCGGTTCGGCGGTGCGGGGCGGCCAAGCCGTCTGGTGGATTGATGGCGCGGCAGTGCGGTGCTTCGCCGACGCGGGGGGCGAGAAGATTTTTCCCGCGCCCGCGTTGCTGACCTGGCTCGCCGTCAGTCGCGACGGTCGCTGGCTGGCCGCCGGGGCGTGGAAAGCGCCCGCCGTGTGGCTCTGGCCCGCGCACGATCCCGCGCAACGCCGCCAGTTCGCCGTGGACATCCACGCGCAGGTCGCCTTCTCGCCCGACGGCCAGAGCCTCGTCGCCGGTTCGGCCCGCGAATACATCTTCCTGAATCCCGCCACCGGTGCCGTGCAGCGCCGCCTGGCCCGCCGCGCGCCCTCAGGTGCGCCGGGACAGGCCGTCTTCTCGCCCGATGGCCGCCTGCTCGTGCTCACGGATGACCACGCGCCCGTGCGCCTGCTGGAGGCCACCACGTTGGCCGAGTTGGTCACGTTCGATGGCTTTGTCCCTGGCAGCCAGTTCGCCTTCAGCCCCGACAGCCGCTGGCTGTTCAGCCAGTCCGCCGGGCTGGACTTGTGGTCGCTGCGCCGCGAACTGCGCGCCCTCGCCCTCGACTGGCCGCACCATCCGCCCCCGCCCGAACCGTGGCCGGCGGCGGCGGCCGGGATCGAGTCGGTGGTGATCTTGGAAAAATAGTTCACTTCGTTTGTAACAAGCCGTCCGACGGCGCGGAGGCAGGGGTGATATGCAACTACCACTCATGAAATCCCTCCTGTCACTCCTCCTCCTCGGCCTGGTCACGGCGGTGCAGGCCGTGCCACAGATGATCCATTACCAGGGCCGCGTCTCGCTCAACGGCACGCTCGTCAACGGGCCGGGCGAATTCAAATTCGCGCTCGTGAACGGTGACGGCAGCGCCGTCTTCTGGACGAACGACGGAAATTCCACCGGGCCAAATCACGAGCCGACCGTGAGAATCATCCTTACCGTGGCCAACGGCCTCTATTCCGTGCTGCTCGGCGACGACACCGTGGCGGGCATGACGCCGATCCCGAGGACGGTCTTTGCCAATGCGGACGTGCGGCTGCGGGTGTGGTTTGACGCGGGTGTGGCGAATGGCGGCTGGCAGCTCCTCACGCCGGACCAGCGCATCGCCAGCGTTGGCTATGCCATGATGGCGGGGAGTGTGCCGGACGGTTCCATCACCACGGCAAAACTCGCGGCGGATGCCGTCGGCGCGAACCAAATCGTAAACGGCTCGGTGACATTGCAGAAACTTGATTTCAGCCTGAGCGCGCCAGGGGAGTTTCTCAGCACGGACGCTTTCGGCGCGATCTGGAAAGCCGTGAACTGGACAAATCTCGCGGGCCTCCCCGGCGGCTTCGCCGATGGGGTGGACAACGACACGCTCTTCACTGCGGGCGCGGGGCTGTCGCTCGCGGGCACGGAGTTCAGGCTCAACTTCGCCGGCAGCGGCGTGGCGAACACCGCGACGCGCAGCGACCACCACCACCTCGGCGCGGACTGGACGGGCAGCTTCTCCGGCTCCGCCTTCAACATTCAAAACACCGCCGCAGACGGCCTCGCCATGTCGGGCCTGGTGACCGGCACCGCTGGCGTCGGCCTCACGGGCATCGCAACGGGAGCGTCCGGCATCGGCGTCGCCGGGGTGCACGCTGCGGCGACGGGCATTGCGCCGGGCGTGCGGGGCGAGACGGCTTCGGCTGACTTGAATGCGCGCGGCGTGTTCGGTCTGGCGACCTCGACGAGCGGCTTGGGCAGTGGCCTGTGGGGTGAGACATTGTCGGCAGGGGGATACGGCCTGCGCGCTCTCAATTCGGTGGCGGGCGGCACGGGTGCCTACATCACCGGCGGCGCTTATGGAGTGCGAGCGGTCGGGAGCAGCGAAGGCGCGCGTGGCACAAGCACCTCCGGGTATGGTGTGGCAGGCATCACGACGGACGGCACCGGCATCTATGGCAGCAACGGCGACAGCGACACGGTCGGCCACGCGGGATATTTCGAGGGGCGCGTGCGCGTGACGAAGGGGCTGACGGCGGATGGCCCTGTCACCGCTGTGGGCGCCGGTGCTACGGATGCGGTCTACGGTCAATTGGCTTCGGGAACCGGAGCCGCCATTCATGGCGTCCACGCGAACGGCAAAGGTGTGTGGGGCCAAAACACCGCGACCAGCGCGGCGGGCATCCTCGGCTCGGATGCCGGTGTCGTCGCCATTGGCCATGCCGGAGTTTCGCTCACGCAGGCGGCCACGAGCACGGCGCTGCGTATCGGAGGCGGGCAGATCAGAGTGGACGGCGCGGGGGTGAACACGCCGACGGCGGCGTTCATTCATGAGGTGACCGAGGCGAGTAACTTCGAATTTAGTATGTCAGAGATCGATCACCCGATGTGCAACGGTGCCCCGAATGCTATTCTCGTCGTCACTGCCCACGCGAGGGCGTCCACTGACGGATCAAGCTACGGATCGGGAATTCCGGAGCGTTTCGGAGTCTACTACCGCACGAACGCCGCCGGTTCGTTCCCAGGAGGCACGGCCAACAGGTGGGTCGTTTTTTCAATGGCCGATACCATGCACGGCATCGCAATTACCCCGGGTCACAAATTCAACGTCCTCATCATCAAACCCTGACCCACGCCTCGCACCCTTTCCTCAGCACAAACACACCAAACAAATAGAACAAACATCATGACAACGACCACATTCATCGAACCCTTCGCACTCGCTGGAAAATGGATCCTCTCGTGGGGCCACGGCGGCGGAGGAGCGGCCCTAGTAGAGCAAGGCCCCATCACATTCGACAGCGACCCCGACAGGCCGGGGATTTTCACCGCGACGCGCGAGGACATCGGCAGGCTCGAAGCCCGCGTCTTCACCCTCTCCCGCCCGCTCGGCGCGGCCTACAACCTCAACGAGCAAACCGCGATCTCCATCCTCCAAACCGGCGACAACTACGTGGCGGTGTGGAGCGGCTACCACGTCCTCACGCAGACGCCGCCGAACGCACTCCCCACCGGCAGGATTCAAGGCTGGTGGTGCGACGGTGCAATGGGCAACGGCCCTTTTGAACTTCACCGCGCGTAGCCATGAAAACACCACTCATCCTCATCGCCCTCGCCGCCGTCGCCCACGCGGAGCCGGTCGCCATTTTATCCCACACCGTCGGCAGCGGCGGCGGGCGCGTCACTTCGGCGAATGTGAGCATCGTCTCCGAGATCGGCACGCTCGGCGGAGTCGTCGCGGAATCGCCCAGCAACGTCGTCGTCGCGCGGCAGGGCTTCGCGGGACGGCTCTACGACGAGGCGGCATTTTCCATCGGCGCGGGCGCGCAGTTCGTCGCGGAGAACGGCACGCTGCAAGCCACCGCGCTCATCACGACGGACGACAACCTTTTCGCCTCCGTGCCCGGCAGCGCGGTGACGTGGCTTTTCACCAACGCGACCGGCCAGGCCATCGTGGACGCGGCGGGCCTCATCAGCGGGCAGCCCGTGTATGAAAGCGCGTTGCTCAACTTGCGCGGCGAGTATCACGGCCTCTCCGCCGACGTGGGCGTGACCGTGCTGAACACGCTGGCCGACAACTTCGGCCTCTACGCGGGCGACAGCGTGGACGACGACTGGCAGGTGCGGCACTTCGGCACCGGCGACCCGCTCGGCGTGGCCAGCGCGGATCCGGATGGCGACGGGCGCAACAACGCCCTGGAGTTCCTCGCGCTCACCGATCCGCGCGATCCGGCATCGGCGTTCCGCTTCGCCATCCAGACGGCCCGGCTGCCGAGCGTGACGGTGCGCCTCTCCACCATGGAGCCCGGCCGCCGCTACGTGATCCAAAGCGCCCCGACGATCCGCGGCCCGTGGACGGCCGGCGAGGAACTCACCAGCCCCAGCCCGGTCGCGGACGTGGAGCACCGCTTCAATGTTTCCATGGCCCCGCGGGGCTTCTTCCGCCTGCAACTCCGGCGCGAGTAGCCGGCGGCGGCGGCGGACGACCACGCCGCGAAACCGGTCCCCCTGCTCACGGCGGCGGCTACGTACCGCAGCCGAGGACGCCTGCGGTACCAACCCTCGTAGCCGCTGGCGTGAGGAGGCGGAGGCCCGGACCCATCCCAGCGTCCGCCTCCTCACGGCAGCGGTTACGAGGTTTCAGGCGGCGGGTTTCAGTGGGACGACGGTGCCGGCGTTGACCTGCCAGCGCTGGAGTTGACGGCTGAGTTCGCGCGGCCAGTTCTCGCCGGTGCAGGTCATGAAAACCTGCCCGCTGGCGTGGTGGGCGCGTTCGAGCAGCGGCATGAGGCCGGCGCGGCGGGTGGCGTCGAGTTCGCCCATGACGTCGTCGATGAGCAGCACGGGCGGCGAGCCGAGGAGGCCGGTGAGGTATTCGGCCTGGGACATTTTCAGGGCGATGGCAAGGGTGCGTTTCTGGCCTTCGCTGCCGAATTGCGCGGCGGAGCGGTCGCCCAGGAGCAGCGCGAGGTCGTCGCGATGCGGGCCGACGACGGTGCAGCGCGCGGCGCGTTCGCGGTCGCGGCTGCGGGCGAGTTCGAGGGCGAAGTCGGCCTGGATGCTGGGCTGATATTCGAGGCGGAGTTCCTCGGCGTCGTTGGCGACGCGGCGGTAGGCGAGGCGCGCGAGCGGCGAGAGGCGCGGGAGCAGGGTGCGGCGCGCTTCGATCAGGCGCACGCCGACGGCGACGAGTTCGTGCGAGAAACTCTCGAGCGCGGCCTCATCGATGACGCGGCGTTTCAGGAGCGAGTTGCGCGAACGCAGCGCGCTGGCGTAGCGCTGGAGGAGCGGGAGGTAACCGGGCTGGGTTTGCGCGAGGATGAGGTCGAGGAAGCGGCGGCGGATGCGCGAGGTGCCTTTCACCAGTTGCAAATCCTCGGTGCAAAACACCACGGCGCGGAAGACGCCGAAGAAGTCGGTGAGCTTGCGGACGGGCTGGCCGTCGAGGGTGACTTTGCGCTCGCGCGAGGCCCAGTAGAGCTTGATCTCGTGCCTGTCGGCGGCGACGACGTTGGCACCGATGAAGTAGCCCTTCTCCCCATGCCGGATCATTTGCGCGCCGCCGACACCGCGGAAGGAGCGCAGCGTGGCGAGGAGGTAGATGGCTTCGAGGATGTTGGTTTTGCCCTGCGCGTTGTTGCCGAGAAGCACGTGGAAGCCCGGCGAAAAGTCCGCGTCCAGGCGGGCGTAATTGCGGAACTCGCGCAGTCTCAGATGGGCCAAATGCACGGCGCAGCGTAAGGCCGAGGCAGAAGAGAAGGCGAGCGGTTCCGCGACTGGGCAGACGAATCCCGGCACAGACTCTCGCAACGACTGAGCCGAAACAATTCAGGCGAGCCGTTTTTCTTCGACCACAGAGACACGATGAGCACAGAGAAGAACGAGGGACGGCATCGGCTGCGGGAAGTCACCAATCAGTGAACGAAGATCGACCAGCGAGTCCTTGGTTTTCCTCTGTGTTCATCGTGTCTCTGTGGTCCAAAAAATTTCGGTTCGGCTGAATGGTTACGACTGATAAACATCCGCCGAATGACTGCCGGCACAATGCAGTCCGACGCGGGACCATTTTTTAGAACACACACGCCGCCGCCACCACCACAGCCAATCCGACCATCATGCACTCGCTGCCATCCGATGCCGCCACGCCCCCCGCCACGCCGCTGCGCCCCGCTACCATCAACAGTTTCAGCCCGGCGCGGGGTGACATTGTCCGCGTGGGTTCCACGCGCCGCGGGTTTCTTCAGACGGGATTGACGGGCCTGGCGGGCTTGTCGCTCCCGGGGCTGTTGCAGCAACGCGCCGCGGCCTCCGCCGCCGGCACGCCGAAGCGCCCGGCCAGCGTGATTTTATTCTGGCTCTCGGGCGGGCCGAGTCATGTGGACATGTGGGATCCCAAGCCGGATTCGCCGCGCGAGATTCGCGGGCCGTTCGGCCATATTCCCACGAAGCTCCCCGGCGTGCATGTGTGCGAGCACCTGCCGCTGACCGCGCGGCTCATGGACAAGCTCACGCTGCTCCGCTCGGTGGATTGCAGCGCCAGCAATCACACGCCCATCACGATGCAGGCCGGCAATCCGCTGGCCAAACGCACCAACGACGGCAAGGACGGCGACGGCTATCCGTCGATGGGTTCCGTCGCGGCGCGGTATCGTGGCCCTAATGCGCCGGGGCTGCCGGGCTTCGTCGGGCTGGCGGATACGTGGGTGTCGGACATGTGGGGCGCGGGTCAACTCGGCCACGCGTTTGAGCCGGTGAATGGCAAGGAACTCGCGGGGCGCCTGGCTTTGGCGGAGGGACTTTCCCTCGACCGTCTCGGCGAGCGCCGTGCGTTGAACGAGCAGCTCGATCAATGGCGACGGCGCACCGACGGCAACGCGGCCATCGCGGCTGCCGATGTTTACACGCAGCAAGCCTACGACGTGCTGCTGTCCGGCCGCGCGCAACGCGCCTTCAATCTCGACGAGGAAAAGTCATCCGTCCGCGAAGCTTACGGGGCCGGGAGTCTCGGTGAGAAGGCCCTGCTCGCGCGGCGGCTCGTCGAGGCGGGCGTGACCTTTGTCACCGTGAGCGGCGCGTGGGGTTACTTCGATCATCACGGCGACGAGGTGCGCTGGGGCGGGATCGAGAAGGGTCTCCGGCCGCTGCTGCCCGTGGTGGACCGCACGCTGCACGCGATCGTCACCGACCTCGAAGACCGCGGTTTGTTGGACAGCACGCTCATTTTGATGATGGGCGAATTCGGCCGCAGCCCGGTGATTAACAAGAATGCCGGCCGCGACCACTGGCCGCGCGTGATGTCGATGATCATGGCCGGTGGCGGCCTGCGGCACGGCCAGGTGATCGGCAGCACGGATCGTCACGGCCACGACATCGCCAGCCGCCGCGTGGGACCGTCGGACCTCGCCGCCACGGTGTTCCAGCACCTCGGCATCGACCTCGCCACGCAATGGATCGACCAGACCGGCCGGCCCCGACCGATTGTCACGGAAGGCGGACGGCCCATCGAAGAGTTGGTCTGAACGTGAGCGCGGACGGCCCGCCCCTCACCACCCTTGGAGGAGACGAGGTAACGAGGCGCTAGCCTCCTACCCCGAGTGGCCCGTCCAAAACCACCGCACGCCGCGTCTTGCAACCAAGCTCCGGTCCCGGACGCCGCACCCAAGTCAGCCCCCGAAACTCAGCCCGCGCCCCACGCAGAAAAAGGCAGAGTCTCGTTACCTCGACTCCTACAAGGGTGGGAGCGGCCCGGCGGCGGTTCATTTCTTTCGACATCCGCCGGCGGCGTTACTAGCTTGCGCCCCTGCCCTTGAGTGCCGCGGCATGTTCGTCGCGACCAAACCGGGCGCGTCACCTATGAGCACAAACAAATTGTTCCCCACCGTTGCCGCCGCGCTAGTGACGGCCTTCACCCTCACCACCGCCGCGCACGCCGCGTCGCCGATCAAGGCCGCCACCCTCGGCAAGCCGGCCATCAAAGGCATCAATGTCATAAGCTTCGCCCCCGGCGGCGTGCTGTTGATCGGGGACGGTCCTGGCGCGCAACTCATCGCCGTCGAGACCGGCGACACCACCGCCACGCCGTGGACCATCGCCCGCGTGGACAAGATCGACGAGAAGCTCGCCGCGAAGCTCGGCACCACCGCCGCGGGCATTGAGATTTTGCATCTCTCCGTCAATCCCGCCTCGCACACCGCCTACATCGCCGTGCGCAAGCAAGACGACCGCAAGCACATCATCCTGACCGTCAACGGCGCGGGCAAGATCGGCGAGTTCAGCCTCGAGAATGTGAAGCACGCCGTCCTGCCGCTGCCCAAGAGCGACAAGGGCGCAGTCAACAAAATCACGGACGTCGCGTGGTCGGGCGACCGCGTGCTGGTCGGCGCGCTGGCCACCGAGGAGTTCGCGTCGAAAGTTTTCTCCTTCGCCGCGCCGCTCGATCCCACCGCGGGTCCGACCAGTTTCAGCACCGAGACCTATCACGTCGCGCATAAGAAATGGGAGACCCGCGCGCCGATGACCACGCTCATGCCGATGGAAGAGAACGGAAAAAAATACGTCGTCGGCGCCTTCGCCTGCACGCCCGTGGTGCGCTATCCGCTGGATGACCTCAAGCCCGCCGGACAGGTCAAAGGCGAGAGCGTCATCGAGCTGGGTTCGGGCAATCAGCCGCTCAACATGTTCACCTATCAGAAGGATGGAAAAGCCTACATCCTCATGAACACCCATCGCTTTCACCACGCCCGCAAGCCCTTTGGGCCGAGTCCGTACTGGACCGTCCGCATCGACAGCAGCCTCGTGAACGAAAAACAGAACATCAACGAGAAGGCCCTCCTCCGCCTCGATGCCAAGGGCGAACCGACCGCGGCCGGCATCAAGATGATCGAGGCCTACCACGGTGTGATGCACCTCGACAGACTCGACGCCACCAAGGCGCTCGCCCTGCAACAGGACGCGCAGAAGAGCCTCGCGCTGGCGGCGCTGGACCTGCCGTGAACGGCCCGCCCGCCCGCGACCGGGGCGCCGCGGGATCTGGGAGTCCGGGGGCTTGACCGGCTCATGGGACGCATTGAAAAAGCCCGACCAGTCCCGCCGCCCGATGGCAGCCACCAGACATGAAGGTCCCAGTTATGCTCGGCAGCACTGCCTTCACGCCCAAACCCCTGGCCCAGCTCAACGACATCCGGATGCCCAGCACCGGCGACGCGATGTCGGCCGAGCGCGCCCGCCGCGCCCCATTGGTAGTGGCCAACGGCGGGTGCCCTGCTAGCGTCGCGACCGTCCATGAAATTACTTCGCCCCCGTGCCCTGCCCTTGCTGCTCGGCGCTTCGCTGGCTCCACCGGCGCCGGAAGCTTTTCTCAATACGGCCGCAGGGAGGCTCGCCGCAGACGCCCCACTGCGGCTCATTTCGCGTAAATTCTCAGCCAGCGAAAACCTCCGTTGACGCGTCGGTCACTCCCGTTTCCAACCCCAATCAAAACCTCAACTCACCACCCCACACCTCCCATGCCCATCAGCGACCTCAAAATTGAAAAGCTCCAGGCCGGCGTCGGCACCGCGGCCGAGACCGGAAAAACCGTGTCCGTCCACTACACCGGCTGGCTTACCGACGGCAGGAAATTCGACAGCTCCGTGGACCGCGGCGAGCCGTTTGAATTCGTGCTGGGCGAAGGCCAGGTCATCGCGGGCTGGGATCATGGCGTCGCCACCCTGCGCGTCGGCGACAAGGTCCGCCTCACGATTCCCTCCGATTTGGCGTATGGCGAATCCGGCTATCCCGGCGTGATCCCGCCCGACGCGACGCTGATCTTCGAGGTCGAGTTGCTGGCCGTCGGCGAATAGCCGTAACGCGGAAAGGTTCCGCAGCGCAGCCGGAGCGCGGCGTTTACGCCGCTTCAACGTGGAGCGCGAACGGCGTGTCCGAGCCCCGTTGCTGGCGCACGTTGAAGCGGCCTGAAGGCCGCGCGCCGCGAACGCCGTAGCCGCCGACGCGAGGAGGCGGGTGGCTCCGAACACCGTTGGGGTTCCTGCCGCCTGCCACCGTGCTGTTGTGCAAAAGGGTACCGCAGGCGTCCCGCCTGCGAGTTAGCGGGGCGTCTCGCCCCAAGTCGGTACGGGCGGCGAGACACCGCCCAAACTCGCAGGCGAGGACGCCTGCGCTACACCGGCCTCACCGCCCCGCGACCATCCACGCGACACCCGCCCACACGACATTCACGTACCCCGCCGCCAGCAGGTCATCCACCGTCACACCCCAGCCGCCCGGCAGCGACTGGCTCTGATGTACGGGCCACGGCTTGACGATGTCGAAAAAACGAAACGCGCCAAACACCAGCACCACCTTGAGCCAGTTCTCCGCCGAGAAAAAATGCTCCGGTCCCGGCAGCCGCCCGCTCTGCAAATACACCGTCGCCACCCACGCACCGAAACAAAACGGAATCGCCGCCACCTCATCCAAGACCACCGAGCCGGGATCCTTCTGACCCATAATCTTCTCCGCCGCCCCGCAAAGCCACACGCTCGCCAGCACCCCGGCCACCGCGCCGATCACGAACCACGCCACGCTCCCCGTCGCCAGCAGCGCCGCGAACCACCCCAACCCCAGCAGCGATCCCCAGGTCCCCGGCCCCGGCTTCAGCCGCCCGATGCCGAAACCTTGGGCAATCCAGACAATCACTGTGGGGTTCATCCGCATGAGAAAAGTGTCAGACCCGGCGTACCGAAAAGCCACCCACCCCTCACAAATCCTCCAGATAAATCTTCCGGTTCCGCCACAGATAAATCGCCCCCGACGTGAACGTCAGCCCCACCGTAAGCCACAGCGCCACCTGCGCGAACTTCGGCACCCAGGGCATGAGCCACGTCGTGGCCCACCACCCCCATTCCACGCAACTATCCACCAGCAGCAGCGCGATGATCGCCGTGATCTGCGACGCCGTCTTGTGCTTCCCGTACCGCTCCGCCGCCAGCACCACGCTCTTCGACGCCGCCAGCAGCCGCAGCCCCGTGATCGCCAGTTCGCGCGCCACAATGATCACCACCATCCACGCCTCGACCTTCACCAGCGCGCCATTCCCCAGTTGCGAACGCTCCACCAGCGCAATGAATGCCGAGCAGGTCAAAATCTTGTCCGCCAACGGATCCATCAGCGTTCCGAAATTGGTGACCAACTTCCGATCCCGCGCGATCTTGCCGTCAAAATAGTCCGTCACACTCGCCACGATGAACAACACCAGGGCCGCCGTGTCATTGATCGGCGAACGCCAGAACACCGCCAGCAAGAACAGCGCGGTGAGCGCAAACCGCGACAGAGTCAGTTTATTGGGCAGATTCATCAGGCGAGCCGCGCGGATTTGTCCCGATGCCCGTCCCCGTGTCAACCGCCGCCTCCGGGAATCATCATTGTAGGAGACGAGGTAACGAGACTCTGACCTCCTTCCACGAGTGGTCCGCCCAACCACACTCCGGGCGCATATTGAAACCAAGTTCCGGTCCCACAAGGCTCGCCTACGTCCGCCCCCCAAGACTCAGTCCGTAACTCGCGCTGAAGAGGTCGAGTCTCGTTACCTCGACTCTTACAACGGCGGGAGGTCCGCCTCTCAACGTTTCCCCTTCCGTCCGCCGAACCCGTTGGCACCCTGCCGCGCCTCCCGGGGAAAAAGTTAGAGTCTCCTAACGTCGTCTCCTACAACTCCACCCCAAAAAAAGTCCCCGCCGCCCCCGCTTGCACGAACGCCCGCCCCTCTCTAAAAACCTCCAATGCAACTCCGCCGCCACCTTGCCCGCCGCGCCCACGCGCTCCTCCTCTTCACCCTTTCACTCTTAACGATTCAACCCTTCAACCGCCCCGCCCCCGCCGCCCCCGCCGCCCCTCCCCTGCCCTTCCCCAAACTCTTCGACACCCAGGCCACCAACGCCCAGCCCCTCACGCCCCCGCTCGACGCGCTGAAATTGCTGAAGCTCCCCCCCGGCTTCCAAGCCACCCTCTTCGCCGCCGAACCCGACGTGCAAAATCCCATCGCCATGGCCTGGGATTCCCGTGGCCGCCTCTGGATCGCCGAGAACTACACCTACGCCGAATCCAAGGTCGGCTTCGACCGCTCGGTCCGCGACCGCATCGTCATTTTCGAGGACACCGACAACGACGGCCGCTTTGACAAACGCACCGTCTTCTGGGATGGCGGCCAACTCCTCACCAGCATCGAACTCGGCTTCGGCGGCGTCTTCGCGCTCTGCCCGCCGAACCTCCTCTTCCTCCCCGACCGCAATGGCGACGACGTGCCCGACAGCGAACCCATCGTCCTCCTCGACGGCTTCGAGACCGACCGCATCCGCCACAACATCGCCAACGGCCTCAAGTGGGGACCGGACGGCTGGCTCTACGCGCGCCACGGCATCACCAGCACCTCCACCGTCGGCAAACCCGGCGCGCCCGAATCCGAACGCACGAAAATGAACTGCGGCATCTGGCGTTATCATCCGGTCCGCAAAATCTTCGAACCGGTCGCCCACGGCACCACCAACCCCTGGGGCATGGACTGGAACGAGCACGGCGAAGCTTTCTTCATCAACACCGTCATCGGCCACCTCTGGCACGTCATCCCCGGCGCGCATTACCGCCGCATGTTCGGCGAAGCGCTCGACCCGCACGCCTACGGTTTCCTCGAACAACACGCCGACCATTTCCACTGGGACACCCGCGAAAAATGGAGCGACATCCGCGCCAAGGGCGTCACCGACACCACCTCGCTCGCCGGCGGCGGCCACGCCCACAGCGGCCTGATGATCTATCAAGGCGACAACTGGCCCGATGAATATCGCGGCGCGGTTTTCACCGTGAACCTCCACGGCCACCGCGTGAACATGGACCGCCTCGAACGCCGCGGCTCCGGCTACGTCGGCAAACACGCCCCCGATTTCCTCACCACCACCGACCCGTGGTTCCGCGGCCTCGACCTCACCTACGGCCCCGACGGCGGCGTCTTCCTCATCGACTGGGCCGACATCGGCGAATGCCATGATAACGACGGCATCCACCGCACCAGCGGGCGCATTTACAAAATCACCTACGGCCAGCCCACCAAACCCGAGGTGCATAACATTGCCAAACTGGACGACGCCAATCTGGTCGCGCTCCTCACGCACAAAAACGAATGGTTCGCGCGGCAGGCCCGGCAGTTGCTCCAGCAACGCGCCGCCGCCGGCCGTCCCGGTGCACTGCTCGCGGTGGCGTTGAAAAGGTTGGTCGCCACCAGCACCAATTCCACGCACCGCCTCCGCAGCCTGTGGACGCTCCACTCCATCGGCGAGGCGGACGACGCCTGGCTCCGCGCCCGCTTGGGCGACCGGGACGAACCCATCCGCGTCGCGGCCATCCGCGCCCTGATCGACGCCCTGCCGTTGAACAACGCGGCCACGGTCGGCCCGCAATCCCGATCCCCGCTCGGCTTCGCCGCCCTGGCCCGACTCGAGCGCTCGGCACTCGTCCGTCTCGCCTTCGCCTCCGCGCTGCCCCGGCTCCCGCTCGCCGACCGGCCTGCCATCGCCAAAGCCCTGCTGTCCCGCGCCGAAGACGCCCAGGATCACAACCTTCCCTTGGTGCTGTGGAACGGAATCAAAAGCCTCGCCGAAGCCAATCCCGCCGCGCTCGCCACGCTCGCCACCGATTCCAAAATCCCGCTGATCCAACGCAACGTCGCCCGCCGTTTCGCCGAGCAAATCGAAACCTTCGGCCTGCACCTCGACTCCCTCCTCGCCGCGACGCTGAAGAGCGACTCGCCCGAATCCACCGCTGAAATTCTCACCGGCACCGCCGAAGGCCTGCGCGGCCGCCGCAAAGCGCCCAAGCCCGCCAACTGGGACGCCATCGCCCAACAATTCGCCACCAGCACCAACCCCGCGCTCACCGACCGCCTCCGCGACTTGAGCATCCTCTTCGGCGACGGCCGCGCGCTCGACGACATCCGCCGCATCGCCCTCGATGGCTCCATCGAACTCGCCGGCCGCCGCGCCGCACTGCAAACCCTCGTGGACCAGCGCGCGCCCGACCTCCGCAAAGTCTGCGAACAACTCCTCGGCGTCCGCGAACTCGCCGGCATCGCCGCCCGCGGCCTCGGCCTCACTGACGACCCGGCCATCGGCGAACTTCTCGCCAAGCGTTACTCCGGCCTCTATTCGTCGGCCCGACCCGACGTCATCGCCACGCTCGTCTCGCGCCCCAGCTTTGCGAAAGCCCTCCTCGCCCACGTCGGCCCCGACGCCAAACAAATTCCGCGCGCCGATATTTCCGCCTTCCACGCCCGCCAGATTCGCAGCTTCAACGACCCCGCGCTCACCGCCAAACTCACCGAAGTCTGGGGCGTCCTGCGCGATTCCGCCGCCGACAAACAGCAGCTCATCGCCAAGTGGAAAACGCGCCTGACTCCCGCCGTCGTCGCCAGCGGCAACGCCAGCCAGGGCCGCGCCGTCTTCAACGTCGCCTGCGCCGCGTGCCACCGCCTCTACGGCGACGGCGGCTCCATCGGCCCCGAACTCACCGGCGGCGACCGCGGCAACCTCGATTACCTCCTCGAAAACCTCGCCGACCCCAGCGCCCTCGTCCCCGCCGACTACCTCATGTCCGTCATCACCCTCAAAGACGGCCGCACCCTCAACGCCGTCATCGGCGCGCGCACTGACCGTACCCTCACGCTCCAAACCATGACCGAGAAACTCACCCTCGAACGCGCCGACGTGAAAAGCATCGAAGAATCCAAACTCTCCCTCATGCCCGAAGGCCTCCTCGAAGCCCTCACCGAAACCCAGGTTCGCGACCTCATCGCCTACCTCATGAGCAAAGGCCCGGTCGCCCTGCCCGTACCAACGCCGCCCGGAAAATAGTGGAACGCCCGCGCCCCGCTGCTCAAGAGCGCGGGCGGCCCGCCCGCAAGTGCCCCACCTCCGCCAAATGCCACAGACATTCCCGGCCTCCGTCTGCAACCGAGCTGGTAGGGCGCGCCTGTCCTCAGCGCGCCGCTTGCGGGTCCACACGCCCCCGCGGCGCGCTGAGGACAGACGCGCCCTACCAACGGAGGCCAGCCCGCCCCCTTTCACCCTTCAACCCTTCAACGCCTTAACCCTTTCCCCATGCGCCTTCTCTCCGTCTCCCTTTCCCTCCTTCTCTCCCTCTCCGTCACACCCGCCACCGCCGCCCCGCGCCCCAACGTCCTCTTCCTCGCCATCGACGACCAAAACGACTGGCTCGGCTGCCTCGGCGGCCATCCGCAAGTGAAGACCCCGAACATCGACCGCCTCGCCAAACGCGGCACGCTCTTCACCAACGCGCACTGCCAGGCACCGCTCTGCAATCCCTCGCGTTCGAGCCTCCTCACCGGCCTGCGCCCCTCGACCACCGGCATCTACGGCCTCACCCCCGGCATCCGCGATGTCGCTGAGTTGAAGAACCACATCACCCTCCCGCAGACCTTCACCAGCGCCGGCTACCACACCTACACCAGCGGCAAGATTTACCACGACGGCTCCATCAAACCCAAAGACCGCCCGGCAGAATTCAACACCTGGGGCCCCGCTCCCGGCCCCGGCAAACCGGAGAAACCCTTCGCCAATCTCCCCGCGCCGCGCCATCCCGCGATGGACTGGGGCGCGTTCCCCGAACGCGACGAAGACCACGGCGATTACAAAATCGCCACCGCCGCCCGCGACGCCCTCGCCGCCGCGCCCAAGGACAAACCCTTCTTCATCGGCGCGGGCTTCCGCATGCCGCACGTCCCCTGTTACGCGCCGCAGAAATGGTTCGACCTCTACCCCGACGCCACGCTGCAAATGCCGCCCGTGCTCGACACCGACCGCGACGACACGCCGCGCTTCTCCTGGTATCTCCACTGGCGTCTCCCCGAGCCGCGCCTGCACACGCTGCGCGAACGCAACGAATGGCGGCCCCTCGTCCGCGCCTACCTCGCCACCATCAGCTTCATGGATGCCCAGGTCGGCCGCGTCCTCGACGCCCTCGACGCCACCGGACGCGCCGACAACACCATCGTCGTCCTCTGGAGCGACCACGGCTGGCACCTCGGCGAAAAACTCATCACCGGCAAGAACACGCTCTGGGACCGCTCCACCCGCGTCCCCCTCATCTTCGCCGGCCCCGGCATCGCGAAAGACGCCAAGTGCGCCCGGCCCGCCGAACTCCTCGACATTTTCCCCACCCTCCTCGAACTCGCCGCCTTCCCCGCGCGCCCCGACCTCGAAGGCCACAGCCTCGTCCCGCAACTCAAGGACGCACGCGCCCCGCGCGACTTCCCCGCCATCACCACGCACAACCACGACAACCACACCATCCGCACCGAACGCTGGCGTTACATCCGCTACGCCGACGCCACCGAGGAACTCTACGACCTCGCCGCCGACCCGAACGAATGGCACAACCTCGCCGCCGCCCCGCAACACGCCGCCACCAAACGCGACCTCGCGAAATGGCTCCCCAAGCTCAACAAAAAGCCCGTCCCCAACAGCCAGCACCGCATCCTCCTCTACGACGCCGCCACCGGCGCCGTGAACTGGGAAGGCAAGGATGTGGGGAAGAACGATCCGATTCCGGATTGAATCCGAACCCCGAAGCTGGGGGAGCACACGCGCCCCCGCGTGTCGCCGGATACGCCCTCGCATCCGGCGTCGGGGGATGCACTTCGGTCGCAAAATCTCCCACGCTCTGATGCCGCACGGTTACCCACGAGGACGCGGAAAACACCATTCCTCGCAATCCGCCCGCGAACCCCTCCTCAACCACCAATCTTCACCACGCTTCCCGGCTTCAGCGACGGCAACACGGCGAGCACCTCCGGCATCAACGGACTGGTGTCTTCCAAGCGGTTCGATGGCGCGCACAGGGCGACGATGGCGAGACGAAACCGGGCGAGATTTTGCTGGCTGGCCATCGACCCGTCCATGGTGAGGAGCACGTCAAATTCCCCCTGTGCGCGGGCCAGCAGTTTCCCATTCTTCAAACCCGCCCATCCGATGCGCGGGACGGATTTCACGTCGTGGCCGGGCAGAAACCGTACCAGCCGCCAGTTTAGATTTTCATCCAACAGAATGCGCACGTTACGCGTGGGCCAGAACTTCCGTTTCCATCTCCTGCAACACCGCCAGCACCTGCGCCCGTTTCACGCTGGGGAAGCCGTCCAGAAACACCTCGATGGAATCCCCCGCCTTGAGGTGGTCGAACAAACTTTTCACCGGCACCCGCGTGCCCTTGAACACCAGCAGGCCGCTCAGAATCTCCGGGTCGGAATGGTAGGCGGGCTCTTTCTTCATGAGCGAATCCTACTCGTCAGACAGCGGGCGGGGCAAGCTCAAGCACCCTCCGTGCTGCTGGTCGAAACGGCTTTCAACGCGGCCAGAACGCCGCGCCTTCAGCACGACGAACAACCATCAAACCACGAGCCGCCACGCCTCCATCCGCCAGCGTCTGAGCATCACGGCCGACCAGTTCAGCGCTGGCAGGGACCGGTTGCGCGGGCCGGAGATGTCTTGAGAACGCGGTTGAAAAACACCCTCATGGCGAAGTGAACCTGAAACATCTCGGCGCACATCCTTATCCCCGCTCCACTCGAACCACCTGTAACCCAGGCACGCGGGCGAACTCCCGCGCGTTCAGCGTCGCCACCGCATAGCCCAGACTCAACGCCGTCGCGGCGATTTGCAGGTCATGCGCGCCGATGAGGAGACCGCCCGTTTCCAAGTCCGCCCAGACTCGCGCATGGTGTTTCGCCTGCGCCTCGGCGAACGAGATGATCGTGTAATCCCGCCTCACTCCGGCGACGTACAGTCCACGCTCGGACTTGATCTTGGGGTCGGTGGCGCGATGCCAACCATGTAGCACTTCGGAGTAGGTTATGGCGGCGATGGCAACGGGTTCGTCACCGTGGGCGAGCAGGAAGGCGGGCAGGTCGAACTTCCGTCGTTCGTGCGCCACCAGCAGCGAAGTCTCGAGGATCAATCCCCTGCCGAACGCGGTGGCGCGAGCCGGGCGCGAGCCGCTGCGAGTTCCTGCTCCAAAGCCTCAGACATCCTGACCTCCCCCTTGGAAATTGGCTGCGGTCGGGAAAGTCGCTGTGAGCCGGGTTTGCCAGGGCGGGGCGGTTGTGGCTGGATGCGGTCTTTAGCGGGAGCTTCAGATTTGGGCGCGGCCTTTTCCAAGCGCTTCTTCGGCTCGCTCTCTTGTGGTTTTGCCAAACAGTCTGGATCTGCTTTGGTGGGCAGCGTCGCATACCAATCACGAATGAGTTTGCCCAGGCGCTGGGTGATTTCCGGGTGCGCTTCGGCGGCGTCCTTGCCAGCGTCTTCGATGCGATTCGCCTTGAGATCGTGCAGTTCGAGCTTCTGGCCGTCGAAGGTCGTCACCAGTTTCCAATCCCCGTCGCGAACCGCCAGATCCGGCCAGAAGTTGGGGTCCTTTTTGTTGCCGTTGATCCGCCAGAAAATGGGGCGGGTGCGCAGGAAGGGTTCGCCCTTGAGTGCCGGGAGCATATTTTCGCCGTCGCCATTGGCATCGGTCGGCGGGGTGACTCCGGCGGCGGCGCAGAAGGTGGGGAGCAAATCCACCGCCGTCAGAACGGTGGCGTCATTTTTCAAGCCAGCCGGAGCATGGCCCGGCCACCGCACGATGAACGGCACGCGCACGCCGCCTTCAAAGAGACTGGTTTTCTGTCCCCGCAGACCGCCGGTTTCACCGACATTGTAGTGACTGCGATACTTGCCGGGTTCGCCTTTGTCGTCCTCCTTGAGTTTTGCAGGGCCGTTATCGCTGGAAAATACCACCAGCGTATTCTGCGCGATTCCGCACCGCTCCAGCGCATCGAGGATCATGCCGACCTTGTTGTCGCCGTCGGTGATGACGGCCGCATAAACCTGTTGCCGGGGGTCGAGATGTTTCCACCGCGCCATGGATTCGTCCGACGGGCTATGGGCCAGGTGACTCTCATGCAGCCACACGTTCACGCAGAGCGGACGGTCTTTGTTCGCCTCGATGAACTTCACTGCCTGATTGGGAATATCGTTGCCATACGGTCCGACTTTCGGCCCCGGCCCGTGATAGACCGCCGACTCGTCAAAGCCGTAGTCCGCCATGGTCGGTTTCCCTTCCCCCAGATGCCATTTACCAAAGTGCCCCGTGCGATAGCCCGCTGCTTTGAGCAAGCGTGGTGTCGTGGGTGCCTTGGGGTCCAACCAGTCCGGCATCTCCGGAGGCTTGGCGACACCGAAGACCGTGTTGATTCCGAAGCGACCCGGAAAACGCCCCGTCAGGGCCGCCGCACGACTGGGCGAGCAGATCGGACTGAGCACATTAAACTGCTGAAAATCAATGCCCTCACTGGCCAGCTTGTCGAGTCGAGGAGTTTTCAGCCACGTGTTGCCGTGACAGGACAGATCGCCCCAGCCCCAGTCGTCGGCGTAGATGAAGACGATGTTGGGTTTGGGAGGCGCGGCGGCAGTTAGTCCGGCCAGCGGCGCGAGCAGCAGGGCGGCGAAAAGTGCGAGACTGGGTTTCATGGCGTTCGCTTTCATCTGTTCGTTACTTTCATAACGAGGTCAGTTCTTGGTAATGGATACTCGCACCGGAACAGCATTCAAATCGCCTTGTCGTAAATCTTCTGAAACAACTTTGCCGCACCTTCACTCGCGCGGTTCGGTGTCAGCGGCAGTTGCCGGAGGAAGGGCGAACGCAGTGGTGATGCAAACGATGAAGCTGTGGAAAAGGTGGTTCACCATCACACCAGCAGTTCCCGCAACGGGCCGGCCAGGACGGGGTTCTTCTGGTCGGGGCCGACCAGGTTGAAGTGGTCGCGCGGGGCGCCGACGGCGTGGAGGAGCGTGTTGTAGAAGGCGTTGAGCGTCGGATTCTCCGCCGCCGCGGTCATGATGCGGTTCTGGGTGCCGCTGTAAGTCGGGCTGTCCGTTTTGATCGGATAGACGACCAACTGGTTGGTCTTGATGCGTCCGCCGAGATTGCCCAGGAGGACGAACGGCCAGTTCTCGCCGTGGGTGTGCTGGCGGTTCGCGCTGTCGCTCATGAAGACGACCAGCGTGTTGTCGAGCATCGTGCCGCCGTCCTCGGGCATCTCCGCGAGCCGCTGGAGCAGCGCGGCGGTGCGCTCGGCCATGTGCCGCCGCACTTTCGGCAAAATGTCCAGGCCGGTGAGATTCAGCTTCACGTCCGTCTCGTTGTGGCCCACCCCGTGCGTTCCCATGTCGGAGATGCCGGTGTAGTTGCCGCGGACGGTGCAAAGCTCGGAGGTGATGGTGACCACATTGGTCAGTCCCGTGACGATCGCCGACGCCGCGATGTCGAACTGGGCCGTCACCGTGTCGGTAAACTTGACGGGATACGGCGTCGGCAGTTTGGGCGCGGCCTTGGACAGCAAGCCTTGGTCGAACATTTTGGCGAGCTGGGCTTCGCGGCGGCCGAGCGACTCGAACGCATCGATCTGATAGTCGAGCTGCGTCAATTCGGTTCCGCGCAGTTGCGAGCGGAGCGCCTTGACGTCGCCTTTGAGCAGGTCGAGCAGGTTCGTGCGAAGCGCGAAGTCGTTCTTCGTCGCGCCGATGCCGCCGAAGAGCGACTCGTAAGCCAGTTCCGGCCGGCATTGCGCCGCGAGTGGCTGGCCCGGTCCCCAGGCGGAGGAGCAGCGAATCGCTTTCGTGGCCGGCTGCCCGGGATCGATGCCGAGGTTCAGCAGCGGGAAAATGCCGCCCAGCTTGCGCGCGATCGCCGCGTCGATGGTCTCGGCCACCACGTTGCGCCGCTTGTCGTCACCCACGCCGACATTGACCGCCGCGAGCGCCCCGAAGCCGGCGCCGTGATCGGGATGCACCGGGCCGGACCGCAGGCCGTGGACGATCGTCAGGCGGTTCTTCCACGGCGTGAAGGGCTCGATGTCGAACGGCAGCGTGAGTGCCTTCAGCGGATACGATTTCGTGTCCTTCCCTTCCAGTCCCGGCGCGGGCAATTCAAGGGGCACCGAGCCCTTTTCGTGGAAGCCGTTGCCGAACATGACGAAGACCACGCGCTTTGGGGTCTTGTAGGTCCCCGCTTCCAGCGCGGTCAATTTGTTGATCAGGGGCAGGAATGCCAGTCCACCGGCTCCGGCGGACAGCGATTTGAGCAAAGTGCGGCGGCCAATGTTGGGGTTCATGGTGATGTTTTTTCTGATGGATGGGTGCGAAACAAAAAGGGATCCGAGCTGAGCAGTGAGGTGACCAGCGCCCTCATGCTGCCGCCGTTTTTCCGATAGGCCTGATGGGCTGCGACGAGGGCCGGTCCGTCGGCGAGCGTTTCGTTGCGGCCCAGGAAATAGCGGAACGCGTGCCGCACGAAAACCTGCTCGACATGCTCGGACGCCGCGAGCCGCCGGATCAGCTCGAATGGATCCTTCACCGGGCCATTGAGCGATGGATCGATGCTGCCGCTCACTTCGCCGGTCGTCTCGAGCGGCACCTGCTTGTGCAACGTTTTCCAAGGCATGCCGTCCTTCTTGAGGTTCTTTTTGGCCGACGTCGCCTCCGGGTCCACCACCATCTCCTCCGTGCGGAAACGACCGAAGTGATCGAATTGCTCGAAGGGCAGCCCGAGCGGGTCCATCTGCTTGTGGCAGGTCCAGCAGTATTCCTCGCGGGTCACCCGCATCCGGTCGCGCAGCGTGCGATGCCGCTCATCGGGCAGCATGGCATTGACGGTGATCGGCACCTCGGGGATTTTTCCGCCAAGCAGCTTCTCGCGAATCCAGCGCCCGCGATGGATGGCGTGGTTGTCGAAGTTGCCCGACTGGGCCACCAGCCACGCGGGATGCGTCAGCAAGCCGAGCCGGTGCTCCGGCGGGAGGTCGTAGAGGCGATGGGGATCCCAGTCCGGGCGGGTCGGGATGGAGACGCCATAGATTTTCATGGCCGTTTGCTCGTCGGCCTCGAAGGTCTTCTTCTGCTGCCGGTAAGCGTCCTTCTTGGTGTGAATCTGAAATAGCGGGTCCACCGTGAGCGCATGGGTTTTCGTCGTCGTCAGCAGGCTCCGCAGCACCTCCTTGTCCTCGGCGAGCGCGGCGAGCACGACCCGATCGGCGTCGCTGACGAAAAAGTCCGCATTCCAGCCCCGCGCACCGCGCACGGCGAGTTCCTGGAACAGCGTCACCTCATCCTTGAACACGCCCGGGGCCGATGCGTAGGCGAAGTATTCGCGGAAAAACCGCAGCACACGCGGCTTCGCGATCGTGGCGTCGTCGAGCATGCGTTTCACCTGCGCCGCCACCTCCTCGCGCGTGGCGAGTTTTCCCTCTGCGGCGGCCGTGGCGAGCGCCGTATCCGGCCCGTCGTCCGTCAGTGCAAACGCGATCGTCCGCGCCAGATCGCGCGGCGCGAGACGGTTCCCCGGCCCGGCTGGAATCTCGACCCGGTGAATCAATTCCGTGTTGCACAGCAGGGCGGTGAGCAGTTGCCCGACCGCGTCCGGGCCGCCCAGTTTCGCGACGTTGTCCCGGAAAAAAGCGCCGTAACGCCCGGCCTCGGCGGCCGTCGGCGGCCGTTGAAAGAGTCCCTCGAAGGCCGGAGCCAGCGCGGCGTCCGCCTGCTCCGCAGTGGCGGCCCCACCCGCCTTGATCACCGTCGCCAACTCTTTGATGTAGGCACCGAAGCTGCCGTGGCTAACGGAATGCCGCTTGATCATCGCGCCGGCGATGGTGGACGCGTTACGCAAGAGGAATTCGATTTCGGCCTCACCCACACGATGCGCCGAAGCGTAGTCAACGAAGTCGCGCTCCGG
>CAMAUZ010000075.1 GCA_945861535.1 Akkermansia muciniphila | reverse complement strand
ACAGCATTCTGGCAAGCAAAAACTGAAAGCAAAGACGCAGAAAAACTGGCGAAAAGTTCAAATCGCTCACACCCTGATGTCAACGCACTCCGCTGCGGACCAATGCGTTACGACAGGCACCTATCACAACATCCGGATGCTACTGATGGGCGGCTGACCAACAGCCTGGGGCAGCCGCTTGGGGGCGTGCGGATCGAGGCGCGGGATCAGAACCGCAGCGTCTTCCGGACGGAGGGCGTGACGACGTTTGCGGACGGGAGCTATGCGGTGGGGGTGTTGCCGGGGCAGGTGACCTTCGGACCGGATACGGACGGTCTGCTGCCGCTCGGGTTGCTGCCCGCGCCGGGGAACGTGATGAATGGGACGGTGGCGGCCGGCGGGGCGTTGCTGGTGAATCTCGGCGCGGTCCCGCCCTCGGCGCGTCTGCGCGGGCGGGTGGTGATGGACCCGGGCGGCAGCGGGGTGGCGGGCGTGGAGGTGTATGCGTCGCCGCAGAACAGCGGGGGCAGTTTCAATGCGCTGACGGCGGCGGATGGGAGCTTCGACATCGGGGTGGGGGCGGGGACGTATTACTTGGGAGTGTTCGATGGGGATATGCAGTCGCGGGGATTGATCGCGTCGCAGAGGCAACTGACGGTGGTGGACGGGGTGGATCAGAATAATCTGGTGCTGGCCGCGCGGGCGGTGACCCGGCAGATCACCGGGCGGGTCACGGGGGACGGCGCGCCGTTGGGCAACGTGAATGTCTTTGCCTCGTTCACGGTGAACGGCACCAATTTCAATGCCAATGCCTCCACGGATGGCAATGGGCAGTTCAGTGTCGGGGTGTTTAACGGGACGTGGCAGGTGGGGGTGTCGTGCAGCGGGGAGGGGGGAGTGGGTTCACTGGGCTTCACCTGCGTGAACAACCAGTCGGTGGTGATCAGTGGGGCCAACGGCACGGCGAATTTCGCCCTGACGGCCTGTGGCGCGCTCCAAATCACAACGACGTCGGCTCAGTTGGGCGGCGGGCAGGTGGGGCAATTCTATAGCGCGCAACTCCAGTCGTCCGGGTGCGGTCAGTTTTTCAATTTTACGCTGAGTCCCGGCTCGGGCGCGTTGCCGCCGGGTGTGAGTCTGGGTGGCAACGGCAATCTGGCCGGTACGCCGACCAGCAGCGGGACGTTCAATTTTTTCGTGCGGGTGGCGGACAATACCGGGGCGACGGCGGACAAGGCGCTGTCCCTGACAATCACCGGGGTCAATGTTCCGTTGCAGGTGAACACCACGACCCTATCCGAGGCGCAGACGGGAGTGGTCTATTCGCAACAACTTCAGGCAACCGGCGGCCAGGGGGCGTACGGTTGGTCGCTGAGTCCGGGTTCGCTGCCGGTGCCCGCCGGCCTGAATCTGGCCGGTAATGGCACGATTTCCGGCACGCCCACGACGCCGGGGACGAACTTCTTCTCCGTCCGCGTCACTGATGGCGCGGCTACGACGGTGGACCAGCTTTTGTCCATGGTGATTTATCCGATGCTGCAAATGGCCAACCCAGTGTTGCCGGGTGGCACCGTGGGGGTGACCTACAGCACGCAGGTGCTGGTGTCGGGCGGGCATCCATTCACCACGGGGGGCGGCGCGCCGAACGGCTATGGCTCGACCTTCCCCAATGGTTCACTGCCGCCGGGGCTGAGTTTTTCCTACGGCACGGTCACCAGTTCCAATCAGCAGTTCGTGATCTCGGGCACGCCCACCACGGTGGGCACCTATCCGTTCACGATGGGGGCCTACGATGCGAGTAACTTCCAAGTCTCGCGCAGTTTCTCGATCACGATCAGTGCCTCAACTTTGCAGATCACGACGACCTCGCTTGCCAACGGGCTGGTGGGCGCGGCGGCGAGCTACCAACTGCAAGGCTCCGGCGGGACGCTGCCTTACACTTGGAGCATTGCCAACGGGTCGCAGCCGCTGCCGTCGCCGCTGGCGCTGTCGTCGGGCGGACTCATCTCCGGCACGCCGGCGGCGGCCGGGACATTCAACTTCATCGTGCGCCTGACGGATGGCGTCGCCACGTCGGTGACCCGGTCGCTGGTGCTCACGATCAACACCAAGCCGCGACTGAGCGGGCCGAGTCGGGTGGCGGGCAATCAATTTGCCTTCACTCTCACGGGGGACTCGGGAGCGAAGTATCGCATCGAGGCCAACACCAATCTCGCGAACCTGGCGAGCTGGACCAATCTGGGCACCAACACGGCGACGGGCGGAACCTTCAACTTCACCGACACCACCGCGCCCGGCCTGCCCCGGCGCTTCTACCGCGCAGTGCTGGTGCCGTAAGGGAACGGGAGGGCGGGCGAGGCGTTCAGTGACGGTATGAAATTGTAGCCGCCGAGGTGACGAGGCGGAGGCAACTCCCGCTACAGACGCAGTAATCGGGCGCGCGGCTCCGGCTCCTTTGTAGGAGTCGAGGTAACGAGACTCTAACCTCCTTTCGCGAGCGGGCCGTCCAAGAACACCGCAAGCCGCGACTTGCAACCAAGTTCCGGCCCATACGCCTCGTCCAAATCAGCCCGCGAGACTCAGTCCGCTGTCCGCGCAGAAAAAGTCAGAGTCTCGTTACCTCGACTCCTACAAGGGTGGGCGTGATCGCCCGCGGTCGGTCGTTCCACGCGGAAGCGCAGGAACGCCACGCGCCGCACCGGTGTAGTCCGAAGCGGGGTCCCAGACCGAGCGATCCGGAAGCGGGAACCACGTCGATCACGGTGCCGGGACTCATAACCACTAACCCGCACTAACTGGCACTAATGGGAACCGGGCAAGTCGAGTAATCTCTGGCTTCCCTTCTTATTAGTGCCAGTTAGTGCCGGTTAGTGGTTTTTGCTTCTCCCTCTTCGCAGCCGATCAACGGAGAGACTCAGGTCAGTCCACGAACACGAACTCATTTAGGTTGATAAGCAACCGGCAGGCGTTCGGCAGACCATGGTGTTGGGCGTAGGTGACAAAGGTTGACCGCTCAGCGGCCGTGGGCGGGCGGCTCAGGGCGAGGCGGAAGGCGAGGGCGATTTTCTCCGGCAGGCTGGTGGCGGTGGCGTCGAGGCGCGCGGCGAAGTGCCGGGACATGGCGACCATGAAGCCGTTGTTGAGCAGCGCGAGTGCTTGGAGGGCGGAGACGGACTCGTTGCGTTTGCCCACTTGCATCGAGGGATCGGCGCAGTCGAGCGTGGTCATGAAGGGGGACATCTGCGAACGGACGACGAACCGGTAGATCGAGCGGCGGTGGGATTTGGGATCGTTGGGATCGTGCCGGCCGTATTCGTAGTGCGGCGAGTGTTCGGGTTTCTCGACGATGAAATCCTGGAACGCCGGACCGCCCATGTGCGCGTCGAGCTTGCCACTGACCTGGAGGACGCTGTCCCGCACGGCCTCGGCCTCGAGCTTGCGACGGTTCTGCCGCCAGAAGTAGCGGTTGTCGGAGTCGGTGAGCGAGGGGCGGGGAAGGGTTGAAGGGTTGAAGGGTTGAAGGGTTGAAGGGTTGAAGGGTTGAGGCGGCGCGGGTGCGTGAGGCGTTTCGGCCCGCTTCAACCCTTGAACCCTTCATGTCTTCCCCCTGACTCGCCTGCCGCCAGGTCGCGCTCGTGACAATCAGCCGGTGTAGTTGCTTGAGCGATTGCCCGCCGTCACGGAATTCGGCGGCAAGCCAGTCGAGGAGTTCGGGATGGGTCGGGAGCGCGCCCATGCGGCCGAAGTCGTTGGGGGTTTCGACCAGGCCGCGGCCGAAGTGGTACTGCCAGACTCGGTTGACGAGGCTGCGCCAGGTGAGCGGGTTGTCGGGGTGCGAGAGCCATTGCGCGAGGGCGACGCGGCGCGCGCCTTCGGGATGATCGGCGGGAAGGGGGAAGCGCGCGGGGAGGTTCGCAAGGGCGGTGAGCGCGCCGGGCGCGGCGGGATCGCGGGGCTGTTTCACGTCGCCGCGATGGAGGAGGGCGATGGGCCGGGGTTTGCCGCCATCGGGACCGGTGCCGCGGAAGGAGCCGCTGCCGTGATGCACCGTGCCGGCGAAGACCACGCGCGGCGCGGGCAGCTTGGCGAGCGCGGCGGTGACTTCGGCCAGCGCCTTGGTGTTGGCGTCGAGCGCGGCGCGCGTGGCGGGCGTGCTCGCGCGGACGACGAGGGCGGCGCGTTGTTTCTCGAGGTCGGCGAGTTTGGTCGCGGGCTGGCCTTTTTTGGAGCCGTAGAAATAGCCGTCGGTGAGATTTTTGCGGCTCCAGCGCGGCGGGGCTTCGATGGAATCCAGCGAGGTGACGGCGGCACCGAGGGCGAGATTTTTTCCGGTCGCATCGAGGACTTGGATTTCGGCGAGGGCGCAGATGAAGTCGTTCTGGCGCGGCGCGAGTCGGGTGGCGGTGAGGCGGAGGAAGCGACCGGACTTGCCGGAGACGGCGAGCGTGCGCGGGGTGACGCCGGGGTTGGGCACGTCGGCTTGCGTCTGGTCTTCGAGCAGCGTGACACCCATGGCGAAGGTGGCGTCGTCGGAGAGTTCGATTTTGAAACGCGCGGGAAAGCCGAAGCCCGCGCCGATGTTGTTGAAGTTGTCGTGGCAAGCGACGTAGAGGACGCGGTCGGGGGCGATGCTCCGGCCGAGATCGAGCTGCACCCATTTCACGGCGTCTGGTTTCGGGGAAATCTGGCTGTGCCAGCCGAACTCGGGGCGTTCCTCCGCGGACGCGCCCTGCTTGGTTTCGCGGATGAGTTTGTCGAGGAGTTCGAGGTCGCGCCCGCCGGTGGCGGCGAGTTGTTTGTCGAGGGTTTCCTTTTGCGATTTTAGCTCGCGCTGTTTCGCCATGAGGTCGGCGCGGCGCACGGCGACGGCGGGGTCGGTGTCGTAGGTTTTGTCGGCGCGGTCGAGCGCGGCGAAGACGGCGTGGAGGCTGTAGTAATCCTGCTGCGAGATGGGATCAAACTTGTGGTTGTGGCACTGCGCGCACTGAACGGTGAGGCTGTTGAAGGTGTTGAGCGCGTTGGCGACCATGTCGTCGCGGTCGAGGTGGCGCGCGATTTTGCCGTCGATCTTGGTCTCGGGGACTTCCGAGTGGCCGATGAAATCCCACGGGCCGGCGGCGATGAAACCGAGCGCTACGATGCCGTCCTGCGTGTTGGGAAACAGCACGTCCCCCGCGATTTGTTCCTGGATAAAACGGCCGTACGGCTTGTCGGCATTGAAGGCGCGGATGACGTAATCGCGATACGGCCAGGCGTTGGGGCGCGGCTTGTCCTTGTCGTAGCCGTGCGTGTCGCCGTAGTGGACGACATCAAGCCAGTGGCGCGCCCAGCGCTCGCCGTAGCGCGGGTCCGCGAGGAGGCGGTCCACGAGGGAGGAGAATTTCGAATGGCGAATTTCGAGTGCCGCATTCGGAGAGTATTCGGCGGCGAAGGCGGCGACTTCTTCAGGCGTGGGCGGGAGGCCGAGGAGATCGAAGTACAGGCGGCGGATGAGCGTACGCGGATCGGCTTCGGGGGATTGGGGTAGATTCTTCGCCGCGAGGGTCTTCGTGACAAAGGCGTCGATCGGGTTGGAGATTCTGAAACTTGAAACCGGAGATTGGGGCACGGCTGGCCGGACGAGCGGCCGGAGCGACCACCAGTCCAGCGGGTTGGTCGCGACGGTGCCGGGAGCCTCGGGCCACGTCGCGCCCTGATCGATCCACGCGCGGAGCAGGCCGATCTGCGCGGCGGTGAGGCGCTCGCCTTTAGGCGGCATGAGCATGTCTTCGACCAGGCCGGCGACGTAGTGGATGAGCGGACTCTGCGCGCTCTGACCGGGGATGATCGCGACTCCGTGCGTGTCGCCGCCTTTGAGCGCGATGGATTTTATGTCCACGCGGTAGGCGTTCTTGTGTTTCTCGGGACCGTGACAGGCGAGGCAGTGCTGGTTGAGCAGCGGGCGGATGTCGGTGGCGAAATCGACCGTGCGCGCGGCGGGCGGCGGTAGTTTCGCGATGTCAATGGTGGACGCGGCGAACGCAGCGTGGGCGGCGAGGATGACGCCGAGGAACAGGCGACCGCAGGCAGATCGAAGGCTCATAGAAAGCACGGCGCAGAATCGACGGAACGCGCGTGGCGGGCAATCGTGGATTCAGAGGAGAGGGGAAAGCTCAAAGCTCAAAGTTCAAAGCTCAAGGGAAGTTCCAAGCCTCGGAAGCGGTGCGGGGCGTATCCGCGCACCGCCTCCCGGCCGCAATATTTCTGGAGCGCCCGCCGCAGTACGGCGGAAAGCCGGACGGCATCTGATCCCCATTCCAACGCGACGGTGGATGGAAGCTGCGGCGGCGGGTCTGCGACCCAGCCGCGCTACGGGGCGGCGCACTCATGCGGCTGTGGTGCGGTTGCGCAGGGAAAGGCATTTGCCTTGGGGCCGCATTCTAGCCTTGGGGCATGAGGTCGCACGCATTGAAAGCGGATTTGCGTGAGGAGTCCCGCAACACTCTTCGCGCAGAGACTCCGGAGTTTGCCATGGCGGCGGGCAACCGGGCGGGCGTGGCACGGAGTCGGTCGGCGGACTGGAGCGCGACGTTTAGGCCGCAACTGCGGCGGCAAGACGGACGGGCTCAAATCAGCCGGTGTCCCCGTTCCATGCGGACGTCTCGACGGCGTAAGCGTCGCGCTCCGGCCCTCGATTTCGACGCGCGGAAGAATTCGTTTGCCGCGCGGTTTTCGAGCGGCAGTATCCCGCCGCAATCCAATCCAAACATTATGAATCATCTCTTCACCCTCACCCTGCTGGCGATCGGCATCGCCGGCATCACCGCACCCACGACGGCGACCGCGGCCGACCAGGACCCGCGCTGTTTTGAAATGCGTGTTTACTACGCGCCGCCCGGCAAGCTGGATGCGCTCAACGCCCGCTTCCGCGATCACACGCTGCGGCTCTTCGAGAAACACGGCATCGCCAACATCGGCTACTGGATGCCGATCGATAACAAGGACAACAAGCTCACCTACGTCCTCGCCTACCCGAGCCGCGAGGCGCGCGACAAATCGTGGAAGGCGTTCATGGCGGACCCCGAGTGGCAGAAGGCGTATAAGGAATCGGAGGTCAACGGCAAGCTGGTTGCCAAGGTCGAGCAGACGTTCCTCTCGGCGACCGATTACTCGCCCGAGATCAAGCCGGCCAACGTGGGCAGTCGCGTCTTCGAGCTGCGCACCTACCTCACGCCGCCCGGCAAGGTGGCCGCGATCAACGCCCGGTTCCGCGATCACACGGTGAAGCTGTTCACGAAACACGGCATGACCAACTTCGGCTACTGGACGCCGATGGCGGGGCAGAAGGGCGCGGACAACACGCTCATCTATCTGCTCGCGCACAAGAGCGTGGAGGCGGCGAAGGCCTCGTTTGGCGCGTTCGGCAAGGACCCGGCATGGCAGGCCGCCCGCAAGGCGTCCGAGGAAAAAGCCGGCGGCTCGCTGACCATTCCGGGCGGCGTGAAATCCGAGTTCCTGAATCCGACGGATTACTCGCCGACGAAGTAAGCGGCGGCGAAACCAAGCCGATGCGCGGCGATGCGGTGAAGGGCGGGCTGTGGCCCGCCCTTCGTTTTACGGCAGTCCAATCTGACGGAGCGCCCGGGGACCCCGGAATTTCCAAAGCCGCGCAGATCTCTGCTGGCCGTCTCATTTCAACAAAAACTCATGAGCACTAAATCCTCACCCACTCCTCGCACCCCGGCGCGCAAGCTGGGCGTCGCCGTCGTCGGCCTTGGCAGTCTCACGCACAGCCACATCCTGCCGGCGCTGCGCAAGACCAAGCACTGCCGGCTCGCCGCGCTCGTCAGCGGCTCCGCGGCGGGCCTGAAAACGGTCGCGGCGAAACACGGGATTCCCGCCGCGAACTGCTACTCCTACGACGACTTCGATCGCCTGGCGGAGCAGCCGGACGTGGACTTCGTATTCATCGTGCTGCCGAATTCGCAACACGCGGAATTCACGCTGCGGGCCGCGCGGGCGGGCAAACATGTGCTGTGCGAAAAGCCGATGGCGACCTCGGTGGCGGAATGCCGCGCCATGATCGCGGGGTGCCAAAAGGCGGGCGTGCAACTGGCCATCGCCTACCGCTGCCAGTTCGAGCCGCATCATCGCGAGGCCATCCGTCTTGTGCGCGAGAAAGTTTACGGCGAGATCAAATTCATCGAGGCGTCGTTTGGTTTTCGCATCGGCGACCCGAAACAATGGCGGCTGCGCAAGGACCTCGCGGGCGGTGGCGCGCTGATGGATGTCGGCATCTACGTCATCCAGGCGGCGCGCTATCTCACCGGCGAGGAGCCGAACTGGCTGTTCGCCACCGAGGTCAAAACGGACGCGGAGAAGTTCCGCGAGGTGGACGAAACCCTGTGCTGGCAGATGAAATTCCCCGGCGGCGTGATCGCCAGTTGCAGCACCAATTATGTCGTTGATGGCATCGACCGCTGCTGGGTAGGAGCGGAGCACGGCTGGTTCGAACTGAATCCGGCGTTCAATTACAACCGCATCGCCGGCCGCACCAGTGAGGGGAAAATGCGCCTGCCGCAGACCGATCATTTCGTGCCGCAACTCGACGACTTCGCCCAGTGCATCCGGGAGGGCCGCCCGTCGATTGTGAGCGGCGAGGAGGGACTGAAGGACATGAAGGTGGTCGCGGCGATCTACCAGTCGATCGGGCGCGGGAAGCCGGTGACGTTGCGGTGAGGCGAGAACGCTGGCTGGCGGACAGTTCCCGCTTTGTAGGAGTCGAGGTAACGAGGCTCTGACCTTTTCCACACGATCCGCGGCCTGAGTCGCTCGGACCAAGCTGGGTCGAGGTGCATGGAAACGGAGCTTGGTTTCACGACGCGGCGGGCGGGGGGGCGGACGGGCCTTTCGCGGAAGGAGGTTAGAGTCCCGTTACCTCGACTCCTACAAGATCGGGAACGCGGGCGGCGTCTCGCCGCCCGTGCCGACTCGGGGCGAGACGCCCCGCGAACTCACCGGCGAGGACGCCTGCGGCACTTGAATCCGCCACGCGCATCCGGCCAAATCTCCTGTCGATGATTCGCCGCCGCTTCGGCGTCGGACAACGCGATTATGAACCAACCCTTGTTCTCCTCGGGCCTGAGCCGCCGAGCGTTTTTGTCGGCGTCAACGTCCGCGCTGGCGGGCCTGAGTTTCGGGCGTGCGGCGTTCGGGGCGGACGCAGTGCCGGTGCCCGCGCGCCGGAAGCCCGCCAAATCCACGATCCTTTTCTTTCTCTGCGGCGGGTCGTCGCACATCGACATGTGGGATTTGAAACCCGACGCGCCGCAGGAATATCGCGGCGAGTTCATGCCCATCCGCACGACCGCGCCGGAGATTCGCATCAGCGAGCATCTGCCGCTGACCGCGCAGCAGGCACATCATTTCTCGCTCGTGCATGGCATCACAGATTACGGCCGCGCCACGGGCGATCATCATGCGGGCTATTATTACAACCTCACCGGGCACGCGCCGGACGAAACGTTCCGCCAGCAGGGCAATGACCGCCGGCCGTATCCGACCGACTGGCCGCACATTGGCTGCGTGATTGGTTCGCGGCGGCCGGCGCATGCGAAACTGCCGCAGGTCATCACGCTCCCGCACAAGCCGAGCAAGGCGCCCTACACGCGGCCGGGGCAGTTCGCCGGGCGGCTCGGGCTGGAGCACGATCCGTTTTTTCTCAATGGGAATTTTGACGAGCCGCTCCAATTCAGCGCGCCCACGTTGACGATGGACGCCGCCATCACCACCGGGCGCATGGGCGAGCGGCGCGCGCTGCTGGACGCGGTGAACGGCGCGCGGCGCGAGCTGGATCACGAACTGGCGGTGCGGAATTACGTGCGGCAGCAGGAGAAGGCGTTCGCGCTGCTGTCGTCGAGCGGGACGGCGGGTGCGTTCGACATCGCGGGGGAGTCGGCGAAGACGCAGGAGCGCTACGGCAAAACAATCAACGGCACCAGCCTTCTCATGGCGCGGCGGCTCGTCGAGGCGGGCGTGCCGTTCATCACGGTTTTTTGGAAGGAGAACGAGGCCATCGCCGCCCGCTGCAAGAGCGCCGGCGGCTGGGACACGCACGGCAACAACTTCAACTGCCTGCGCGATTATCTGCTGCCGGAGTTTGACCGCGGCTTCTCGGCGTTGCTCGAGGACCTGGCGCAGCGCGGCCTGCTGGACGACACGCTCGTGATGGTGACCAGCGAGATGGGCCGCAAGCCCAAGGTCGGCGATCCGCGCTCGGGCGGCCGCTCCGGCGCGGGGCGCGATCACTGGACGGCGTGCATGAGCGTGGTGCTGGCGGGCGGCGGCATTCGCGGCGGCCAGACCTACGGCCGGACCGACGCGCACGGGGAGTATCCCGCCGAGAATCCGGTCGGCCCCGAGGACATCGCGCGGACGGTGTATCACGCGATGGGGATCGACAATCTGGAGGCGATGGATTTGCAGGGGCGGCCGTACAATCTGCTCGAGGAGGGACGAACGCTGACGGGGTTGTTTGGGTGAGGGGGGGAAGGAGCGAGCGCAGGTTTGGGCGGCTGGCGGCGGAATTTGTGGAGTGCGCCGGCAGAGCGAAGCGGCGACGGCGCTTTCGGACCCGGGAAAGAAATGTACGATTGCCGACATTCGAAAGCGGCGTGGCGCTCCGCTTGCCGCCGCAGTCCATAGGTCCCCGGCCCATTGTCCGACTGCGGCTTTCGGATTGAGTCGGCGCTGGGCGTTCCCAGCTTCCAACGCTGAATCCCAACGGGATTCCGGCCTTCAGCCCAAGGGTTGCGAGGAACGAGCTACCCTGGGAAAAGCGTACAAAAGGCAACAACCCCAACGGGGTTGCGCACTTTGGTGCCGACGTGGCGCAACCCCGTTGGGGTTGAAAACCTTTTCCCGACCACCACCCAGGGTAGCTCGTTCCTCGCAACCCTGGGCTGGAGGACACAATCCCGTTGGGATTGCCGGAACAGTCAAGGCTCGCCTGTTGCGGGTTTCCCTCTCCAGCACGCTTCCGATCGGGCTGGTGCGATCCCACCTATTTCTCAGCGCGGCTCAATGCACACCCTCGGTCATCCTTTCTGGGTCGATTCCGGCATCTCGTAAGACCTGATAGAACCGCTCCCCCGGCAAACGATACAACCATCCACTCGGAGTCAGCCATTATGGTTTTCTACTCCTCACCGGAAAAAGGAATTCAAGCCCTGGTGCTTTGTCTTCGCGGAAAGTTCCCCACTCGCCGGTTAAGAGACCAATCTCGTTTTTTGTGTGCTCGTTCGTAAATACGTACACAAGGTCACCGGATGGTCCGTTGGTCGTAGGGGTAGTCGGCGCAGGTGAGTCCACATAATGCACGAATGAAATCCGCTCCGAAACTTTCCAGTCTCCCTTGTAAGTTGCTATGACCGTCGCCTTGTAGTGATGGGGCGTCAGTTGGCGCGGCCCTAAATCCTCCCAATTGTACTCATCAACGCGTGCCACCAAAACATGCCGATACTCGCCCAAATACTCCCGTGCGTGCTTGGCGTTCTCCCAACACCAAGGATAGAAGAGCGCCGTTTCACGATGCGAACTACATCCCCCGAGCGCAATTAATCCTAGAATAACGATGGTGAGGAACTTGTTCATACGCGTGAATGACGCCTACCTACCGATACGGCTGGTGCAATTCCACCTTCCGCTCCGCACGGCGCAGGCGCAGGTTGAGCATCTCGACGACGACGGAGAAGGCCATGGCGAAGTAGATGTAGCCTTTGGGAATGTGGTGACCGAAGCCTTCGGCCACGAGCATCGAGCCGATGAGAATGAGGAAGCTCAGGGCCAGCATCTTGATCGTCGGGTGGCGGTCCACGAAGTCGCTGATCTGATCCACGAACACGAGCATGACGATCATCGCCAGCACCACGGCCGCGATCATGACCCCGATCTGCTTGACCATGCCCACGGCGGTGATGACGGAATCCAGCGAGAAGACGATGTCCAGCAGCAGAATCTGAAAGATCACGCTGCGAAAACTCACGGCCATGCGCTGGGTTTTCTCGCCGTCCACGCCCTCGAGTTTCTCGTGGATTTCGTAGGTGCTCTTGGCCAGCAGGAAGAGGCCGCCGACGATCAGGATCAGGTCCTTGCCCGACACGGCGAACTTGAAGGACCCCACGGCCCCCGACCAAAAGGGCCGGTCGAGTTTCACCACCCACGCCAGTGCGCAGAGCAGCAAGATGCGCGTGATGAGCGCCAGGCCCAGACCAACGCGGCGCGCCTGGCGCTGCTGCGACGCGGGGAGTTTCCCGCTCAGAATCGAGATGAAGATGATGTTGTCGATGCCGAGCACGATCTCCAGCAAGGTGAGCGTGACGAGGCTGATCCAGATTTGCGGGTCCGATATCCATTCCATAGCGGGCGCATCGTTTGGGGAGAACCGGGGCAAGTCAATGTTCACCGGAGGGTGCGGTCACGACCACGGCGAACGCATCCGGGTGCTGACCCGCGGGACAGGGCTGGTGAACGCCTGGGTGCGGAATGCCAACTGCCTGACGTTTGGAGATTTTCCCTCAGTTCCTGCCCCGCGTCCGGCTGCGCCTCCGGGTCGCCCAGGCGGGTCGCCTTCCCCGACGCCCACCCGTCAATTCACACGCCGCGTGGCCGGGGGCGGCCGCAGCGTGAGCAGATACGCCGCGAGATCCCAGCGCTGCGCCGCGCTCAAAGCCTCGCCGAACGTCGGCATCGGCGTGCCGTTGATGCCCAACGTCAGCACGCGGAAGATGTCCGCGGCGGTGCGCCCGTTGCGATAAGCGGGCAGGCGCAGGTCGATCGGCGGGCAGGGATCATTCCAGGCGTCGCGCAATTCCGCCGCCGCCGGGCCTTTGCCGTCGGCGTCCTCGCCGTGGCACGCGGCGCACAAAACGGCGTAGGCGGCCTTGCCGCTGGTCACATGCGGCTCGGCCAGTTTTGCGTCGCCCAACCAGTCCGGCGGGGGCGGCAGCGGCACGGGCGGCGCGTGGTTCGCACGCCTGCGCCATTTCGCGGAAAACGATTTCACGTACTCGACCACGGCGCGGATGTCGCGCTCGGAGAGATGCGAGAAGAAGGGCATCGCCGTGTTGGCGCGGCCGCCGCGCACGGTGCGCATGAGATCGTCCGTGGTCGGGAGAAAGCCCGGCGGGGTGGAACCATATTTGAAAATTCCCGAGACAAACTTGCGCGGCTTGGGCACCACGGTCCGCCCCATCTCGCCGTCGCCCTCGCCCCAGCGCCCGTGGCACATGACGCAGTTGCGCTCGTAAACAAACCGGCCCGGCGCGAACAGTGATTCATCCGGGGGCGCGAAACCCGCCGCCGGCTCGTCCGCACGCACGACCCCGATCACGCTCCCCAGCGCGCAGGCAAGCAACCCGGACGCCACCCGTTTGAAAACTGCACTCTGCACGACCACAGCCAACCACGCACTCGCGAGCGTGGGTAGCGCGTTCTTGGCGGAGATGGGGCGAAAGTTGGCCACCGGTTGGCAATTGTGTTTGCGCGCGTAGGAGGCGGCCACGCTCAGCGAGACGTCCCGG
This sequence comes from Akkermansia muciniphila, assembly GCA_945861535.1. Lineage (GTDB taxonomy): Bacteria > Verrucomicrobiota > Verrucomicrobiia > Limisphaerales > BJHT01 > BJHT01. The sequence goes on along the minus strand of CAMAUZ010000075.1, from coordinate 26,640 downwards.
AGCGCGGCTGTGTCCCGCGCCGAGCGGGATCAGCCGCAGCAGCCGCGGTGGGCCGAACGCCCGCGATAACCCCGTGACTCGCTCACCTTTTGAACGCGCTGCGGCTGGTCGCTGCGACACCCCCGCGCTCCGGCGGCGGCCGGAGTGCGGTCGTCCCCGGCCGCAGCGACGTCCGCACGCGTAGGGTGGTCGGATCGGTGGTGGTCACACCGCGCTCCACCCGGCTGTGCCCGAGGACGGGAGCACTCCGGCGCGCGGCGTTTACGCCGCTTCACCGTGCGAACGTCGCTGCGTGTTCGCACCCGTCCGGCGCGACTCGCGCTGCAGCGGCATAAATGCCGCGCTCCCGGCGCACCAGCGCCCCCCTGCCCTTCACTCGCAGCTTCCGGATGAAACGCGAGCCGTGCCACCCGCTGAAAACTCTGGTCGCAATCACCCCTTTCCCCGACAGTCGCCCGCGTTTCGCAACCCAATGCCGATGACCCCGACAACCCCGACACCCGCCGCTCCGACCGATCCGTTCCGGCACACTTGGCGCAGTTCGCGCTACGGATTTGCCGCGCTCGTCTTTCTCACGCTGATCGTCATCCACGCCGCGCTCCGGCTCGTGCTGTTCGTCAGCTTCCACCCGGAAAACCCGACGCTGCTGCGCGACACGACGCAGTCGTTTTTTGTCGGCCTGCACCGCGATGCCTTTGTGGCGCTGCTGGGATCGTTGCCGCTGCTGTTCTGGTTCGTGCTCGTGCCGAACCGGTGGTTTGGCAAAGGGTGGCATCGCTTCCTCTTCACCGGCGCGACACTGTTTTACTGGCTCCTGCAAGTGTACCTGCTCTTCGCCGAGTATTTTTTCTTCGAGGAATTCCGCTCGCGTTTCAACACGGTGGCCGTGGACTACCTGCTCTATCCGCACGAGGTCTTCATCAGCATCTGGGATTCCTACCCGGTGGTGAAAGTGCTGCTGTCCTGCGTCACGTTCAGCCTCGTGTGGACGCTCGCCGCGCGGCGGATGTGCCGCGGCCTGTGGCAAATCCCCGTGCCGAAACGCCAGCGCCTCCTTGTGTTCGCCGCCGCGCTGCTCGCCGTCATCGCGCTGTCGCCGACCATCAGCCTCAAGGGCGCGCGCTTCAGCGATGAACGGCTGCTGAACGAATTTTCCAACAACGGCACGCTCGCGTTCCTCGGCGCGGCGTGGACGCGACATCTGGATTTCACCGCCTTCTACAAAACGCTGCCGCTCGACGAAGCCTACCGCCGCACGCGCACGTTGCTGAAGGAGCCGCACACCGAGTTCGTGGGCGACGCCCGATCGATCAAGCGCCGCGTTAGCGGCGATGCCACGAAGCCAAAACTGAACGTCGTGCTTATCCTCGAAGAAAGCCTCGGCTCGGAATTCTGGGGCTCGCTCGGCCGGACCAACGGCACCTGCACACCCGAGATGGACAAGCTCGCGCTCACCGAGGGGATGCTCTTCACGAACATCTTCGCCACCGGCAACCGCACCGTGCGCGGCTTCGAGGGGGTGCTGGCGTCCTTCCCGCCGCTGCCCGGCGACTCGATTGTGAAACGGGATTTGTCGGACAATGTCGAAACCATCGCGCGCGTGCTCAAGCGCGACGGCTACGCGACGGCGTTTCTTTACGGCGGACGCGGCGTGTTCGACGGCATGAGATCGTTCTCGGTCAACAACGGCTACGACCGTTTCATCGAGCAACAGCACATCGAGAATCCCTCCTTCACCACCATCTGGGGCGTCGCCGACGAGGACCTGTTCAAGCGTGCGATCACCGAGTTCCGCACCATGGCGGCGACCGGCAAACCGTTCCTCGGCACCGTCCTCTCCGTCTCGAATCACAAGCCCTACACCTATCCCAAGGGCCGCATCGCCGCCGACCCCGACGCCCGCAAACGCGAGCACGCCGTGCTCTACAGCGACTGGTGTCTCGGGGAATTTTTCCGCGCGGCCAAGAAGGAGGCGTATTGGACCAGCACCATTTTCGTCGTCGTGGCCGATCACGGCGCACGCGTCTATGGCAGCCAGACCATCCCGATTCATTCTTACGAAATCCCGCTCGTCATCCTCGGTCCGGCCATGGTGAAAAAGCCGGTCCTCCAGCCCCAACTCGGCTGCTCCCTCGACGTGGTTCCCACGATCCTTGGACTGATTGGCCGGCCCTACGAGACGATGTTCTTCGGTCGCGACATCCTGCGAGGCCCGCCGGAGGCCAACCTCGCGCTGTTCAATCACAACCGCGACATCGGCATTTATCAAAACGAACGCCTGATCGTGTACGGCATGCGCAAAGGCATCGAGTATTACGAGGGCAACCCGCGGATCGTGGACCTGAAACGCCTGGCCAAACCCGGCGCGGCCGAGTTCGAGCTGGAGCACAACGGCATCTCCCTCTTCCAGGTCGCCGACGATCTCTACATCAATCAGCGCTACCGGATCGACCCGTAATGCCGCCCGGAGCCACCTCCTGGCAGGAGCCGACGTAAGGAGATTCCGTGGGCCCTAAAAATGGGCGGCAAGGGGGCGATCACTGAAAACCAATCGGTTGAAACCGGAAGGAGGGGAACCGTTCGTTGGCAGGCTCAAACTTTTTTCCGCGTGGGCGTTCTTGGGTGGGAGAAGGTCAGAGTCTGCCAAGGCACGGTACCGCAGGCGTCTCGCCTGCGAGTTCGCGGGGCGTCTCGCCCCGAGTCGAAACGGGCGGCGAAACGCCGCCCGAACTCGCAGGCGGGACGCCTGCGGTACTGCGGCCTCGGCCAGTCCGCTCGCCGCGCCCACGCAGATACTTTGGCCCCATGCTGCGCCGTCCGGGCGCTCGGCTTCTCCTGGCATCGGCTCCTACAAGCATAGGAGCTGCTCCGCTCACGCCAGCAGCGGCGCGATGACATGCCCATGCACATCGGTCAGGCGCCGGTCCACGCCGTTAATTCGATAGGTCAGTTTCGTATGATCCACGCCGAGCAGATGTAGCATCGTGGCATGGATGTCATAGACGGTGGTCGGGTTCTTCCTATCCGCCGGTTTATAGCCCCACTGATCGCTCTCGCCGTGGGTGATGCCGCCTTTGATTCCACCTCCGGCCAGCCAGTTCGTGAACACATAGGGATTATGATCCCGTCCTTTGCCACCCTGCGTGCTCGGCATCCGGCCAAACTCGGTCGTCCAGAGCACTATTGTGTCGTCGAGCAATCCACGCTGTTTCAAATCCTGAATCAAGGCCGCCGCCCCGTGCGCCATCCCGCGCGCCAGCGGGCCGTGATCGCGCTCGATGTCTTCGTGCGAATCCCAATTGCGCCGGGGAAAGCCATTGTCATTGCCGCTCCAGATTTGCACGAAGCGCACGCCGCGCTCCAGCAGCCGCCGCGCGATCAGACACTTGCGCCCGAAGTAATCCGCCTCCTCCGCCGCATTGATTTCCTTCGGCCAGGTCGGCGGGTTGCGCTTCACACCGTAGAATTCGAGCATCGCGTCCGGTTCCTTGGCGAGGTCGAGCGCCTCCGGGGCGGCGAGCTGCATCCGCGCCGCCAGTTCGTAGCTGCGGATGCGCGACTCCAGCCGGCCGTCGTCCGCGCGCGCCGCGGCGTGCTGGCGATTGAGCGCCGCCATCACCGCGTGCCCTGCCGCTTCCGAATTCTTGGTGATGAAACTTCCGGTCGCGTGTGGAAACAAATCCGCAATCGGCGTCGCCGTCCCCGGAAAAATCACCGTTCCGCTGTGCTGTGATGGCAGGAACGCCGCGTCCCAATTCTTCACCCCGTTCGACGCCAGCCCGCGATGATCGGGCAGCACCACAAACGTCGGCAGGTTCTCATTCACGCTCCCCAGTCCATAACTCACCCAGCAGCCCATCCCTGGAAAACCGGGCAGATTAAACCCCGTCGCCTGCAACAACGTGGCCTGCGAATGCACGCCCGTTTTCCCCACCAGATTGTGAATGAACGCAATGTCATCCACGCACGGCGCCAGCGCGCCGACCACTTCCGACAACGGTTTTCCGCAACGCCCGCGGGGCTGAAATGCCCACACCGGCTTCTTCCACGGACCCAGACCATTTTGAAACGCCTCGACCGCCTCCCCGAAATCGCTCGGTTTGCCATCGTGCTTCAGCAGGTCCGGTTTGAAATCCCACAGGTCCAGATGACTCGCCGCGCCGGCCATGAAGAGCTGCACCACGCGCTTGGCTTTCGCCGGAAACTGCGGCGCGTGAATGACACCCGAGGCTCCTGCGGGACTTGGCGCGTCCGCGGCCACCGAGCGTCCGGCCCCGAGCATTTGCGCCAGCGCCACGCCGCCGAGACCGCCGCCCGAGGTCCACAGGAACTCGCGCCGCGTCAATGGTGCCGCTGGGGTCGGGATACGATGGAAGGGAGAGTCGTGGTGCATAGGGGCGCGGTTATTTCGCCGCGGCCGACTGTAGGCGCATGATCGTTGGCCGCAAGGATTCCGGGGAATTCCAATGGCTGTGGTGCGCATCTCAGTTTATTCCACAGAAGCAGCTTCCCCGTGCCAGCCCAGCGGGCGAAAGAGAATAGCCCAGCACTTCAGGGTCCGCGGCGGTCGCGAACCAAGTCCCGTCAGGGACGAAAGAATCGGTGCGCGGTCTCGCCTCTTTCGTCCCTGACGGGACTCTCCGGTTCCCCGCCCACCAACCCAGCACTGAAGTGCCGGGCTATTTTCGGTCATCCCTGCGGGACTAAGCCAACGCGCACCGATCGCCGCAAGAAACTGCGATGCGCCCATGGCTGTGGCCGGGCATGGGGAAAGACGATTGAGGAACGAAACCGGGAATCTTGGCAGTAACGAAACGGTCGGAGGGCGGCCCTTACTGACTGTGTGAAAACTGCCTCGGGACACTAGGTAGCCGCCGACGTGAGGCGAACCCGAGCGCCGAAGCGGCGCAGCATGGGGCTTACCTGCTTTCGTGGTTCTCGGCGAGCAGGCGGGCCACGGTCCGGGTACCGCAGGCGTCCTCGTCGGCGAGTTCGGGCGGCGTCTCGCCGCCCGTACCAACTCGCAGGCAGAACTCCTGCGGTGCCCTTGCGCTGCCGCGCCCCGGCTCTTATCCCGGCCCGAACTACTTCGCTTTCTTCGGACGATTGAGCACGTCGTCGTGGGTGCTGGCGGCGATGGCCATGACTTGATCGATCAGTTCCTTTTTGATCTTCAGTTCTACAAGAGTCTTCTGAAGGTTTTCGGCGACGGCGGAGAAATGGGTGTCATTGAGTCCCGGGAGATTGGCGTGGGCGGCGCGCAGGTCCTTGCCGGTCCAGGGAATGGGGCCGCCGAACGCAGCGGCGAGGAACTCCTTCTGCTTCCGGCGCTGCTTGCTCATGTTGATGTCGTCGAAGTAGTGCTTGATGCGGTTGTCGGCGAGCACCTTTGTGTAGAACAGCTCGACGGCGGCATCGATCGCGGCCTTGCCGCCGAGTTTGTGATAGAGGCTGTTCTCGCGGGCTTCGTTGAATTTTTTCCGGCAAACCTCGGCCGCGAAGGCGTAGGTCTTGCCTTCATAGACTGTGGTAATCTTGGGATCGACTGGTTTGCCGCTGATGGGGCAAAGCTTGTTGATCTCCTCGACAGCGGGTTTGGCTGCCGGCTCGGCGCCGGGAGCGGCGTTAGTGAGCAGGGCGAGGGCGACGGTGACGATGGCGAACACGGGAAGGACTCGTTTCATAAGTGCAGGGTGTCGGCTGAATTGCAGGTTTAAGATTGAGGGCTAACGAACAAGCGCGGACAGTGTGAAACACATAAGCTGTATTGGAAATACATGTTTCAAATCGCAGCGTTTTTTCGTCCCGGTCCGGGGTGATCGGGCGGACGCCAAGTGGGCGGGAGGGTTGCAGTTTCACACCGCGCTTGCGACTCTGGGCCGCTTGAATGCAGCACTACCATGCACCTGAGCCTCTTTAGCGACTACTCCCTGCGCGTCCTCATGTTTGCCGCGCTGAAGGGCCAGGCGTTTCAGGTGGACGAAGTCACCGCCGCCTACGGCATTTCGCGCAATCATCTGGTCAAGGTGGTCCACAACCTGTCCAAGCTCGGCTATCTCGACACCCGGCGCGGTCGCGGCGGCGGCATCCGGCTCGGGCGTCCGCCGGAGGAAATCCGCATCGGCAAACTGGTGCGCGAAACGGAAGGACAGCCCGTGGTCGTCGAGTGCTTCGACATGGCCACCAACACCTGCCGGCTCGCCGGAAGCTGCCGATTGAAAGGCGTGCTGGGTGAGGCGCTGAACGCTTTTTACGAACGACTCGACCGGCAGACTCTGGCGGATTTGGTCAAGGGTTCTCACCGTGGTGCGATGAGCAAAGTGTTGCTGCGGGCCAAACCGTAAACCGGGACGCCGGTGGCCTGGGAGTGAACTAGAGATTGTGTTCACGGGGACGACGGTTAGTACCGACGGCATGAAATTCACCAAGCTTCTCCTGGTCGCGATCGTTGCGTTTAGTTGCCTCGTAAATCAGGCCCCGGCGCAGAAGCGGCCGGATGTCTCCGAGTTTCCCTTGTGGCCCGGCAAGGGCGGAATCGTCGGTGGACAGTATGTGCCCGGTTTGACGGCGGCGTTGTTGTTGACGGACGAGCAGCAGGACAAGCTGAACGAGGCGCGGCAGGAGACGATTTACAGCCCGAGCTTGAACGAGCAGACGCGGCGGTTGAAGGGGGATCCGAATCTGCCGGAAGCCGAACGCGACGCGATTCGCAAACTGGCCGAGGACGCGCGGACGGCGCTCACGGCGCGGGTGAGCAGCATCCTGATGGTCGAGCAAAAGGAGTTCATCGCGAAGGCGGCGGCGGAGCGGGACACGGCGGCGACGACGGTGCGGGAGCGGTTGCAAGACAAGTTCGCCGCAGCCAAGGGCAAGGGCGAGTCGGCGCTGGTGCAGCAGGAGTATCAAGCGGCGTTTGCCGTGGAGTTTGTGCGGCGGCTGGAGGCGATCATGACGCCGGTGCAGCAGGCCGCGATGCGCACGCGGGCCGAACTGGAACTGGAGCGGAAACGGCAGGCGGACGCGGCCCCGAAGAAGGGTGCGAAGTAAGGGCAGCGGCAAAGCTCAAAGCTCAAAGGATAAAGCTAAAAGCTCAGGGGAAGGGACCAAAGGGCCAAGCGCCAATCTGAGAACGGCATGGGCGGAGCCTCCACATCCCGCCCAGACCTTGGTTCACCGATCATCGCCCGCCGTGCCACGAGGTGCTTGTGACTTGGTTCTTCCCTTGAGCTTTGAGCTTTATCCTTTGAGCTTCCGCCCCGCCCGGCTTTGCCATTGCCTCGCGCGTTAATCCGCTTCAATCCTTCCGCACCATGAACACACTGACCCGCCGACATTTTCTTCGTACTTCCACTGTGACCGCCGCCGGCCTGGGGATTTTCGCGCCCGCCGCGTTGCGGGCGGTGGCGCCGCTCCAGCGCGCGGGTTCGCCGCGGCTGTTGTTGAGTCTGGCGGCGTATTCGTTCCGCCAGTTTTTCAAGGATGGGAACAAGGCGGTGCCACCGGCGGACAAGGCGCTGGACATGTTCAAGTTCATCGACTTTTGCGCGGACCAGGGCTGCGCGGGCGCGGAGTTGACGAGCTATTTTTTCCCGAAGGAACTGACCCCGGAATATCTGCTGCAGGTGCGGCGGCACGCGTTTCTGCGCGGCGTGGCGATCAGCGGGACGGCCGTGGGGAACAACTTCGCGCTGCCCGCGGGCGAGGCGTTGAGCAAACAAATCGCGGATGTGAAGCGGTGGATCGATCACGCCGCGATCTTGGGCGCGCCGCATATCCGCGTGTTCGCGGGCGCGGCCAAGGGGATGACGGATGCCGAGGCGCGCAAGATTTGCATCGCGTCGCTGGAGGAAGTTTCCGATTACGCGGGCAAGAAGGGCATTTTCCTCGGGCTGGAAAATCACGGCGGCATCGTGGCGGAGGCGGACGGGTTACTCGAGATTCTGCGCGCGGTGAAGAGTCCGTGGCTCGGCGTGAACTTGGACACCGGGAATTTCCACACGGACGATCCGTATGGTGACCTCGCCAAGTGCGCGCCGTATGCGGTGAACGTGCAGGTGAAGGTGGAGATCAGAAAGCGCGGCCAGACCGTCGCGGAACCTTCCGACTACGGACGGCTCGTGAAAATCCTGAAGGACGCGAACTACCAAGGCTACGTCGCGCTGGAGTACGAGGCGGCGGAGAATCCCTTCGCCGCAGTGCCGCCGACCTTGAAGAAGCTGAAAGAGTTGTTCGCCGCGTGAGCAGCGAGGGGAGAGACCGAATCCGTCGTGGTGAAAGTTCGTGCCGGAACCGCCGCGTCCAAGAGCCCGTCGGTCTCCCTCGCCCCGTGAGGCACGAACGGGGAGCGCGCAAGTCTCTCCCGATGCTTCCCGAGCCATGGCCGGGGTTATTCGTCTTCCCAGTCCTGCGGCGCGCCGCCGATGGAGATGCCAGATCAACCAAGACTGGCACATTGTCCGATAACGCCGCCGGCCCGCTTGATCCTTTGTACTTGGGCCTTCCCTTGAGCTTTGAGCTTTAGCCTTGGAACTTTTCCCAAAATTTTCCGCGCCGCTTGCCATCCCATTCCCCCCTCGCTACCGTCCGCCCCTTGAAAATTTCCGCGGCCAGCTCCGCCAATCTCAAATCTTAAATCTCCAATCCTTAATCATCCCAGACCCCAGACCCTAGACCCTAGACCTTATCCCCCCTCCGCCCATGTCCTACCTCAACGACAACTACCTCAAACTCAAAGCCGGCTACCTCTTCCCTGAAATCGGCCGGCGCGTAAAAGCCTTCTGCGATGCGAACCCCGACGCCGCCAAGCGCCTCATCCGCTGCGGCATCGGCGATGTCACCGAACCGCTTCCGCCCGCCGTCGTCGCCGCGCTGCACCGGGCTGTGGATGAAATGGCGAGCCGCGCCACCTTCCGCGGCTACGGCCCCGAGCAGGGCTACGACTTCCTCCGCAGCGCCATCGCCAAAAACGATTTCCGCGACCACGGCCTCGACGTGGCCGACGACGAAGTCTTCGTCAGCGACGGCTCCAAATGCGATTGCGGCAACATCCTCGATGTCCTCGGGCACCAGAACAAAATCGCCATCAGCGACCCCGTCTATCCGGTCTATGTCGATACCAACGTCATGGCCGGCCACACCGGCGACGCCGACGCTGCCGGTGCCTACGCCGGCCTCATCTATCTGCCCTGCACGCCGGCCAACAGCTTCATCCCCGAACCGCCAAAAGAGCACGCCGACATCATCTACCTTTGCTCGCCGAACAATCCCACCGGCGCCGTCGCGACCCGCGCGCAACTGGAGGCATGGGTGGCCTACGCCCTCGCGCACAAAGCCATCATCCTCTTCGATGCCGCCTACGAGGCCTACATCGCGGACCCCGCCATTCCGCATTCCATCTACGAAATCCCCGGCGCGCGCCAGTGTGCCATCGAGTTCCGCAGCTTCTCGAAAAACGGCGGATTCACCGGCACCCGCTGCGCCTACACCGTCGTCCCCAAGAGCCTCCTCGCCGCCACGCGCACCGGCGAATATCAGCCGCTCCACCCGCTCTGGAACCGCCGCATGGCCACCAAGTTCAACGGGGTTTCCTACATTGTGCAGCGCGCCGCCGAAGCGCTCTATTCCACCGACGGCAAAGCTCAGATCAAAGCCCTGATCGAACACTATATGGGCAATGCCCGCGTCCTCGTCACCGGTGCGAAAGCCGCGGGCCTCACCGTATATGGCGGCATCAACGCGCCCTACATCTGGGTGGAAACGCCGGCGGGCTACAACAGTTGGCAGGCTTTCGACAAAATCCTCAACGACGCCAACGTCGTCATCACCCCCGGCAGCGGCTTCGGTTCAAAAGGCGAGGGCTACTTCCGCATCAGCAGCTTCAACAGCCGCGCCAATGCGGAGGAGGTCGCCCGACGGTTGCAGGCGCTGGCGTGGTGAGTTCGGAGGATTGCGGGGACGCATCTGCTCCCGGCCCCGGAACGCCTTCGCCGCTGCCTGCTCGAAACCGGATTCCCGCGACGCGGCCGCTCCCCGGCTTCATGCCAGATTCACCGGATCGACATCCACGGCGAGCGTGACGTCGTCGGGGAGTTTCAGCGTGGTGAGGAGGGCGGCGAGGCGGCGGCTGAGCTGCGGCATCTGCGGAGTGCGCAGCATGATCTGGTAGCGGTAGAAGCTCTCGGCACGCAGCAGCGGCGCGGGCGCGGGACCGGCGATGACGAGGTCTTTCAAACCGACCGCAGCTTTCTCGACTTCGACTTTCAGAAAGTCGGCGGTGAATTGCAGCTTCTCTTCGCTGCGACTCTTGAGCGTGAGCAGCGCCACGCGTGTGAACGGCGGGTATTTGAGCTGCGCGCGAAATTCCAGTTCCTGATCGTAGAAGCCCGCGAAGTCGTGGCGGCGCGCGAACTGGATCGCGGGATGAAACGGCGTGAAGGCCTGCACGAACACCTCGCCCTCGATGTCCCCGCGGCCGGCGCGGCCGGCGACCTGCGTGAGGAGCTGGAAGGTGCGTTCGCCCGCGCGGAAGTCCGGCATGTGCAGGCTCAGGTCCGCGTAGATGACGCCGACGAGCGTGACGTTCTCGAAGTGCAGGCCCTTGGCGATCATCTGCGTGCCGACCAGGATGTCGATTTTGCCGATCTTGAAATCGCCGAGCGCGCGGCGGTAGTCGTCCTTGCGCTTCATGAGGTCCGAATCCATCCGCTGAATCCGCGCCTTCGGGAAGAGCTTGGTGAGCGTCTCCTCGACGCGCTCGGTGCCCATGCCGGCGTAGCGGATCGCCGGGTTCCGGCACTTCGCCTCGGGACAGACCGACGGTACCTTCGCCGTGTGCCCGCAAACGTGGCACGCGAGCTTGTCGTCGCGCCGGTGAAACGTGAGGGACACGCTGCAATTCGGACACTGCGCGACGTAGCCGCACTTGGGGCATTGCAGCGAACTCGAGTAGCCGCGGCGGTTCAGGAACAGCATCGTCTGCTCGGCGCGCTCGAGGCGCTGCGTGATCGCCTCTTTCAACTGCGGGGAAAAAATCGGGACGCCCTTTTCCAGGCGCGCGGCCTGGCGCATGTCCACGACGCGCACGACGGGCATCTTTTTGCTGTCCACGCGCGTCGGCATTTCCAGCAACGTGTATTTGCCGTTCTTCGTGTTGTAGTAGCTCTCCAGCGAGGGCGTCGCGGAGCCGAGCACGACGACGGAGTTTTCGCGCCGGCCGCGCACCACCGCCACGTCGCGCGCGTGATAACGCGGCGCCTCCTCCTGCTTGTAGGAATGCTCGTGCTCCTCATCCACGATGATCAATCCCAGCGGCTCGACCGGCGCAAAAATCGCCGAGCGCGCGCCGATGACGATGCGCGCGCGGCCCTGGCGAATCTTGTGCCATTCGTCATGGCGCTCGCCCGCCGAGAGATGGCTGTGCAACACCGCCACGAGCGTGCGCAGCGGCCCGCTGCTGAACCGGGCCTTGAAGCGCTCAACCGTCTGCGGTGTGAGCGCGATCTCGGGCACGAGCACGATGGCTCCCCTGCCCCGCTCGAGCGCGTGCGCGATGGCCTGCAAATAAACCTCGGTCTTGCCGCTGCCCGTGACGCCGTGCAGGAGAAAAGCGGCGGCGCTGGCGGGTTCGGCGGGCGCGGAGGCATCTACGGGGATCGCGGCTTTTTCCATCGCCGTGGTGATCGCCGTCAGCGCGCGCGTTTGCTCGGCGTCGAGGGTCAGCGGCACGGTCGGCAGGATTTGTTCGTTCGCGTACGGATCGCGTTCGGAGACTTCGGCGGCGACGGTCACGAGGCCTTTGTCCTCGAGACGGCGCACGGTTTCCGCGGTGGTTTCGGCGGCAGCGACGAGTTCCTGCAATGGCATTTCGCCCCGCGCTTGCAACACCGCCAGCACTTCCTCCTGCCGCGCCGTCAGCTTCGGGCGCTCGCCCGGCGGCGTTGCGGACCGCACGAACAGGCGCTCGCGCCAGCCGGACTTTTCCTTGCGCACGGCTTCCGGCAGCACGCTGCGTAGCGCGATCTCCGGCGCGCAGCAATAGTAGTCGGCAATCCAGCGGGCCAGTTCCAACACGCGCGGCGTGACCAGCGACGGCTCGCCCACCACGCGCACAATCGCGCGCAGATTCGTGTGCGGCGAATGCTCGACCAGCGCCGTCACGCAGCCCGTGACCTGCCGCGGACCGAAGGGGATTTTCACGCGCGTGCCAATGGTCACCTCGTCCACCAGCTCGGGCGGGATGAGGTAATCGAACTCCTTGCGGAGGGCGATTTCGAGGGTGACGCGGGCGATCATGGGCGACTAGGGGAGGAAAAGCTCAAAGCTCAAAGTTCAAAGCTCAAGGGAAGGACCAAGCGGTCCAAGGACCACGGCTGTCATGGGAGCGAAAGAGAATCGGGCAACAAAATATGGCGGATCGCACGGTGTTTCGGGACACGCTTGGAACTTAAACCTTGGGGCTTCCCTTGAGCTTTGAACTTTGAGCTTCACCTTCTGGTTTCATCTCCGCGTTTCAGCCTTCGCGCCCCAACAGCCCCTCCAGCAGCGCCCCCGGCTCGCGATAGTCCGCAATCACCGCGTCGGCACCGGCGGCGAGGAGCTGCCTGCGCTTCTGCGGATGCACGCGCCCGCTGCCGTTGGCCAGTTCGTCACTCGCCACGGCCACGGCCAGGCCGCCAAGTTCCTTCGTGTTTTGGATTTCCACCGGACCGTCGCCGAACGAGAGCAGCCGCTCACCGCTGATTCCCTCCTCGCGCAGGATTTGGGCGAACACGCGCTGCTTGGAAAACCGTGTGTGATCCTCGTGTCCGCCAAAAAGCCGCGGTCCGAAAAACTCCGTCAGCCCCAGCCATTCCGCCTCCTGCCGCACAAACCGCTCGATGGTTCCGCTCAACAAATACAGCTTGAAACCGCGCGCCCGCAGTTCCTCCAGCACGGCCCGTCCGCCATGCACGATGAAGTCCTCCGCCGGCCGCCGACCGGTCGCGATGGCGTCGGAGCGCTCGGCGATCCGATGGCTCAGGCGGTGGGTGAATTCCGCGAGATACGACTCGGGCGTCTGCGCCTTGCCACCGCGCTCGGCCACTTCGGCGGCAAACTGAATCATCTGGTGGATCGTCTGCTTGCCGTTCATGCGGAGCAAATCTTCGAGCAGGCGCGGGCGCAGTTCGTCCTCGGACTCGCCCGCGCGACGCGGCAGCAATTCGAGGAACATCTCCAGCATGATTTCCGCCCAGCCCGCGCGCACGAGCGACAGCGTGCCGTCGAAATCGAATACGATGTGCGTCACGGCCGGGCGCGGCCGGAAGCCGGGCGTGAATTCGAGATGCGGATGAACCGCTGGAGAATTTCCCATGACGGGAGCTTGGGGGAGGTGATCGCGCATTTCAAATGGAGACGGTGGGAAAGCGAAGTGCGAGCGGTGACGGATAGTAGAATGCCCGCCGACGGGTAGGGCGCCTCTGTCCTCAGCGAGCCCCAGACCCGCTCGTACGCGCTAGCGGCGCGCTGAGGACAGACGCGCCCTACCACCCAATTGGCCTCACCGACTTGCAATCACGCCCGGCACCACCGGATCCGCCTGTGACGCGTTTTCAACCATGTTCAAAAGGCCTCCCGCAGATTCAGGGAGGCCAACAGATGAAAGTCCCCCATCTGTGGGCCTCCCTGAATCTGCGGGAGGAATCCGCAGGATCAGCGACGCTCGGGTTCTCCTCACGTCGGCGGGTACACGCGGGGACTCCGCTCACGCCGAGACGATCTTGTTGCGGATGGCGTAGCGCACGAGTTCGCCGATGGAATGGAAGTGCAGCTTGCGCATGATGTTCGTGCGGTGGGTCTCGGCGGTTTTCACACTGATGCCGAGGATGTCGCCGACTTCCTTGTTGGCCTTGCCCTCGGCGAGGAGTTGCACGATCTCGCGTTCACGCGGTGTCAGCGGGCTGTCCACGACGTCCTCGTCGTCCACGATGGTGCCGCTTTTCAGGAAGCTTTCCGACACGAGCTTGGCCACCTTGGTGTTGAAGTACGGCTTCTTCTGCGCGATCGACTGGATCGCGGCGATGAGGTCGCGGCCCGCGTCGGATTTGAGGATGTAACCGCGCGCGCCGGCCTTCAACACCTCGCGCACCAGCTCCTCGGTTTCATGGACCGTCAGCACCAGCACCTCGGTCGAGGGCTGAGCACGGCGGATCTGGCGCGTAGCTTCGAGGCCGTTGAGTTCAGGCATGGTGATGTCGAGCACCGCCACGTCGGGCTTGAGCATCAGGGCTTTTTCAACGGCTTGGCGACCCGTGCCGGCTTCGGCGCAGACCTCCCAGCCGTCCTGGTCTTCCACCAGCGAGCGCAGGCCGCGCCGGACGATGTCGTGGTCATCGGCGATCAGGATTCTTAGTTTGGTCAGGGGTTTGATCAGGGGTTTGTTCATGGGATTCCTCATGGAAGGGGACAACCACCGTGACGGTGGTGCCCTGGGAGTTGGAATTGACTTCCAAGCCCCCGTTGAATTGTCGCACGCGTTCCCAGATGCCGGCGAGGCCGACGCCCAGGCCCGAAACGTTCCCGCCCACCTTCTGCAATTTTTCGGGCGGAATGCCCTTGCCCTCATCCTTGACCTCGAGCACCACCTCGCCCGAGCCGCGCAGGATGCGGATGCGCGCGGTCGGGCTGCCCGAGTGGCGTGTGATGTTCGTGAGGCTCTCCTGGATGATGCGGAACAGCGTGGTCTCGATGTCGGACGGCAGGCGGCGAAACTCGGGCGCCACATCCACGGTGATCTGAATGCGGGTGCGCGAGGACACGCCGTCCGCATACCAGCGCACCGCCGAGACGAGGCCGGCCTCCTCGAGCAGCGGCGGATGGAGCAGATAGGAAATGGTGCGCAACTCGCGCGAACATTGCTCGGCCATGCCGACCGTCTCGGCGAGGATGTCGAGGACCTTGGGAGCCATCTGGGTCGAGAGTTTTTCGATGCGGGACAAATTGAGCGCGATGGCGGCGAGGCTCTGCGCCGTGGTGTCGTGCAGTTCGCGGGCGATGCGCCGGCGCTCGGTGTCCTGCAGGTGGAGCAGGTGGCCGGACAACTGGCGCAGAGAATCTTCGGCACGCTGGCGGTCGGCGATTTCTTTGCGCAGTTCCTCGTTGATCGTGGTCAGTTCGTTGGTGCGGCGCTGGAGGCGACCTTCCAATTCCCGCAGTGCTTCGTGAAACTTGGCCTCACGGCCTTTCAGCAGCAGGCCGACCAGCGCGGCGACCCAGATCAACGTCACGCCAAACAGGCGATTGAAGCCCACAATCCACGGGTCCAGCCGGGGCGGCAACGCGAGCACGCCAATCGCGATCAGGGCCGTGCAAAGGCTGGCAACGAGGACCGTGTGCTCGCGGCGTGGCGACCAGAGCGTGATCATCACGGGCACGAAATAGAGGGAGTACGGCACCAGCAACGACGGCAGCGCCAGGTCCAGCACGAACACCACGGCGATGACCAACGCGGCCAGTGCCACCGGACGGCTTTCGCGAATTTCATCCGGCACGCCGGCCAGTCGTCGCGCCACCCGCGCCCCCAGCCGGGCCAGCCAACCGCGACCCGCGCGGGCCGTGCGACGCGCGAAAACAAAGGCCGTGGAGATGTTCAGTGGAAACTCGATGCGGCGAGTATAGCAGAGGGCTTGGGGAATTGAATCCGCAATTCACCTGATACGCCAACGCATAGCCGCCTACGTGAGGAGAAGGCGAACGGCGCGGTGCCGATGGCGCACGGGGAGTTGGGCAGGGGAGTTTTGGGCAAAGGAATGGAGGCAAAGGAATGAAGACAAACAGGTTCCCTGTCCCCATTCCTTTGCCTCCATTCCTTTGCCCAAAATTCCCCTCCTGCCCTGTTTCCATCCGTGTATCGGCACCGCATCGCTCGCCGCTCCTGTATCCGCTGCCGTCCAGCGAGTACGTTGGCAGGCGGATCGCACGTTGGGCGGCAGGCTCCGCCTCCTCACGTCGGCGGCTACAGTGATCCCAGCGCGTTCGGGCGGACTGGCGGGCGGACCCGTGCTGGAAAATAAAAACGCCGGCAGGACGGGCCTGCCGGCGGGTGATCGGGGAGTGGTTTCGCCGGTGCGAATCGGGTCGGATCAGAGCTTGGTCTGCACCCACTGCTCGAGCTTGACGGTGTCGGCGGCGAAGACGCGGATGCCGTCGGAGAGTTTCTCGGTGGCCATCTGGTCTTCGTTGTGCGCCCAGCGGAAGGTTTTTTCGTCGAGGGTGATTTTTTCGAGTGAACTGGAGCGGGCGGCCGCCGCATCGAGCTTCCGGGTGACGGTGCCGGGAGTTTTCTGCATTTCCTCGAGGAGGTTGGGGCTGATGGTCAGGAGGTCGCAACCGGCGAGTTCGAGAATCTCCGCAACGTTGCGGAAACTGGCGCCCATGACTTCGGTCTGGTGGCCGAACTTTTTGTAGTAGTTGAAAATTTTGGTGACGGAGAGGACGCCGGGATCTTCGGCGGGCGGGTAGTCGTTGCGGCCGGTGGATTTTTTGTACCAGTCGAGGATGCGTCCGACGAAGGGGGAGATGAGTTTCACCTCGGCTTCGGCGCAGGCGACGGCCTGGGCGAAGGAGAAGAGGAGCGTGAGGTTGCAGTTGATGTTGTCCTGGCGGAGCTGGCGCGCGGCCTGGATGCCTTCCCAGGTCGCGGCGATTTTGATGAGAATGCGCTCGCGGGAGAGGCCGGCTTTTTCGTAGCGGGCAATGAGCGAGCGGGCTTTGGCGAGGGTGGCGGCGGTGTCGAAGCTCAGGCGGGCATCGACTTCGGTGGAGACGCGGTTGGGAACGATTTTGAGAATCTCGAGACCGAAGGCGACGGAGAGTTTGTCGAGGGCGATGTCGAGGGTGCCGCGGCCGCCGGCAGATTCGGCCTTGGCGTCGGCGATGGCGCGGTTCACGACGTCCGCGTACTCAGGCATCTGCACGGCCTTGAGGAGGAGGCTGGGATTGGTGGTGGCGTCGCGCGGTTGGTATTTGCGGATGCTCGCGAAATCGCCGGTGTCGGCGACGATGACGCTGAATTGTTTCAGTTCGGTAAGTTGGTTGCTCATGTCGTTGTTTCAGTGTGGTCAGCCCGCGGTGGATTGCCGGGGCGCTCGGGTTTTGGTCGCTCGGGTTTCGGAGCGGCGGAAAAGGTAGCAGTGGTCGCGATGGAATTCTGCTTTTTTCTTAAGCCCGCAGAGGGGCGGGGGGAGAAAGCTCAAAGTTCAAAGCTCAAAGCTCAAGGGAATGTTCAACGACCAAGCATCAGACGGGCGGCGGAGCTAGCCGGGGAACTGACCGGCTCCGGCCCTGTCGTCAGGCGATTTTCACTTTGAGGCGGTTGCCCTTGATGTTGGAGCGATTGAGCTTGGTGATGATGCTGTTGGCGTGTTCGGCGGCGACATCGACAAAGAGGTGGCGGTCGCGGATGTCCACGACGCCGACGGTGCTGGCAGGCAGGCCGGTCTCGCCGAGGATGGCACCGACAACGTCGCCGGGGGTGACGCCCATCTGTTCGCCGACGCTCATGAAGAGGCGGGTTTGCTCGGGCGGGGTGCTGCGGCTGGCGGGCTTGCGCGGCGCACCGGGGCGGAATTCTTCGACGCGTTTGCGCTCGAAGGGACGCTGCGGGCGCTCAGGGCGCAGGGGACGGTC
Source organism: Akkermansia muciniphila (assembly GCA_945861535.1). GTDB lineage: Bacteria > Verrucomicrobiota > Verrucomicrobiia > Limisphaerales > BJHT01 > BJHT01. The sequence goes on along the minus strand of CAMAUZ010000075.1, from coordinate 8,976 downwards.
GGCGGATGGCGATGGCGATGGGCCGGCAGTGGCTGCGGGTGCGGACGCGGCGGGAGAATGCTCAGGTGCAGGCGCGGTCGGCGCCGGGGCGGACGATGCCGGAGCAGCGAACGCCGGCGTGGGACGTACTGCGGGACGCGGCGCGGGGGCAACCGCGGGCGCTGCTGTCGCAGCGGCGGCGCGGGGTTTCGGAGCCGGAGTCGCGATGGGCGCGGGTGTGGGTGTGGGCGCGGGTGTGGGTGTGGGCGCGGGTTTGGTGGCAGCCGGGATGGGAGTTGCAGGTGCGGCAGGCGCGGTGGTAGGCGCGGTGGCAAGTGGCGCTTTGGGTTTCGCAGCAACGGCCGGGCGCGGCGGAATGGCGGGGCCGTTGAATGCGGGGCGGGGGCGAGCGGGCGGACGTTCGTCGCGGTAATCGGGGCGGAAAGTGTCGCGCTGAGGCGGGCCGTCGGGGCGGTCGAAGCGGCCACCACGGTCGCCGCGATCATTGCGGTCGTCGCGGAAGGACGGGCGTTCGGGGCGTGCGGGGGCTTCTTCGCGCGGCGGGAGCTTGGCAGCCGAGGAGGCTTCGCCGGACTGGAGCTGATGCAGTAGGGCCGAGGCGATGTCGGTCGAGGTGAAGCCTTCTTCGAGGAGGCGTTCGATGAAGTGATCCTGCTTTTTGAATTCGCCGGCCTTGAGGGTCGCGCGGATTTTTTCGAGGAACACGTTGTTGCGGGCTTCCTCGACCTCGCCGGGGGTCGGGACTTTGCCGCGTTTGATTTTGACCTTGGTGTAGCGCTCGATGTTGTAGATCTGAAAAACCTCGCGGCCGGCGACAAAGCTGATGGCTTTGCCGTCGCGCCCGGCGCGGCCCGTGCGGCCGATGCGGTGGACGTAATCCTGCACGTCGTAAGGGAGATCGTAGTTGAAGACGACTTCGACATCGTCCACGTCGATGCCGCGCGCGGCGACATCGGTGGCGACGAGGAACTCGAGGCCGGACTTGCGGAACTTGCCCATCACGCGGTCGCGCATGGCCTGGTTCATGTCGCCGTGGAGGCGGTCGGCAGAATAGCCCTGGGCATTCAGGTGATCGACCAGATCATCGACCATCGCCTTGGTGTTGCAGAAAATGATGCCGAGCTTGAGGTCGTGGATGTCGATGAGCCGGGTGAGCAGCTCAATTTTGAAGCGGCGGTCCACTTCGTAATAAACCTGATCGACCGTCGGCACGGTGAGGGCTTTTTGATCGATGCTGACGTTCTGCGGGTCGCGGGCGTACTTGGCGATCAGGTCGCGGATGATCCGCGGCATGGTGGCCGAGAAGAAGACGGTCTGGCGCGTGGTCGGGACGGCCTGGAGGATGAACTCGATGTCGTCGCGGAAGCCCATGTCGAGCATCACGTCGGCCTCGTCGAGGATGACCATTTTCACCTGATCGAGGCGGATGGTGCCGCGGCGCATGTGATCCATGAGCCGGCCCGGCGTGCCGATGATGATCTGCGCGCCCTGCCGGAGGCCTTGGTATTGGCGCTCGTAGGACTGGCCGCCGTAGATGGGCAGCGCGTGAATGCCGCGTTTGAAGAAGGAGAGTTTGTGGACCTCCTCGGAAACCTGGACGGCGAGTTCGCGCGTCGGGCAGAGGATCAGCACCTGGATGGCGCGGATGGCGGGGTCGGTTTTTTCAATCGCCGGAATGGCGAACGCGGCGGTCTTGCCGGAACCGGTCATGGACTGGCCGACGAGATCCTTGCCGGCCAGCAAGAGCGGAATGGCCTCGGCCTGGATGGGGGCGGCTTGTTCAAAGCCGATTTTGACGATGGCCTTCTGCACCTCGGCGGAGATGCCGAGTTCGGAAAAAAGTTTTGGAGTCATGGCGCGTGGTGGTGTTCCGGGCGGAATCACAGCCGCCCTCTTCCCCTGAGTTATCCGATCCAGCCGGCCAAGTCATACGGAGAGCCTGAAAATCTGAGTCAGGCGGCCTGCGAGGTCGGAAAAACCCGGTGCGGCCACAACGGCACGACCAGGGGAAAAAAAACCGGGCTTGGCATTCAGGGGATGAGCACCAAGCCCGGGGAATTTTCAGAAATGGCACAACGTGGGTCTTAGGGGAAATCCGATTACGACTGTACCGATCGCAACCGAAATTAAATGGGCACTCAAAGAACAATTTTTCAGACGTGCCCGAAAGCAACTTCTAAAACCGAGCGGAGGATGGGGTCGGATGGCCGAAGTGTCAACGAATGTTTCAAAATTATTTTACCTGCTCCCAAGGGACGGGCTGGAGGTGCGGTGGAAAACGGCTTGGCTCGGGGTGCTGGGCGACACCATCGGGCGGGCTGCGATTGACCGCTTGGTGCGCGGAGAAGCTCGCTGAGCTGCGAGCGCCGCCCGCAGTGGAGGCGGGGGGCGAGTTTGGGGTGAAGTGGATCAAAACAGGGACGGCCTCAGCGCGATTCCCGCGTGCGGGTGGCCCTGCCCGCCGGTCAGGCTCAGGCCTTCAATCGAAAGGCGCCGAGATGGATGCCCGAGATGGAAATGTCCAGCGACTCGAATTGCCCGGCCCGAGTCCCCACGCGCCGGTGAGCGCTGGCGGTCAGCAGCACCTCGTCGCTCTTGGCGATGTCTTCGCCGAGCTTGGAAGCCAGATTAACTTCGTCGCCAAACACATCGTCGCACGCGAGCAGGACGGGGCCGTAGCCGATGCCCATCGAGGCGTGGATGCGATTTTCCTCGGCGGCGGACTGATTGTCGTCAGCGAAGCTCCGGTTGATGGCGAGGGCCGCGCGCAAGGCGGCCGGCACGGTGCGAAAAACGGCGAGCGCGTTGTCCACCTCAAATTTCAAGCTCCAGCCCCCGGTCGCGTTGACCTGCTGGCGCACGCGCCGGCGCATGTGACAGATCAGGCCGAGGTGATGGATGATTCCATGCCGCTGCACCGACACCGAGAAGCCGGCCATGTCGAGGACGAGCACGGCGCGAGTTCTGCGGAACCGCCGCTGAATCTCGGCGTCGATGCGCCGACGGGCGCCGGGCGTACGGTTGCGCTGGTGGAGCAGGCGGAACAGTTCGGCGACGCGCGGCGCGGCGGCGGGTGGGCGGCGGTTCATTTTCATGGCGAGTGGTGTCGGTGCTGGCTTTGCTCGCAAATGGGCGCCCCAGCAGCGCCCCGGTCACGAATTCACAACCCCAGTTGCCGGAACCGGTGCTGCACTTCCTTGAGGTGAAAATCCAGCGAACAAAGTTCTTCCAGTTCGCCGGTTTGGAAATGCCCGGCCACGGCGGGATCGGCTTTGAGGACCTCGAGGAAATCTGCGTTGTCGCGGCCGGCGTGTTTGACCTCCCACGTTTTCATCGCGGCGTCCTGCACCAATTTGTAGGCGGCTTCGCGCGTGAGGCCTTTGCGGATCAGCGCCAGCAGGACGGTCTGGCTGTTCCACATGCCCAGCGAGAGCGCGAGGTTCTTCTGCATGTTCGCGGGATAAACGACGAGGCCGTCCATGAGTCGCGTGAGCAGGCCGAACATGTAGTCAAGCAGCGTGCAGGAATCGGGGAAAATGATGCGCTCGACACTCGAATGGCTGATGTCGCGCTCGTGCCAGAGGGCGACATTTTCCAGCGCGGCGACGGCATTGCCGCGGATGACGCGCGCAAGGCCGGTGAGACGTTCCCACGTAATCGGATTGCGCTTGTGCGGCATGGCGCTGCTGCCCTTCTGGCCTTTCGTGAACGGCTCCTCGGCCTCGAGCACTTCCGTGCGCTGCAGATGCCGAAACTCGACCGACCAACGCTCGAAGCTCGCCGCGACGAGCGCGAGGGCGCTCATGTATTCCGCATGCAGATCGCGCTGAATGACCTGCGTGGCGATGGGCGCGGGACGCAGACCGAGCTTGCGGCAGACGTGGGCTTCGACGCTGGGTGAAAGGTGCGCGTTGGTGCCAACCGCGCCGGAGAGTTTGCCGACCGAAACAACCTCGCGAACCCGGCGCAGCCGCTCCAGCGCGCGGCCGAACTCATCGTACATCAGCGCGAGCTTGAGGCCGAACGTGGTCGGTTCGCCGTGAATGCCGTGGCTGCGGCCGATGCACGGCGTCAGCATGTGCTCGCGCGCGCGGCGGGCGATGATCGGCAGGAGCTTCTTCACGTCGGCGATGAGAATGTCCGCGCTCTGGACCATCTGTACGGCAAAGGCGGTGTCGCCAATGTCCGAACTGGTCAGACCGAAATGGAGCCAACGGCTGGCGGGATCGTTGATCTTTTCGGCGACGGCAGTGGTGAAACCGATGACATCGTGGTTGAGGATTTTCTCGTGCTCCTTCTGCCGTTCCACGAGCGCCTTGGTGTCGGCGAAGCAAAGGTCCGCGCCGTGTTTCATTTTGGCAAAATCCGCGGCGGGCACGACCCCTTCCTCGACGAGGGCTTCGCTGGCGAGGAGTTCGATCTGGAGCCAGATCTTGAGTTTGTTTTCGTCCGTCCAGATGGCCCGCATTTCGGGGCGGGAATAGCGCGTAATCATGCGGGGCGGACGGTACGGGAATGCCGGGAACGGGTGAAGGGTTAAATGGAAAATCGAGGCGCCGAGCCGAGGATCCCGAAGGCTTTGGAAGAATTGGGAGCGCGGCGTTCACGCCGCTTCACCGTGCGGATGTCATGGCGCGTTCGCACCAACCCAGAGCGCTAGACGCCACAGCGCCTCACGCCGCCGTGATCAGAGACACCTTGTGTTTGCGGGCAAGACGCTCGACCTCGGTTTGCTCCAGAACGAGCGTGCGGCCGGCTTCGAGGGCGAGAACGGAAATATTCGCCGCCGCGCAAGTCTCGAGGGTGCGCGGGCCGACGCAGGGGATGTCGAATCGCAGGTCGTGGTTTTCCTTGGCGACCTTGACCGCGACAGCCCCGCCATCTTTCCCAGCCAGTTCGCCGCCGCGCTGGAGGCAGCGGTCGGTGCCCTCGAAACCCTCGACGGCGAGGACGGTGCCGCGCTTGACGACGACGAGCTGGCCGATGTCGAGCCGCGAGATTTCGCGGGCGATGCGCAATCCGTAGGTGATGTCGGCTTGCTGCTCGTCGGTGGGACGCGGGCCGAGGTGGAATCCGGCGGCCGCCATGAGCGGTCGCAGCCACGGCGTCGCTTCGATGAGCTGGATGCCCTCCTTTTTCAGTTCGTCGGCGATGCCGCCAAAAATCGTGTGCGCGTTTTTCTCCTTCAGGCGCAGCAGCAGGCCCATGGCACGCAGATCAGGGCGGAGGTCGAAGAGGTTTTTCGGAGCGATCTGGCCGGCCATCACGCATTGCGTCACGCCGCGCTCGCGAAAGGCTTCGATCAATTTGGTCAACTGCCCGACCTTCAGCCACACGAGGTCGTCCACGAGGCCGGCGAGCTGCGGATCTGTTTCACTGTCGAAACCGACGGCGACGAGGCGGGCCACGCCCATGGCGCGCGCCTGCCGCGCCAGCAGCAGCGGCAGCGAGCGATTCCCGGCGATAATGCCGAGGACTTTCGGCGGATGCGTCATGGGCCGGGACGGTAGCGATTGGCAGTGGTGAAGCGAGGGTGGAGTTGTGGCAAAGGGGGCGATGCTATAGTCGCTCCGGTCGGCGAACGGCCAGGCCGATGACTTGGATGAGGCGCCGCCGATACCGCCGGTGGGCGCGCGAGGGACCGGCGCGAGAGCACAATGGCAATTCAGTCACCGCGAGGGAGGGATTCGCCCGGGGCTTGCTCGAGATGCCTGAAAAGATATCGGTGAACCGAGCAGGCGCGCAAAGTCGCCGTTGCCCCACCAAAAGAAAGCCCGTCCTGCGTACCGCGGGACGGGCAGTCTTGTTTTGAACCAGAACGACTAGCGCAACACCGCCCGCGCCGGCGCGCCATCGCTGCCGAGGAGATGGATGGGGAGGCAGACGAGATCGTAGGTGCCGGGTTTGATCTTGGCGAGGTTGAGGCCCTCGATGATCCAGACTTCCTTGCCCAGCAGGATTTGGTGGGTCTCGACGCCGTCCTTCTTGAAGCCGCCGACGGAGAGGTAATCGACGCCGACTGTCATCACGCCGCAGTCCACGATGTGCTGGGCGCCTTCTTTGCTGATGTAGATGAAGTCTTCGTCGAAGGCGGCGGTTTTCCAACTGCGCTTGCTGTTGCGGGTCTTGAAGAGGATGCGTTCCCCGCGCTTGAGTTTGTGGGCCTTCAGTTCCTGGTCATGGATGCAGACCTTGTCCTTGATCTCGATGACGCGGGCGCGGCCGATGGTGGCGTCGGGCGGGAAGGCTTCCATCGCGCGGCCGTCGCGGATGAAGTGCCGGGGCGAGTCCATGTGCGTGCCGGTGTGCGCGCTCAACGCAATGTGCGTGAGGTTGCAGACATCGCCGCGCTCGATGCTCTTGACGCGCTTGGTTTCAAAGGCCGGGTCGCCGGGCCAGTGAACCATGCCTTGGTAATTCGGAACGGAGATGTCGATCCACTTTTTGCTCATGCGGTTTTGGGATGCGGAATTTTTTGCGGGCTGGTGAAGGTGGGGACGGCGGTTGGTTGCGCCGGCGGATTATTTCTTAAAGGCGATGACGTGCTTGATGCCGCTGCTCTTGCCGACGAGCAGGTCGCGGTAGTTGGTGATGGGATGGCGCGCGGTGATGATCTGCGCGAGGGCCTTGGGCCAGCGTTTCTTGAATTCGCCAAGGTCGCGGATGGCGGCCTGGAAGGCGGCTTTGTCGGCATTGACGGTGCCGATGATGACCTGATTTTTCAGGACCAGATTCCGCATGAGCTGATTGCCCTCGATGGTGATGTGGCCTTCCGGCGCGGGTATGCCGGTGAAGACGAAGACGCCGTTGAGACCAAGGACCTGCATGACCCCGAAGGAAACGTCGGCGACGCCGATGGCTTCATAGACGAGGTCGATGTTGCCCACCTTTTCGGCGAGTTGGGCCGGGGTCGTGTCGGCCGTGGAAAAATATTTTGCGCCGAACGATTCGACGAGATCGGCCTTGGGGTTCGGCTTCGGCGAGCGGGAATAAACGTAGGTGTCGAAGCCGTTAAGCACGCAGGTCATCGCGCCGAGGATGCCGATGGGACCGGCCCCGAGGACGACAGCGCGGAGGCCGGTGCCCTTCGGTCGCCCCGGTTTCGCGCAAGCCCAGGGAAGGCGAGCCTGCACCTGCCAGACCTGGCTGAGGCCCTTCTCGGCGATGGTGAGCGGTTCGGCGAGGACGGCGAATTTGCGGAGTTCCTTAGGGACGACGGTGAAGTTCTTTTGATCGTCCACGAAGTACTCGGTCATGTAGCCGTGGTGCTGATTGATGCCGCGCTCGTTGAACTTCCAGGTGGCGCAAAAGTCCTGCCGGTCGGCCCGGCAGGGACGGCAATCGGGATCGGGACACGGGCGGCGGACGGACGGCACCACTAGGTCGCCGACGGCGATGCCCTTCACCTTGGGGCCGGCATGCGTGACCTTGCCGAGGGCCTCGTGACCGAGCACGAGATAGTCGGAGCCGGCGGGCGGAGCGCCATAGACGAATGTGCAGATCTCGCGGTCCGTGCCGCAGATGCCGACATCCAAGGTCTGGACGCGGATCTGGGTCGGCTCGGTGATTTCGGGGGCCGCATGTTCGAGGAGCGCGACCTCTTTTTTGTGGGGCACGACGCCGACCGCCCGCATCATTTTCTTTTTCATCAAAATTCTCGGTTAGATAGGAAAGGCCCGCTGCCGAAGGGGCCGGTGCGAGCCGCAGAGTAATCCTATAACTGCGCGCCACGGCGCAAACAAATAATCGGCGGAAAAATGTGCGCGCGTGCCTTAACGCCCAGCGCCGGAGCTGTGGGGCAGGCATCATTGCCTGCCGGTTCGGGCGGCATCCCTGCCGCCCATTGTCGGTGCCGAACCAGTCATGGCGGTCGCGGAAACACGGGGCAGGGATGCCCCGTGAACCGGCAGCCAGTGATGCCTGCCCCACGGGATCTCCGCGGACACCGGATCGGGTGCAAGAAACTGAAATGCGCCCATTTCAAAATTTTGTCGAAACTCCTCCTTGACTTCCCCAATCCGCATTTCCAGTCTCCACCCCAGAAATCCATATCGAGGTTATGTGTCGGGGAAGCACATTGCAAAAGTCAGTCATTTCTTGGGCCGTTGGGCCTGAGCCGGAGGATTGCCTTGTCGCCCCCATCCAGACCGCCGCCAAGCGTACCTTCAAAGGCGACCACAAACCCCTCCTCCAAGCCTACTTCATCGGGGCCAAGCTCAACCTCGCCACCAAAAGCCTCGACGAAGTCCTCACCGCCGCGCGCTCCATCCACGCCCGCCTCACCCCCGGCGACAACAACGCCCCGCCCCAGGACGTTCTCCCCGGCATCGAAGACGATGATGCCATTCAGGACCTCAGCGACGCCATCACCGCCTACGACACCAAGAACAAAGCCCAAGCCGAGCAACAAAGCAGAGCCGCCGCCACCCTCGAAAGCGTCCAAGCCCACATCACCCAGCTCGCCACCCTCCGCCACGACATCCAACTCGCCGCCGACCAGGCCTTCCCCTGGCGCAAACCCGGCGTCAAAACCATCCGCAAAGCCTTCCTCCTCCCGCCCGACCGGCCGTTGGGAGAATAGACTCGCCAGATAACCGGAATTTATCTCAAAACCACAATGTCGCGTTCCGCTGGCGCATTCCCGGCCCAAATATTCCTGCAAGCGGTGCGTCAGCCATGTGGTTGCGTCTATTGTTATGGTCGCTTTTAGGCTTCATCATACTCGGCGACTTTAGGCTGCAAATGACGAATACGCTAGCAAGTGCCATATATATTTAACTCCGATGCTACCAAGATGACATCACTCCCAACAAGAAGCAATCGTTCACCCAAATCGCCGCGTAAGGAACTGCGAAATGCAGTTCCGATCAATAAACACAGGGCTGGGGCGCTCTTCAATGTTGCAGACCACCGATATTGAACACCGAAGTGCATGAAACCATTGTAAACAAAGGTCCAGATCGCCTTTGCAAATCC